>CALEKY010000081.1 GCA_937902995.1 uncultured Sinobacteraceae bacterium
CACTTCAGCGATTGGTCGCTCGTGACCGGAACCTTGCTATCGCCACAGGAAGCAACGGTGCAGCCGGGTGAATCCGTTACGCTGAACGTCGTCGTGTGCGAGCGGGTTACTGGAGACGATCAGCTAACGCCGCTCGTGGCGGAATGCCGTACGAGCGAAGTCTTTCGAAATCTCGTGAGGAATTGGTCGGTCAATGGGACACCGGGCGGCGACGCTAGTGTCGGCACCGTGACGGTGCAAGAAGACCGTTCGGCGTTGTACACGGCGCCGGCCGTGGCGCCGCCAGCGAGTCCGGTCGCAGTGTCTGCGGAATACACGACGCTCGATGGCGGGCTTGTGACATTGATTTCGAACATTCGCATTCAGTCCGGCCTGTGCACGCCGCCGAATGCTTTCGAGCCTTGCCGCTTCGATCTCGTCGAATTCAACGGCGAAGGTTTACCGTATGCGGGATTGCCTCGCGAAAGCTGGCAGAACCCGGAGACCGTCGTGTCCGGGCGCTTGTCGCTGTGGGATTCGGATGGCAATGGCGAGGGCACGTGGTCGTTGCGTATCGTCTGGGTCGAAGCGCGCCAGTCCGGCGATCTTGAACAATTCGAACAGCTCGCGGGCGATTTCGTCACCGAGCCTTCAGGTACGGTGCGGTTCACCGTGACGGGCAGCGAAGCATCCTTCACTGCGCGTCCTCAGGGCGATGCGATCGCAATCACGGACTATCCATTTTCGACCAAGAATGCGAGCGTGCCGGCGCAGTTGCGCTTCAGGCCGAACTGAGCCGTGACCGAAACGAAGGAGATCGATCGTGAAGGCTCGTGAGTTCGCTGCCAGCGTATGCGCAAGTGCTGCGTTGCTGGCCGGAGCGGAGAGCAGTGCGCAGACGCAGGAGCAGCCGCTATGGGAATTCGGCGCAGGCATAGGCGCCATCACCATTCCCGATTATCGAGGCGCGGATGAGTATCGGGTGTATCCGATACCGCTGCCCTATGCGGTGTACCGGGGCAAGCTCTGGAAGACCGATAGAGAAGGCGTGCGCGGCGAACTGTGGGATCGCAAGCTGAGCGAGTTGAGTATCAGTTTGAGCGGTTCCATCCCCGTCGACAGCGACGACAACGACGCGCGCCGCGGTATGCCGGATTTGAAACCGACGCTCGAGATCGGGCCGTCGCTCGATGTGCACTTGTGGCAATCCAGCGATGCGTCGATCAAAGTCGATTTGATCTTGCCGTTGCGTGTGCCGGTGACGATCGAATCTTCGCCGCAGTTCATCGGCTTGATGTTTGCGCCGAAACTCAGTGTGCTCGTGCGAGACATTTCGAGTACGGGGTGGGACCTCAGTCTATCGGCCGGTCCGCTGTTCGCCGACGAGAAATATCACGACTACTTCTATTCGGTGGCGCCGCGCTTCGAGCTGCCCGAGCGCCCCGCTTACCGCGCGAAGCGCGGCTACTCCGGCTCGCACGTGTTCGTTTCGCTGACCAAGCGCTTTCCGAAATATTGGGTCGGCGGCTATGTGCGCGTCGATCAAGTGCAAGGTGCGGTGTTCGACGACAGCCCGCTCGTGAAGCGCGACTTTTCGTTCACGGGCGGCATCGGCATCGCTTGGATCATTGCCCAGTCGAAACAGCTGGTTGCAAGCGAAGACTAGCGCGCCCGGACATGCATGGTTCGCAGGCAGTGTGTCCGGCGGACGCCGATTCAGGGGCGGCAAGGCTGAATTGAGAATTGCGAAGGGAGCATGGACAATGCAACTCCGCAGAATTGCAGGACAGTTGCCTCGATTCCCCCTGGGCGCGGCATGCGCTGCGCCGGAATGAGTTGCTTAGCGATGACGACCGCCAAACCACCAGATCGTTCGACCGCAGCCGACACCGATGGGCTCGGTCCGGTCACCGCCGGCGAGGTGCGCACCAAGCTCGAACTTGCCCGACAGTTTCTCGATATGGGCGATCCGGAGAGTGCGCGCCACATGCTCGACGAGGTGCTCGCTGAAGGCAACGCTGAACAACGGCAGGAAGCTCAACAGCTGATCGATACGCTCCCGTGACCCTCGCCGCCCAAGCAACGTGTGCTGCGATCCGCCGATCGCATTGCGCAGCCGCTTGCAGCCGCGAGCCGAAGCCTCGCTAAACGTGCACTTCGACGACTGGATTCGCCTGTTGCGAGGCTGACGTCTTAGCCGTTACTCGGGCGATAGAGCGTGCAAAGCTTGTGGCCGTCAGGATCGCGGACGTAAGCGAAATACGTCTTCCCCAAGCTGCCTTCGCGGTATCCCGGCGGATCTTCGATCGACGTGCCGCCATTGGCGACCGCAGCGTCATGAAATGCGCGCGCTTGCTCTTCCGAGTCGCACTTGAAGCCGATCGTGCCGCCATTTGCAGGCGTCGCCGGTTGGCCGTTGATCGGCTCGGTGACGCAAAACGTATTTCCGTCGTGGCGATAGAACAGGCGGGTGTGCCCCGTCGCATTCTTGTTGATCGTCGCCGGTTTCACGCCGAGAACGCCGAGTACGGCATCGTAGAAGCGCTTGGAACGTTCGATATCGTTCGAACCGATCATGATGTGGCTGAACATGCGCAACCTCCGCTGCGGAATTTCGGGGCGCAGAGTGTACGCAAATTCAAACCACGGCACCCCGGCGTCAAAGGGGCCGTTGTGTTTATCGAGAAAGGGTGTCGGTGAGTTGCAGGAAGGGTCTCCAATGACTGCGAATGCGCCGAGCGACATATGACTTGCACTGCGGCGCATAAGGGAGCGCATCCAAGTGCGTGGCCGGAAATGCCTATGAGGGATGCTCCCAGGAGGTTCGGCCCATGCGCGCGGGCGCGCGCGGCTCGAAACGAAGAAGGCCGCGTGTGCGGCCTTCTCGTTCAACGCTTGGATGTGCACCTGCTCGTTCGGGCGTTACTCGAACGAGCAGATACGCTCGTCAGCGGCGCGAATTCCAAATGCGCCATATGCCGATGTCTTCCAGCGCAATCGGCGGATGGAAGGAGAACACTTCTTCATCGGTCTTCGGGCACGGCCCTTGGATGTTGTATTCGCCCGGCGGTGCATTCGGCGTCTCCAGTGCGCCGGTGACGGGGTTGACCTCGCCTGTCGTCGACACTCGCGACCACTGCTCGGGATCGCAGTTGAGCGTTTGCATCGTGCCGGTCATGTTCTCGAGGTTGCGGGTGATGCGAATCCAGGTGATGAGCGTCGGTGTGCCGTGCAGATAGTCGACGATCGCGGATTCATATACGCGCTCCACAGGAATCGACGTGCCGGGCAACACCGTCCAATCTGCCTTGTCGATGCTGACGGTCACGAGGTCGCCGTACATCTTGTAAAGATGGTTTTCCGACACCCGAATCGAGCTCGGGTCGCCGGGAATGAGCTGCACGCTGCGCTGAACCGACACGCCGGTGTAGGGCGGCCGATATTCGAGGTGCTCGACGAAGTCGACCTCGGTGCGGGTCGCATCCGTGTAGCACGTGCGCGTCCAGAATTCGCCTTGCTCATCCAGTTCGCAAAGACCCGATACCGTGATGCTGACGGTGGCCGGCTGCGATTCGCCGCGCTCGTTGATCGCAACGAATCGGAACGAATCGGCGCCGGTGAATTCCAGGCTCGGCGTATAGAGATAGACGCCGGCGGTCGAATCCAGCTCGAGCGTACCGTTCACCGGTTGCGAAGTGATGCGGAACGAGTCCGCGAAGTCGGCTTGCAATTCGCCGCGCAGCGTTTCGTTGACTTGCGTCTTCACCTCGTCGTCGTGCGCGACCGGCGGCTCGATGAGGTTCAAGCGTGCCGGAATCTCCCAGGACTGGTTGTTCCCCGAGAGCGTGAACGTGAAGTCCAGCGGCGCGCCGGGCATTTGGTTCGGCAGGTACTGGAAGCGCAGTCGCAGCTTGTCGCCCTGCACGCTGAGCGTGCCGTCGATGCTGCTGGCCGAAATGTTGCTCAACGCGAAATCCGAGAGATCGAGCGGGCGGGTATAGCTCGCTGTCCAATCGCGCAACACTTCCTTCGCGTCTTCGGTCAAGAACGGTCCGCCGTACTTCAAGATTTGCGCGGCAACGGCGACCGAACCCAACAGGTCGTCGGGCAGCGTGCCCGAACCGGTGACGTCGTATTCGCGCGTGCGCTTGTGATTGAACGTCAGCGTTTCTTGGGCGGCCGCCATGGCGCGTACGGTGCGGCCGGGTTTCTCGTTCAAGAACCGTTCTTCGAGATTGAGGCTGAAATTGAGCTGCTGGAACCAGAAGCATTCGTTCGTCTTATAGGACTTCAGGCTACGCCAGGTTTTTTTCATGGCGGGCCATGCCTTGAACTTGTACAGCGCTGCGGCCGCAGCGACGCCGACCAATGCGCCGTTCGGTCCGAATTCCACGCCGACCGCCAAGGATGCGGCAACCAACGACAGGTACGCACCGGCATCGATGGCATTCGAAAGGATTGCGACTCGCAATTCGCGGCAGCCCGAATCGTCGTATTTGGCGAAGAGCGGTGTGCGAGTTGCGCTGGCGTATGCCGCGGCTGCGGCAGGCAGCGTGTTCGTCGCGATGATGCGCGCGAGGGCTTCGAGCTCATCCGGGCTCATCGCGGCGATCTGATTCTTCAACGCAGTCAATTCATCGTCGATGGCGTCCCAGTCGCTCGCGTTCGCAAATTCCGGATCCGCACGCAAAGCAGCGAGTCCGCTCTCGATGTCGGCGACGAACTCCGCCGCGAGTTGCTCGGCCGGCGCCGGCAGGGCAGGGGTTGCCACGTTGAAATCGACCGGATAGCGCGTGTCGCCGACCGCGATTTCGAGGCGATGTGCGCCGTCGGCAAGCGGGGGCATGAGCATGACGAGGCCGCCGTCGATCGCCGTCAGCGTTACGTTGATCGAGTCGTCGTCGTGCCCGTGTATTCATCGTTCGTGAGTTCGAGTCCCGCGACCTCGAAACGTGCGACCTGGAAGCCGGCAATCGTCGTCTCCGGCATGGTGACGCGCGACGTGCACGTCACCTCGACAGTCGTATCGACATTGAGCGTGCCGCTGCTTGCGCTGAGTGTGCAGTGCTGCAACTCCGGCTGCGACACAATCGAGATCGAGTAAGCCGTGCCTGCGGGCAAGCGCGCCAGAGTCGCTTGTGTGCTCGATGTCAGGGTGACGGGCGTTGCGGAACTGGCAACGAGCGTGAGCGAACCTTCGAGCCCCGATACGGACGCCGACAATGAATAAGTAGTGATTTGCGGCGGCGCGTTAGAGTCATTGCTACCGCCCCCACCTCCGCCGCCTCCGCACCCTTGAAGCAGACCCATCGCAACGACGACGGCACCGGCAAGTTTTTTCATTTATCGGCCCTTCTTCGGCGTCTTACGCCATTTTCGAGAAAGTCGCGGGATGCTACTGGACCGCGCTGCTGTGTCAGGCGACGAGCGTCGATTCTGTGAAGTAGGTGCAAATAAATTTATTGATCGATTGCGCAGCGAGCGAATGCATTCCGTCTCGTAGCGGTATGCAGGGGGAACGACCGATGAGACTTGCGTCTCTTCCACTAGGTGTGCGCAAGGTTTTTGCTTGCTCATAACCTGCGCTAGATGCTGCGGCCTGCCGTTCAGTACTTCTGCCTTCAGTCTTCAGCCTTCTCGAACGAGCTGAAACCCGCGCACACTGCGCAGCTTGCGCAGTTCCCGATCGACGATCTCGACGAACGACCGTGCCGTAGGCGACAGATGTTGCCAATGACGAAATGCCCAACCGATGGAGATCGGCGGCAGATCCTCGATCGGCACTGCGGCCACGGCGCCGCCTTTCACGAAGTTGTGCGCATGCACTGCCGGGACTATGGCGTGTCCGAGACCGAGCTCGACGAAGACCTTCGCGGTGTCGAAATCGTCGAAGACGATCTCGGGTTTGAGCTCTACACCGCGGTCGAGGGCGGCCTGCTCGATCGCATTGCGGTGCGTGGTGTGGCCCGACAATCCCAGATAGCGGATGTTCTCGAGCTCCTGCACGTGGATGCGTCGCAGCTTTGCCAGGTCGTCGTTCTTCGCGACGAGCAAGAATAGCTGCTGGCGAGCAACCGTGCGTTCGTTGATTCCGCGCACGGGCTCGCCCGTCGTTACGAAACCGAGCTCCGCTTGGCTCAGCCGCAGAATTTCGAAACACCGCTTCGTCGAGCTCGCCGGAAGAAACCGCAAGTTCACCCCCGGATGGCGTTTTCTGAAACGCACGATGGCCGTCTTCATGAAGTGCCGTACCGTCGTCCCGCCGGTCGTTACGATCAACGTACCCTCTTCGCCCTGCTGTAGCGCCTTCACGCGCCGCAAACCGGTTTCGATCGCATCGAGACCTTCGAGCGCGAACTCCTTCAACAAGCGTCCTGCCGGCGTCGGCACCACGCCCCTCGCATGACGCTCGAACAGCTTGACGCCCAACTCGGCTTCGAGCCGCCCGATGTGCTGGCTGATCGACGGTTGCGTGCGCCGCAGCTCACGCGCGAGCGCGCTGAGACTGCCCGTCTCGCAGGCGGCCACCAGAACTCGCAAATCCTCTAGCGTCATGAGTCATAAGCTTTTTCTTTGATGCTTTAATTAACCCTTAGCATTGACTCATGTGTCAACACGTGGAAAGTTTCCGCGCCCGGAGGCATTCCATGAAAACGAATCGCAGAACGACACTCGACATCATCGGCATGAAGCGCCGCGGCGAGCGCATTGCCGCATTGACCGCCTACGACTACACCTCTGCACAGATGGTCGACGCGGCGGACATCCCCCTGATCCTGATCGGAGACACGCTGGGAATGGTCGTTCAAGGCGAGGACACGACCCTGCCCGTCACGCTCGATCAGATCATCTACCACGCGAAAATGGTTGCTCGCGGCTCTGCGCGCGCAATGCTCGTCGGCGATATGCCGTTCATGACGTTCCAGACGTCGCAAGAGGATGCCTTGCGAAACGCCGCACGGCTGATGACGGAAGGCAAAGTCGGCGCGGTGAAAATCGAAGGCGGAACTGAAGTGGCGGAGACGATTTCGCGCATCGTACGCGCGGGCATCCCCGTGTGCGGCCATCTCGGCTTCACGCCACAATCGACGCATGCGCTCGGCGGTCCGCGCATTCAGGCCAAGGATCCGACGAGCGCCGTCGCGCTGATCGATGCGGCACTCGCGCTCGAGGAGGCGGGAGCTTTTGCGATCGTGTTGGAGCTCGTGCCCGCGTCAGTAGCGAAAGAAATCTCGCAACGCCTCACTATTCCGACGCTCGGGATCGGATCAGGCCCCGACTGCGACGGCGAAATTCAGGTCTTCCACGACCTGTTCGGTTTGTACACGGACTTCCAGCCGCGACACACTGCACGTTACTTGAACGTCGCGCACGACGTGTGTCAGGCAGCGCGAAGATTTGCCGCGGATGTAGCAGCGCGCAAGTTTCCCGGCGCCGCTCAGACTTCGGACCTCGATCCTCGAGCCAAAGAAGCGCTGTTCGCGCTATTGCGCGAACGCCCGCCGGAATCGGCCATCCACGAAGCGAAGTAGCGGACGCCCCACGATTGCGCGCCGGTCACAGCGCGGCGTTCACGACGCGTTGCGCTTCCTCGAGCACCCGCTGCAGATGCTCCGATCCCTTGAAGCTCTCGGCATATACTTTGTAGATGTTCTCGGTGCCGGAGGGACGCGCGGCGAACCAAGCATTCTCGGTCACGACCTTGATGCCGCCGAGCGGCGCGTTGTTACCCGGCGCCCGATCGAGCACCGCGACGATCCTCTCGCCCGCCATTTCGCTTGCAGAGATCTGCGCCGGGGACAGCTTCGAGAGCTTCTGTTTTTGTTCCGGCGTGGCTGGCGCATCGACGCGATCGGATGCGGGTGCACCGAAGCGCTCGGTCAGCTGCCGATAGCATTCGCCCGGATCCCGGTCGAGGCGTGCCGTTATCTCGGCCGCAAGCAGTGCGGGCGCAATGCCGTCTTTGTCGGTCGTCCACACGCCGCCGTCGCGGCGCAGGAACGAAGCGCCGGCGCTCTCCTCTCCTCCGAAACCGAGCGCACCGCTGACCAAACCGTCGACGAACCACTTGAATCCCACCGGCACTTCGTAAAGCTTTCGCCCCAAGCTCGCGGTTACGCGATCGATCATGCTGCTGCTCACGAGCGTCTTACCGACGGCCGCGTCGCGCGGCCAGTGCGGGCGATGGCGGAACAAGTAGTCGACCATCACCGCAAGATAGTTGTTCGGCTGCATGAGACCCATGCTGCGCGTGACAATACCGTGCCGGTCGTGGTCCGTATCGCATGCGAATGCGACGTCGTATTTCTCTTTCAGGCCGATCAGCCGCTGCATCGCGTGGGACGAGGAAGGATCCATGCGGATCTTGCCGTCCCAGTCGGCTGTCATGAACCGGAAGGTGTAATCCACCTCCGTGCTCAAGACATCGAGCTCGATGCGATAGCGATCCGCAATGCGCTCCCAGTAACGCACGCCCGCGCCGCCGAGCGGATCGACGGCAATGCGCGGCCTTGCGCTGCGTATCGGCTCGAAGTCGATGACGTTCGCGAGATCGTCGACGTACGCGGACAGAAAATCGAACTCCTCGGTCGTCGACGCTGCACGCGCCCGCGCATAGGGAATGCGTCGTACTTCCCGTAGCCCTCCTTCGATGATGGCGTTCGCCCGCTGCTCGATCCATTTCGTCACGTCCGTATCGGCAGGTCCGCCGTTCGGCGGGTTGTACTTGAAGCCGCCGCCGTCCGGCGGATTGTGCGACGGCGTGATCACGATGCCATCTGCCAGACGCTCGGTGCGTCCTGCGTTGTGAACGAGAATGGCGTGCGAAAGCGCCGGTGTCGGCGTGAACTCGTCGTCTTTGGCGATGCGCGTAGCAACCTCGTTTGCAGCGAGCACCTCGAGCGCGCTGGCGAATGCCGGAGCAGACAAGGCGTGCGAATCGAAACCCAGATACAGGCACCCATCGATCCCTTTGGATTTTCGGTAATCGCAAATTGCCTGAGTGATCGCGAGGACATGATCCTCGTTGAAGCTGCCCTCGAAAGACACGCCCCGGTGCCCTGACGTTCCGAACGCCACCCGCTGCGCGGGCATGCTCATGTCGGGCTTGATGGCGTAATACGCCGTAACGAGTTTCGGGACGTCGACGAGCAAATGATGCGGCAACGGCTTGCCTGCCAGCGGACTGATTCTCGAGCTCACGAGCAATTTCCCGATCGAGATTGGATGCAACGATCGTACAAGAAGGCCGGCACGTCGTCAGTGGCGAATCGGCGTATAGGAGGCAGGCTACAGGCGACAGCTGAGCGCGCCCCGTAAGGCTGAAGACTGAAGGCTGAAGGTGGAGCGCGCATTCGCGCGCCGAACGCTGCCCTCTCCTGCGACTTAGCAGCCTCCAGCCTGCATACGCGAGCTAGCGGCGCACGAGCGTGCTCTTGCCGAACAACGATTCGACGAGATCGACGGCGAGCGCGGCCGTCTTGTTGCGCACGTCCATCGCGGGATTGAGCTCCATGATGTCGAGCGATGCGACCAGATCCGTGTCCGCGATCATTTCCATGCACAACTGAGCCTCGCGATACGTCGGTCCGCCGCGCACCGTCGTGCCGACGCCCGGTGCAATTTCGGGATCCAGGAAATCGACATCGAAGCTCACGTGCAGGTGCGTGTTTTCGTCGAGCCCGGCTAGTGCAAGCTCCATCGTCTGACGCATGCCCATTTCGTCGATGTAACGCATGTCGAACACTTCGAGCTGCTGCTCGTGCACGAAGCGTTTCTCGTCCTCATCGACGCTGCGAATACCGATCTGCCTGACCCACGATGGTTGTATCGCTGGGCTCTGGCCGGACAGTTGCGTCAGCTCAGTCGGCCCGAAGCCGCACAGACAGGCGACCGGCATGCCGTGAATGTTGCCCGTGGGCGAAAGATCGCTGGTATTGAAATCGGCATGCGCATCCAACCACAGCACGCGTAGCTTTTTCCCGGTTTCGCGGCAATGTCGCGCGACGGCGCTGATCGATCCGACGCTGAGGGAATGATCGCCGCCGAGAAGAATCGGCACGTGACGATTGGCCAGCTCGGCGTACACGGCGTCGTACACTTTGCGATTCCATTCGATGACTTCGGCGAGATGACGATAGCCGCCTACGCGTTCCCGAAACGGATTGCCCGGACCGCTCAGATTGCCGCGGTCGAGCACCTCGAAGCCGCGCGCCGACAACGCGGGCCCGAGCCCGGCGACGCGCAGCGCTTCCGGTCCCATCGATGCGCCGCGATCGTTCGCACCGATGTCAGTGGGCGCACCGATCAATGCGATGGTCTTGCCCATGGCCGCACCCTTCGTCATACGGCACGCACGCGAGCACGGGCCGATCGAGCGCCGGCAAGCTCGCCGAACAAGTCCTTCGGATCGTTCATCGACGGAATCAGATCCAGCGTCCGCCGCGTTCCGCCGATCTCGTTGTGCAATCGGTGCAGATAACGCAGCGAAGAGAAGTCTTCCAGCGCAAAGCCCACCGAATCGAAAATCGTGACCTCCCGGTCGTTCGCGCGGCCGGGAACCGCGCCGCTCACGACATCGGCAAATTCGATGACCGGAAACGACGGATCGAGTTGCTGAACTTCACCTTCGATCCGCGACTGCGGTTCGTATTCCACGACGATCCGCGCGTCCGAGCGCCGCAGGATGTCGGGATGGAGTTCTGTCTTGCCGGGGCAATCGCCGCCGACCGCATTCAAATGCATGCCCTCGCGCACCATCTCGGGCGTAATGACGATGGCATTGCGCTTGTCCGCCGTGGCGGTCGTGACAATGTCGGCATCTTCGACGGCGTGTGCCACGGAGTCGCAGCGTACGATCTCGAGCCCGTCGAGCGCGAGCGCATCGAGATTCCGCTCGAGCTTTCTCGTCGCGGCCGGATCCACGTCGTACAACCGGACGCTACGAATGCCGAGCATGTGGTGGAACGCAATGATTTGAAACTCGGCCTGCGCACCGTTGCCGATCACCGCCATCGTGCGGCTATCCTTGCGCGCCATCCAACGAGCGGCGAGCGCCGACATCGCGGCAGTGCGGAACGCGGTCGTGATCGTGAGCTCGGAAAGCAGGATGGGATAGCCGCTATCCACGTCGGCCAACACACCGAACGCCGTCACGGTGAGCAGCCCTTCTCCCGTGTTCTTCGGATGGCCGTTCACATATTTGAATGAGTATTGGCGGCCATCGCTGATGGGCATCAGCTCGATGACGCCGACCGGCGAGTGGGTCGCATGGCGCGGCGATTTCTCGAACTCGCGCCAACGGCGATAGTCCGCCTCGATCTCTGCGGCCAAGCCGGCTGTGAACTCTGCGGGCCCCAGACGCCCGACCAGCTCTCTGATTCTCTCGACTCCGATGTACTGGACCATGCGAACAACCTGATGCTGTCGAATCCGACCACTGCCTAGCAGTGTTTGGGGGTGCGAAGACAAATAGAAGCCAATGATGTGCTCAAAATGTGTGAGGAACTGATCATTTCGCCATGAAGACCTGGCAAAATGTCAAGTATGGATGAGCTCGATCGCCGTCTGATCGCCCTGCTGCGCGAAAACGCGCGCACACCGATTGCGACGCTCGCGAAAAAACTCGGGGTGGCGCGCGGCACCGTCCAGAATCGTCTGACGCGCCTGGAAAAGGACGGCGTCATCGTCGGCTATACCGTTCGGCTCAAGCCTCAGGCCGAAACCCAGCAGATCCGCGCGATCATGACGATTGCCGTGGAAGGCAATAAGACCCAATCGGTGCTGCGCCAGCTCCGAGGCGAACCCGCTGTCGTCGCGCTCTACAGTACGAACGGTCGCTGGGATTTCGTCGCCGAATTGCGCGTCGAGACTCTGCAGGAGTTCGATCGGGTCATCGCGGGCATCAGCCTCTTCGAAGGGGTCTCGAGAACCGAGACGAATCTTCTGCTCACGAGCTACAAGGTGTAGCCGCACCATTCCTGTCTTGCCGTTCACGCGAGCTGCTTGTAGTACACGACGGTGTCGCAGTAAGCCCCGTCGGGCATGAGCGCATAGTTGGGAATCACTCCGCAGCGCTGCCATCCGGCGCGCTCGTAAAGACGTTTCGCGTCGGCGCTTGCCGTATCGAGAACGAGAACGGTTCGGCCTCGCCCCAAAGCGAGCTGCTCCGCGGCCTCCAACAGCCTCGCACCGATGCCCCGGCGCCGCGCCGAGCGGTGGACTTGCATCTTTGCAATCTCGGCACGATGCGGCTGGTTCTCCATCGGCACCCATATGACGGACACCGTACCGACGATCCTGCCGGTATCGTCTTGAGCGATCAGAATCGCACGCTCGTCTCGCGCGGCGCTCGCGAATGCATCGCGCCAGAACGCTTCTGCCTTGGCACGCGTCATCGGCCACATGAATCCGATCGAATCGCCGCCTTCGACGCAATCGATCAGCACTTCGCAAACGCCTGCGAAATCGCCGGGGCTATCGAGGTTGGCATTTCGTATTCGAATGCTCATGGCCGAGCCCATCGAGCCGGACACTTCGTGAGGTAAGACTGCACGACGCCAACACTGTCCGCAGTCCCGTAGGGCGCGTCAATATGTCGATGAGCCGTGATCCGAGATCGTGCACACACCGAAGCGTGCGCTCCAAATTTGGGCAGTGCGACCGCCGCGCAGGTATGATTTGCCTCGATGACATCGAGGACGCGCGTGAACCAAGTTTCTTCCAACGCATTGCTTCGCCCTCTCGAAGAACGAGACTTCCCGAGAGTTGCCGATCTCGCGCGAACGATCTGGCTCGAGCATTACACGACCATCATTACGAAAGAGCAGATCGAGTACATGCTCGACGGACGATTTGCGCCGGCGAATCTGCACGGTTACTTATCGAGAACCAAACGGTGGATGGATGTGCTCGAGATCGACGGCGGGCTCGTCGGCTATTGCAGCTACGCGCTGACCGGCACGCCCGGCGAAATGAAGCTGGAACAGCTTTACCTGCTCCCGCGCTTGCATGGCCAAGGTCTCGGCCGAAGAATGCTCGAGCACGTTGAACGTCGCGCAGTTGAACAAGACTGTCGCGTCCTGATGCTGCAGGTGAACAAGCGCAATGAAAAGGCAATCCGCGTCTATCGCGGCGCTGGATACGGCGTCCGCGAGGAAGTTGTCGTCGATATCGGCAGCGGATTCGTCATGGACGACTACATCATGGAGAAACGACTCACTGGATGAGCCTGAAATTCCATCCATGATTCCGCGTGTGCATGCCGCTTGGCGCGCACGATGAGAGTCCGGCGCCATCCGCGATTGAAGGGGGTATAGGAATGGCGAAGAGATCCTGGATTCGCACTACGTTGCTCGGGGTCGGCGTGCTGTGCGCCATCCTCGCAATTGCGTATTACTGGCTGTTCGTCGAAAGCCATGTGCCGCAGTCCGCGCGATTCGAGCTCGATCTAACCGAAATCAGACGGCTCGCCGATGCAGTTGCCGGCGAAAAGCCCTTGAAGATCGAAGTGGAAGAAGTGGCAAGGCTCGACGCGCCTGCGACGGCCGTCGTTGCCGGCGACGGCTGGAAATCCGTGGCGCTGCCGATCTATTCGTATCGCGTCGTGTTCCCGAGCAGCTCGCTCATTATCGATACCGCACTCAGCGAAGAGCTGGCGACGGGAATGGGCGCCGCCTTCGATGCAGCAGCATTCTCGCGCATGCACGCTGCCATGGCCGAGGCCGAGGCCATCGTCGTCACTCACGAGCATCCGGATCACATCGGCGGTCTGACGGCGCACCGCGAGCTCGGCGCGATCTTGTACAACACAGCACTCACCCGCGAACAGCTGAGCGATCCTCAACGTAGCGGACCGGCACGTTTTCCGGCCGGTGCGCTCGATCATTACGAGCCGCTGGCCTACGAGAGATTGCATGCGCTCGCCCCTGGCGTCGTGCTCATCAAATCGCCGGGTCACTCGCCCGGAAGTCAAATGGTGTTCGTGCAGCTGGCCGACGGCGTCGAGTACTTGTTCATCGGCGACGTTGCCTGGCATGCGCGCAACATCGAGCTGCGTCGCGAACGCGCTCGTTTCGTGACCTGGCTGATGCTCAAAGAGGATCGCAATGCCGTTTTCGGCCAACTCGCTGCCCTACACGAACTGCAGCAACGCGAACCACAGATCTTGATCGTGCCCGGTCACGATGAAGACGTCATCGCTCGTCTGGTGAAGTCCGGTGCGCTCAGCCAGGGATTCACGCCAGAACCGCTACCGGCACCGGAAGAATCGGAAGAAGAGGACGAAGAGGAAGAAAACGAAGAGCCTTGAGTCGATCGGTGTGCGTGCGGACGGCTCGCCGCTCACGCCCGATTCTTACCCTGCTCTCGCCTTGGACGTCAGCGCTGACCGCCCATCCGTCCGTCTCTGCAATCGGGCAACAATCCTCAAGATCAAAGCCGCTACGACGGCGGCCGCGATCGGTGCGAACTCCAGCATCGATACCGCGCGCGACACGTAGCTGATCGCGAAAATGAGCCAGACGTAATACGAGCCCGTCGTGTGCAGGAGGCGCCAGGCCTGGGGGCCGATGACCTTGGCGGTCGCATCGAAGGACGTTGCCGTCATCGCGGCGACGAATACGTAGGCGATGCCGCCGAACACCCACGTGATCGCCGGAATCGTCGCGAAGTGTTCCGGCGCAATGACGCGAAGGGAAAGAATGGCGGCGAAATGCGTGAAATGCGCAACGGCAAACGACACTCCCAGATAACGCCGATTACGTCGTTGCCAGCGCGTCCACGCGCACGGCCAAAGCTGCGCAAGCGCAGACGCGGAAAACGCGAGCAGAAACAAGACCACCGCCAATCGCGCCGTGACACGCATGACGATGTGCACCGCATCGTCGCTATCGGGCGTCGTCAATGCGCTGGCCGCAACGAGACCGCCGACCACCAAGGCCGTGATGCCGACAATCCGCCAGCCGTCGAATAGGCTGTAGGCTGTGGACTGTGGGCTGTAGCTAGGCATTGCGGTCGTGACTCGTAATGCGTGATCGTAAGCAGGCTGGTTGCTGTCGTTGTCGATTGTCAA
>CALEKY010000082.1 GCA_937902995.1 uncultured Sinobacteraceae bacterium
TCACGAGTCACGAGGCTGGCATGTCTTCTCTCGCTCTTCCCAACGTTCGCAATCTCGTTTCTCCCGAGGAGTGGGCGCTGCGCGTCGATCTGGCTGCGTGCTATCGGCTGGTCGCGCACTTCGGTTGGGACGATCTGGTGTTCACGCACATCTCGGCGAAAGTGCCGGGGACGCACGATTTCCTGATCAATCCTTACGGCCTGATGTTCGACGAGGTCACGGCGTCGAATCTGGTGCGAGTCGATTTGCAGGGGAAGAAGACGCTCGACAGCCCGTACGAGATCAATCCGGCGGGCTACACGATTCACAGCGCAATCCATGAGGTGCGTGCGGACGCCGGTTGCGTGCTGCACACGCATACGCCGGCGGGTGTCGCGGTGTCGTGTCAGAAGGAGGGGCTGCTACCGATTTCCCAGCAGGCGAGCATCATTCTCGCGTCGCTCGCGTATCACGACTACGAAGGGATCGCGATGAATCCGGAGGAGAAAGGCCGGCTGCAGCAGCATCTCGGAGATGCGCGCCATTTGATGCTACGCAATCACGGCCTGCTGACCGTCGGGATGACGGTGGCCGACGCATTTCTTTCGATGTTCACGTTTCAGCGGGCGTGCGAAATCCAGGTGCTCGCACAGGGCCACGGCGCCGAACTCGTTCGAATTCCGCAAAGCGTGCTCGATACGGTTCCGGCCTACACGCAGGCAGTGATGCGAGGCGCGGGTGCGGCGCTCGTCTGGCCGGCATTGCTGCGCCGGCTCGATCGGTTGGATCCGAGCTTCCGCGAATGACGGTGCAACGACCAGCATCCTCGCTGGATCGCGCCTGACCTCGCCACGCTGCGAAGGCGCAGGTTACCTACACAAATCTTCAGATCCTCTCGTGCTGCATGTCACGGCATCCCTCGCCGCTGCGGCGTCAAATGGCTGCAATCAGGGTTTACCTGATGCGTCGGCGCTTAGGGGACTGGTATTTAACTTGGTTCGGAAGCCGAGACGGACCTGCTGCGCACGATAGGTCCCGTCAACGGATGCTCGGGAGCAGCAATGAACATTGATGCAATGGCCGCGCGTATGCCGGTTCTGACTCGAGCGTTGCCGCTGCGAATCCTCATCGTGGTAGGCGACGATGTCGAATCGTCGGTCATCGCAGACCAGATCGTCGCCGGGGGATTCGAGGTCGAGCGGACACGCGAAGGCAAGGCCGCGCTCGAGAAGCTCGCACGCCAGTGGTTTCCGCTGATCGTCATCGCGCGCGAGCTCTCCGACATGGATGGGCTTGCATTCACGGAGCTGTTGCGGGCCCGTGGGTTCACCGATACCTACGTCATGATGCTGAGCTCGCCGCGCGCGAGCATCGATTATTCCCGTGGCGCCAGCGTCGGCGTCGACGACTACCTGACCGCCCAGCTGCCCGACGACGAGGTGTTTGCACGCGTGCGCGCAGCGTTCAACACGATTGCGCTGCGCCGTTCGCTGGAAGAGACCCGTGCAGCGCTGGCGACGGCGTCGCCGATCGACAGTGCGACAGGGGCATACACCGAGCGCGAAACGCTGTCGAGACTCGAAACGGAGTTGCGCAGAGCACAACGTTACGGACGCACGCTCTCCGTGCTGCTGATCGGCGTGCGTTGCGTCGACAGCTCCGAACGTCCGCCGCAGGAAGCGCTCAAGATGGTCGTCGAGACGCTGCGTCAGACGATTCGAACGCACGTCGATTGGGTCGGGCATGTCGAGGGGCGACCTGACGAGGTGCTGCTCGCAGTCGTGCTGGTCGAAGCGGCGCCGGGCGACGGGCCGAACATCAAAGAACGTTTGCGAGCCGTGCTGGGCCGAATGCCTTCGGCGCTGCCGTTGGAGTTCGATTTCGGCCTGGTCGGTCTGGACCGATCCGGCATGGGCGACGCTGCGATCGATGCAGCCGCGTTGCTCCAGGTCGCGGATCATTGTCGAGTCTGCAGCGGTCGCCCGGGACCGGCCCAGCTCACCGCCATTCAACGTAGCGTGGCGGTCGGTGCCACCATCGCCTGTCGCTACGGCTATGCAGTGGAAAGTTACTGCACACTGAAGGTCCAAGCGGCCACCCAGAGAACCGCGCAGCCCGATGGCACGGCCGACCAAAGCTAGCGGGTCATTCTGCGACGCGTCCGTCGTTCAAGGATGTCCGCGCTGGCGGCCTCTGGCATCATGACGGTCGTTGCAGCTCACTGGTCGATATGCATACGTTTACGATCGTCAGATTCGTGGTCATTTTGCTCGCCTCGTCGCTTGCCGCCGGGTGCGGCTGGCGGCTGCAGGGAACCTCGCGGTTGTCGGAGCTGTTCGCCACTGCCTATGTCGAGACCAAGGATCCTCACACGGATTTCCATCGAGCCTTGCGCGAGAGTCTGATCGCTTCGGGCGCCAAGCTGGTCGACGATCGCAGCGCCGCTACCGCGATCGTGCGCATTCGCAGCGACCAGAGCGGTCAGCGCGTGCTGTCGGTATCCGCGCGGAATACGCCCGAGGAGTACCAGGTTTATTACACCGTGCAGTACTCCGTCGAAGGTGGCGGCCGCGAGTTGATCCCGCCCGACACGATCGAGATGACGCGCGACTACAGCTACGACGAGCGCGCCGTGCTCGCCAAGCAGCGCGAGCAGGCGATATTGCGGGAAGCGCTCGCGCGCGATCTGGCCGGTATGGTCGTGCGCAGGCTCGCAACGCTGTAGCGAACCGCAAGCCGCCTCGCTGCGGCAACACTTTGCAAGGAGGTGTCGTGCTCATTGCGCTGTCGATCGCAGTCGTGTTGCTTTGCGTCGGCATCGCATTTGCGCTGCTGATCCATCGGGGTCGGCGTGCGGCGGAGCGTGCGCTCGTCGAGGCAAGCGAGCTGTTGCGTTCGTCGCTCGAGAACGTTTCTCAGGGCGTTGCGATCTTCGACAGCAATCTGGAATTGATCGCGTGGAATCGGCGCTATCTCGAGCTGCGCGGCCTGGCGGACGTTCAGCCGGGCATGCGGCTGGATGAAATTTCCAAGCGCGCCGTGCCGCTCAAATTGAGATTGCCGAGCGGTACCGTGGATAGTCGCGGGTTGCAGGTGCCGACGAAACCCGATCCGTTCGACGGCGAAGCCGTGCGGCCGGACGGGTCGGTGCTGCGTATTCAAAGCCGCCCGATGGCCAACGGCCACTACGTAGTCACGTATGCGGACGTCACGGATCTGAGACAGTCCGAGATCGCCTACCGCGAGCAGGCGCAGTATTTGTCCATGTTGCTCGACAATCTGCCGGATGCGATCGTCACGGTCGATGCGAGCGGCACGATCCAGTCTTGGAGCGCCGACGCCGAGCGCTTGTTCGGTTACGAGAGCGAAGAGGTTTTGCGACGTAGCGTGGCGATGTTGCTTCCCGATTCCGGTCCGTCGCGCGAGGAGTTGCGGCGTTTCTTCGAGGCGCAAAGCACGCAACCGAGCCGAGTACGACACGAGATCGAAGTGCTACACAAGGGCGGCCACCGCGTTCCAGTCGACGTCGGCATGAGCGAAATGCGCATCGGGCAACGGCGCTTGTTCACGCTCATCGTGCGCGACATCTCCGAACGTCGCGAAGTCGAACGGTTGAAATCCAGCTTCGTGTCCACCGTCAGTCACGAGCTTCGCACGCCGCTGACCTCGATTTCCGGTTCGCTCGGATTGTTGGCCGGCGGTGCGGGCGGCGAGTTGCCGGCAGCGGCCTCGCGTCTGATCGAAATCGCCAAACAGAACTGCGAGCGGCTCATTCGGCTCATCAACGACATTCTCGATCTGGAGAAAGCCGAAGCCGGACGGCTCGCGATCAAATTGGAACCGCAGCACGTCCGGCCGATCGTGATGCACACCATCGAGGCGAATCGCGCATACGCGCAAGGGTTCGGCGTCGCGATCGAGCTCGATCCGAGCAGCGACGATGCGCCCGTGCTCGTGGACCGCGACCGCTTCATTCAAGTGCTGACGAATCTCTTGTCGAACGCTGCGAAGTTCTCTCCGCGCGGCGGGACGGTCCGCGTGCAAATCGCGGCGGATCGGGATGCCGTCCGGGTTGCCGTCCACGACGACGGTCCGGGCATTCCGGCGTCGTTCCGCCCGAGCGTGTTTCAGAAGTTCGCGCAAGCCGATGGCTCCGACTCGCGCACCAAAGGCGGCACCGGCTTGGGTCTATCGATCGCGAAGACGTTGATGGAGCGGCTCGGCGGCACGATCGATTTCGAGAGCTCGGAAGGGCAGGGGACGACCTTCAGAGTCAGCTTGCCCATTTGCCACGCGCAGACGGCGCCGCGCAACGCGCTTGCGTAGCGGAGCAGCCCGATGCGCCCAGCTCAGTTGAAG
Organism: uncultured Sinobacteraceae bacterium; assembly: GCA_937902995.1. Lineage (GTDB taxonomy): Bacteria > Pseudomonadota > Gammaproteobacteria > Steroidobacterales > Steroidobacteraceae > Steroidobacter. The sequence goes on from CALEKY010000082.1 coordinate 4,339, forward strand.
ACCGTGCTCTATGTGGACGACGAGCCCGACATTCGCGAGGTCGTGGAGATCTCGCTCAGGGTTGTGTCAGGTCTCGATGTGCGAGCGTGCGAGTCGGGCGAGGCCGCGTTGCAGATGCTGCAGACGTTCAAACCCGATCTGATCTTGTTGGACGTGATGATGCCGGGAATGGACGGTGCGGCCACGTTCCAACGCTTGCGCGCAACGCCGGGATTGGAGGACATTCCCGTGATCTTCATGACGGCAAAGGCGTTGCCGCAGGAGGTCGCGCGTTTTCGCGAGCTCGGTGCCGCCGGCGTAATCGCCAAGCCGTTCGATGCGATGCAACTTGGCAATCAGGTGCGCGCGATTTGGGAGGGGATCGGCGATGCATGAGCACGAGAAGCTCACTAAAGATGTTGCAGAGCTCGGCGGACGTTATTTGATTCGAACGCTCGACGAGCTCGAGCGCCTGAAGAGTTGGTTCGTCGAGCTCGATTCGGGTTCGTCGGCGGCGCTGAAAGAGATCGAACGCACGGCGCACAAGATTCACGGCAGCGGCGCGATCTTCGGCTTCCAATCCGTGAGCGCGCCGGCCGGCGAGATCGAGCACATCGCCGCGCATTTGACCGGCGGTGCGGCGCCGGAGTATTTGCGCGAGCTGAGCGAAACCGAACTGCGTCAGCGCATGCTCGAATCGCTCGCCGAGTTGGATCAGGCGGCGCATGAGGCGGCTCGGGAGTGGGGGATCGCGCACGATGCCCATTGACGTCGTGCGGTTGGCCGAAATAGGCGAGCCGGCGTTACGAAATCTGCTCGACCGTTACGCGCTCGAGTTACGGATCGTGCCTGCCGGCGCCGAGATTCCAGGTTCCTACTGGGGAGAAACGGAAGCAGGCCTCATCGGCGATACGCTCTTCGCGCGCCTCGATACGCCTGTGCATTCGGTGCTGCACGAGGCAGCGCATTTCGTTTGCATGGATGCCGAGCGGCGCCGCGTGCTCAACCGAGATGCCGGCGGCGACTATGCCGAAGAAGACGCGGTGTGTTACCTGCAGATTCTCTGGTCCGATTTGTTCGCCGGTTTCGGACGCGAGCGCATGTGGCAGGACATGGACGCATGGGGATACACGTTTCGGCTCGGCTCAGCGCAACGCTGGTTCGAAGAAGACGCAGAGGATGCGCGAGCGTGGCTCGAGCGTCACGCCATTATCGATACGGCCGGCCGGATCACCGGCAAACGCCGCGAATGAAGCGTCTTACGGCCTGAAGCGGTCGGTTGCGCAGACCAGCTCGTGGGTAATTCCAGGTTCGAAGGCCGAATGTCCTGCATCGGGTACGATGCGGAAATCGGCTTCCGGCCAAGCTCTGTGTAACTGCCACGCGGTCTGCATGGGACACACGACGTCGTAGCGGCCTTGCACGATGACGCCCGGAATGTGCCGAATGCGCTCGACATTCTTCAGTAACTGATGTTCCGTATCGAAAAAGCCGCGATTGACGAAGTAGTGGCATTCGATGCGCGCGACGGCGAGCGCAAAGTCTTCTTCGCCCCACTTGTTCACGTTCTCTTCGTTGACTTGCAGGAAGCTCGTGCTGGCTTCCCAGATCGACCATGCGCGAGCGGCTTTCAGTTGCGTTTCGCGATCCTGGCTCGTGAGCCGCTTGTAAAAGGCTTGAATCATGTCGCCGCGCTCTTCCGGCGGAATGACCGAGACGTAGTTCTCCCAGCGATCGGGGAAGAGCGCGCTCGTGCCTTCCTGATAGAACCAGCGCAGCTCGAATTGCGAAAGCATGAAGATGCCGCGCAACACCAGCTCCGTTACGCGGTCCGGATGGCTTTGCGCATAGGCGAGCGAGAGCGTCGAACCCCAGGAGCCCCCGAACACGAGCCAGCGCTCGATCCCGAGATGCTTGCGAAGTCGCTCCATGTCGTCGACGAGATGCCACGTCGTGTTGTCGACGAGACTGGCATGAGGACGGCTGCGGCCGCAGCCACGTTGATCGAACAGAACGATCCGGTATGCGTCCGGATCGAAGAAACGACGCGCCCGTGCATCGCATCCCGCGCCCGGACCGCCGTGCACGAAGACGGCCGGCTTACCTCGAGGATTGCCGCATTCTTCGTAGTAGATCTCGTGTACGTCGGACACCCGCAGGTAGCCTGACGCATACGGCTCGATCGCGGGATACAACGTCCGTCGACCGTCGCGCGCCTGCGACGGTCGCTTACGTCGTGCGAGCACAGCATGGCGTGCGTGATTGCGTTGCTTTTCGGCGGCCTTCTTGCGCGCTGTTCGACGAACGTTCTTGCGCTTCATTGCCATCGTTGTCCTGCAAGTCGGATGCGTGAATGTATACGCGAACGCGATCGACCCCATGATCGCTCCGCCACAGTGTACGATGCCGCACTCCCGCAAGAAATGCGCTTCGTTCCCTGCGATCGACGATGAATGTACGACAGCCCCGGAAAGGTACTGGGCGCGGGGCTCTGGGTTCTGGCCAGAAGGCGAGTATGGGCCAACGCCGCGTTTTTTCCCCTTTCCCCATTTCCCCAAACCGTCAGCGCGCAATCGTCGCCCTGATTGCGGTGATGATCGTTTGGGGCAGTACGTTCGTCGTGACGAAATCGGCGATCGCCGAATTGCCTCCTTTGACGCTCGCATTCGTGCGCGTTGCCATCGGTGCGCTGCTCTTGCTGCCGTTCGCAATGCCCCGCTTGCGCCAGTCCGAGCGGAAGCTGCCCTGGGGTGCGCTTTGGGCGATGGGTTTCATCGGCGTGACGCTGTACTACATCTTGTTCAACTTCTCGCTTTCGCTGACCTCCGCATCGCAGGGCGCGCTCGTGCAGAGCTCCATTCCCGCGGTGACTGCGGCAATTGCAGCAGTCTGGCTGCGCGAGTCTGCCAGCCGCGCTCGCATTGTCGGTATTGCGCTGTCGATCCTGGGCGTGCTCGTCGTGTTCTCGGGCGGGACCGGCGGCGATACCAATGCAGCATCGCCGCTGTTGGGTAACTCGTTGATGTTCGGTTCCGTCGTCTGCTGGGGGCTGTACACGTCGTGCGCAAGAAAGGTTGCGCAGTTCGATGCGATCGTCGTCACCATGTTCGTAACGGCAATCGGCGCGCTGCTGCTGTTGCCGTTTGCAATTTTCGAGCTCTGGAACGGCGCATCGTTTGCAGCCAGTCCGCCGGCTTGGGCCGGAGCGCTCTACTTGGGCGCACTCGCTTCGGGCATCGGCTATCTGCTTTACAACTACGCGCTCAAACACATGGCTGCCAGCCAAGTCGGCGTGTTCACGAATCTCATCCCGGTCGTCGGCGTTCTAACCGGTGTTCTCGTGCTGGGAGAAGCATTGTCCTGGCAGGCGATCGTCGGCGGATTGATCGTGATGGCGGGAGTGGCGGTGACGACGAGAGCTCGCGAGTCGTGATCCGTGGTTCGTGATCCGTGCGCGCAACGCGCTTTCCCCTTTCCTTTTTCCCTTTTCCCGATTCCCTCCTTCCCTTATTCCCTTCTTCCCTCATTCCCTGGCCTTGCACGTGCAAACGCCTGTCACATTGCACGGCATCTTCCACTTTCCGTCCTCGCCGCGAGTCAGTTCGCGAACGGAAAGGACTGCCGACATCGGCAGCGGGCCGTAAATGTGGGGATAGGCCTCGGTGCGGCCTGGCGAAGCCTCATCGACGATGCGTGCACCGACGCGTGCCGGGTCGATCTCGAGCAACGCGAGATCGGCGCTGTCACGAAACAGCGTATCGGCGATCTGTTGCACTTGGTGTGCATACGAGCAATGGATGTACCCCTGCGAGCCGAGCGACTCCGGTGTGTATTGCCCGGCGCGCGCCGCGCGCTCGATGGCTCTGATGGGGGCGAGGTGGAAGAGGGAGGGCATTGATCCGTGACTCGTGATTCGTGAGTGGTGAGTCGTGAGTGACGGCGCGCGAATGCGCGCTCTGGCTACAGCCTACAGTCTACAGCCTGTCACGGAGCTACCGCTCCGCGACGAGGTCTCGCACGAGCTCTTGCGCATACGTCGGCAGGTCTTCGAGCTTGCGGACGCAGATCGTGAGCTTCCTGAGCGCCCAGTCGTCGGTGAGTCGAATGCGATGCAGGGTGATCGTGCGTGCATTGCGTTCGGCCGTCGTTTCCGGTACGACGCCGATGCCGACGTTGCACGCGACGAGACGGCACACGGCATCGAAGCTGCGGAGCTGGACGCGTAGCTTCAGTCGCTTGCCGACGCGGTCGGCCTTATCGGAAAGGAACCGCTGCAGCGAGCTGCTGCGATCGAGGCCGACGAAATCGTAGTCGAGCACATCGTGGAAGGCGATCGACTCGATCTTGCCGAGGGGATGCGTCGGTGCCGCGACGAGCACGAAGCGGTCGACGCGGAACGGAAAGACTTCCAGGCCCGTGACGTCCTCGGTACCCGCGACGATGCCGATATCCGCTTTACCGTCTGCAACCGCGGCAACGATCTCATCGCTCAAACGCTCTTCGAGATCGATGTTCACGTGCGGATGAGCCGCAAGAAAATTGCTGAGCGGCTCGGGCAGGAATTCGGTGAGCGCATTCGTATTGGACAGCAGCCGGATATGGCCCTTGAGTCCGTCGGCGTACTCGCTCAGCTCGCCGCGCATACGCTCGGCCTGCTGCAAGATCAGCCGTGCATGGTGTAGCAACGTACGTCCTGCCGGTGTCGGCTGCACGCCTTGACGGTCGCGATTGAGAAGCGCCGTACCGAGCTCCAGCTCCATGTTGCGGATACGCGTGCTCGCCGCGGCCACTGCAAGATGCATGCGCTCGGCACCCGCAGTGATACTGCCGGCCTCGACGACGTGGATGAACAACTTGAGGTCGGTCAGGTCGAAGCGCATTGCGAGGGGCGGGACTCGTGACTCGCGGGTCGTGAGAAGTGAGTAGTGAGTAGTTGAATAGAGGCGCGCGTTCGCGCTCCGTGCCTACAGTCTACAGCTTTCCGTCCGTGATTCGTCGCGCAGTTGCGCGCTTTCCCCTTTTGCCCCTTTCCCTTTTCCCTCCTTCCCTTCTTCCCTCAACAAAACAGCCTCGCCAACGGCTGCGGCTGGTCGAAATGGAAGCCCTGGGCGTAGTCGAGGCCGATGTCGACGAGCTTTTCGTACACGTCGGCGGTTTCGACGCGCTCGGCGACGGTTTCGATGCCCATCGTATTTGCCAGCTGCGCGACGGCACGCAGCACGGACTCGGTACGTTGGTTCGTTGCAGCACCGCGAACGAGCGAGCCGTCGATCTTCACGCAGCTCACGGGCCACTTGCGCAGAGGATCGAACGTGGCAAGTCCGGAACGGCAGTTGTCGAGCGCCAGGCGGCAGCCGACGTCGCGCAGTCGTGCGCTCAAGATCTCCACTTGATGTGCGTGCTGGAGCGCATCGCACTCGGCGATCTCGAACACGAGCAGGCCCGGCGGAATCGAGCTCTTGCAAACTTCCGCCACGATGAATTCGGCGAAGCGATCCGTGGCGAGGGACTGCGCGGCAAGGTTGATACAGAACTCCCAGCCGCTTCTGCGTACGAGCGATGCGTGCTTGCGCAGTGTCAGCAGGAGCTCACGGATCACCCACCGGTCGAGCTCCGGCAGCAATGTGCTCGCTTCCGCAGCTTCGAAGAACGAAGCAGGCGGGCGAAGCACATTCGCTTCCTGCATACGCAGGAGTACTTCGAAACGGGGCGGAGAAGATCGATCCTTCAGAGGCGCGATTCTTTGCGCGTACAAGTTGAGGCCACCGTCGCGCAGCGCAGCCCGAATGCGCTCGTCCATGGGGCGTGCGGCGTCTGGCGTAATGACGAGCGGGACGCTCGGCCCAGCGGGACGGGCCGGATCGTTCATCTTGAGAGGTGCCGGCCGCGCTGGCTGTGCTACGACTTGGCTCGTGCGGGCCTCCGCTGCGGAACCGGGCTCGCTCGCGCGCTTCTCGATTGCTCGAGGCGGCGCAGGCGTTTCGCCGTCGACGAGCTCGGTGAGCATTTCCGGAGAAAGCGGGTGCAGAAGCGGCTCGATCGCTTGCACATCCGCGCTCGAGAAGTCGCGGCCGCGGCTTTCCCGAAACAGCAACAACAGGGCAGCGAGCCGATCCGAGCTCGTCCGCAGCGGCACGACGAGGAATTTGTAAGGTGCCGACATTTTCGAGACGGCGTTCACCATGAACGGCTCGCTGCGGAGCTGCATCAGCTTCAGCATCGGCGTGCGGACTGCGTCGATCGCGGCATTGATGGCGAGATCGGACTCGTTGGGGCTCGCACGATGCGTCAGCGTGAAAGAACGTTCGGCCACGACGACCGCGCCGAATGCACATTGCAGGCGGTGCGTGGCGTTGGCCAGCGTGCGGCGTAGCAGGGCAGGTAGGGGAGCCGCTGTCTCGAGCGTGCCGGCGACCGATGCATCGGCATCATCCCGGGCGGTGTCCTCGGGCGCTTGCCCGCTGTGGCGATGCCATGCGTGAGAAAGAATCTCGAGCAACGGCGACAACAGCCGCTCGACGGTTTCATTCCGCCGGTAGATCGCATTCGAGGCTGCCATTCTGAACACGATCGCGAGCGCCCCGACGAGCTCGTCTCCGGGTGAGCGGATCGGAAACACATAGGTCGGCTGGTCGGAGCCGGCGGCTTCGTGATCGGCAACCATTCCGCGGGAGCCGTACTGGGCGGTGCGCGCGAGGACGGCCTCGACCCGCGCGCGGAGCTCAGGCTCCTCCAGTCCGTCGCTGATCCACAGAGCCTGCCCGTGTTCGTCGTAAAAGCTGACTTTGTCCGTCAGCGGCAGAAGCATGCGCACGAGCTGCGCATAGCTTTCGTACGGCATGGTGCCGTGCGGCGGCTCGGTTTGCGCAAATCGTTGCGGTTTAGACGACATAATACGGCTCGGGCGCGAGGAGCCTCGCGCAGGTGCACTCCAGCGTTGGAAATCCCCTTTCGGTGGCGGCCCGGCACAGCGCTCGAGCGCCGGCAGGTCGCTTTGTCGAGTCAGCCGAATCATCTCACGAATGCGGCGACGATCGTACCGACTTGGGATACGCCTTTCGTCCAAAGCGACTCGCTGCGGCTCGCTACAATGGTCGCGTCTGCTTGGGGTCGGAACATCATGGAGCACGTGAACCCGAATACCGTTCCGGTGTGGCGCTGGCAGTCCGTTCTGGTCGTGCTTGTCCTTTCCGTGCCGTTCAGCGCGGTCGCGCTCCGGACCGACGACGGGCTCATCCTTGGCGCGTTCGGCACGTTCGTGTTCGTCGCGCTGGTCTGTGCGTGGTTCGTGCCGCCCGCCTATTACCGAAAGCTCCGGTTTGCGATCGACGAAGACGGCATCAAGATCGAGCGCGGCGTCTTGTGGCGTTCGTTCACGGCCTTGCCGAAAGTCCGCGTGCAGCATTCCGACGTGTCGCAGGGACCTCTGCAGCGCCACTTCGGTGTCGCGACGCTCAAGCTTTACACGGCTGGCAGCCGCTACACGAAAGTCGAGCTGCCGGGCCTCGAACAGAGCGAGGCGATTGCGTTACGCGATGTGCTTCTCGCTCGCGGAGGCGACAGTGGTGTCTGAGATCGACTTCGCGCCGGACAAGCGACTGCATCCGCTTTCCTGGCTGTTCATGCTCTGGCAGTCGATCAAGCAGATGCTGGTCCCGATCGTGGTTGCCTTCGTTTTCGGCGCTCGCAACGACAACGCAGGCGTGGGCTTGGTGCTCCTCGTTCCGCTTCTCATCGGCGCGCTCTGGCATCAGCGGCAGTTTCGTTACGGTTTCGGTCCGCATGCCTTGATCTTGAAAGAAGGTTTGCTGTTTCGGAATCTTCGGCAGATCGAGTACGACCGTATCGAGAACGTCGATACGCAACGAAGCGTGTTGCACCGGCTCATGAACGTGGCCGAAGTGCGTCTCGAGAGCTCGCGAGGCGGTAAGCCCGAAGCGACGATTCGCGTGCTGAGCCTCGATGCGGTTCAGGAGTTGCGCGAACGCATTTTCGGCAGCCGATCCGAAGCTGCGTCGGCGTCGCAAGGGGCTGCGCGACCGGCCGCGCAAACGCTCTTGAGATTGTCTCCCGCCGAGCTGATCCGCTACGGGCTCGTCGACAACCGCGGCATGATCGTGGTCGCCGCAGCATTCGGCGCCGCCGCGCAATCCGGTCTGTTGGAAGGTGCGGGGATGCTAGCGGAACGGACCTTCACGGATTCGACGGCGGCGCTCGGCTCGACACTCGTCGCCGTCGCGTTGGGTTTGTTGATCACGATCATCCTGCTGGTCCGATTGCTGTCGGTGGGCTGGGCGCTCGTGACGTTGCACGGGTTCACGGTCACACGCCACGACGCGGATTTGCGCATCCAATACGGATTGCTGACGCGCGTGGGACTGACGCTGAGACTGCCGCGCATTCAGGCGGTCCACGAAACCGAGACCTTCCTGCATCGCTTCTTCGGCAGAGTCTCGCTAGCCGTCGATCTCGCGGGCGACGGACAGGCCTCCGCGGACGCCAATGGAGCGCGCCATACTCGCGTGCGGTGGCTCGCGCCCATCTGCACGCCGCGCGAATCCCATGTCCTGACGCGCATCGCATTACCGATGCTCGTCGGCGATACCGCGGCCGATTGGCAGCCGCTTGCACCTGGCGCCAAACGACGCATCTTTCGCAAGACCGTGTTCATTGCGACGGCGGTGTGTGCGCTTCCGGCGATATTCTGGCTCGGGGTTGCGGCGCCGTTGTTGTGGTTGCTCATCGTTCCGCTTGCGTGGTTGCATGCGATGCAGTACGTGCGGCACACGCGCTGGGCGCTGACGCGCGAAGCGCTGCTGTTTCGACACGGCTGGGTGACTCGTCGACTGTCTTGTGTCCCGCGCAGTCGCGTGCAAGTCGTTCAACGCGTTGCAACGCCGTTCGATCGCCGTGCACGCATGGCAAGCGTCGTCGTGGACACGGCGGGGGCGAGCGGAATTGCCGGCCCGATTCGTATCCGTTATTTGCCGCAAGATACGGCAGCCGAGCTCTGCGCCTCGCTCTACACATCGGCGCGAGGGCTCATGCGCGTTCGGAGCGGTCTCCCGCAGGAAGCGGCTGCGCAGCTGCGTTAAAGGAACCGGGTTCGCATGGGTGGCGTTGGATGAGGAGGCCGGCTATTACGCCTACCATGAATGCAGTAACAGGGGCTCGAGAACCGAACAGGATTGCTTGCATTCTTGGCGTCCTGCTTGGAGCCTTCGTTCTTTCGAGCGCTGCGCAAGAAACGACCGACGCGGAACAGCGCGTACCACCTGAGGCCGAAGCGCCGCTGCCGAGCGATGATTCAGTCGAGCCTTCAATAGTCGAGGAAATCGAACCGGCGCCGTCATCGATGCGCACCGACGAGCATCGACCGGACGGGCAGGGGCCGGAGGCGCCGGAAGACGCCGAGCAGCCAAGCGTGCTCGAGGCATGCAAAGAGCTTCAGCCCGGCAGCGACACGATGCTCGAACGCGTCCGACGCACATTGGCCGTCACGGCGTGCGCATCCTCCGGATGGCTCGATGCACTGTTCGGCGATCAGTTCTATGTCGATCAGTATCGAGATACTCGGGGCAGTGTGTCGGTCGGCACGTTGTGGAGCGAGTACGACGGATTCGATCCGCGTTTTCGCGCGCGCGTGCGCCTTCGCTTGCCGCAATGGAGCGAGCGCCTATCGGCGTTCGTCGGTCGCGTGGGGGAAGACGACTACATCAGCGACACCGAAGGCGAGTTCGATGCGCTGCCGACGCGGATCTTCGGCGGCTTCGAAGAGGAGAGCGTGCTCGTCGGCCTCGGCTACTCGCGGCCGGAGCGTACCGGTAACGATTTCGATGTCGGTGTCGGCGTTCGTGTCGATCTGCCGCTCGATCCGTACGCGCGGGCACGTTATGAAATCGTGCGCACGTTCGCCGAGCACTATGTATTTCGCGTCAGGGAGACCGTGTTCTGGCAGAACTCCGAAGGCTTCGGCTCGACGACGCGATTCAATATCGACCGCGCTTTGAGCGAGCGCTTTCTGCTGCGCTGGAACAATATTGCCAAGTGGACCGAAGAAACGGTCGGATTGGAATGGTTTTCGGAAGTCACGCTGTTCCAGCACGTGAACGACCGCACCGGCATCGCCTGGCAAAACCATATTGCCGGCGCGAGCGATAACGAGGTGCAAGTGACACGCTACGGCACTCGCGCGGTTCTGCGGCGGCAGCTCAACCCGGAGTGGCTGTTCCTGGAGCTACGGCTCGGCGTGTCCTGGCCGCGGGAGCGAAGGTTGGAGCCGCGCGATGCAAGCATCGAAGGCGGCATCGCATTCGAGATGATGTTCAGCGATCCTCACTGAGCTTGCTTTGCCGAACTGCTGCCGAGCGAGCGCATGACGTCTGCAGCGATCTCGAACGAGCGCAGCCGCTTGTTGTGATCGAAGATCTGCGAAGTGATGATGAGCTCGTCGGCCTTCGTGCGCTCGATGAAGTCGGCGATTCGCGTGCGTACCGTTTCCGGCGAGCCGATGGCAGAACACGACAGCACCGAGCTCAGCAGCGCCTGTTCCGGCGGACTGAGGCGCGAGCGATAGTCCGGAACGGGAGGCGGCAGACGGGACGGCCGGCCCGAGCGCAAATTGACGAAGGCTTGCTGCACGGACGTCGCGAGCAGCTCGGCTTCGGCATCCGTTTCGGCGGCAAAGACGTTGAAGCCGAGCATCGCGTAGGGCCGTTCGAGATCGGCTGAAGGCCGGAAGTTGGTGCGATAGACGTGCAGCGCATCCATCATTTGCGCCGGCGCGAAGTGCGACGCGAATGCAAACGGCAGGCCCAGCGCGGCCGCAAGCTGCGCACCGAACAGACTGGAGCCCAGGATCCAGATCGGAATCTTCAGACCGATACCGGGGACGGCGCGTACCGGATTCGGTGTCGTCGGCTGGAAATACTCCATCAATTCAAGGACGTCCTGCGGGAAAGCATCCGGATCGCTCGCCAATGTCCGGCGCAATGCGCGTGCGGTCAGTTGGTCGGTGCCGGGGGCGCGGCCCAGTCCCAGATCGATTCGCCCTGGATGCAGGGACTCCAATGTTCCGAACTGTTCGGCAATCACGAGCGGCGCGTGATTCGGCAGCATGATGCCGCCCGAGCCGATACGAATCGTGTTCGTGCCCGCGGCAATGTGGGCCATGAGGACGGTCGTCGCCGAGCTCGCAATGCCTGGCATGCTGTGATGCTCGGCAAGCCAGAAGCGCTTGAAGCCCCAGCGTTCGACGTGTTGTGCGAGATCGAGGGAGTTGCGAAGCGCCTGGGCGGCATCGGAGCCTTCCGCGATGGGGGCAAGGTCGAGCACTGAAAAAGGAATCATTGCATCTCGTCTCGGCAGTAACTCGAGTGAACTGGTCGTACCGACAGCGACGCGCGAAGCGGGCGTTCGGTTCTGAGGTAGAGCCATCCGCGGTGGACGTATCGCGGCGTCGGAGATCAATTACATCCTGTCGCGCCGTCCTCTGCTAGGCTCTATGCCATGACGAACGTACCCCAATGGATTCATGAAGTCCTGCGATTCTGGTTCGAGGAGACTCGGCCCGCAGCCTGGTTTACTCGCGATGAGGCCGTCGATGCCGAAATACGCAAGCGGTTCGGTGCGTTGCACGCGTCGTTGACCGAGAAGGTGCCGGCTTCTGTGACGCAAACGCCGCTCGGCGCGTTGGCGACCGTGATCGTGCTCGATCAGTTCTCGCGGAACCTGTACCGCAACTCGCCCCGCGCCTATGCGACGGATGCAACGGCACTCGCAATCGCTCAGGAGGCCATCCAGGCCGGATTCGATCGCGAGCTCAGTATCCCGCAGCGGATGTTCCTGTACATGCCGTTCCAGCACAGCGAGGACCGCGAAGTACAACGACGCTCGGTCGAGCTGTTCGAAGCGCTCGGCAATGCCAACGCGCTCGACTATGCGCGCCAGCATCGCGACATCGTCGAACGCTTCGGACGATTCCCTCACCGCAACCGCGTGCTCGGCCGCGAAACGACACCGGAGGAGGCGGAGTTCTTGAAGACTCATCCGGGATTCTAGTTGGCAGTTGATAGCGTGGGCTGGGGAAGAAGGGAAGAAGGGAAGAAGGGAAGAAGGGAAG
>CALEKY010000083.1 GCA_937902995.1 uncultured Sinobacteraceae bacterium
CTTCAGTCTTCAGTCTTCAGTCTTCAGTGTCCAGTCTTCAGCCTTCAGCCTTATCATTACCGGATGCAGCGCCACTTTTGCCGCCTCCGTCTCTTCCTGCTCATTTGTTATGCGCTCATCTCCGCGTGCGCTCGCGCACCTCAGGAGCTCGTGCTCTCTGGGCCGACGATGGGCACGACGTATACGGTCAAAGTCGTCGGGACGCCGTCGACGGTCGATGAAGCTGCAGTGCGCACCGCGCTTTATTCGGTGCTCGAGAGCATCGATGCGGACATGTCGACGTATCGGCCGGACTCTGCGATCTCTCGCTTCAATGCAAGTCGCTCGATCGATTGGTTCGAGGTGCCGGCCGCTCTCGCGCACGTCGTTGCCGCTGCTCGCGAGGTTAGTGTCCGTAGCGGCGGCGCGTTCGACATTACGATTGCGCCGTTGATCGAGGCGTGGGGATTCGGGCCTTCGGGCGAGCCGTTGGCTCTGCCGACGGAGCAGGAGTTGGCTGCGCTACGCGAGCGCAGCGGCTACGAGTTACTCGAAGTGAGACTCGAGCGACCGGCGTTACGTAAGCGGCATCCGGAGCTCACGATCGACGTGAACGGCATTGCGCCGGGATACGCAGTCGATTTGATCGCGGAGAGATTCGCTGCGCTCGGTCTGAAGAGTTTCATGATCGATATCGGCGGCGAGGTCTTGGCGCGCGGGCGCAATGCGCTCGGCACGGCGTGGCAGATTGCCGTCGAGCGGCCGGTCGATGAAGAACCGCAGCGGCCGTTTGCGATCCTGCAGCTCGAAGCTGCGTCGGTGACCACTTCGGGCGAGTACCGGCATTACTTCGAGCGCGACGGCAAACGCTTTTCGCACACGATCGATCCGCGCGTTGGCCGACCGATCGAAAGTTACGGTTCCGTGTGCGTTGTCGGACCTACGACGCTCATGGTCGATGCATGGGCGACCGCATTGAACGTGCTCGGTCCCGAGGAGGGACTTGCGCTCGCCGAGAAAGAAGGACTTGCGGCGATGTACATCGTTGCCGACGGAGAAGGGTTGCACGCTCGAACGAGCAGCGAGTTTAGACGTGCGGTGAAAGTCGTCGAGCCGCGCGTGCGCAACTAGTGGGTGTTGCTCGGAGCGTCCAACAACTGCACGACCTGTTCCAAGGTATCGCCGATACCTGCGTTGATCACGAGATCGGCAATGTGATCGATCGGCGTCGGGTCACGATTGACGATGACCAGTGCAGCGCCGGCTTCCTTGGCACGCACCGGGAAATCCGCAGCAGGATAGACGGTCAGCGAAGAGCCGAGCACGATGAACAGATCGCACAATAGCGTCTCTTCCGCAGCGCGCTGCATCGGTAGCTCCGGCATCGATTGACCAAATGAGATCGTCGCCGTTTTGATGATGCCGCCGCAGTACCCGCAGGGATTGACGCTGCCTTGGGCTCTGAACTCCGCTTCGATGTCGACGAGCTCGTAGCGGCGGTGGCAGCTCAGACACGTCGCGTAAGTTGCATTGCCGTGCAGCTCGATGATGCGTTCTTCCGGGACTCCGGATACCTGATGCAAGTTGTCGACGTTCTGCGTGATCACGACGGCCGCCTTACCGCGGCGGATCAAGTCGGCGACTATGTAGTGGCCGCGATTGGGTTGGGCGCCGACCCAGCCGTCGCGATTCTCGAATCGGCGCCGCCACGCTTCGCGGCGCTTTTCTTCCGAGGACACGAACTCTTGAAAGTAGATCGGCTGCATGCGCGTCCAGATGCCGCCCGGGCTGCGAAAATCCGGAATGCCCGATTCGGTGCTGATGCCCGCACCCGTGAAGAAAACGGCGCGGCGGCGCTGACGCAACAACTCGGCGAAGAGATGCAAATCGGAGCTCATGGCAAAAGGGTATGCGACTCGTGCGACCGGCACTAGGCGCGGGCGCTCGCTTATTTTGCCGCAGTCGGCGGCGGTTGCGCTGAATGTCTCTTGGGTCCGCGCGTCCGAGATCAAGGTGCGGCGTTCGTGACGTTGCCCGCACTTTGTTCGAGCTGGATCTCTCGACGCAACGTCGTTTCGAGCCATTCGTTCATCGCGATCATCGTATTGCGCGCGAATCCTGCGGGAGTCCGGCCTTGCGTGTGCACGCCGATGATGACGCCCGTGTCCTCATCGATCACCGGGGCGCCGTGAGCGATGCCGCTTGCGTCCATGTCGTGCGCGAATCCGCCCGGCGTTGAGGTCAAGAGGCCCGTCGTGCGCTCGTACACATGGCCTTTGGTCTTGAGCTTGGCGGTTGCGATGTCGAGATCGGTTTTGAACCCGACCATCAAGACGCTGGCCGGCCGGCCGGAGAACTTACCGAGCGGCATCGTCCGTTGCGCATACTTGGAAGGCTCCGCGAGCCGAATGACTACGAAGTCCTTGTCCACGTCGCCGAACGTGCTCGTATTGGCTCGCCATTGAGCTTCCATGTACGCGACAGGAATGCGCTCGCGGATCTGTCCCAACGAATCGGTCGTCGTGTAGACGCAATCTTCGGGCCGCGCCCAGACGCCTCGATCGACGAAAGGATGGGCGACCGTCACGCCGAGGTCGAAGGCCCCGACGAGAAACGCAGTTGCCGCGCGCCGCTGTCCGTTCACGGAGCAAACGAGTGCACCGATGCCGCTGAACGAAAAGTACTCCTGGTCCGACAACGTCGTTCGACGATCCGCGCGTGCGCTCTCGGTCAGAGCAAGAACGCCTCCCAGCTCGGAGACCAGCGGCATTGGTTCGTGCCACGCTGCACGGCAACTTCCTTCATCGCACAGACCGATGGCGGCATCGGCCGTCGTGCCTGCCAGCAAGGCGGCTGCGGCAGCAAGACCGGCCCAGATAGATATGAAGAGCTCGCGTGCGTATCGAGAGCGTGCGGCGACTCGTGCGTGCGAACGAACCGAGGTGTTCATGCCTCGAACGTTACCGCGCATCTGCCATTGCCCACATGCGCCAGCCCGCGCGCGAAAAGGTCAGGCGAAACCGGATAGGGGACACAGGCGACGGCGGCGCTCCGCGCATGAGGGCTCCGGGCACTGGGCTCTGGCAAGAAATCGCGCGCAAACGTGCGCCTCTCCCTTCCGCCTTCAGCCCGAAGTCGCGCGGCGCGCTCTGGCTACAGCCTAAGCGAAGCCTCGTGCGAGTGCGCGCCTCTTCCTTCAGCCTTCAGCCTTCAGTCTTCAGCCTCCAGTCTTCAGTCTTCAGCCAAAAATTGCGCGCGAACGCGAGTTGCTACAGTCTACGGCCTACAGCCCACAGCCTATATCGGTTCCGCTGCATGAGCTCGGATTCTTCGTCGCAGATACCTATGAGCGCCGAGATCGCGCGACTCATTGCGCAAGTCAAAGAGCAGCCGGACATCTGGGAAAGATGGCAGGCGGATGACGCCGTTGCGAGCTCGATCGAGCGCGTGTGGACATCGAGCCGGTTCGTGGCAACGAGCTGCGTGCGGGCGCCGCAATTGCTCGATGCGCTCATCGCGGCAGGGCTCTTGAAACGTCCGCTGGCGGACGATGAGTTCGCGGCGGATCTTGCCGCCAGCGTACAAGGCACGAGCGAACCCGAAATCCTGGATTCGCTGCGACGGTTTCGCCGCCGCCACATGGTGCGGATCGCTTGGCGCGATCTTGCCGGCTGGGCGGAGCTCGATGAAACGCTGCGCGAGCTCACGGCCCTTGCGGACGCATGCATCCGGTTCGCGTATTCGTACGCCTACGAGCAATTGACCGGGCGCTACGGCGTACCGCGCGGCGAGGCGAGCGGCGAGCCGCAGCCCATGCTGATCTTCGGCATGGGCAAACTCGGCGGCGGCGAGCTCAATTTTTCTTCCGACATCGATCTGGTGTTCCTTTATCCGGAAGAAGGACAGACGGACGGCGCGCGCAGCATCGACAACGCAGAGTTCTTCTTACGCCTGGGGCAGAAGGTCACGCAAATCCTTGCGACGCCAACGGTGGAAGGATTCGTCTATCGGGTCGATTTGCGTCTGCGACCGTTCGGCGATAGCGGACGCCTCGCCGTGAGTTTTCCTGCGTTCGAGAACTATCTGCAGCAACACGGCCGCGATTGGGAACGCTATGCGTACGTGAAGGCGCGCGCGATCACGGCGCAAGAACACTATCCGTCGCTCTACGACGAAGTGCTGCGTCCGTTCGTGTATCGGCGCTACCTCGACTTCAGCGTGTTCGAGTCGCTGCGCGACATGAAGGCGATGATTGCGCGCGAGGTCGAACGGCGCGAGCTCAAGGACAACATCAAGCTCGGTCCGGGCGGCATTCGCGAGATCGAGTTCATCGTTCAGGCATTTCAGCTGATTCGCGGCGGCGCGGATCCGCGCTTGCAGCGTCGCGAGATCAATGCCGTGTTGCCGCGACTGGTCGGACACCGTTTGCTGCGTTCCGACGTCGTGACGGAATTGCTCGAGTCCTACCGTTTCTTGCGCCGTGTCGAGAACCGGCTGCAGGAGTGGGATGACGAACAGACACATCACTTGCCTCAAGACGAGGAGCATCGTGCACGTCTCGCTTTTTCTCTAGGAATGCCCGATTGGACGGCGCTCGCCGCGCAGCTCGAGCTCCATCGCGGGCGTGTCGCGGGGCATTTCGCGCAGATGGTTTTCGGCCCGGTCGGCGGATCTGACATTGCCGATCCGGCAGCCCGCGCGTTGGATCTCGAAAGCGCGCCCGAAGATCTCGAGCTGGCCGTTCGCAACCTTGGCTTCGAGGATCCGGCACCGATCTGCACGGCGCTCGATACATTGCGTGCCTCCGCGTACTACCGGCGACTCGATGCGACTGGACGCCGGCGTTTGCACGAGTTGTTGCCGCGGTTGCTGCGCAAGGTTGCCGCCACCGAGTCGCCGCCGACGACGCTCGGACGACTGTTCAAGATTCTCGAAATGATCGGCGGCCGCACGGTCTATCTCGCCTTGCTCAACGAGAACGCGATCGCGCTCAAACGGCTCGTCGAGCTCGTCGCGCACAGTCAATTCCTCGCCGATCAGATCGCCATGCATCCGCTGCTCTTGGACGAGCTCATCGACGAGCG
>CALEKY010000084.1 GCA_937902995.1 uncultured Sinobacteraceae bacterium
TCGGCCTGTCTGTCGAGCGGCTACGACAAGGCGCATCTGCGCGAGCTGCACGTCCTCGTCGAGCACGTCGGGCCGTACAAGGAAGGCGAGCACATTTTCCGCGAAGGCGATCCGTTCAACGTCATCGCCGCCGTGCGTTCCGGTACGGTGAAAACGTACGTGATCGACAACGAAGGCCGCGAGCAAGTGCTCGGCTTTTTCTTGCCGGGCGAAGTGATCGGATTGAGCGCGATTTCGCACGCCAAGTATCCCTGCAATGCCGTCGCCTTGGAGTCGGTTCTGCTGTGCCGATTTTCGTTCCCGAACATCGCCGCACTCGCAACGCGCATGCCCGGACTGCAACAGCGGCTGTTTACGCTCTTGAGCGAGGACATCAACAAAGCCGCGCTCCTCGCCGGCAATTTCACGGCCGACGAGCGCATGGCCGCATTCCTCGTGTCCCTCTCCCGCCGCTATGCCGCCCGCGGCTTGTCCGCACGCCGCTTCATGGTCGCAATGACGCGCACGGACATCGCCAACTACCTTCGCCTCGCCTCTGAAACCGTCAGCCGAGTGTTCCGTCGTTTCCAAGACGACGGCCTCCTCCGCGTCGACCGGCGCGATATCGAGCTGCTGAATCCAGAAAAGCTGGAGGAGCTGGCGAAGAACGTGTTGCGCGAATAGCGCAACCCTTGGCTGCAGGCTGTAGGCTGGAGGAAAGCCGCGGCGAGTACGCCGCGCACGTTAGTTCGCTCATTTGCGATCTAGCGCCACCACCAATTGGGGCGCCGCCGCGCGGCTACTACAGCCTACAGCCCACGGTCTTCGATGCTGATCCAGATCAGCGCGCTCCTAGCTCGCTTGCGCCATCATCCGCGCACGAAGCTTCGGAGCGATTCCCATGTCCGCAAATCCGCAAGCCCTTCAATTGCCGGTCGGCGTGTTGCGCATGCTGGCCTCGGCACCGCATCGGCTGATGTTCTTCATCGGCGCGACGAATGTGTTGCTGGCGATGAGCTGGTGGGCGATGTGGCTGGTCGATGCGCGCTGGGGCGTGTTCGGACTGCCGGCGCCTGCGATACCCGCAGGATGGTTGCATGCGCTGCTCATGCAGTACCAAGTGCTGCCCTCGTTCATGTTCGGATTCCTACTGACCGTCTTTCCGCGCTGGATGAATCTTCCGGAGCTGCCGCGCTCGCGCTACGTGCCCGTCGGCGTCGGAATGCTGGGCGGTCAGCTGCTCACGTTGATCGGCCTGTGGGCAGGACTACCGTGGCTCAAGGCCGGCGCAGCGCTCACGATTCTCGGCTGGAGTATCGGAACCGCGCTGCTCGTGCGGCTCGCGTACCAAGAGGCCGGGCGCACATGGCATGCCTTGAGTTGCGTGTTCGCCTTGAGCTTCGGATTGTTGGGCCTGACGGCGTACATGCTCTTTCTGTTCAGCTTCGACGCACGACTCATGTTCGCCTCGATCAAGATCGGCAGCATCGCCGTGCTCCTGCCGATCTATTTCACCGTGTGTCATCGAATGATCGCGTTCTTCGCAAGCTGCGTGGTTCCGCATTACACGCTGCGTCGTCCGATGTGGGCGCTCGCAGCATTCTGGCTGCTTGCGCTCGCTCATGTTTGGCTGGAACTGCGGCATGCGTATGCCTCGCTGTGGATCGTCGATGCGCCGCTGGCTGCATTGAGCGGTTGGCTCTTGTATCTATGGTGGCCGCGCGGTGCACGCATGCCGCCATTGCTGCGCGTCCTGTACGTGGGCTTTGCGTGGTTGCCGATTGCCTTTGCGCTGTATGCCGGGCAAAGCCTATGGTTCGCGGCCACGGGCGGCTTCGAGCTCGGACGCGGTCCAGCGCATGCGCTGTTCATCGGCTACTTCGGCAGCCTGCTCGTTGCCATGGTCACGCGCGTCACTCAAGGCCACTCCGGCCGCCCGCTCGTGCTCGGCCCAGTCGCCGCATTCGCGTTCGTCGTCGTTCAGCTCGTTGCAGTCATACGCATCGTTGCCGAACTCGTCCCCGATTCGCTTCTCTGGCAAGCCCTTGCCGGCATCGGCTGGATCGTCGCGTTCCTGCCGTGGGTGTTGAGATCGACGTGGATTTATGTGACGCCGAGGGCTGATGGGCGCTGAAGCGCAGGCTGTAGGCTGTAGACTGTAGACTGTAGGCTGTAGGCAGGAAGCGAGAACGAGCTCGCGCGAATAACGAGTCACCAGTGACGAGTCTCGCGATCTTGCCCGCGCCCCGCACCCCGAGCCCCAAGTTCTGCTTGCCGGAGCCCAGTGCCCAGAACCCTGTTCGATGATCGATTACTACGTCGAGATCCGTTTCATCCACATCGCCGCCGTCATTGCGAGCGGCAGCTTGTTCTTTGTGCGCGGGTTGGCGGTCAATCTCGGCGCGCAATGGGCGATGGCGGCACCGTTGCGCTATTTGAGCTATGCAATCGATACGGTCTTACTCGCCGCGGCGGTGATGCTTGCAGCGATGCTGCATCAGTATCCTTTCGTGCACGGATGGCTGACCACGAAAGTACTCCTTCTCGTCGTGTACATCGTGTTGGGATCGCTCGCGTTGAAACGCGCTCGCACGCAACGTATGCGATGGGTCGCCTTCTTGGCGGCGCTCTTGGTGTTCGGTTACATCGTGAGCGTCGCACGCGCCCATCATCCCCTCGGGATTTTCGCGTAATCCCTCGGGTTCCTTCCTTAGCTACGGAGCTCGCCGAATCATCGATTTCGTGAGCTGCGTCTCGCGGTGAGCTTCTGCCTCTGCTTTCCGTCGGTCGAACTGATCCACGTCAGGATGTCGCTCCGTGAGAGCTCTTAACTTGAGCTCATCGGCCAATAAGCCAAATACAGGGCGAACATCATGAAACGGTCATTGGTATTGCTGGCTTGCGTAGCGGCGCTGGGCATGAGCGCCTGCACGAAACAACACGCACCGCAGATCGTGCAGGTCGCTGAAGCGGACACCGGCGGTTCGCGCCGCGGCGACTTCGGACCGCCGATCGGCGAACCGATTCGTGCCGTGCTGACGAGCCCGCCGCACGTACCGCCGCCGACGAACCGTACTCATCCGGCGCGCGTGATCGTCGAGCTCGAGGTCACCGAAGTCGACATGGAGATCGCCGAGGGTGTGACGTACACGTTCTGGACGTTCGGCGGGACGGTTCCAGGAAGCTTCATTCGTGTGCGCCAGGGCGACACGGTGGAGTTTCATTTGAAGAATCATCCCGACAGCAAGATGCCGCACAACATCGATTTGCACGGCGTCACCGGTCCCGGCGGCGGGGCAGCTTCGACGTTCACCGCGCCCGGCCACAAATCCACGTTCACGTTCAAGGCGCTCAATCAAGGCCTCTACGTCTATCACTGCGCGACCGCGCCGGTCGGCATGCATGTCGCGAACGGCATGTACGGCCTGATCCTCGTCGAACCGCCGCAAGGCTTACCGCCTGTCGATCGCGAGTTCTACGTGATGCAGGGCGACTTCTACACGGTCGGCAAGTATCGCGAGAAGGGTCATCAGCCCTTCGATATGCAAAAGGCGATCGACGAGCACCCGACGTACGTCGTCTTCAACGGCGCCGAAACCGCGCTCACGGGTCCGAAAGCGCTGAAGGCCAAGACGAACGAAACCATCCGCATGTACGTCGGCAACGGCGGCCCGAATCTCGTGTCGAGCTTTCATGTGATCGGCGAGATCTTCGACAAGGTCCAATACGAAGGCGGCACGCGTTTCCAGGAGAACGTGCAAACGACGCTCATCCCGGCCGGCGGCGCAGCGATCGTCGAGTTTCACACCGAGGTTCCTGGCAACTACGTGCTCGTCGATCACTCGATCTTCCGCGCATTCAACAAGGGCGCGCTCGCGATGCTCGAAGTCGACGGTCCCGAGGTGCCCGAGATCTTCACCGGCAAGCTGCAGGACGAGGTTTATATCGGCGATAAGGTTGCGAGCCTCGCATCGGTTGCCACTGCCGTACAGGCGAGCGCGCAAGGCAATCTCACGGTCGCGCAACAGATCGAAGCTGGCAGCGCGCTGTACAAGGGAACGTGCTCTGTCTGCCACCAGGACGACGGCGCCGGTTTGCCGAACGTGTTTCCGCCGCTTGCGAAGAGCGACTACCTCATGAGCAATCCGCAGCGCGCGATCGAGGTCGTTCTGAACGGCCTGTCCGGGCCGGTCACAGTGAACGGCAGCACGTACAACTCCGTGATGCCGCCGATGAGCCAGCTCAACGACGACGAGATCGCGAACATTCTGACCTACGCCATGAACAACTGGGGCAACAAAGGCCCGGCCATCACAGCCGAGCAAGTTGCCAAGGTCAGAGCGACCACGAAGCGGGCCGAAGGTGCGGCGCACTGAGCAACTTCTGCATGAGGTGCATGCAATGCGTACCGACGCACTTCGGTTGATGGCAGCGTCCCTGCTCCTCATCGGTTCGACAACCGATGCCGCAGGGACGCGCGCGATCGCGGATGCTCCGCTGCAAATCACGATTCCGGCAGGCGAGCTCGCATCCGTGCTGCCGCCTGCTCCAGGAGTAAAGACGGTGCGCGTCGCCGCCTTCCGCCTGGATCACACGCCGGTGACGAACGAACAATTTTCACGGTTCGTTGCCGAGCATCCCGAGTGGCGTCGCGATCGTGTCGCCGGAGTGTTCGCCGACGGCAGCTATCTAAGCCATTGGAGATCCGCGACCGAAATCGAACCCCACCAACGCAATCAGCCGGTCGTGTACGTCAGTTGGTTCGCCGCGAACGCTTACTGCGAATCGCGCGGCGCTCGACTGCCGACCTGGCACGAATGGGAATACGTTGCCGCCGCCAGCGCGACCGAACAGGATGGCCGCAACGACGACGAATGGCGCCAGACCATTCTCGGCTGGTACTCGAAGTCCGCACGTCACTCGCTCCCCGAAGTCGGCAAGACTCCCGTGAACTACTACGGCGTTCGCGACCTCCACGGCGTGATCTGGGAATGGGTCGACGATGTGAACGCAATGCTCGTCTCGAGCGACAACCGGGAACAGAGCAGTCCGGACGCGTTGCGCTTCTGCGGTCCGGGCGCACTCACGATGGAAGAGAAAGAGAACTATGCGACGCTGATGCGCATCGCCATGCTCTCGAGCATGCAGGCGAATTACACCAGCAAGACCATGGGTTTTCGGTGCGCCAGCGATTTCGGCACCCATGGGAGAAACAAACCATGAACGCCTACGTTCGGCTTCTGTTGTGCGCGACGCTTCTCGCAACACCCGCACTTCAGGCTGTCGCAAGTCATCCAGCCGAATCGGTATATCACTTGGAAGCCTCGCTCACGAATCAGACGGGCGACGAACATGGGCTCGACATCTATAGCGGCAACCCGGTCCTGATCACGATGTTCTACGGGCGCTGCCCGATGACCTGCCCGTTGCTCATCGACACGCTGAAGGCAATCGAGCGCAGCACGACAGCAGAACAGCGTGCGCGCTTGCGCATCCTGATGATTTCGATCGACCCGGAGAACGATACGCCCGAAGCGTTGCTGCAGCTCGCCAAACAGCGTCGCATCGATCTGACACGCTGGACGCTCGCACGCGCCGACGAGCGGACCGTACGCAAGATCGCCGCCGTGCTGGGGATCCAATATCGCAAGCTCCCGAACGGCGCTTACAACCATTCCAGTGTTATCGCGCTGCTCGATCCGAACGGTGTCGTCGTTGCTCGCAGCTCGATGATCGGCAAGGCGGATGAAGGGATGCTCGAGAAAATTGCGAAGTATTAGGGCTTGAGGATCGGGCGTAGGGCGTGGGCAAGCGTAGACCGCAGAGGCTCGTCCTAATAAATAGTGAAGCCGGTTCCCTGCTGTCGCGTCCGAGTAGAGCTAAGAGGAAAAACCTCCGCTCTCCTTCAGCATTCATGCTTTCGCAGAATGCGACGACGACCTTCGCGAATTCCGAGCCCCAAATCCCACGCCCCGAGCCCCACGCCCTTCCATCAGTCGCTCCCTGAACGCTGTCGCAGTTCTGCACTTGCTCCCACATCGTCGAACGGCTTCAACACCGTGGTAGCGCGCAATCGCTCTCGGGGTCTCCGTAATTCGGGATTTCGCGTGCCCCGCTACGCTTGCGACGAAAACTGCGCATCCATGTGCATCCGCATCGAGGCCGAATAATGAGTGAAGCGAGTGCCGTCAGCACGACCTACAACGACAAAGTCGTGCGTCAGTTCGCCATTATGACCGTCGTCTGGGGCGTCGTCGGCATGGCCGTCGGCGTCTATATCGCCGCGCAATTGCTCTGGCCGGCGTTGAACTTCGATATACCGTTTCTCACGTTCAGCCGGCTGCGGCCGCTGCACACCAACGCCGTGATCTTCGCGTTCGGCGGCTCGGCGCTGTTTGCCGCCTCCTACTACATCGTGCAGCGGACCTGTCACGTTCGCTTGTTCTCCGACAAGCTCGCGTCCTTCACTTTCTGGGGTTGGCAAGCCGTCATCGTGGCGGCTGCGATCACGTTGCCGCTCGGTATCACGCAGAGCAAGGAATACGCCGAGCTCGAATGGCCGATCGACCTCTTGATCGCGGTCGTATGGGTCGCTTACGGCATCGTGTTCTTCGGCACGATCGTCAAGCGCAAGGTCAAGCACATCTATGTCGCGAACTGGTTCTTCGCGGCCTACATCATCACGATCGCCGTACTGCACATCGTGAACAACATCGCGATCCCGGTCTCCGCGTTCAAGTCGTACGTGGTCTACTCCGGTGTCGTCGACGCGATGGTGCAATGGTGGTACGGCCACAACGCAGTGGGCTTCTTCCTCACCGCCGCGTTCCTCGGAATGATGTACTACGTCGTGCCGAAACAAGTCGGCCGGCCGATCTATTCGTACCGCCTGTCGATCGTCCACTTCTGGGCGCTCATCTCGATCTACATGTGGGCGGGTCCGCACCACCTGCACTACACGACGCTGCCGGATTGGGTGCAGTCGCTCGGCATGGTGTTCTCGCTGATCCTGCTCGCGCCGTCCTGGGGCGGCATGATCAACGGCCTCATGACGATGTCCGGCGCATGGCACAAGCTGCGCACCGATCCGATCATGAAGTTCATGGTCGTGGCGCTGTCCTTCTACGGCATGTCGACCTTCGAAGGCCCGATGATGTCGATCAAGACCGTGAACGCGCTCTCGCACTACACGGATTGGACGATCGGCCACGTGCACTCCGGCGCGCTCGGCTGGGTCTCGTTCATCACCGTCGCCTGCATCTATCAGATGGTGCCGAAGCTGTTCGGTAAGACGCAGATGCACAGCGTGAAGCTCATGGAAGTGCATTTCTGGGTCGCGACGATCGGCATCGTGCTCTACGTGACGTCGATGTGGATTGCCGGCGTGATGCAAGGGCTCATGTGGCGCGCGTTGAACGACGACGGAACGCTCACCTACACGTTCGTCGAATCGCTGAAGGCCACGTATCCGTACTACGCGGTGCGCTTGCTCGGCGGAGTGCTCTACCTCAGCGGCATGCTGATCATGGCCTACAACGTCTGGCGCACCGTACGCGAGGCGAAGCCGGCTGAAGTCGCCGTGCTGCAACCGGCTTAACGCTCGGAGTGGAAGCGAGCTATGAATCACGAAACAGTCGAAAAGAAGGTTGGCTTGTTGGGCGTGCTGATCGCCGTGGTGATCAGCATCGGCGGACTGGTCGAGATCGTGCCCCTGTATGCGCAGCGCTCGGTCGTCGAGCCCGCACCGGGCGTGAAGCCGTACGCACCGCTCGCGCTCGAAGGGCGCGACATCTACGTGCGCGAAGGCTGCTACAACTGTCATTCGCAAATGGTGCGGCCGCTCCCTGCCGAAACCGAGCGTTACGGCCACTACTCGCTCGCCGGCGAGACCGTGTACGACCATCCGTTCCAGTTCGGGTCGAAGCGAACGGGTCCTGATCTCGCGCGCGTCGGCGGCCGCTACACGAACGAATGGCATCGCGTGCACCTGATCAACCCGCGCGACGTCGTTCCCGAATCGAACATGCCGGGCTTTCCGTGGCTCGCCGAACGGACGCTCGATCCGCAAGCGACGCTCGCGAAGATGCGCGCGCTCAAGAAGCTCGGCGTGCCGTACACGGATGAGGACTTCGCCTCCGTCGAATCTGCCGTCGCAGGGCGGACCGAGATGGATGCGTTGATCGAATACCTTCAATCGCTCAAGTACGTGAGCGGCAGCGCTGCCGCCAAGGGGCAGCCATGACACTCCTTCGCAGTCTCATCACCGTCGTTCTGTTCGTCGCCTTCGTGGCGCTGTGGGTGTGGGCGTGGCGCAAGGACCGGCAGGAGGACTTCGCCGCTGCCGCCCGTCTGCCGCTTGAAGAAGACATGCCGAAGATCGAGAGCAAATAACCATGCTGACCGGAAGCGCAAGTCTGTTCGTCATCGTCTTCACGCTGGTCAACATCCTGGCCTGCGTCTGGTTGATGTGGTGGACGTCGAAGAAACGCGACGCGGAAGAGACGACCGATTCATCTGGCGGTGTCGCCAAGACCGGCCACGTGTGGGACGGCGATCTCGAGGAATACAACAATCCCCTGCCCCGCTGGTGGCTGGGATTGTTCCTCATCACGATCGTGTTCTCGCTCGCCTATCTGGTGATCTATCCGGGCCTCGGCAATTTCGACGGCATCAAAGGCTGGTCGATGTACTCCGCCTACGAGCGCGAGATGCAGGCTCAGCAAGCAAGGCTCGAGGAGCGACTTTCGCAAGTGAAGGACAAGACGCTGCGCGAGCTCGCGACGGACGAAAGCGCCATGTCGATGGCGAGGAACTTGTTCGCCAACAACTGCTCGACGTGTCATGGCTCGGATGCCCGCGGTGCGAAGGGCTTCCCCAACCTCACCGACGACGACTGGCTGTGGGGCGGCTCCGAAGAAGCCGTACTCGAAACGATCGCCAACGGCCGCCGCGGCGTGATGCCGGGTTGGGCTGCCGCGCTCGGCGATCAGGGCGTCAACGAAGTTGCGTCCTATGTCGTGAGCCTGAGCGGACGCGATGCACCGAAAGACTGGGTTTCCGCCGGGGAGAAGCATTTCGCCGCGATGTGCGCCGCTTGCCACGGCGTCGACGGCAAGGGCAATCAGCTGCTCGGCGCGCCGAATCTCACCGATAACGTGTGGCTGTACGGCGGCGACTTCGAATCGATCCGCACCACGGTTGCCAACGGCCGCGACAACGAGATGCCGGCGCACGCGCCGCTCCTCGGCGACATGAAGGTGCGTTTGCTCGCGGCCTACGTGCTCTCGCTGAATCCATCGCGGGATTCCGGCAAAGACAGCGGGTTCGACGTCAAAGAAAATGCCGAATTGAGCAAGGCCGAAACGCAAACCGCTGACCCGGCCGGCGCCACGAGTACAACCGAAAACGAAGCATCAGGGTGATATGTCATGGCTGCACACGAGGAGATCGTCGAGACAACGACTCGGTGGTCGCGTCTACGCCAAGATGTCGGCGTGGTTCTCTGGTGCAGCTTTCTTGCCGCCTGTGTTGCGACGATGTTGTTTTTCGCAGTTTTCGACCCCGTCTATTTGAAGCAAGACGACGACCCTCCCCCCTGGTTGGCCGATCGTCGTACAGGGTACGCGATCGGCTTCTTTTTCTTTTGGGTTGTCACGACGATTTCGGCGAGCTTGACGGCATGGTTGATCGACACGCGCGCATCCGACGAAGTCGATTCGTCTAACGTCCGTCCAGGATCATGACTCGCGAACCTCCGAATGCCCCGCAGGACAGCCTCTACGCTGCGCATCAAAAGGTCTATCCGCGCGAGGTGACCGGCCGGTTCAACCGGCTGCGAACCGTCGCCGTCATCCTCTTACTCGGTTTGTTCTATGCGATGCCGTGGGTGCGCTGGGACGGACACCAAGCGCTGCTGTTCGACCTGCCCGCGCGCAAGTTCCACGTGTTTGCGCTCACGTTCTTTCCGCAGGATTTCTTCCTGCTGACGTGGCTGCTGATCATCGCCGCCCTCTCCTTGTTCTTCTTCACGGCGCTCGCCGGCCGGCTGTGGTGCGGCTATGCCTGTCCGCAAACGGTCTGGACACAGATCTTCGTGTGGATGGAACGGCTCGCCGAGGGTACGCGCCAGCAGCGCATGAAGCTCGATCGCGGTCCGTGGAACTTCAACAAGATCTGGCGCAAGACGGCCAAGCAGACGATGTGGATCTCGTTTGCGCTGTTCACCGGCTACACGTTCGTCGGCTACTTCACGCCCATTCGCGAGCTCACGGATCACGTGCTGACGGCATCGCTCGGCAAATGGGAGCTGTTCTGGACCTTGTTCTACGGCTTCGCCACCTACGGCAATGCCGGCTACATGCGCGAACAGGTCTGCAAGTACATGTGTCCCTATGCGCGGTTCCAAGGTGCGATGTTCGATCGCAATACGCTCATCATCGCGTACGATGCCGCTCGCGGCGAGCCGCGCGGCTCGCGCCCGCGCAAAGTCGATCCACGCAGCCGCGGTCTCGGCGATTGCATCGATTGCACCTTGTGCGTGCAGGCCTGCCCCACCGGCATCGATATTCGTAAAGGATTGCAGCTCGAATGCATCGCCTGCGCAGCTTGTATCGATGCGTGCGACACCGTGATGGACCAGATGGGCTATCCGCGCGGGCTCGTGCGCTACACGACTCAGAACGCGACGGACGGCAAACCGACGCGCATTCTGCGGCCGCGCGTCATCGTGTACGGAACGCTCCTTACGCTGTTGATCTCCGGCTTCGCCTTCGCCGTCGCCTCTCGCCAGCTCATCGAGCTCGACGTGCTGCGCGATCGCAATGCCTTGTACCGCACGCTCGACGACGGCCGAATCGAGAACGTCTATACGTTGCGCATCGTGAACAAGGATGGCGCCCCGCACACGCTGACGCTGCGCGTCGAAGGTCTGCCGGGTGCTGAGCTCGATGCGGAAACACCGACATTGCGTGTCGAGCCGAGCTCCGTCCAGAGCGTGCCGGTTCGCGTGCGTGCCCCTGCAGGAAGCGTTGCCGGCGGCGTCGATGTGCGTATCGTCGCCGAAGAAGCCGACGGCAAGGCAAAGAAGGTCGAATCGAAGGCGCGGTTCATCGCCCCGGTGACACCATGAGCGATCGACACGATGAGCCGCGTTGCTTTCATTGTCAGGAGCCGCTCGCAGGATCGACACTGACGGCACGCATCGGCACGCGGCTCGAGCCCGTCTGCTGTCCCGGTTGTCAGGCCGTTGCCGAAATGATCTCCGGCAGCGGGCTCGCCGACTACTACATTCGCCGTACGACACCTTCGCCGCGGCCGGCGACTGAAGAAGCCTCTTGGCAAGCGTATCTCGAACCGCAAGTGGCGGCCGCATTCGTCTCGCGCGGTCCTGCGGTCGATAGCGTCGAGCTGCTGATCGAAAACCTGCGCTGCCCTGCCTGCGGCTGGTTGATCGAGCGCGCGGTCGGCGCAATTCCTGACGTGAAGACGGTCGACATCAACGCCGGTCTCGGGCGCGCGCATATCGAATGGACGGCGGGCGCGTCGCGTTTCGAGCAGATCATGCGCACGATTGCGCAGCTCGGATACGTGCCGCACCCGGTCACTGAAGAAACGACGTCCCGCGTCTACTGTGCCGAGCGGCGATCGATGTTGAAGCGCTTCGTCGTTGCCACCTTCGGCATGATGCAGGTGATGATGTTCGCCGTCGCCGGTTATTCGGCCGAGCTCGGCGGCGAGCGGATCGATCCAACGCTCGAACACTACTTTCGGCTCGTGAGCTTGCTCGTCAGCGTGCCGGTGCTCTTCTATGCGGGTCAGCCGTTCCTCGCGAATGCCTGGAACAGCTTACGCACGCGCTCGGTCAGCATGGATCTCACCGTGAGCGCTGCGCTGGTGCTGGCCTTCGTCGCGAGCACTTGGAACACGTTCGCTGGACACGGCGAGGTCTATTTCGACTCGATCACGATGTTCGTGTTCTTCCTGACGCTCGTCCGCTTGATCGAGCTGATCGTCCGCCATCGGACGAGCTCCGTCGCCGACGCACTGGCGCGGCATCTGCCGGCGACTGCGCAGCGAGTCGTCGGCGAGAAGGTCGAGAGCGTTCCGATTGGGCAGCTGCGTCGCGGCGATGAAGTCATCGTCCCGAGCGGTGCGATCGTGCCCGCCGATGGCTACATCGTCGAAGGCACGACGCTGCTCGACGAATCGTTGTTGACGGGAGAATCTCTGCCCGTTGCTCGGCGCGTCGGCGACCGGGTCGCCAGCGGCAGCATCAATACGGGCTCTCCAGTGCGTATCGCCGTCACCGCGACCGGATCGAGCACGGTCTTATCGAACATCGTGAATCTCTTGCGGCGCGCGCAGACTCGCAAACCGCCGGCAATGCGTACCGCGAATCGGGCCGCTGCCGTCTTCTTGCGCGTGGTGCTCGTTGCCAGCGTCGTCGTATGCGCCACCTGGCTTGCAGTCGATCCGCAACGCGCATTCGCAGCAACGCTTGCTGTGCTCGTCGTGGCGTGTCCGTGCGCGTTCTCGATCGCCACGCCCGCTGCACTTGCCGCAAGCACGGCGCGTCTTGCGCGGCAAGGTGTCCTGGTCACGCGCCCGGAAGCGCTCGAAACGCTCGCCGATATCGACCATGTCATTTTCGACAAGACCGGAACGCTGACGCGCGGCGAGATCCAGCTCGCAGGATGCGAAGTCGTCGGCAGCCGTTCCCGCGAAGAATGTCTGGCTATTGCCGCAGCGCTCGAGCGCTCTTCAGGGCATCCGATCGCGAGCGCTTTCCGCAACATGGAGACGGCCGGGCTTACGGCCACCGACATCGCGACGGTGCCGGGTTTCGGTATCGAGGGCACGATCGATGGCAAGCGCTACCGGATCGGCATCTCCGCATTTGCCGCCGAGCTGCGTGGCGTCGCCGTTCCGCGCACCGGCGAGCACATCGACGCCACGACCATCGTGCTCGGCGACGAACATGAAGCGTTGGCGGTATTCACTCTGTCCGATGCCTTGCGCGAGGACAGTCCCGCCGCCGTCGAAAAGCTGCGCGCACTCGGCATCGACAGCGAGATTCTGAGCGGCGACGGCAGCTCGGCCGTGGCCGCGATCGCCAAGCGCTGCGGCGTGTCGCGCTTCTTCGCACGCCGTACGCCCAACCAGAAACTCTCGCGTGTGCACGAGCTGCAATCGCAAGGCAGGCGGGTGGCCATGGTCGGCGACGGAATCAACGATGCACCCGTGCTGGGCGCTGCGAATGTATCGATTGCGATGGGACGCGGTGCCGCGCTCGCGCTGGCCGCCGCCGATGTGATCTTCGTGTCGGAACGCCCCTCCGCGCTTGCCGGTGTGGTTCGAACGGCACGCCGCACGGCGCAGATCGCGCGCCAGAATCTGCTCTGGGCCGGTCTCTACAATTTCAGTGCGCTGCCGCTCGCCGCGCTCGGCTACATCCCGCCCTGGGCTGCGGCGCTCGGCATGTCGGCAAGCTCGCTGTTCGTGCTGTTGAATGCGTTGCGCCTGCTGCCGCGCGAATCCGCACGTAAGGTGAGCGTGACGCGCGAGACGAGAACTGCGCTCGCAACATCCGCCTAGAGGAGTGCACGGCATGGAAATCCTTTACGTTCTGATTCCGCTCACGCTGATCCTCGTGGCAGCCGGCTGCTGGGCATTCTTCTGGGCCGTGGATTCCGGGCAGTTCGACGATCTCGACTCGCCGGGTTGGGACGCTTTGGACGATCGTGAGCCGAATTCAGGCGGAGCTCGCGAAGGTTAGCTCGCGCCATGTTGAGTCTGACGCTCACTGCAGCCTTCATCGCCGGTTTGGCCGGCAGCGCGCATTGCTTCGGGATGTGCGGCGGCATGGCGGGCGCGCTCGGCGTGCGGGCGCGAATGCAAGGCGAGTCGCCTAGGAACGCGTTTGCGCTCGCCAGTCTGTACCAAATCGGTCGTGTGCTCGGTTACGCGGCGATCGGCACCATCGGCGGCGCCTTCGGCCACTCCGCGCATTGGGCGCTGAGCCTCACGCGCTACGAAGGCGTGCTCCGTGCAGCCGCCGGCATCCTCACGATTCTGATCGCGATTCGCATCCTGTCGCATTGGAATGCGTTCGCGCCCTTGGAGCGCTTCGGCGCTCGGCTTTGGACGCAACTGCAACCGCTCACCAAGCGAGCTTCGAACAGCAATCACTGGCTCGGCCATCTCGCGCTCGGACTGCTGTGGGGATGGCTGCCTTGCGGCCTGGTCTATTCGATGGTGCTGATGACGTTCGCCGCCGGCAGTGCGCCTGCAGGTGCTGCAGTGATGATCGCGTTCGGTCTGGGCACCCTGCCCTCGATGCTCACGAGCACCCTGCTCGCCGGCACCGTTCCCAACCTCAGCCGACAGCCTTGGTTCAAACACGTAACCGGCACGGCGATGCTCGTCTTCGGCGTTTGGATGATCTTGGCGGCACAGATGCCGCATAGTGCGTCAATGCACATGCATTGATCAGTTGCTAGTGAACGTTGACGGTTGATGGCGGATGCGGCGCTCAGCGCGCCGCAATAGTTGACGGCGAAAGCAACGCTGAAGGCTGCAGTTGGCGATGCGCGGATCGCGCCAATCGATGGGCTCAGAAAATCAGATCGAACACGCCGACGACGACCAGCAGACCGATAAGAAAGATAATACCGACAACCCAGGCGAGAACTTTGACCATAGCCGCCCCATATCCGTGCACCCCACAATGCAATGACGTCGGAAGGTCTCCGGCAGTTCCATAGGCCCTCGCTTTAGTGGATGTCGACCGGCTGCATCGATGTTGCTCGCCATGCAACTGACGTAGCGCGTCCCACGTTACTGGAATGTGCGACCCGCATGCCTCTCGCGATTTCCGAGGAGATGACCATGGCACGAGCCCAAACTACCACCGACCATCAGACCATTCGACGCTGGATCGAAGCGCGCAACGGTCACCCCTCGGTCGTCCGCGCGACCGAAGGCACGCGGCGCGGCAGCGCCGGCCTACTGCGCGTCGATTTCGACGAACCCGAAGACGCGCTCGAACAGATCGGCTGGGACGACTTCTTCGACACGTTCGACACCAACAATCTCGCGTTCCTCTACCAGGACGAAAAGGACAGCCGTTTTCACAAGTTCGTCAACCGCGATGCGGTCGAGGACAACATCGATACGCAAGGCTCAACGCGTAGCAGACGCGCAAAGTCTTCTCGCAACACGAGCCGCACCCGCCAAGCGAGCCAGGCCGAACAGCAACCATCTGACGAGTTGAACGACGCAGCAGGCTTCGATGAAGAGACAGGCGAGGATTTCAATGACGATGACGAAAACAGTTGAGACAGTTGATAGCTCACAGCGTAACGGCAGGAGAACCGACCGACGCGGCAGCTGTCGACCGCCGCTTCTCATGGTCTCATTCACTCGATGCTCGGCGATCCGATCAGCTGTCGGCTGTCAACTATCAACCGATCATCAGCTCCAGATCTTTCGACTCGAACGGCTCCGTCGGCTCGCACAGATAAAACTCGTGCTCCGGCCGAACGACGACTCTGAAGGCAGCGGCACGCAACATTGCTTCGACGCATGCATGATTCGGTGCCCACCAGTTCGTAGGATCGTTTGCCACTTTGTGCTCGATGAAGGCCATTTTCGGCCAACCGGGCGCGCGCATGGCATTGCGCTCTTGAAGCGGTAAATCGCTGGGCGTTTCTGCGACTTCATCCCCCGGCATCGTCATGGTCTGAAACATCATCAAGCGTCGCGTCGCGCGCCGCACCAAATCCAAGGCAAGCATGGGATATTTCAAGTGATAGAACACGCCTGTGAACCAGACGAAATCGAAGTGCTTCGCTTCGCCGAGCAGCTCATAGACGTGCCCTTCGACGACCGTGATTCGATCGCCCAGCTCGAATTGCTGCACGACCCATCGTGCCTGGTCAATGTAGAGCGGCTCGACGTCGACTGCGGTGACGTGTGCGCCGCGTTTCGCCAGCTCGACGGCGTAGTATCCGGCGTTACAGCCGATATCGAGCGCAGTCCAGCCACGCAGATCCCGCGGCACTGCCTGCTGAACCTGCTGCCACTTGAAGCCCGGAAAATCGCCGAACGGATGGGCGGGCGCGGTTTGCCGGCCGTCGGGCAAATGGATGTTGTGAAACCAAGGACCGAGCGCCTCGATGTCGCTCGAACGTGCGCCGTGCCGCACCGCTCCATCGCCGCTCATCGCATCATCCCACGGCACGCGCTGCTCGCGTCAGACGCGATCGATGTTGCTCCGTGCGTGCGAACGCCGTTTCCAGATAGCGTTCCAGCTCCTGCGCGCGGCGGTCGCTCGAGTGCTCCTCCAACGTCCGCTCCCGTGCAAGCCGCGCAAGCCGCGTACGCTCCGCTTCCGGCATCTCGGTAAGCCATCCGGTCACGTCATCGCTCGTATGTGCGACGAGAATTTCCTCGTCCGGCTCGAAAATCTCCTCGAGACCCGGCCAATCATCGGAAATGATGGGCACTTCGCAAGCCGCTGCCTCGAACAAGCGCACACTGGGCGAATACCCGGCAGCGCGCATGTCCGCTCGCGTCACATTCAAAGTAAAGCGTTGCGACGAATAGAACCGTGCGTGCTCGTGCGGCGGGATGTGATCGACGTAGCGAACATTCGCAGGCCATTGCATCCCCTTGGGATACTGGGCGCCGACGACCATGTATTGTTCGTTCGGCAGGCTGCGCGCCGGAGCGACCAAGAATCGTTCGATACTCGCCTGACGATCGGCGCTGTAAGTCCCCATGTAGGCGAGTGCCAACGTGCGTGCCACGAGTTGCGGCGAGTAATCCTCGAGATCGACCGAGCAGTACAGCGCCGCTGCGCAAGGTGCACCGAACACATTCCTGAGCAGCTCGAGCGTCGGCCCGCCGGCGAAACTGAGCACGAGATCGAAATCGCCGAGCTGTGCTGCGCCGAGATAGCGGCATGAATCGTCGCGAATGCCGCGCAAGGTGACGGGGGTATCGATGTCGTAGAACGCGCGGACGCCGCGCGCATGCTCGAGAACCCACTCGCACACCGCCCGACCATCGTCGACGTAGCTGCCGACAATGACTGCATCCGCCGCACGGATACGGTCGCCGAAACGGCCTCGCAGGTCCTCGGTGTCCCGATACAGCTCGATGTCGCAATAGGCCACGCGGCGGCAATCGCGGTGCGCCGCGTACCAAGGCTGATCGCGTTCCAAGAACGTGACTCGATGACCCCGACGGGCAAGCCCTTTGAGCAGCGATCGATACGTCGTCGCATGACCGTTGCCCCACGAGGAGGTCATCGCCAGCCCGATGAATACGATGTCGAGCGCCGAGCTAGTTGCAGACACGCGCATGCTCCCGAGTTGGTGAATTCGATGGCCGTCCCCGAACCGATGCGATCCCGCCCGCCAAGATGTCCCGCAACAGGTCCGCTCGATGCTCGTACGTGTGCTGCGCGAGCACCCGACGTAAGGCAGCCGCGCCGATCGCACGCGCTCGCTGCACCGTCAAACCAGCAAGCACATCCTCGACCTCCTCGCCCGAACGCACGCACAACACCTCGCGCTCAGGTTCGAGGAACTGCTCGATGCCTTCCCATGCATCGCACAGCAGGCAGGCGCCGGCGCCCGCCGCCTCGAATACACGCGTCGGCGGCGAAAAACCCGTTTTCGCCATACTGGCTCGATTGACGTTCAACACTGCGCGCGGCGAACAATTGAAGGCGTTGTGATCGCGCGTGTAGACATGACCCACGTGGCGCACGTTATCCGGCAACCGGATGCCTCGGTGCCAACCGCTGCCGCCCAGCAGGAACTTCAGGCCGGCGAGGCGCGCCGCAGGCCGCAGAAAGAATTCCTCAACCCTCGCCTCGCGATCCGGCAACCGATTGCCGAGAAATGCGAGATCCGCCGCAAAGCGGCTCTCGGATGCTACGGGATGATGCGTCTGCGGATCGAGCGCGTTGTAGATCGGAACACAACAGTGGGCCCCGAAACGTTCGTACTCCGTCACGACCGGAGGACCGCCGCCGTAGGTCAGGATCAAATCGTAGCGCCGCACGTCTTCCCGGAACGGATCGTCCGAATTGGAGCGCATACGTTCGAGCGTGGCCGGCGCATCGACATCCCAGAACACAGCCAACGTTCGCTCGCTCGCGACACGCGGTAGCTCGGCCTCGAGCAATGCATCGTGGACGCCGACCCCGCTCGCCTTGATCAACACGTCTGCCTGACGAGCGCTCTCGAGGGCGCGCGCGACGCCAGCGGGATTGGCCTCGTACACGACGACACGCGCATACGGCGGATCCGGAATGTCTCGATGTTCCTGTCGGTTGTAAGCGCTCGGTTCGTAGAACGTAACGTCGAATTCGCGTTCGTGGAGCGCCCGCAAGATTCCTCGGTAGTAAGTCGCAGCACCGTTCCAGTACGCCAAGACGAGGCTCGAACCGAACATCGCCAGTCTCACACGTGCGCTCATGCGCCCACTTCCACCGTTGCCGTGCCTGCAAGCTGCCGCTCGCCGACGATAGCGAGAAGCTCCTGCACGCGATGTGCACATGTGTGACGCGCACGGATCGTCTCGACTCCCCGTTGCGCAAGACTTGCCGCCAGTTGCGGCGACTCGAGCACCGTCCGCATGTGCTCGCACATTTCGCGTCCGTTGCGTGCGATCAGGTAGTCGCGGCCGGCTCTGAACAAACCTTCCGTATCCTCCCAAGGCGCCGAGATCAACGGAATGCCGCAAGCAAGCGCCTCGAACATGCGGATCGTCGGAATGCCCGGCAGCATCTCTCGATAAGCACGTCGCGGTACGTGCACCGTGCAACGATGACGTGCGAATATGCCGGGCACTGCGTGATTCGGGAGCCAACCCGCATATGTCAGGCCGGCACGCGTCAACGTCTCGCGCGCCGACGCCGGAAAACGCACGCCGAAGACCGTTGCGCGCAAGGCGAGTGCGGCCACAGGTTCGATGAGATACTCATGCAACTCGGCAGTGCGCTCCTCATCGCCCCAGTTTCCGATCCATACGAGATCCGCCTCGTGTTCCGCAACGAGAGGCTTGAATTGCCGAGTATCCGCCGCTTCGTGCCACACCCACGCTCGTGCTGACCAACCCATCTGCCGATACCGGCATGCGACCGCTTCGCCGAACGCCAGCACCCCCTCGTAATGACGCAGGTCCAGCGCCGCGATCGCATCGGGTTCGGTGACGCTGCGATGATGCGTATCGTGGAAATACGCACGCACACCTTGCTCGCGTGAGGCCTTCCCGACCTTCTCGACGAGATGCGGCGAACTCCATTCGTGAACGATGGCGACGTCTGCACCCACGAGTACGCGCGGAACGTCGAGCTGATCGTGCGTATAGAAGTGGCTCTTCAAGCCGGGATAGGCAATGCGGAATTCGGCAAGCGCGCGTTGGCCGTGCTCCTCGAGCAGATGACTCAAGCTCCAACCGTCGGCCGGCTCGTACACGTCCACTTGATGTCCGAGCCCGACCAGCTCGCGCACGATGCCGCGCAGGAAGTGTGCATTGCCATGGTTCCAGTCGGAAACCAACGAGTGATAGAACAGAACGAACTTCATGCGACCGCCCTGCATGGCGGCCTTCCCGAGACTTCGCGGTAGACCGAGGCGTAGCGCG
>CALEKY010000085.1 GCA_937902995.1 uncultured Sinobacteraceae bacterium
GCAAGCGAGACCGTGCTGCTCGCCTTCAATCAACCTTCCACCAATCACAACGGCGGACACATTGCGTTCGGCCCCGACGGCTATCTGTACATCGGCCTGGGCGACGGCGGCGGCGCCGGCGACCAATGGGGAACGAACGGCAACGGTCAACGTCTCACGACGCTGCTCGGCAAGTTGCTGCGTATCGATGTCGACCAAGTGCCGGCAAATCAAAGCTACGGCATTCCTGCGTCGAATCCGTTCTTCGATCCGGCCAATCCGAACGATCGCTGCGGGCCGACGGCACGAAGCTCGGGCAATTGTCCCGAGATCTACGCCTGGGGGTTTCGCAATCCGTGGCGCTTCAGTTTCGATCGCGCCAACGGCGAGCTCTGGCTCGCGGATGTGGGACAGAACGCGCATGAAGAAGTGAATCGGGTAACCCTCGGCGGCAACTACGGTTGGCGTTGCCGCGAAGGCGCGCACGATTACGACTCGGCAGGCACGCCGGCGTGCGCCGGTGCGGCTTTGATCGATCCGCTGATCGAATACGACCACTCGCAAGGTCAATCGATCACGGGCGGCTTCGTTTACCGCGGACAACAGGACACCGCGTTCGTCGGACGCTATCTGTTCGGCGATTACGTGAGCGGCAATATTTGGACTTGGATACCCGAACAGTCCGGCAATCGCCAGCCGACGCTGCTTCTCGATAGCAATCTCAACATCTCTTCGTTCGCGGAAGGCAACGACGGCGAGTTGTACGTCATTCACTACGGCGGCACGCTGCATCGAATCGTGTTCAATGCGGGCGGCGGAACGGCGGAGATCCCCGCAACATTGAGTGCGACGGGATGCGTCGATCCCGCCGATCCGAAACAGCCGCGCGAAGCCTTGATCGGCTACTCGATCAACGCACCGTTCTGGTCCGATGGCGCGACGAAGGAACGTTGGATGGCGCTGCCCAATACCGGCGACATCTCCCGCGACACGAGCGGCGATTGGGACCTGCCGGTCGGTACGGTGCTGATGAAGCAGTTCCGGCGCGGCAACCGGCTGATCGAGACGCGTCTCCTGATGCGCCATCCCGACGGCGGCTGGGGCGGCTATTCCTACGAATGGAATGCACAGCAGACCGATGCCACGCTCGTGCGCGGCGGCGCGCAACGCGTGATCGACGGGCAAACCGGTGGATCTTCCCGAGCGAAGCCCAATGTGCGCAGTGTCACACGAATGCCGCCGGGCGCTCGCTCGGGCTCGAAACCGCGCAAATGAATCGCGATTTCACATACGCGCAAACCAATCGCACTGCGAATCAGCTCGCGACCTTGAGCGCGATCGGTGCGCTCGTTCCGCCGGTAGCGGATGCCTCCGCGGAACCGGCGCTGCCCGATCCGATGGACACGAGCGCACCGCTCGCCGCACGTGCCCGCGCGTATCTGCATGCGAACTGCAGCAACTGCCATCGTCCGGGCGGCCCGACGCCGTGCACGCTCGACCTGCGCTACACCACTGCGCTCGCCTCGATGAACGCGTGCAACGTGGCGCCGCAGCTCGGTAACCTCGAGCTCGGTTCGGCAGCGCGACTGATTGCGCCCGGCAATCCGGACAACTCGATCATCATCAACCGTATGAACCGGCGCGATGCTTATGCGATGCCGCCGCTCGGTTCGGCGAAGGTCGACGAGGCCGGCGTTGCGCTCTTGAGAGAATGGGTGGCCGCACTGTCAGGCTGCTGAGACAAGCTCGCCGCAGAATCCGCGGCATTGCAACCGTTCGCTCGATAGCTGCATCCAACCGGAGTTCTCAACTTCGGTTTACGTGGAGGCTTCGACTATGGATCGTCGCGATGTCTTGAAGCTCGGCCTCGGCACCGCCGCAACCGCCCTCATGTTCGGTCGCGCGAGTGCGGCACAGGATCAGGCGCTGCGCGTACTGATTCTCGGCGGTACAGGCTTCATCGGCCCCCACTTCGTCGAGGCGCTGCGTGCCGCAGGCCACAAGGTCACGCTGCTCAATCGCGGGCGCCGCAATCCGAAACTGTTCCCCGATGTCGAGACCTTGATCGGCGACCGCAATGGGCAAATGGATGCGATCCGCGGCCGGGATTGGGATGTCGTCATCGACAACTCCGGCTACACACCGAAACAGGTCAAGTTGTCGACGGACATCCTTCGCGGCCATGCCGAGCATTACATTTTCATTTCGAGCATTTCCGCGTACGCCGACCTGACACCGCCCGGCATCGATGAGGACTACAAGCTTGCAACGCTTGCCGACCCGAACACCGAGCAGGTGACGGACAGTACGTACGGCGGGTTGAAAGCGTTGTGCGAGCAAACGGTCGAGCAGGCGTTCGGTAAGAATTGCGCGGTCATCCGTCCGACCTACATCGTCGGTCCAGGCGATCCGACGGATCGGTTCACCTACTGGCCGGTGCGCGTCGCCCGCGGCGGAGACATGCTAGCGCCGGGGACTCCGACCGATCCCATTCAATTCATCGACGTGCGCGATCTTGCCGAATTCGTACGCCTGTGCGTCGAACGACGCATCGCCGGCAAGTACAACGCATGCAACCCGCCGGGTGCCGTCACGATGGGCGATCTGCTCGAAACGGCCAAACGCATTTCGGGCGTTGACACGCGATTCGTCTGGGCACCTGCCGAGTTTCTCGAGCGACACAAAGCGCTCGAAGGCGTCGAGGTACCGATCTGGGCACCGACGACCGGCGAGCTTGCCGGCGCGACGCTGGTGAGCTCCGCGCGCGCGGTGGCAAAAGGCTTACGATTCCGGACCTTGGAAACGACCGTCCGCGATACGCTCGCCTGGCATCGCACCCGACCCAAGGAGCAGCAGGAGAAGCTGCGCGCAGGCTTTGCGCCGGAGCGCGAAACGCAGCTATTGAAAGCTTTGCGCGCCTGAACGCCACGAGAGACAGCGACGACGCGCGAACACTGGACTTCGGACCGGACCGGGCGCGAGGATAGCGCCAACGCATTCCACGCCAGGAGGCTCTATGCACACCGCCAGCGATCGCGCACGCGTGCGTACCTTGCAACTCGCCTTGATCGGAGTGTGCACCGCTGTGCTTGCATCGGCGTGCACGAAACAGCCGCCGACTTCTGCGGTCGAGAACGTTGAAACGCGCGACACGCAGACCACTGCAGAAACCCAGGGCGCGACCCCGAGCACCGACACGGCAAGCCCGCAGTTGGATTGGGCACGGGAAGCATTGCGGCGCAATCCGTACATCGAAGTGCTCGCCACCGACACGACTGCCGGCGTGTTCACATTACGCATGAAAGACACGGGCGAGGTACGCACCGTGCGCGTGACGGAGTTGGCCGCAGTCCCTGTCTCGGCATTGCTGGAGCGGGCGCCGGCGACGACGCAACCCATGGCCGAGACCTCGACCGAGACCGCAACCGCCGCTACGAGCGCACCAAAGGCGACACCGGATTACACGATCGAGCGCAGCAGCGACGGCCAGATCAAAGTGACCGGTCCTGGCGTGAGCATCGTCTCGGCATCGACGCCAACCGTCACTGCGACCGAACGCCCCGCCACGCAACGCACCGTCGAGCCCATCATCTGCGAAGGCCGCCGCATGTTGCACTTCGACAACCGCGATGTATTCGTGGACGGCGATGCGATCGTCGCGCGAGACGGCTGCGAGCTCTACATCACGAACAGCCGCATCGCGGCAACGGGCACTGCGGTCGTGATCCGCGATGCACTGGTGCATATCTCGAACAGCACGATCGAAGGCGCTGCCGCATCGTTCGACGCGGGCGATGGTGCACGTGTCATTCTTCGCGGCTCGAGATTCGACGGCATTCCTCGCCGATCGGAACGCGCGATCGTGCAAGACCAGGGCGGCAATCAGTGGCAGTAACCGTCGGCGCGCCGCTTTACGGACACTCCTCGACGAGAGATTTCATGCGCAAGCAGTACATGACGGAACGAACACAATTGGATCGACGCACGGTGCTATTGGGCGGGGCTGCAATCCTTGCGACATTCACACCCGGATCGGGCCGTTCGTTGTTGGCGGCGCAAGGCGATCCCTCGGCCGGTTCGAGCGAGCTGTTGCTCGAAGGTAAGACCGCCCTCGTCACCGGATCGACTGACGGGCTCGGGAAAGAGGTGGCTTTGAGGCTGGCGGCATTGGGTGCGACTGTCCTCGTGCACGGCCGCAACGAAGAACGCGGCGCTGCCGTCGTCGAGCAGATCAACAAGGAAACTCCGGGCTCTGCCAAGCTCTATCGCGCCGATTTCGCTTCGCTCGCTGAAGTGCGCAAATTGGCCGAGGCCGTCGGCGACGATCACCGGCGTTTGCATCTGCTCATCAACAATGCCGGCATCGGCTCGGCGAATCGCGATGGCAAGCAGTCGCGGGAGGTGAGCGCCGACGGTTACGAGCTGCGCTTCGCAGTGAACTATCTTGCCGGCTATTTGCTCACGCGACTGCTGATTCCGAATCTCGTTGCCGGATCGCCGTCGCGCATCGTCAACGTGGCCTCGCTGGCACAACGCGCGATCGATTTCGACGACGTCATGCTCGAGCGCGAATACGACGGCAGCCGCGCATACGCGCAAAGCAAGCTCGCGCAGGTCATGTTCACGATCGATCTCGCAGAAGAGCTTGCGGTCAAGAACATCACGGTCAATGCGCTCCATCCGGCAACGTACATGGATACGACGATGGTGCGCAGCGCCGGCGTACAGCCCCGCAGCTCCGTTGCCGAAGGTGCCGATGCCGTCATGCACCTTGCGACCGATCCCGAGCTGAAGTTCAAGAGCGGCCTGTTCTTCAACGGCAAACGCGAGATGAAGGCAAATGCCGCCGCGTACGACCCGGAGGCGCGCCGCAAGCTACGGGACCTGAGCCAGAAGCTCACACAAGTTTGAGATTGCTGGCGCGCCCGCGGCTCACTTCTGATCGAGCGGTCCGAACGGCTTGGCGTCGGCGAGATCGAAGATCTCCACGCCGCCCTGGTGCTTGAACATTCGTTTGCCCAGCTCCGGAAAATCCGCGACGTCGTACTCGCGATTCTCGCCGCCCATGAGGTAGACCAGCTCTTCCTCGAACGGATTGGTCAGATGGTGAGCCACACCGGGTGTCGGGAAGGCCATGAAATCCCCCGGACCCACTTCATAGCTCTCGCCGTCGATGCGCGCGACGCCGCGGCCCTGCAGGATGTAGATCCACTCTTCTTCGAGCCAATGCGAGTGATAGACGAACGATTCCTTACCCGGCGCTAGACGCGCCAGATTCACGCCCGTGCGCTTGAGCCCTGTCGCCTTGCCCATCTGATAGCCGGTGACCTCGGACCGCGGATTCCACGGGTGCGAGAACGTCTGCGATCGCGCTGCGATGTCGGAAGCGCGTAATAAATACAGGTTCGGTTTGTCAGCCATGGTGGCACCTGGGATGAAAAGGCTACAGGCAAGTTGGGCGCGCGGAGCGCACGAACGCCTCTCCCCTGAGGGAGAGGCGGGCAGAGCCAACCGTGCCGGCGAGGGGTCGAGCACGCAAACGGAGTTTGCCACAGGCTATTGGCTGACAGCCTCTTCCGCGCGCGCCCTAACGGGCGCGCAACCGGCGCGGCCAGGGGTTCACCTCGGCGTGTGACTCGTCATTGCATCGAGACTCCACTTTGGACGTGCCCGTCCTTGTGGGCCATCCCGAGTGCGTGTGTCGGTTCCGCTCGCGCTAACGCGCTTCGCACGCCGCTCGCTTGCAGCGCGCTCGCCTCAACGGCAACCTTGCCACCGCATGAACAAGTTGCGCATCGTCGGCCTCGTCCTGCTCGCAGCGCTTATCGCGCTGTTCGCGGCGCGCAATTTCATCGCGAGCTCGCCGGAGCAGCCGCCCCCGCCGCCGCGTGCGGTTTTCGATGGCTCGCAACCGTTGCGAATCGAAACGCAAGGCGAGCAAGCACCGTGGATGACGCGTGAGCTGCGCAACTTGCTCGCGCGCAGCAAGCTGAACCTCGTCTCGATCGCGACGCATCCGACCGGCGCACAGAGCTTCACGTTGCGCATCGATGTGCAGCCGGCAAAGTCGCTCGCCGGACTCGCTCTCGTTGCACCCGACGGCGTCGTCGAGCGCAGCGAGCTGTTGCAACTGCCGCAGGATTCGCAACTCGCCGCGATGCGGCGCTTGGCCGAACGCTTGCCGAGCTTTCTCGGAGCGGCGAACGGCAGCGATTGGTCCAAGTTGTTGGGAACTGAAGACGCCTCAGCCTATGCGACGTTTCTGAATGCAGGCGATGCCTGGTTCGCTGAAGACGCGACAGGGTTCACTGCGCCGTCCAGCCCGACTCACGATCGGGTCTCGACTTTGGAGCGGCTCGAGCGAGTGACGCGCCGATTTCGCGACTTTGCACGCGCACGCGCCCTGCTCGCGCTCGGCTATTTGAGCGTCGGCGGCGAAGATGCAGATTCGTTGACGAGACTTGCCGAGACTTCGGCACAGCGCGCATTGACAGCCGATCCCGAGCTGGCCGATGCGCATGCCGCACTCGGCATTGTGTATGCGCGCAAGATGGACTGGGCGACTGCACAGGAACACTTGCAAGCAGCACTCGCACTCGATGCAAACAACGTCGCGGCGCTCGAAGCGCTCGGTTGTTTGCTCCTCGACGTAGGCCGGGTGGATGCTGCACTCGCGCACGCGCACCGGGCCGCCACACTTCAACCCGGCAACCGCGGTGCACATCAATGTGCGGCGTACGCGCGGATAGCGATGCGTACCGAAGGGACAGGCGAAGAACTGACAGCGGACACGGCACGCATTCAAGCAGCCGTTCTGTTGCTCGAGAACGATCGTTTCCGCGCCGACGCTCTATTGCGGGAACACAAGGCCGTGTCCGATGAGTTGATCCGCGCAGTCATCGATGCCAGTACCGATCGCAGCAAGGTGCCCGATGCACTGAAAATCATCACGCGCAGCGCCGATGACGAAACCATCGATGCGCACACGGAGGTTTTGTTCGGCGCGGCGTTACGTCGGCCGGATTTTGTATTCAACCGCATGCTGCGACAGGTCAAGGCGGGCGAAGCCGTACCGCTGCGCCTGTTGTGGCTGCCGCAAACCGACTTCCTGCGTAAACACCGGCGCTTCAGAGAGATCGTGAACGCCACCAAGCTCGCGGCTTATTGGCAGAAGCACGGACTGCCGGATGTTTGTTCGAAAGAACCGACCGTCTACGGCTGCACGCTGAAACGGCGTTAGCGCATTGGGCGCTGGGCCTGGACACTGGTTACAAGCCTGCAGGGACGTTGTCGAACCACACCCAAGTCCTGCACCCTACTCGACCCCGCCGGACGCTCCGCGTGTCCGGTCCAGAGCCCCAGCGCCCAGAGCCCCTCTCACCATACATACTCAATCATCGCCCACCACTTGACGGTGTCCTGATACGCCGTGGTCTCGGCGACAGGCTTGGCGTCGTAATCGGCGTACTTGAGCGTTGCGACGAAGCGTTGCCATTTCGCCTGCACTTGGCAGTTGATCTCATCGCCGAGATCGAACGAGCCGCGTTCGCTCTCGTAGCTGTGATACGCGACGGTTACGGATAGGGATTCGAGTAAACCCAACGCCTTCACCGCATAACCGAGGGCAGCGTAGCGATCGTCGAGGCCGTTCGGCGGCGTCACGAGGAATTTGTCTGCCCAACCGTTGAAGCGATGCAGCGTGGCGAGCGGTGTAGCGAATCCGACCGTACCGTTCCCCTCCAGCACTTCTCGACCGAGCGTCACGCTGAACTGCTTGAAGCTGCCGGTGACTTCGGCCAAGTAATAATCGAGATCGAAAACCAACGGATTGTCGCCGTAGTCCTCCTGCGTCGCGTACGACGCGACGTACGCGAGCTTCGTCGGACCGATCGCTCGATCGCCAGCCAACCTCACGCCGAACGTCTCGGTCGAGACGCGCGTTGGGTTCATGGCCGCAGGCAGCGTTGCGATCGGATCGAAGTCGAGCACGTAGGCAAATCCGGTGATCTTCCCGATCGGCGTTTGATACGCAATGTTTGCGAGGTACCCGTCGCCCTTGTACACGCCTTGCGGAGA
The DNA here is from genome assembly GCA_937902995.1 of uncultured Sinobacteraceae bacterium. Taxonomy (GTDB): domain Bacteria; phylum Pseudomonadota; class Gammaproteobacteria; order Steroidobacterales; family Steroidobacteraceae; genus Steroidobacter. The sequence goes on from CALEKY010000085.1 coordinate 8,056, forward strand.
GTCCTTGCCGAACACGCGATTCACGCGATTCAGGTACGTCACGTCGATCGTCAACGGAGCGACCGGCTTGTTGACGATGCGGACGGCATCGAACGTTTGTTCGTTTTGACGCCAACCGACATTGCCGACGAATCGATGATCGTCGAGCAGGATGCGCTGCCGGCCGAGCGTGATCGTCGTACCCGGCAGCGAGGTGTTCGTCAGATGCAACCGATTCAGCTCGTAGACTTCCGGATCCGGCACGACTGGGTACGCCGCATTCCTGGCAACGGAATTGTCGTCGCGATAATCGCCGTCGAACGGCCAAACGAACTCGCCTTCGGCGAGTAAGCTCGTATTCCACACCTTGCCGGTCTGGAATCCCAGCCGCAGCCGCAAGGTGTTGGCGTCGGATTCCTCGACGAGCGGATCCTGTTCGACGTTCTCGAACCGCAGCCGGGCATCGATGATCGGCTTCGTCGCTTTAAGCGCAACACCGATGTCGTCCGCTTGCGCGATGGAGGCGCCGAACAGTGCGACGGCAACGGCGCTGCGCAATGTCCAACGCATGACTTTTTCGTGTTCTCGGCCCATACAAACCTCCCATGCCTCTCATGCCGCTTCCGCACGATGCTGCCGATCGCAATCGGCCAGGAATGCGAGCAGCTCTTCGCGGTATTCGTAGTACTTCGGGTGTTCGAGCAGCGCCTTGCGGGTTCGCGGACGCGGCAAGTCGACGTTCATGATCTTGCCGATCCTCGCGTACGGCCCGTTCGTCATCATGACGACCCGGTCGGCGAGCAAGATCGCTTCGTCGACATCGTGCGTGACGCAGATCGCCGTGATGCGATTGCGCCGCCACACGTCCATCAGAACTTCCTGCAAATCCCAGCGCGTGAGCGCATCGAGCATGCCGAACGGCTCGTCGAGCAATAGGAGCTTCGGCGAAAGCGCGAACGCACGCGCCAAACCGACGCGTTGTTTCATGCCGTTCGACAACTCGCTTGCCTTCTTGTCGAGCGCATCGGCGAGTCCGACGCGTTCGAGGTAGTACTCGACGATGTCCCGACGCTCCTGCACGCTGACATGCGCATACACGCGCTCCACGCCGAGCGCGACGTTTTCGCGTGCAGTCAACCAAGGCAGTAGGCTCGGCGCCTGAAACACGACGCCGCGATCGGGACCGGCATCGGCGATTTCCTTGCCGTCCAAGACGATGCTCCCTCCGGAGATCTCGTTGAGCCCGGCGATCATCGACAGCACCGTCGACTTACCGCAACCGGAATGCCCGATAAGCGATATGAACTCCCCCTTACGGATGTTCAGAGCGAATTTGTCGACGACGGTGAGCGGACCTTTCGGGGTCGGATAAATCTTCGTAACGTCGTAGAACTCCACATACTTGTCGAGATTCTCTGCAGGTTTTGCCGTAGTCGCGGCTCGTGCAGCTTGCTCGGCAGTAATTGGGACGACGTCCGGCAACGTTTTGCGTTCTTCGGCGCTTGCGCCCGCTTCGTTGCCGACATCGATCAAGTACTGCGTGATCTGTGCGCGAAGCTGTTGGTAGTGCGGATCGTGATTGAGCGCCGCACGATCGCGCGGCCGCGGAATGTCCACTTCGAACTCGCGTCCGAGCGTTGCGTTGGGACCGGGCGTCAGCGGCACGATACGGTCGGCAAGCAGCAAGGCTTCGTCGACATCGTTCGTCACGAGCACGACCGTCTTGCGTTGCTGGCGCCAGATCGCTTCGATCTCGTCCTGCAGTTTCGAGCGCGTGAGCGCATCGAGCGCCGAGAGCGGCTCATCGAGCAACAGAATCTGCGGATCCATTGCGAGCGCACGCGCGACCGCAACGCGTTGACGCATGCCGCCCGACAGCTCCGCCGGCCGCCGATCGATCGCATGGCTCAAGCCGACCATCTCGATGTACTTGAGCGTATGCGCGCGCCGCTCTTCCGCAGATCGATCGCCGTGCACGGCATCGGTCGCAAGCGCGACGTTGCCGTAAACCGTGAGCCACGGCATGAGCGAATAGCTTTGAAACACGACGCCGCGATCGGGACCGGCCTCGCGCACCGGCTGACCGTTGAGAAGAATCTCGCCGCTGTCCGGCTTGACGAGCCCGGCAATCGCGGAGATCAGCGTCGTCTTGCCGCTGCCCGAGAACCCGACGATCGCAACGAACTCCCCTTCCTCGATGGAGAGATTCACGTCGTCGAGCACCTGCGTGGCACCGTACCGCTTGCAAACGTTCTTGAGCTGCAGGGATGGCATCGGTTCTCACCTCTGCGCGCCGAAACTGAAGAGGCTCTGCAGCGTCAGCATCAGGCGATCGAGCACGAAACCGATCAGGCCGATCGTCAGCACAGCGACCATCAGGCGTGCCAGGGAGTCGGAGCTGCCGTTCTGGAACTCGTCCCAGACGAATTTTCCGAGGCCCGGGTTCTGCGCCAACATTTCCGAGGCGATCAGCACCATCCAGCCGACGCCAAGGGACAAGCGCATACCCGTGAAGATGAGCGGCAGCGACGAAGGCATCACGAGCTTGAACAGCTTCGTCGTCCACGGCAGCCGCAGCACCTTCGCGACGTTGACCAAATCCTTGTCGATCGACGCGACGCCGACGGCCGTATTGATGATCGTCGGCCACAGCGAGCACAGCGTGACGGTGATCGCCGAGATCAGAAACGCCTTCTCGAACATCGGATCCGAAGTGACGTACACCGCGCTCACGATGATCGTCACGAGCGGCAGCCACGCGAGCGGCGACACCGGCTTGAAGACCTGAATCAGCGGATTCAAGGCAGCGCTGATCGTCTGCGATAGTCCGCAGAAAATGCCCACCGGCACCGCGATCGCCGTTGCGAGCAAGAAGCCCATGAACACGGTCTTCAAGCTCGTAAAGATCTGGTCGATGTACGTCGGTTTGCCGGTGTACTTGCGGGTGACGATTTCGGCGTTCGGATCGGCGGCAAGCTTCTCCGCATTGCGCTTGGCTTGCCGCTCGTAGAACGCCGCCGCCTTCTCGCGCTCTGCCTTGTGGTCCTCCCAAAGCGCCTTCGTCTGCTCCCAGACAGCAAGCGGGCCTGGAATGTGTCCGAGGCTCGTTTCGATGGAAGCGGACAGCCGGCTCCATGCGAACAGGAACACCGCGATTGCAAGCAGCGGCACGCCGAGCGATTGCCAAAGCTCGCGCCATTGCGCGCGCGGATTCTCGCCGCGGCACAACCGCACGATCGGAACCAGAAAACCGAGCCCGATCAGCGTCAGGAACCGAAACAACCCGTCCAGCGATCGGGGCGGTCGCACGCGCGGTGCGTTCGCGGCCGGCGGCAGCGGTTCATTCGCCGCGTTCGACGCCGCGGGGCTCGGTTTCTCGACGGTCGCCTTTGCGCGCATGGTTCCCTCCTCACTTGCCGACGACGTCGCCGCCTTCGATCTTCTGCATGCCCTTCAAGCCGATCGAGAATTTCTCGAGATACGCGTTCGGCTTGCGGGCGTCGAACTCGATGCCGTCGATGAAATCCTTCGTCGGCGAGCGATAACCGTCGGACGTCCATGGGAAGTCCTCTTGCTTCGCCTTGCCTTCTTCGACGAGGAGCTTGGCGGCTTTCAGATAAATGTCGGGCCGATAAACCTGCTTTGCGACTTGGGCGTACCACTCGTCGGGTTTGCCCTCGGGAATCTGTCCCCAACGCCGCATTTGCGTGAGATACCAAATCGCATCGCTGTAATACGGATACGTCGCGAAATAGCGGAAGAAAACGTTGAAATCCGGCAATTCACGCTTGTCGCCCTTCGCGTATTCGAACGTGCCGGTCATGCTGTTTGCGATGACCTGGTAATCGGCACCGACGTATTGCGATTTCGAGAGGATCCGCGCCGCTTCTTTGCGATTCGCACCGTTGTTCTCGTCGAGCCACATCCCGGCGCGGATCAACGCCTTGATGAGCGCAAGATGCGTATTCGGATGTTTCTCCGCCCACGCCTTCGTCACGCCGAAAACTTTTTCCGGATTGTTCTTCCAGATTTCGTAGTCGGTGATGACGGGAACGCCGACGCCCTTGAAGATCGCCTGCTGGTTCCAAGGCTCACCGACGCAATAACCGCTGATCGTTCCCGCTTCGAGCGTCGCCGGCATCTGCGGGGGCGGCGTCACTGACAGCAGCACATCGGCTTTGATCTGACCGCTCACGTCGGTCGGCGAATAAAAGCCGGGATGAATGCCGCCGGCGGCCAGCCAGTAGCGCAGCTCGTAGTTGTGCGTCGAGACCGGAAAGACCATCGCCATGTTGAAGGTCTTGCCGTTGCTCCGGAATTTCTCGATGACGGGCTTGAGCACGTCCGCCTTGATCGGATGCACGATCTTGCCGTTCGCATCGGTCGGCAGATTCGGCTTGATCATGTTCCACACTTCGTTCGAGAGCGTGATCGCGTTGCCGTTCAAGTCCATGCTGAACGCCGTCACGATGTCGGCCTTCGTGCCGAAGCCGATCGTCGCGCCGAGCGGCTGCCCGGCGAGCATGTGCGCGCCGTCGAGCTCGCCGGTGATGACGCGGTCGAGGATGACTTTCCAATTCGCTTGCGGTTCGAGCGTGACGTACAGGCCTTCGTCTTCGAAGAATCCCTTCTCGTACGCGATCGCGAGCGGCGCCATGTCCGTGAGCTTGATGAATCCGAGCTTCAGCTCTTCTTTCTCGAGCTTGAGCTCGGCCGCGTGACCTGCAGTCGCCATCAGCAGCATCGCCACTGCTGCCGCTCGCAGAGTCCGGCGCCTCGATACGTCGATCATCCGTCCTTCTCCTCGCGTTTCTATCGGCCAAACAAAAAACGCTGCCCGACTTCGTCAGCACGCTTTCGCATGCGATGAGTCGGCAGCGTTGCCCAGCACGCCCGCTGTTGGGCGGCTCATTCGGAGGACGCGTTGCGTCCGTTGCCCTTGAATCTGCAATGGACGTGCCATCCTCCGCGTTCAGTCGCGCGACGGTCGTCTAGCTCCTCGTCAGCGCTCGGAATTTATTCAGCTCGACGCGGAATCGATGGGTGTCGACTCAGCGAAGACGACCCGCGAGGTGAACTCGAACGGGGCATGACATCGACTCACACGCACGAAGTGAGTGCGGCGCCTGCCGCGCGACGGCGTCGCGGCCGGCTCGCCGCAAGGCTTTCGAGGTGGCACGGCCGTTGCACCCCGCGTGGGTCGATGCCGGAAGAAAAGTCGCCCAAGGATTCCCTGCGCATTTTGATCGTCGATCAAAATGTGATGCGCGCGTCCGTGCTCGAAGACGGACTGCGCGAGGCAGGACTGTCGAACATCGTCGTCGTGCGCGACATGCAGAATCTGATGCGCAGGATCGTGGACAACGATCCCGACGTCATCTTCATCGATCTGGAAAATCCCAATCGCGACGTGCTCGAGCAGATGTTTCAGGTGTCTCGGTGCGTACGCCGGCCGATCGCGATGTTCGTCGACCGATCCGATACCGACATGATCGAGGCAGCGGTCGAAGCGGGCGTCGGTGCTTACGTCGTCGACGGCCTCAAGAAGGAGCGGGTCAAATCGATTCTCGACACGGCTGTCAGCCGCTACAAAGCCTTCAGCAAATTGCGCGATGAGCTCGAACGCGCGAAGGAGGCGCTGGCCGAGCGCAAGATCATCGAGCGCGCGAAAGGCATTCTCATGAAAGAGCGCGGCATGAGCGAGGAAGCCGCCTACGCACTGTTACGCCGGGCCGCAATGAACGAAAACCGCCGGATCAGCGAGGTCGCGCAAAGCGTCATCACCGCGGCGAGGCTACTGAAGTGACCTACTCCAACATCATCGTCGGATTCATTCCCTTGCTCGATTGCGCGCCGCTCGTTGCAGCCGTCGAGAAGGGCTTCGCGGCGGCGGAAGGGCTCGATCTGGCGCTGATGCGCGAAACGTCGTGGGCGAACATCCGCGATCGGCTCATCGTCGGTCATTTCGATGCTGCGCACATGCTCGGACCGATGGCAGTCGCTTCTTCGCTCGGCATCGGACACTTGCAGGTGCCCATCGTCGCGCCCTTCTCGCTCGGACTCGGCGGCAATGCAATCACCGTGTCGAATGAATTGTGGGAGCAGATGACGGCCGCGGGCGCGCGGCTCGGCGCCGATCCGGCAACGCAAGGCACGGCACTGCGCGAGGTCGTCGCTCGGCGCGAACGCTTGAAGCAGCCCCCGCTCACGTTCGCGATGGTGTATCCGTTCTCGTGTCACAATTATGAGCTGCGATATTGGCTCGCCGCGGCCGGCATCCATCCGGATCGCGACGTGCGCTTGATCGTGCTGCCGCCGCCATTGCTCGTGGATGCACTGCGCGAAGGCCAGGTCGACGGATTCTGCGTCGGCGAACCATGGAACAGCTTGGCCGTGAGCGCCGGCGTCGGTCGCATCGTCGTGGCGACGTCGGCGATCTGGCGCTTGAGCCCCGAAAAGGTGCTCGGTTTTCGTCTCGATTGGACGCAACGTTATCCAGAACGCGTCAGCGCGCTCGTGCGCGCCCTGTATCGCTCGGCCCAATGGTGCGAGAACCCGGCCAATCACGAAGAGCTCGCACGGTTGTTGGCGGAACCGCGATATGTCGGTGCGCCGGCAGACATCCTTCAACGCGGTCTTTCGAACAAAGTCGCACTGGGACCCGGCGATCATCCGCGCGACATCCCCGACTTCTACGTTCCCGCACGTCACGCCGCGACGTTCCCGTGGCGCAGCCATGCCGTGTGGTTCTATTCGCAGATGGTTCGCTGGCGTCAGATCGAGTTCGATCCTCAGCACGTCGCACTCGTCGAAGCGACCTTTCGTCCTGACCTGTATCGTTTGGCACTCGCGCCTTTGCACGTCGAGCTGCCGAGCGAGGACTGGAAGATCGAAGGAGATCCGGCGAGCAGTACAGGTTTCTTCGACAACAGGATCTTCGATCCGAGGAATCTGCGCGCCTATTTGCGCTGACGCTTCTTGCGCTCGCGGCTGCGGCGGATCACACGGACCGGCACGTCGACCGCTTCATTCCAATGCGTTTCCGACTTCGTGACGCACTCTGCTTGTGCGTCGCGCGTCGTCGCGATCGAGCATTGCCCATCGTGCGCACGAGTCTCCAGTGTGCCGCTCGAGCGCAAATACGCTGATTCTCAAGCGGATACGCAAGATCGACGTCGCTCACAGCCTCGCTGGCACGCAGGTTGCTTGACTCGAGGCAGGTCGAGCCGCCAATGGCTCCCGGACGACGGCGTCCCCAAGCGAGTGCGTTCGCCGCACTCATTTCGGGACGCCGTTTTTTTTGGTTGCGAGGTTCGTTCGATACATGGTTGCCGCGCTCGAAGCTGCCGCCGCGCCCGCGCTCGCAGAACGTCCGATCGTCATCGTCGGTAGCGGACCCGTGGGCGTACGCGTCGCCGGCGAGCTGCATCGGCGCCGCAGCGATGTATCCATCGTGCTGTACGGCGCCGAACCCGATGAGCCGTACAACCGTGTTCGCTTGAGCTCGTTGCTCGCCGGTGAAATCCGTTGGGACGCTTGGAATGCGGATTCGTCGCTGCCGGCTTCGCCGCACATCGAGCGTCGCTTCGGCTGCGCCGTGCAGTCCATCGATCGAGGAGCGCGCTGCATCGTCGATGCGCACGGTCGAATCCAACCGTATTCGCAGCTCGTGATCGCGACGGGATCGACACCGGTCGTTCCGAACATTCCCGGCATCGATCTCGAAGGCATTTACACGTTCCGCGAGTTGCGCGACGCACAGCAGCTCTTTGCGCGTCGCATGCGCAGTCGACGCACCGTCGTGATCGGCGGCGGATTGCTCGGGCTCGAAGCAGCGCGCGCGATGCGGCGGTTCCACACGGAAGTGACGGTCATCGAGCACGCACCGCGCCTCATGCCCCGGCAGCTCGATGACGAAGCAAGCACCATGCTCGCTGCGCATCTCGAGAGGCTTGCGATTCGACTTCGCGTCGGCGTCGGCGTGAAACAGGTCGTCGGGAATGTGCGCGTCGAAGGCGTGCAACTGATGGACGGTTCGGTCGTGGAGTGCGACACGATCGTCATCGCGGCGGGTATTCGTCCGAATGTCGAGCTCGCACGCCGCGCGGGATTGAGCATCGGCCGCGGCATTCGCGTGGACGATGCGCTGCGCACGTCGGATCCGTCGATCTATGCGGTCGGCGAGTGCGCCGAGCACCGCGGCATCGTCTACGGGCTGGTGGCTCCTGGTTTCGAGCAAGCGGCAATCGCCGCAACGAATCTCTCGGGCCAGTCCGCCTCCTATCGCGGCTCGCTCGCGGCGACACGTTTGAAAGTGCTCGAGATGCCCGTGTTCAGCATCGGCCGCATCACGGATGACGACTTAAGTCCGAGCGCGCGCTGTGCGACGTATCGGTGCGGCAACGAGTACTGCAAAGTGGCGATCGAACGCCGACGCATCGTCGGCGCCATCGCCATCGGCAATGTCGCACAACTCGGACGGCTTCAAGAAGCCGTGATGCACGCACGCATCGCCTGGCCGTGGCAGCTTTGGCGATTCGGCAAGACCGGATCGTTATGGCCTGAGAACAGGGCGACGCACATCAGTCAGTGGCCCGATAGCGTCACGGTGTGCAACTGCACCGGTGTAACCCGCGGCACGCTTCGCAAAGCAATGTCGCAAGGCGCGTGCGATATCGCATCGCTATGTGCCGCGACCGGCGCATCGAGCGTGTGCGGTTCGTGCCGTCCTCTGCTCGCCGAGCTGTGCGGCAAACGCGAACCCATGCCTGCGGTACCTGCGTGGCGATCGCTGCTCGTGCTGACGATCCTCGCGGCGATCGTCGGCGTACTACTCGCCCAGCCCGCCACGCTCGACTATGCGGCGAGCATCCAGTCGAACCTGTCGTTCGACTTCCTGTGGCGCGACGGCACATGGAAACAGATCAGCGGCTTCACCGTACTCGGTCTGACAGCGATCGCGCTGCTCATGTCGTTGCGCAAGTGCGTGCGTGCATTCTCGCTCGGTAACTTCGCCGGTTGGCGGATCGCGCATCTCGCGCTCGGCATCGGTGCGCTGATCGCACTCTTTGTCCACACCGGGGGACGCCTGGGCTCGTATCTCGACGCCGCGCTGATGAGCTGTTTCGTCGCGCTAGCACTCGTTGGCTCGGCGGCAAGCGGCGCGTTGTCGCTCCAACATCGCATCGCCGGCGATGCGACTCGCCTGCGCTCTCGCTTGACGTGGATTCACATCTTGTTGTTCTGGCC
>CALEKY010000086.1 GCA_937902995.1 uncultured Sinobacteraceae bacterium
CAGGATCGAGCCGAGCGGAGTCGCAAAGGCGAAAGCGAAGGGGATGTCGTCGTCAAATGGCGCGCCTTGAGGGTCAGGATCTCGGCGCGGAGCCGGTTGCCGCCGTGTTTCGGATTGCTCTCGCACGGGGTAGAAACTGATCCAGCCGTTGAACGAGACCGGCAGAGCTTCGAGTTTGAGAGACATTCCGCGATCTCCCTCGAATACGGCACCGACCGTCAGGTAGCGCTTCTTCTTGTTGCCCTGTCGATCCTCGTATTCGCCGGTGACAACCACGGCGTCGTAGATCTTCTTCATGCGGCCTCCGTAACGCGCTGCGGCAAGTGTTTAGTGATGATCTCTGCAAGCTCGGATACTTCGCGCACTACATCGCCGCGAATGTCCGGATAGGAATGGAACTTCAGGTGGTGATAGTCGTAGACCGTAATCCGCCGCTCGTCGTAGCGCGCCTGGAACACGTCGTAGACGAACGTCGTCGCTCCGAACATCAACAGGTAGGCGCGCCACTGGAAGCTGTCGGCATAGCGCTCCGCATCGAATCGCTCCGTCAGCTTGTAGTCGTGCACAGTCCTTCCGTTCAGCGCATCGACCTTGCCGACGAGCACCACCGGGCCAACCGGCGTTGAAAGCAGCAGCTCGCCCTTCAACTCACGGATGACCGGTGGCGAGATCGATACGTCGCCGCTGAAAGCAAAATCGAACGTGAAGCCGTCCACTGTTGTCTCGGTGATTTCGCCCTCAGTGGCGTTCTCGAAGATCTTGTGGAATGCCTTGCCGGCCTGCATTTGCACTGTGGGCTCTACCTGGCCTGTGAGGCGAGCGAGAAGGGCATCGAGCCCTTCGTCGCTCTGCTTCCAGTACAAGAAGCCGTCGACTTCGGTGACACTGAGACGAATCACGCTGCGGCCCTCTGCACGAAGTTTTTCGCCTTGGCGTCGAACTCAAATCCCTTCGCCTTGGCCGCCGCCACCAGCAATTTCTTGACGTTATCCCGCACGCGCTCGTCCGCTTGCTGCGTCTCGGGGATCAGTGCAGTGAACGCTTCGGCAGAGTCAAGTTCGTCGATCTTCGCCTTCCAGTCAGCGAGAACCGCCGCGACTTCCTTTTGCTCAGCGCTCAGCTCGTTCAGCTTCGCCTTCGTAGTCGAGATCACGCGCGCGAGGAACTGCGAGTCCTCGGAGTAGTGGGGCACGATCATCGGCTCGAGCTGCGCAGGGTTCTTGCCGAACGCTGTATCGGTCGGCGAGAAATTCAGCCAGCGCTTGCCGTCCTTGATGTACAGCCGCCCCATCACATCGGCGGCCTTGTAGATCTCGTTCTTCGAGCCGCCCTGCATGTCGAGCCGCTCGATGATATCGTCGCCGCTACGCTGTTCGTCCGAGTGCGAGATCAGAACCACGTCGAGCCCGAAGCTTCGGATCAGCTTCGTCCAGGCGATGAACCGCGCCTTGAGCTCGCCGAACCCCTGCAGCGTGAGCGCTCCACCGCGACCGAGCTTGGGATTGGTGTTGATGATGTCGACCGTTAGCGCATCAAGCGCGCGGCCCGCGGTGTCGACGATCAGCGTCTTGTAGGGGGCAAGGTCATCAGCGGTGATGCTCGCCACATCGCTCCACGAGGCGACCTGAACGACATCGCCGCGATTGCCGGAGCGGTAAGATCCCTGATCGAAATCCAGCAGAAGCGGCTTCTCCGCGGTGAATCCGAGCGTGGTCTTGCCGACGCCTGGGACTGCGTACACGCACATGGTGATGTTCTTCACCTCGATTGCGTCGGTTGATTTCGTGATCTTGAGAGCCATTATGAATACCTCCGAATCCTGTTAAACCGTGCTCGATTGATCCTCCACGCCGCGAGA
>CALEKY010000087.1 GCA_937902995.1 uncultured Sinobacteraceae bacterium
CAGCTGGCTAATGCCGCTTAGCTACGTGTCCGAAGAAACGGGGGAAGCCCACTGCGTGGTGGGGATAGCGGAAAGGGTGCACTACGTCTCGGAAAACTCGCTTCCATACTCTATTCCCGCCGAGCATCTCCAGCCATGGAGACGCAGCGAAGCCCAAGGGGCGAACGGGAAGTGGCCGCTTACTTCAGTCTTCAGCCCTACGCTAGCTCTCTGCCATCGCAAGGCGTTCCGTTTCCTCGGCCTCGAGACGCGCCTCTTGGATCGTGCGCCAGATCGTCTTGCCGCCGCTCACCTTGTCGAGAATTTCGAGTACGCGTTCGTGCGCGGCGATCTCCTCTGCGCTCGCACGCACGACTCGCAGCGCTCCACGCGGTATCGGCATCAACACGGGCTCGTTGGAAACGCCTGTCTCCGCTTCGTACTCCTCACCGAGAATCAGCGTGGCTTGACCGCCCGTCATCGCCAGGTAGACGTCCGCCAGGATCTGGGCGTCTAAGAGCGCGCCGTGCAACTCGCGGTGCGAGTTGTCGATGCCGTATCGCTTGCAGAGAGCATCCAAGCTGTTGCGCTGACCCGGATGCATGCGCCGCGCGAGCGGCAAAGTGTCGAGAATCGTGCAGAGCTGCGCGACTTGGCGCTGCGCCCCGGGCAGCCGCTTCAGCTCCGCATCGAGGAAGGCGACGTCGAACGCCGCGTTGTGAATAATGAGCTCGGCGCCCCCGATGAACTCGAGCAACTCGTCGACGATGTCGGCAAAGCGCGGCTGCTGTGCCAGGAACTCGTTGGTGATGCCGTGGACTTGCAATGCCCCCCGATCCACTTCGCGATCGGGCCGCAAGTATCGGTGGAACACGCGACCGGTCTTACGCCGGTTCACCAACTCGACACAACCGATTTCGATGATGCGATGCCCTGCTTCGGGTTCGAGACCGGTCGTTTCGGTATCGAGGACGACTTGACGCATGGCGCCTCAGCGATCGCGACGGCTAACCGCAACGCAATCGCGGTCGTTCACATGTTGAACATCGCGCCGCTCGACAAAGCGATCGAAGTACGATCTCGACATCGCATACCCCATTCAAGACGCATCCCTATTGGTTATCGCCGGGATGCGGCTTCAAGCAATCGTGCTCACGCCAACACGGCGTCCCGTAATGCATCCACGACCGTACGTTGTTGCTCTTCCGTCAGATACGGATGCATCGGCAAGCTGATCACGCGCGCCGCCGCGGCTTCCGCAACCGGGAAACTGCCTGGCCCCTGCTCCAAATCGCCGAAGACCGGCTGCAAGTGCAGCGGCACCGGATAGTGCACGGCCGTCGGGATGCCGCGTGCCTTCATGCGCTCTTCGACTTGCGCGCGGTTCGGGACCTCGACGGTGTACTGTGCGTACACGCTCGTGCAGTCCGGCGCGACGAAGGGTCCTGAAACACGCTTTTCCGGCGGCGCGGATGCGAAAGCTTCATCGATCAGCTCGCCATAGCGCTTGCCTATACGTTCGCGAGCTGCGACCTCGTCATCGAAAATATCCAACTTCGTCAGCAGAACTGCCGCTTGCAACGTATCCAAGCGGCCGTTGATGCCGAGGCGCGGGTGATGGTATCGACGATCCTGTCCGTGAACGCGGATTTCTCGAAACAGCTTCGCGAGCGCATCGTCGTTCGTGAAGAGCGCGCCGCCGTCGCCGTAGCAGCCGAGCGGCTTCGACGGGAAGAACGAAGTGGATCCGACCTCGGACAAGCCGCACGATCTGCGTCCGCGATATTTCGCGCCGAAGCTCTGCGCACCGTCTTCGATGACTGCCAGCCCGTGCTTGTTGGCAATGGTGTTGATCGCATCGAAATCGGCGCATTGTCCATAGAGCGAGACGGGCATGATCGCCTTCGTGCGCGAGGTGATCGCCCGCTCGATCAACGCCGGATCGATGTTGTAGGTCTTCGGATCGATATCGACGAACACCGGCTTCGCGCCCGTTAACGCGATCATCTCGCCGGTGGCGATAAACGTGAACGGCGATGTGATGACCTCATCGCCCGGACCGATGTCGAGCGCCATCAGCGCGATGAGCAGCGTGTCGGTACCGCTCGACGCCGCAACGCAGTGCTTGACGCCAACGTAATCGGCCAACCGCCTCTCCAGCTCTTCGACCTCTTTGCCGAGAACGTACTGCCCATGGTCGAGCACCGCCTGAATGCGCGCATTCATGGGCTCGCGCAAACGCCGATACTGGGTTTTGAGATCGATGAAGTCCATGGCGGTAGTGTACCGCGACCGCCGGGCGGACGCTTCCAAGACTTGACTCGTGACTGGTGACTAGCGACTCGGTGTCGGCCGGGCCTGCTCTCGCGCGGGCCGGGCGACGACTTCGTAACACACGACCTGTCAGCCACGGTGAATCCGGCTGAACCTGCCCAAGCTCACGCTGCGAGCTTGGCGTCTGATTGGCCCTTGCTCGGACAAGGAATTCTGGTCGGAGCGTCTTAGGGAGTCACCAGTCACGAGTCACGCCGCAGCAGTAACTCATCGATCGCCTCATTCGCCAATCGATCGGCGCGCTCGTTGTCCGGGTGACCCGAGTGGCCCTTCACCCAGTGCCATTCGATGGTGTGGCGTTCGATTTCGCGCTCGAGCGCTTGCCAAAGATCGACGTTTTTCACCGGCTTCTTGTCTGCTGTGCGCCAGTTGCGGGCCTTCCATTGCGGAAGCCATTCCGTGATGCCTTTGCGCACGTACTCGGAGTCCGTGTACAGCTGCACGTGACACGGGCGCTTGAGCGCCGCCAATGCTCGGATTGCTGCGGTGAGCTCCATGCGATTGTTCGTCGTGTCGAGCTCGCCGCCGCGCAACTCTTTCTCATGCGAGCCAGAGCGCAGCACGACGCCCCATCCTCCAGGCCCTGGATTTCCGCGGCAGGCGCCGTCGGTGTAGATGGTAACGGGAGGCATTCTGTCGGTGGGCACTGGGCTCTGGGCGCTGGGCTCTGGTGGGAAATGTGGGCATCGTGCACGGGTGAAGCCGTGCACGCAATTACAGTTGCCGGTTGATAGTAACCAGTCGGAAGCGACGAGGCGGTATTACAACGGCAATCGATTCAGGGTCTGATCTCCGGAGATCGGCACGCGCTTCGCGCGATTTCTAACCAGCGCCCAGTGCCCAGAACCCTTTATGAGCCATTCCGCGTCGTCGGCTCTATGAGCCCCCCGACCACCTTCGGACGCGGGCGCCAGCGTGGACGAATGGGTGTGAGCGTGTAGACGCGCTTGCGCGCTTTGATGAGATAGCCGCCTGCGAAGAGCGGCCACAGCGTCTCTCCTGCGCGCTCCATGAGCGTCGTCGACGTCGGCTGCGGCGCGCCCAAAGGCAACGTGAAGAGATAATGGCGCGAGTCGACGATTTCGAACCCGAGCAGTTTCAGCCAATCGCGCAGGCGGCGTTCGCCGATCATACGATCGAGTCCGGGAGGGAAGCCGTTGCGCGCGAGCAGGTGACGCACACCCCAGCTCGAGAACGGACGAAAGCCGAGCACGATCAAGTGGCCCTCGCCTGCGAGCACACGTCCGACTTCGCGAAGGATTTCGTGCGGATCCGGTTCGTACTCGAGCGTGTGAGGCAGCAGGACCGCATCGGCAGCGTCGGAGGCAATCGCGAGCGCATCGGTCCGCGATCGAATCACACCTTTGCCCCCACCCTTTCGATCGCCATGCCAGGCAAGCACGACCTTGCGCTGTGTCCGCGCATCGCCGATCAGCCCGTCGTCATCCCCCCACAAGCCAATTTGGATGAGCTGCCAACCGAATACTTGCGCAAGCGCCTCGCTGACGAGCTTTCGCTCCAGCGCATACAAGCGCGCACCGAGCGGAGAACGCAGCCACTCGTGGACTTGGTTCGCCTGAAATTCCAGCATGTGCGAAGAATAGCAGCGCGTGGCGCGCGGAACGTGATTCGTGATCCGTGATTCGTGATTGCGCCAGGCAACAGACGACAGGAAGCAGTGCCTCCCTTTCCCCTTTTCCCTTTCCCCTTTTCCCTTTTCCCTTTTCCCTTTTCCCGTCTTCCCTCCTTCCCTTCTTCCCTCATCACGCTTGCCCCTGCATAGTGCGACATGTTTAATACGGTCAACTCGCCGACTCCCTGGATTTCAGACAAATGCTCGAGGTCACGCCGGTACGGGCGTTCGCCGATAACTACATTTGGCTGATTCATTCGCCGCGCGACCGAAGGAAGGTCGTCGCTGTCGATCCAGGCGACGCTGCGCCAGTCGTTGCCGCACTCGAGGCCCAGGATCTCGAAATCCACGGAATCCTGCTGACGCATCATCATCCTGACCACGTCGGCGGTGTCGTGCAGTTGCTACAGAGGCAAGCAGTTTCTGTATTCGGGCCAGCAAGCGAACGCATTCCTGGTAACCCGACGCTGTTGCAAGAGGGAGACGTCGTAAATCTCCCGGAGCTCGGGTTGCGTTTCGACGTGTTGGATGTGCCGGGCCATACGGCGGGTCACATTGCCTACGTCGGTCACGGCGCGTTGTTCTGCGGCGATACGCTTTTTTCGGCCGGATGCGGACGCCTCTTCGAAGGCACCGCAGAACAGATGACCGCGTCGCTCGCCAAGCTCTCGTCCTTACCGGACGACACTGCGGTCTATTGCGCCCATGAATACACGATCGGCAATCTACTTTTCAGTCTCGCCGTCGAGCCGGACAATAGCGAGGCGCGGGCGTATCTCGAAGAATGCCGTGCGCGGCGGGCTCGAGATGAGGCAACGGTGCCATCGAACATAAGGCGAGAGAGGAATGTGAATCCGTTCCTTCGGTGCCATCAGGAGACTGTGAAACAAGCCGCGGAAGCCCGCGCAGGTCGAGCGTTGAATCCAACAGAGGTTTTTGCCGTCATCCGTGCCTGGAAAGACGGCTTTCGAGCGTAGCTTTCGCGTACGGTTTGCTTTGTTGTTCCCGGGGGCGCCACCGGGACGGCAAGAGAAGGTGATCCTAGCGATTAGACGGCCCGAAGCCAGCTCGGGCAGGTTTTGAATATTCCGGCAGTTGCCGGATGAGCGATACGGGCCATGGGCCCAACGCGGAGGGGTTTCGATGTACATGGTCCGACGCATACCGGCAGCGCTGTTTGCCTTTTGGCTGGCAGCTCTCGCTCTCCTCACCGCCGGGTGCAGTCACGCTCCCACCGACCTCTCCCCCTTCGAGCCCGACTCCGAATTCGTCGCCGACGATCAGCCGTTCGACGAGAGCGAGCTCACATTCGATGAGGCCGACATTGGCACCCTCGGCCCCGATCAAATCGAGGCTGCGATCGCCTCGCTCGATGCACAAACCGAGGGCCGCCCGGCCCTGGTGGCCGACGCCAGCTCCAGTGTCGGTGGCCGCCAGGACGTCGACGACCTATTCGAGCGCATCCGCCGCGGCTTCGCTTTGCAGGACACAGACCACGCTTCGATCGATCGCGAGCTCGCCTGGTTCGTGCGCCACCCCGCGTATCTGGACCGAACGTTCAAGCGCGGCGAGCGCTACCTCTACCACATCGTCCAAGAGATCGAGGCACGCGGGATGCCGCTCGAGCTCGCGCTGCTGCCGGTCGTGGAAAGCGCCTTCAATCCGGTTGCGTACTCTCGGGCACGTGCAGCGGGACTTTGGCAGTTCATTCCGGCGACCGGTCGCCGCTACGGGCTGAAGCAGAACTGGTATTACGACGGACGACGCGACGTGCTCGCTGCGACGACCGCCGCACTCGATTACCTGCAGTTCCTGCACGACGAATTCGAAGGCGACTGGCTGCTGGCCGTGGCCGCCTACAACTGCGGCGAGCTGAATGTTGCACGCGCGATTCGACGCAACCGCGAAGCCGGCAAGCCGACCGATTTCTTCAGCCTGAAGCTCCCCAAAGAGACGCGCGCTTACGTGCCCAAGCTCCTCGCGATGCGTCGTATCGTCGCCGAGCCCGCTGCGCACGGATTGATCTTCGCGCCGATCGCCAACCAGCCTTACTTCGTCAAAGTCGACGTCGGCGGCCAGATCGACCTGCACGTGGCTGCGGAGCTTGCCGATCTGCCGAAAGAGGAGCTGCTGGCGCTCAACCCGGCCTTTAATCATTGGGTCACCGATCCGGACGGGCCGCACTACCTATTGGTGCCTGTCGATCGCCACGAACGCTTCGTCGCCGCGCTTGCGGACCTCCCACCCAGCAAGCGCGTCCGCGTCGTGTATCACCGTGTCCGCCCGGGCGACACGCTGAGCGCCATCGCAAGCAAGTACGGCGTCTCGGTAGATGCAATTCGCACCGCGAACAAGATTCGCGGCTCGCTGATCCATCCTGGCCAGGACCTCGTCATCACCGCTGTTCCGCCGTCCGACGGAAGAGATCTGCGCATCGCGCGCAACGAGCCTGCACCTCGCATTTCTGCAACGGGCAACGGTCAGCATCGCGTGCGCCGCGGCGATACGCTGTGGAGCATTGCACGCGCGCACGGCGTCAGCTTGGATCATCTCGCGCGAGTGAATGGTCTGAATCGCGACGGGACGTTGTCGGTGGGTCAAGTGCTCAAGATCCCAGGCACGGCAACGCTGGCATCCACCGATCCCAGCGCCGTCACACCGACGTCGCTGTCCTACGTCGTCCGCGCGGGCGACACCTTGTCGCGAATCGCCAGTAAGTTCCGCGTGAGCCTCAAGGATCTTCTGGCATGGAACAACCTCGACATGAACAGCGTGATCAAGCCGGGTCAGCGGCTGGTCATGTACGTGAACAGGTCGGGGACCTGAGGCTGAAGACTGAAGGGAGAACGCGCGTACCGCGCGTTGTTCCAACCAGAGCCCAGCGCGCTCAACACGCAACCGCGCATGCGCGCGGCTTTTCACGAGTCGTTAGTCACCAGTCACGAGGCACGCGACAGCTGTCGCCTGTAGGCTCTCGGTGCGGCACAATACGCGCCTTTCGAATCACTGGAGGCTGCGTATGGGCTTTCTCGCCGGCAAGCGTGCACTGATCATCGGCCTTGCGTCTGAGCGCTCGATTGCATACGGCATCGCGAGCGCCATGCGCCGCGAGGGCGCGGAGCTCGCATTCAGCTACCAGGACCGATTCAAGACCCGCGTCGAATCGATGGCGCAGGAGTTCGGCTCCAACATCGCCTTCGAAATGGACGTGGCGAGCGATGACAGCATCGATGCGGGGTTTGCGCAGCTCAAGCAGTCCTGGGATGCGCTCGACATCGTCGTGCATGCTGTCGCGTTTGCACCGAGCGATGCAATCCGCGGCGGCTTCCTGGAATCGACCACTCGCGAAAACTTCCGTATTGCTCACGACATCTCGAGCTACAGCCTCACCGCGATCGCGAAGGCTGCCGTGCCGATGATGGAAGGCCGCGCCGGCGCATTCTTGACGCTTTCGTACTTGGGCGCGGTGCGTTCGCTGCCCAGCTACAACGTGATGGGACTCGCCAAGGCGAGCCTCGAGGCGAGCGTTCGATTCCTTGCAGCGGACCTGGGCCCCCGCGGTATTCGCGTCAATGCAATTTCGGCCGGGCCGATCAAAACGCTTGCAGCGGCCGGCATCGGCGGCTTCCGCGCAATTCTCAAGCACGTCGCTCAGGTCGCGCCGCTCCGCAGAAACGTCACGATCGAGGACGTCGGCAACGCGGCCGCATTCTTGTGCTCCGATCTTGCAGGCGGCATCACCGGCGAGGTCGTCTACGTCGACGGCGGATTCAACACGGTTGGAATGGCGCTGACGTCGGAGGGAGATTGAGACGCTCCGCTCAGGCTGTAGGCTCTAGACTGTAGGCTGTAGAAAAGGCCGCGCAGCGGCTTATTCGCGTATGAGGCAGGACGCTTGACGGCTGCCGCGCATGGACGCGCAGAAGCAGCTCTGACCGGGCTATAGGTTGTTGGCTCTAGGCTGTAGCGAAGGCGCGCGAAGCGGCGCACTGGCTCCTGGCCAAGAGGAGAAGGAAGAATGTCTGCTGCGCGAGGCTTCTTCCCTTCTTCCCTTCTTCCCTTCTTCCCTATTCCCTATTCCCTTTTCCCTTTTCCCTTTTCCCTTTTACTCAAACAACCTCTCATTCCGCCGCACGCTCGCATTGCGCTCGGCTTCCGCCAAGTACGCGGCGAACTCTTCGTTACCGCGCGCAAACACGGCCTGGCGTTGGCGCATCTGGCGCTCGCGCTCGGGCTCCGCAGATGGATCCGGCGTGCGAACTGCGGACAACGACCACACGGCGTAATTGCCTTCGTCCGTAACGACGCCGGCCACGTACGGCTTTTCTTCGCTCACCTGCGTGCGCGGCACATCGAATGCGGCGCGCAGGACAGCCTCCGGTGCCAATTGATCCTTACGCGTGACGAAACGGCGACCTGCAGGCTGCAGCTTCAACTCCGACATCACGGCTGACCACGTCTCTCCTTGCTGCAGGCGGGCGAGAATCTGCGCACCTTGGCTGGCTGCAGCATCGCGCATCGCCTGACGACGCACTTGCGCTTCGATCTCGCCACGCACTTCGTCAAGCGGTTTCGGTTCGGCAGGCTTGTGGTTCTTCACGCGCAAAACGACGGCGCGGCTGTCGCCCACCGCAATCAGCGGGCTGTTCTGTCCGCGCTCGAGCACGTCCTCGCTGAAGGCCGCCTCGATCACGTCGCGGTTGTCGCCGAACTCCTCGCCGCCCTCGCGCGTGAAGCCTTGGATCGTCTTGATCTCCACACCGAGCGCTTGCGCGACCGGCTCGAGCGTCGTGAGTGCCGCGAATGCTTGCTCGTCCAGCTTCTGCGACTGGTCGAGAAAGATCGCCTCTGCCCGGTCCTTGCGATACTCGGATTCGATCTCCGCCCGCATTTCCTCGAAGGTGCGAAGGCGTTCGGCTTCGATGTCGACGAGCTGAATGATGTGATAGCCGAACTGCGTCTTGATTGGGCCGCGAATCTCCCCTTTCTGCATCGAGAACAAAGCTTCTTCGAACGGACCAACGAACATGCCACGCTCGGCCCAGCCGAGATCGCCGCCCTGTTGCGCCGAGCCCGGATCCTTGGAGTGCTTGCGCGCGAGATCCGCGAAGTCCGCTCCTGCCTTCGCCTGTTCTGCGAGCTCTGCCGCTCTCTTCTCAGCTGCGGCGTCATCGAGCCCATCTTCGGCGGTAATCAGGATGTGGCGGGCGTGACGGCGCTCCGGCGCGTGGAAACGATCTTTGATGCTCTCGAAGTAATCCTTGAGCGCCGCTTCGGTGACTTCGATGCTCGCCTCCGCCATCGCACGTGTGACTTCGACGTACTCGAGATCGACTGTCTCGGGCGAGGTGTAATCGGACTGATGCGATTCGTACCAGGCCTGAATCTGCTCGTCGGTTACCTTGATGCTGTCGGCGAACGAGTTCGCGGCGATCAGCACATACTCCAACTCGCGTTCCTGTTTCTCGAGCTCATAACGGTGATCGAGCTCGTAAGGCAGAACGAACGAGGAATCGACGATCGCTTCCTGAACCTGCGTGATCAGGAGCTCGGTTGCGAGGTCCGCTTCGAACTGTGCGGGCGTCAACCCGACTTGGCGAAGCACGGCGTTGTAGCGATCCGGTGAAAACTTGCCGTCGGCGTGGAACTGCGGGAAGTCGCGCACACGCGTCGCAAGCGCCTCATCGCTCACCCGATAGCCGAACTTGTTAGCGCGCTGCTTGAGGAGCGTCTGCTGCACGAATTGATCGAGCAGCGCACGTTGCTGCGAACGCATCAGCTCAGGAGGCAGCTCGTCTCGGAGCATTTGCTGCAATTGCGACTGACGCTGCTGCCATGCGCGCTGCACCGTCTGCACGTCGATACGCTCGCCGTTCACTTTCGCGGCGTATGTAACGGCGCCCATTTGAAAGTCGATGCCCCAGAAGATGAAGACGACGGCAATCGCCCCGAGGACCAGACCGGCGACCCAGCCGGTAATCTTGTCGCGGATTTTTTGCAGCATGAATCGAGCGTTATTCGAGTGCCCAGCGTCCTTCGCTCGCTCATTCCGGCGAATCGCTCTCCGGCGCGGTACGCTCGCGAATGGCGCTTGGTTTTGTAAAGTGGCGGAGCGGACGGGACTCGAACCCGCGACCCCCGGCGTGACAGGCCGGTATT
>CALEKY010000088.1 GCA_937902995.1 uncultured Sinobacteraceae bacterium
GCAGCTCGGGTCTCGAACGGAACATGATTCGAGCTGCGGTAGTGGTGGCAGCCGATCAGCCCCCACAGTTCGCCGTTGTGAATCAGGGACAGCGTGAGCGAAGCTGCCACGCCCATGTTGCGCAAGTATTCGATGTGAACAGGCGAGACGCTGCGCAGCAGCGAGCGGCTGAGATCTAGCGGCTCGTCCGTCGTCGATGCCGCAAGCAAAGGCACCGGCTCATAGTCGCGCGCCGGAATCATGCGCACCCAATTGCTCAGGAACATTGCGCGCGCCTGCAACGGAATATCCGAGGCTGGATAGTGCAGCCCGAGATACTTCACAAACTCATCCGCCTTCGACTCTGCGATCACTTCGCCGTGACCGTCGGCGTGAAACTTGTAGATCATCACGCCGTCGAATCCGGTCAGCTTCCGAATTGCCGCGCACGTTCGCTCGCTCAGTTCTAAAACCGAATGCGACGAGTCCAGTTCGGAAATCGCCCTTCGCAAGCTCGAGCGCAGCGGTCTGCTCGACTCCAGATCTTCGACATCGGTCGCCTCGAGCTCGACGATCGAGTGTCCGCGATGCCGGTGCACGAAGACATCCCATACGCGTTCGCGTGCACCATCGGTGAGCGCGATGCGCACGGGTTCGTGAGGCTCGAAATCGCCCGATGGCGTATCTCGTAGCAGGTCCGCTCCGAGTAGCTCGTTCGGAGCCGCACCTAGCAGGCGCCGTGCGTTAATTCCAAAAGCGGTCGACGCATTTGCGGAGCAGTACTCGATGCGCCGATTGAGCGGATCGAGCGAGAGCAGAACACCGAAAGGTTGAATGGCGCCGGGAATGTGAATGGGCTCGCGACTACAGTTCGCGAGCGCTGCTTCGATATCGGAACTCAATATGCACTCCAGTCAACAACACGATCACGCGAACACTGGGCGGTTCGGTGGGCGGCCTTTGGAGATGAGCTGCCGTCTTCGGAACTGGGTGCACGCTATGTGATTCTGAGTCTGTGCCTAAAGCGATCGAGAAGCAAATCGAGTTACGCAGGATCAGTCGAAATACCTACTCTCGATGACGAAACTTTTACATGTGCCGACATGCTCGCAGCAAAATGCAGCTGTGTTCTCCGGTTCTCTATGGCCAAGTTCCGTCGAAGTTGTGCGAATCGCTACTCATGTCGATTAACAGTTAACCGGAAAACGTACGGCGTGCCTTGATCGAAGGATCCGAGGTCCGTCGATTTGCCTTCCGATTTTTTTGATAGTCGCGAGGCTTTGCGAGCGTTCGGCAAGCGCTTAGGACTCACGTATTCCGTCTGAGACTGCGATATCGCCACGGCCATCCACCAAGCAAGCCGCATGCAGCGACGATAACCGCTGGTATGCCCGAACGTCGCTGCAAATGGCTTCTATGGGCCGCGCGATGCTGAAGGGTGTTCGCGCTCGAGCGACTTAACGACTTCGACAAGCGCGTTCAATTGCCGCTGCATCCGACTCCAGAAAAATGCCGCAACCATTAGCACACCAAGGGCAAGCTGAATCGCAGCGCTAGCATCCTGTGTGAATCCCCGTGCTATGCCGATCGCGAGAAAGAGAACGGCGCAAACGAACCCAATAACCTCTGCCCACTTAAGAGAGCGACCTTCAGCAATTTTCCACAGTTGCGCGCGCTTCCGTATTGCGCCCGCGTTGAGTGCGACATCCAGTTGCTCGGGCGTTGAAATCTCGTGCTCATTCATAAGTCCCCCTGTGCGAATCGATCATGTTGTCGGAAGATGGAAGCATCACGTCAGCCGAGGCTGCGCATTCGGAAATGAGCCAACTGCGCACCGCACGCCAACTCGATCCGTCAGGTCAAAATGCCTTGGTCGGCGCCGAGCGCGAGCTTCATTGTGTGTGCTTGTCGCTACCCCAAAGGAATCTACGAATATCCGCAGGTCTTTCGAATTGCTGAAGGAACAACCGAAGAAGCAGAACCCCTGCGAGCCAGCAGACCGCAAAGAGGATCAGGGCAAACGTCTGGCCATTTGCGAATGCGCCTGTACTGAACCCAAGGACCGCGAGGCAGATTCCAAAGACCGCGGAAGCGCAGTACCAGGCTATGCGTTGATGTTCAGAAAGTGACTTGAACTTCATGATTTGCTCTTTCCTTTTGCGGAGCGGCGATGTCCCGTGAACAGCGGTGAGGTCGTTCAGAGTAATTGGCATGAGATCAACCGTGAGTTCTAGCGCCTACTCCGGCTAAAGGTCGTGTGGGCA
The DNA here is from genome assembly GCA_937902995.1 of uncultured Sinobacteraceae bacterium. Taxonomy (GTDB): domain Bacteria; phylum Pseudomonadota; class Gammaproteobacteria; order Steroidobacterales; family Steroidobacteraceae; genus Steroidobacter. Next base: position 2,244 of record CALEKY010000088.1, read on the forward strand.
ACCGCAACGGAGCCCAATCGTAGCTTTCGCTCCGTCAGTCCCAGGACCCAGGGCGAGCGAGAGTCAGGAGTCTCCATTTCAGCTTCATGCCCAAGACTTATTGCACTTCTTTGACTCACTGGGCCGTGGTGTCCGAAACATATACCCAGGAATGGAGCCATGGCAATGAAGCCTTTGACCGGGGAAAACCATTCGGGCGACTTCCTCAAGGCCTATCTCGTTGTTACTGCAACCGGTTCGGGCATGCGGACTCCCGTGAATTGGACTCCCGTGAATTGGACACCCACCTCGTTTGCGCATGCCCCACTCCCTCCCTGCAAGTAGTGGACGGTGGACGAAGTTTGGACACCCACCACGTTCGTGCTGCCTTGCCCTCTCCCGTGCGACATTTGGACACCCATTTTGTGCAGTTGTCCGGCCCCTCCCTGGGGACGAACACACTGCGGCCTCGTGGTGGGTGTCCATACAGGTGGGTTCCGAACCGCAGCAAGCAGCAAAGCGGCAATGTCCAGGCGACAGTCTGCTGCGTAGTCCTCGCTGGCGCCTGCATCGCGGACGAACCGAGATCCAATCGACCGGTCGGGTTATCTAAGGTGATGGGTGTCCAAACAAGCGAGCGGGTGGTGGGTGTCCAAACAAGCGGCGCACAAACAAGCGGCGAAGCGGGTGTCCAAACGAGCGCAGCCGGTCAATAGCTCAGCCAACTGCAGAGCAGTGGCATCGCTCGCATAGCCCCCCCCGCTAATCTTTGGGTGCAGGCGGAGCCGCGTCTTCGTGCAGATCGGGTTAGGCGGATTGCTTGGGCCCTTTGCGGTACCTCGTGAAGGACAGCTCCTTGAACGGAACTGATGCGAGCAGCTTTTCTCGGAGCGCGTCATCCGAGCCGGAGATGTGAATGTCACCGTCATGGCAGAACAACAGCTTGATCCGCCCATCGGGTAGCTCGAAGGACAGGTCGGATTCGGCGGGCACAACAATGCGCTGCTCTAGAGAATCCCGAATGAATCGATGAACCCAACTCGTTCTCACTTTCATCGGTACATAGCAGAGATCCATGTGAAGATTGCAGCCCCATCCGTACGTCGCTGTGATCAGACAGTCGCCGAGAAGGTCCTTCAAAACTATCGGCAGCGACTCGAGAACAGACTGGAGTCGCTCTGGTTGCAGAGGCGCGCAAATCCATTCGAATCTCTGTGAGTTCATATCGAATCAGGCCTGAGCCGGGTCCGAAGCATTGCCAAAATGCGCACAGTTACAAATCGATCACATAGCCACGCCGTCAGCGCAGATAACGACTCGGAATTGGCGCGGCTCGACGGGTGTTCATAGATTGCGCTCGCTCGTACACAACAAGCAGACGCATCGGTTTTCATCATGATCACTCGTCGACATTTTCTCGAGGCTGGCGTCGCGGCTGCGGTCGCTGCTGCATTGCCTTCCGGTCGTGCGCTGGCCGACGCTGTCGCACCGCGCGCGCTCGTCGATTGGCACAGCCATTACGTGTCGAAGGCCGAGGTCAACTTTCTCTCGGCACGCAAACAGGCGCCGCGCGTGATTACCGATGCTGCCGGCGTTACGCGGTTACAGAACGTCTTGACGGTCTCAGCGGAACCGCGCGAGCCGAGCGAATTCTCGCCTTCGGACATCGAAGCGCGGATTGCCAACCTGGACAAGCATGGCGTTCAGCGTCAGTTGCTGACGCAGACGGTGGCGTTAGGGCTCGATGCGACGTTGAGCATCGACGAGCAACGCAAGCTGTACCGCGAGTTCAACGATGAGCTCGCCGGGGTGGTAGAGGAACACCGCTCGCGCTTCTTCGGCGTCGCTGCGTTGCCGTCCGCCGATCCCAAGTGGGCTGCGGAAGAGCTCGATCGGGCACATCGCGAGCTCGGACTCATCGGCGGATCGTTGCCCCTAAACGCATTTTCGACGCTCGAAGGCGCGAGAACGCTCGCGCCGTTGTTCAAAGTGGCGCAGAAACATCGCAGCCACATCTTCATTCATCGCGGTCCGGCGAGCGACAGCGTTCCCGGTCAGCCGCCGCTCGTCGTACCGACCGACACGGCTTACGCACGCTGGTCGCTCATCAGCAATACGCATCTCGCATCTGGCGCGATCACATTGGGACTGACCGATTTTCTCGACGACTATCCCGACGTGAGCGTCGAGATCATCATGCTCGGCGGATTCCTGCCGCACCTGATTCACAGCATCGTGCCGGCAGCGCACGCGAACGGCGTTCGCGATCCGATTGCGAAGTTGCGGCGCCTCTATCTCGATCCCGGCCCGTACTCGGTGCGCAATGCGCCCTGGGTAAAGCTCACGGCGGAGCAGCTGGGCGCGGACCGTATTCTGTTCGGCACCGACTATGGCGTCGGCGGCGGCAAGCGTGGCGATGTCGGTCCGGCGCTCGACACGCTCGATTCCATCCTCAGCGCATCTGAGCGTCGGCTCATTTATTTCGAGAACTCGCGCGCATTGATCGCGGCGAAGGGATGGGCATAAGGCGCGACGTACCGCTTTGTTCGCATCCGAGAATTCACGCCGGTCGCCGCCATATGCGACCGCGCTGCTCACCCACGAATGATCGCGTAGAGGATGCCTGCAATTAGCAACCACTTGAGCAGGTAGTAGATCGGCCGGTTCCAGTTCTTGATGCGTACGCCGACCAATCGAAGCTTGTAGATCTGCTCGAAAATGCGATTGAGCACGCCGACGTGCTCGCCAGGCACGTTCTCCGTGGCGGCGGCCTTGATCATTGCCCGGCCAATAGTTCGATTGATACCGCGCACGAGCCTGTTCGATAGCGGACGCTCGATATCGCAGAACAGGATCACTCGAGCGGTGTCGGTGCGGTTCTCGGCGTGATGGATGTAGGTCTCGTCGAAGACCACCGCCTCGCCGTCCTTCCAGTAGTAGCGCTCTCCGTCGACCTCGATGTAACAGTCCGGCGAGTTCGGCGTGATCAGGCCCAAGTGATACCGCAGCGATCCGGCGAAAGGATCGCGATGCGCACCCAGCCTCGCGCCGGGTGGGAGCACCGTGAACATGGCAGCGTTGATGCTCGGAATTCTCGCGAGCAGCTCGGTCGTTCGCGGACAGAGCGCCGCAGCGGACGGGAGGAAATCGCCGTACCACTTCAAGTAGAAGCGCTTCCAGCCGGTGCGAAAGAATGTGTTGAAGCCGATATCGTTGTGCCGCGACGCCGCGCGAATGTAACCCTCGTCGAAGAGCTTGAGCGCTTCCTCGCGGATCATTTGCCACTGCGAAGTCACTTCAGCCAGCTCCGGAAAACGGTTGACGTCCACGAACGGCCGCGACGGCACCCCCGAGAACAGGTACATCAAGGCGTTGTACGGCGCGAGAAGATTCGCGTGATCGGCGATGAGGCGCGAGAGCTTGTGGCGCACTTTGCCCCGAAACTGCACGTAGAGCACAGCCGGCAAGTAGAGCGCGAGGAGCAAGTACTTCGGACTGAGGATTGCTGTAGCCATGGGGAGCGCGATTTTACTGAGCGCTCGTCGAGATGGAATAAGTGCTGGCAGAAAGCGACGCGACTCGAACGCCGCCATCGCATCGCACCGGCGATCTGTACGAAAAAACTGACCGGCCTTTCCTCCGTTTCCTGACTTGACCCCGAATTGCTGCCGCAGCATCCTCTGCCTGGGCAATCTCTGCCTTGGCAGCTAATCAAATGGCAATCAAGCACTACGATGCCAGCAAGTTCTCGTCTTCCGAGAGCCTCGGCTACCTCGCCAAGCTCGTGCACACCCTGATGCACGAGCGGGCCGCCGCAGCATTCGCGAATCACGACATCAATTTCACGCAGTGGATCATTCTGACCAAGCTGCGTGAGGGCTCGGCCGTGACGGCCGGCGATCTCTGCCGCGCGATGCGGCACGACACGGGTGCACTGACCCGCGTGCTCGATCAGTTGGAAGAGCTCGATTATGTGGAACGCGTGCGCAGTCAAACGGACCGCCGCGTAGTCGAGCTGCATCTCACTCCGGCAGGTCGCAAGCGGTCGCAGGAATTCGTTCCGCTCGTCGTCGATTTGCTGAACGAAGCGCTGGCTGATTTCAGCAAGACCGAATTCCAAGAGCTGAAACGCCTACTGAAGAAGCTGATTCACGGGCTTCAGTCGCGCCAGGGTCCCGCGTCGTGAGAAGCACACTACTTATTATATGTATCGCCGCGCTCGTGAGCGGCTGCGTGTTCCCTCAGCGCGAGGAGCCAGTCAGCGCGCCGCTGACGGCCGAAATGCTCGGACTCACGGGCGAAAGCGTGGGTGTCGCCGAGGAGCGATGGTGGACTGCCTTCGGCGACCCACAACTCGACAAGCTGATCGAGGATGCGCTGCGCGACAGTCCGGACCTCGGCCGCGCGCTCGCTCGTCTGCGTGCTGCTCAAGCGCAGGCCATCGTGGCAAATGCCGGAGATGACCCGAGCTTCGCAATCGATGCCGACGAAACGTGGCAGCGCTTTTCCGAGAAGTATTACATTCCCCCGCCCTACGGCGGCCGCCGCTTCTGGGTCGGACAAGCGAACGCGAACCTCTCCTGGACCCTCGACTTCTGGGGGCGACAGGCAGCGCTCATCAAACAGGCCGAGTCGCAAGTCATTGCAAGCAAGCTCGATCTGGCCGCCGCGCGACTGTCGCTGACGGGCGCGATCGCGCAGGCGTACTTGGATTTGCATCGCGCGTGGGAGCTGCTCGATATCGCGACGCGTTTACAGGCGCAACGCGAAGAGCTGCTGCGGCTAACGCAAGATCGCGTTCGCGCGGGACTCGATACGCTGGTCGAGCTGAAAACGGCGGAAGCGAATCTCGCTCAAGCGCGCAACGGTGTGCTGGAAGCGACCAGCGTTCGAGATCTCGCGGTGCATCGCGTGGCTGCGCTTGCAGGCTACGGCGCCGACCGATATACCGAGATCGAACGCCCGCGCCTGCGGCTCGATGCCGAGCTCGCGTTGCCCGAGACTTTGCCTCTCGATCTCTTGAGCCGTCGCCCCGACGTGCTTGCCGCGCTTGCACGTACCGAAGCTGCGATCGGCGGACGCGAGGCCGCACGCGCCGCGTTCTACCCTGACGTCAATTTGCGTGCCTTCGTCGGCATGCAGGCCATCGGGCTCGATGAGCTGCTGAACAGCGGCAGCCTGGTCTACGGTGCCGGCCCTGCGCTACACGTACCGATTTTCGATTCGAAGCGCCTGCGCGCGCAGTACAAAAGCGCGACCGCCGAGGTCGATGCCGCGATCGCGAGCTACAACGGCATCGTGCTGCAAGCGATCCGCGAATCGGCCGATCAAATCACTTTGAACGCCGCGATCGCACGGCAGATCGTCGAGCTTCAGCAGGCCGTCGAAGCGGCGAACGAGGCATACGAAATTGCCCGCGCCCGCTACGCCGCAGGTCTGACGACACAGCTCACCGTCCTAGATGCCGAGAGCCGAGTTCTGAACGCGCGACGAGACCTCGTCAGCGCGCACACGAATCTCGCCCTTGCACGCATTTCGCTGCGCCTGATGTTGGGCGGCAGCTTCGATCCCCGTACCGCTTCCTAACCGAGTTGCAAGAATGAGCAGCCCTGAACCCACTCCTTCGAACGGCCGACGTCGCCAACGTCTCATCGTCCTTGCTGCGGCCGTGCTCGTCGCCGGCCTCGCCTACGGCGCGTATTGGGCACTGTACGCACGCTTCTACGAGAGCACCGACGACGCCTACGTGGCAACGGACTTGATTCAGATCACGAGCGAAATCGCCGGCACCGTGCGCGCGGTGTACGTCGACGACACGCAGCATGTCGAGCGCGGGCAACTGCTCGTCGAGCTCGATCGCGCCGATGCGGAGATCGCCATGGCGAGCGCCGAGGCCGAGCTCGCCCGCACCGTGCGCGAAGTGCGAAGTCTATTTGCACAAGCAGCCGGTTTGCGTGCACAGCTGCGTCAGCGAGAGGTGCTGCTCGCCGCGGCGCGCGCCGATCTCGAGCGGCGGCAAAACGTGGCGCGCGGCGCCGTTTCCGGCGAAGAGCTGCAGCACGCGAAAGACCAGGTTGCACAACTCGAAGCTGCGCTCAGCGCGACTCAACAAGATCTGCAGACTGTGCAGTCGCGAATCGACGGCACGACGATCGAGACGCATCCGCAAGTGATGCTTGCGGCGGCACGCGTCCGCGATGCCGAGCTTGCGTTGGCGCGCACTCGCATCGTTGCGCCCGTGAGCGGCACGGTTGCGCGGCGCGGAGTGCAGATAGGAGCGCGGATCGCGCCTGGCACGCCGCTGATGGCGGTGGTGCCGCTCGAGAACGCCTGGGTGGATGCGAACTTCAAAGAAGTGCAACTTGCTAAAGTGCGCATCGGTCAACCGGTGACGCTGACCTCCGACTTCTACGGCGATGACGTCGTGTATCACGGTCGAGTGGCCGGGATCTCCGCCGGCAGCGGTGCGGCCTTTGCTCTGCTGCCGCCGCAGAACGCGAGCGGTAACTGGATCAAGATCGTGCAGCGCGTCCCCGTCAGGATCGAACTCGATCCGCAAGAGCTCGAAAATCACCCGCTGCGCGTCGGCTTGTCGATGCGCGCCCGCATCGATTTGCACGACACTTCGGGTCCGCTGCTCGCGAAACAAGTTCGCACTCGGCTGCAAGAGCGCGTCGCTGACACTGCCGTGCTCGAAGCAGCCGCGCAGCGCATCGCCAACATCATTGCCGTGAACGCCGGCAATACGGTTGCAAGGCAGATGTAAGCGTGAGTACGCCCGCTGCTGCCGCCGCACCTGCCTTTACCGGTTCGCGAGGACTCGTCGCGACCGGACTTGCGCTTGCGACTTTCATGCAGGTGCTCGACACGACCATTGCCAATGTGTCGATTCCGACGATCGCGGGCGATCTCGGCGTGTCCGCGAGCGAGGGCACTTGGGTCATCACTTCGTTTGCCGTTTCGAATGCGATTTCCGTACCGCTGACCGGCTGGCTGATGCAGCGCTTCGGTGTGGTGCGGACGTTCATCGTATCGGTCGTGATGTTCACCATCGCATCGTTCCTGTGCGGAGTGGCTTGGAGCCTGTCGTCGCTCGTGTTCTTCCGCATCCTGCAAGGCGGCTTCTCCGGGCCGATGATTCCCGGGTCTCAGGCGTTGCTGCTCTCGATCTTCCCGCCGCAGAAAAAATCGATGGCCCTGATGATCTGGTCAGGTACGACGCTGATCGCGCCGATTTGCGGTCCCATTCTCGGCGGCTATCTGTCGGACAACTGGTCGTGGCCGTGGATTTTCTGGATCAACGTGCCGGTCGGCGCCTTCTGCTTGTACGTCTGCTGGAGCGGTTTGCGCCATCATGAGACGCCGACGCGCCGCCTACCGATCGACGCCGTCGGGCTCACGTTGCTCGTCGTCTGGGTCGGTGCGCTGCAGATCATGCTCGACACCGGCAAGGACAAGGATTGGTTCACCTCGCCCATTATCTGCATCGAAGCCATCATTGCGGTCGTCGGCTTCATTGCGTTTCTCATCTGGGAGCTCGATGAGAAACATCCCATCATCGATCTGTCGCTGTTCCGTAGACGCAACTTCACGTTGGGCCTGTTCCCCATGGTGCTCGGATATGCGACGTTCTTCGGCGTGGTCGTGCTCCAGCCGCTCTGGATGCAGCAATGGCTCGGCTTCAATGCCACGTGGGCGGGCCTCGTCGCTGCGCCTGCTGGGGTGATTGCAGTCTTGCTGTCGCCGATCGTGGGACGCTGGATGGCGCGCGGCGATGCGCGGGTGATCGCCACGGTTGCGCTGATCGCATTCGGTGTTTCGTTTTACTTGCGGTCGCAACTCACCGCCGACGCCGACGTCTTCGCCTTCATCGTGCCGACGTTTGCGCAAGGTTTCGGCATGTCCATCTTCTTCGTGGCCGTGCTGAACATCGTTCTCGACGGCATTCCGCCGCAACAGATTCCGGCCGCATCGGGACTTTCCAACTTCATCCGCATCACGGGCGGCGCCTTCGCCACCTCGATCACGACGACGATGTGGGAACGCCGCGCGGCGCTCCATCAGTCGCAACTAGCGGAAGTGAGCAGTGTGTACGACCCGCGTGCCCAGCAAGCGATCGAAGCGCTGCACGGCAATGGATTCAGCGATCAGCAAGCGCTCGCGCTACTCAATCACAATCTCAGTTCTCAGGCGTACTTCCTTTCGGCCATCGACTTCTTCTGGATCTGTGCCTGGATCACGTTCGGCATCATCGTCTTCGTGTGGCTCACCCGCCGGCCGCGCGTGACGGGCGCGCCGGCGGCAGCAGAGTAAGAGCACCAAGCTGCCGCTCTATCAGGGGCCCGATCATCCGCCTCTTGGAAACTCTCGAACCTAGGACTCCTTGTCTGGAAGGATGGCCTCCACGGTGACTTCGACCATGAGCTCGGGGCGAAACAGACCGTCCACGACTAACAGCGTACTGGTTGGGGGATGATCCTTCGGTATGTAGTTGGCTCGAACCTTGCGGAGCAGCGGCAAGTATTTTCGGTCCGTGATGTAGTTGTCCGTGCGAATGACGTCTTTGAACGTCAAGCCGACTGAGGCCAATGCTTTGGCAATGTTCTCGTGAACCTGGATGCACTGCTTCTCGAAATCGCCCTCACCGACGACATTGCCGTTGCTATCCATGGCGACTTGGCCGGCGATCACGACCAGGCGGCCCTTCGGAGCGACAACGACGTGCGAGTAACCATTTGTTGGCGGCAGATCCGATGGGCTGAGCGCCAAGCGCTCTTGCGCGACTGCCGGTGTTGCCACTGCCACGAACAAACACATTAGGCCGTTAGAGATTTTCATGAGCACTCCTTTCGATGTCTAACTGCCCTTCAACAGGCACACGACTTCGATCGATTTGGCTGCAATGAGTTGCACGAACGTCCGCTCGTGCACAGCCTCTCACTCTGTAAAACTCACTTGTCTTCCATTCAGTCGGCTCCTTTGTTCGATAACTCGACGCGATCAAGGATCACCCCGCCGATAACGACTACGATAGATGCGGTGATGTCAGTCCGGCGCTCGGACCTCACCTAGATCCAACGTCGGACGCGGGACATGTACTGCGCATACTCTTGGCCGAACTTCGCGAGCAGCGCGCGCTCCTCGGGCTTGATCTGGTACCGATTCATGTACGCAACGAAAACCGGTAGCAGCAGTGCGGACGCGACGTTCGACAGATAAACGCCCCATCCCGTAAGTGCAATGAGAAATCCCAGATACATGGGATTGCGCGAAAACCGATAGACGCCTTGCGACACCACAACTGACGATTCGTTAGGCGTGAGCGGATTGACGGTCGTGCGCTCCCGGCGAAAGGCGACGACACCCGAAAACGCCAATGCTGCGCCCGCAACTGCGAAGACCACCGCAATAGTCGAAGCACCGGGCACTGAGAGGGATAACGCTGGCAAAGCGCGAGCCAGGCCGAACATCGCCGCGACGAAGAGCAGCCAAAGAAGCAGAGGCGGAACTTTGAGCTCGAGCCAATGCATGGTGATCGGGCAGTCTAGCGCGGAAGGGCACTACATCGAACACACCTACTCAGAACCTAGCTGCAAGCCACTCTCGACCTTCTGTTTCAGACGCGAAGAACCGCACGGTCGGATGGTTTCGATGTTCCCGCACGAGCTCACAGAAACGTTCCCCGTGATCTTCCGGACTGGCGACGATGATGGCGAGTGGAATGCCGTAGTTGACGAATTTCTGCATCACCTCTCCGGCGAGACCCGAGCGCAGTATGAAAAACTCCGGACTCAGGTTCGATTCGGACAGCAGCAGCCCGCCGTTTTCCATCCCATGAGCAATTGCGTCAGGGATATCTGCGACGGAACGGATCTGGACAGGGTCTCTTGTCATTGGCTCAGCACTCGTCATCTCGATGATTTTTCTCACGTCGACGATCGCGAGGCCTCGACTGAATCCTGGCGTCATCACGCTTCTCCCTTCCCTTTCTAAGCCGAACGCCTGAATTAGGTCGAGCCGCAAGTGCGCGTCGGCTTGAATGATTTGTCAGGTCGAATGCTTGCCGGCTTGGGCTGAGTAGCCCGGAAAAAGCATAGCAGCCTCATCTTGTGTGAGCAGCGTGGAACGAGGCCAGTGGAATCGCCGGCCGCTGATACCGGCAGGGGCGAGATAACTTTTGTTATGGCAACCGCTTACGCACTCCCGCTTTTCTTTAAGACCCTCCGAGAACCATGGACTGTGAGTTGTCGGTGGAAACTATCGACAGCCTGGCGCGAGAGATAGCCAAGTACCCGACGAATGCCAGGCACAGTCATTTGCAATGCAAAATGCGGATCGTCGCACCCCAGGTCGCTGCTAGCGATTCTCACCCGCCGTCGAACGTAGCGAAGCGCATCACAGGCGGCTTCGTACGTTCGCGCGAAACTTGCAGTGCTCGCTCGTGGGCGTCGCTCGGTGGCCCGGATGGCTTCGTCTTCAATGAATCGGTGGATCCTATGGGGAGGATTCTGCGCCGCCGTTGTCGCGCTCGGCCTCGAGTATTGGTTGATTCCCTATGGGACTCTGAATCTGCCCGAGGACTTGTTGGGTCCCGCACTAGGAGTCACGGGACTTGCGAGTGCAATCGCAGTCGCGCTTGGTGCGACAAACTTCTGGCGCGGCGTGCTCATCTTCGGCTCCACCGCCCCGACGACCGTCTTCATTCGAGTCGTCGTCGACTGCATCCCCGATCCGACGCGCCATAACCTTTGGCCGTTCGAGGTCGTCATCGCATACGGAGTCGGTTTGCCATGGGCGGTTGGCGGTGCGGCGATCGGCTGGTGCATCGGCTGGATGTGGAGCGACGAGAAGGCGCAATAGCGCCCCGGGCTCCATCACTTTGGACATCCAACCATCTGACGACGCTCGTGCAGCGTCCACCCCTCTCTGTCCTCTCAACATTGGACACCCACCACTCCGTGCAGCACTCGGCGCTGGACACCCACCAGCGTTAGGCGGGGACTGCCATACACGCTCATCC
>CALEKY010000089.1 GCA_937902995.1 uncultured Sinobacteraceae bacterium
AGCGTGTCTCGGTCGCCGTCCGCATCGCGAGAGCCATGGCCGAGCTCAGTCTGAAAGAACGACTACAGCCGGCGTTGCTCGATCGCCTGATCGACGACGAGCGGCATGTCGTCATTTATCGCATCACTGTCAAGAAAGAGGATCTGCAGCGCCTGGGACTGCCTGCGGCCGATCTGCTCGCCATCTTTCGGGCGCAGGGCTTGCGTCCGCAGGACAACGGGACCGAAACCGACGAGACGCACACCTGGCAGCTCATCGCGCTGAGCTCAGCGGCAGGGCCGGCGCAGCTCAGGTCCTTCGTGATCAAGCCGCCCGGTGCACCCGCCGGCGTGACTTTGCAAAGCTTTTGTTCGATCGAATCGCGCACGACGCTCAACCCGAATCTCGAGCCCAGCGCCCGGCAGATCATTTCGATGCGCAAGCTGCGCGAATGCGTCCAGCGCGATTTGGGCTGGCTGCTGAACACCTCCAATCTCGCCGTGACCCAGGATCTCAGCAGGTATCCGCACGTGGAGCGATCCGTCGTGAATTACGGGATGCCTTCGTTGGCGGGCCGCATGGTGACTTCCGTCGATCCGAAGATCATTGCGCAGCGCATTCGCGATGCGATCACGACGTTCGAACCGCGTCTGCAGCGCGTGCAGGTTTCTCCGGAGAAATTCGAACATCCCGATGAGATGACCTTGTCGTTCCGCATCGAAGCCGAGCTTTGGGGTCAGCCCTTGCCGCAGCATCTCGTGCTGCGGACCAGCATCGACATCGATACCGGCGATGTAAAAGTCGCCGAGGCGAGCTGATCCATGGATCCACGGCTTCTCGATTACTACAACCGCGAGCTGCAATTCCTGCGCGAAATGGGCGCGGAGTTCGCCGCGCAGTTCCCGCGCATTGCCGCCCGGCTCGGCATGGACGGCACCGAGTGCTCCGATCCCTACGTCGAGCGTCTGCTGGAGGGCATCGCCTTCCTCACGGCACGCGTGCAACTGAAGATCGATGCGCGGCATCCGCAGTTCACGCAACACCTGTTGGAAATGGTCTATCCGCACTTCCTCGCGCCGGCGCCGTCCTGCGCGGTCGCGGAGTTCGTCCCCGATCTCAAAGAGGACAGTCTGCAGTCCGGCGTCCGGATCCCGCGCGGCGCTTCGTTGAGCGCCATGCTGCAAAAGGGCGAACACACGGCGTGCGAGTTCCGCACGGCACATGACGTCGTGCTCTGGCCGCTGAGCGTAGCCGAGGTAGGCTACGTCTCCGGCACCGGCGCTTTATCCGCGCTCGGCATCGGATTGGATGCGCGCGCGCGTGCCGCCATTCGTTTGCGCCTGCAGTCGACCGGCGTCCCGATCGAGGCGCTCGCGCTCGACGAGCTGACGTTCTTCATCAAGGCCAGCGCCGACATCGCCCCGAAGATCTACGAGCAAGTGCTCGCCAACGGCATCGGCATCGCCGCGCGCAGCGTCGCCGACAATGCCCAGGTCTTCCATCGAGGTGCCGACGCGATCGCGGCGGTAGGCTTCGAGAACGACGAAAGCCTGTTGCCAGCCACGCCGCGCACCTTCGCGGGCTATCGGCTGCTGCAGGAATACTTCGTGTTCCCGGACCGTTTCCTGTTCTTCAAGATCAAAGGCCTCGGCGCCGCGGTACGCAGCTGTTCCGGCGAACAGATGGATGTCTACATCTTGCTGGATCGCGCTCAGCCGACGCTGGAAACCGTACTCGAGCCCGCGAACTTCCGGCTGTATTGCTCGCCCATCGTCAATTTGTTCCGCAAATCGCTCGACCGCATTCACATCGGCGATTACGAGACCGAGCATCACATCGTTCCCGACCGCAATCGGCCGATGGATTTCGAAATCTATTCCGTGGAGAACGTGGTCGGCATCGGCGAAGAAGACGCGCCCAACACGCCCATTCTGCCGTTCTACTCGGCCACGCATCATCGCCGGGGCGGCGAGGAGAGCTGCTACTTCACCGTGCATCGCCAGCAACGGCTCTTCTCCTCTCGTCAGCGGCAAACGGGCGTGCGCACCCATTACATCGGTTCCGAGTGCTTCATCTCGATCGTCGATGGTCACCAACAAAGTGCCGCAGGCCGTTTCCGCCAGCTCGACGTCGAAGCGCTGTGTACGAATCGCGATCTGCCCATCTACATGACGCTGGGCAAAGGCCGCACCGACTTTCTGCTCGAAGGCTCGGCGCCTTTGCAATCGATACGCTGTATCTCGGGACCGACCGAGCCGAAGCCGTCGAACGCCTTCGGCGAGACGGCCTGGAAACTGGTCAGCCATCTTTCGCTCAATTACCTGTCGCTGCGCGATACGCAAGCCGGCGCAGAGCTGCTGCGCGAGCTGCTCGGTCTCTATGCGGATCGAGACAATCCCGTGCACGCGCGGCAGATCGAAGGCGTGCGTAGCATCGACTTTGCACCCGTCGTCGAACGCATCAGCGGCTCGGGCCCGATCACGTACGGGCGAGGCCTGAAGATCTCGCTGACGTTGGACGACGCTGCATTCGAAGGCACCGGCGTCCTCATCCTGGGCTCGGTGCTGGAGCGGTTCTTCGCCCGCTACGTTTCGCTCAATTCGTTCACGCGCACAGTGCTGCGCTCTCATTCCCGCGGCGAGATCAAGACATGGCCGGTTCGTCTGGGAACCCGACCGACGCTCTGAGCAAGCTGCGCGACGAAGCGCACCGGTTCAGCCTGTTCGCCGCGTTGCGACTGATCGAACGCGCGTACCGCGATCGGCCGCGTCTCGGCGAAAGTCGACGTCCGGCCGAAGATCCGGTGCGCTTGAGCCAACCGCCGCACATGAATTTCGCGCCCTCGGAGCTTGCCGGCTTTTCGAGCCGCGCCGACGGTCTGCCCAAACTCGACGAATACGTCTTCGGACTCTCCGGACCGAACGGTCCTTTGCCGCTGCATCTCACCGAGCTCGCCTACGAGCGTCAGCGCCAGATGGCGGATCCCTCGCTCAGCGAGTTCCTGAACATGCTGCAGCATCGGCTCATCGCGCTGTTCTATCGCGCGTGGGCGGAAACCGAACCGGCTGCACAGCACGATCGTCCGCAGGCAGACCGATTCCGGCTCTATCTCGGCGCGCTCATGGGCATGGGATTTCAGGCGGCGTCCAAGCGGGATTCGGTGCTCGACTACGCGAAGCTGTACCGAACTGCACAGTTTGCACCTCAAACACGCTCGGCAGCGGGGCTCGAGGACATACTCGTCGATTACTTCGAGCTGCCCATCGAGGTCCGGCCGTTTGCACCGGGCTGGCTCGACATTCCGAGCGAGTCGTTCACGCGCCTGGGCGCGAGCAACGATTCGGCGCAGCTCGGCGTCGGCGCGACGTTGGGTGCAGCAACGTGGCAGAGCCAGCATCAGTTCGAGATCGCGATGGGCCCGCTCACGTTGGAAACGTTCAAACGCTTCCTGCCCGGCAGCCGCGGATTACGCGAGCTCTCGGCGCTGGTCCGTCTCTACACGAACGACGAGTGGAGCTGGCGCCTGCGGCTTCGTTTGGACGGACATGAGGTGCCGACGACGCAGCTCGGGGTCGGCACGAATCTGGGTTGGACATCCTGGCTGGGCAAGCGCAGCTCCATCGCCGAGGACGTCGTCATCAGTTGCGAAGTGGCGGAGCGCGAGCATCCGTCGAGCAGTACATCTCCCAATTAGCACAGGTGATTCATATGGCGGATATCAGTCGCGTAGCGCTGTTCGGCAAACTCAATCCCCTGGCGTACAAAGCCATTGAAGGTGCCACGGTCTTCTGCAAACTGAGAGGCAACCCGTACGTCGAGGTTGCGCACTGGATTCATCAGATCCTGCAGCTGCAGAGCTCGGACATTCATCTGATCGTACGCGCCTTCTCGTTGGATCCGGCCAAGCTTGCGCGCGATCTCACCGAAACGCTGGATCGCCTGCCGCGCGGCGCAACGTCCATCTCGGACCTGTCCGCGCACATCGAAGATCTCGTCGAGCGTGCCTGGATCTGGGCCACGCTCAAGTACGGCGACTCGCAAGTCCGCACCGGCTATCTAATCGTAGCTGCCGTGAAGACGCCGAGCCTGCGCAACATGCTGATCAACATCTCGCGCGAGTTCGAGAAGATCAAACCCGACCAGCTCGTCGACGATCTGCAGCAGATCATCGCGAGCTCGCCGGAAAGCGCGCTGAAGGCCTACGACGGCAGCGAGCTCGGGGGTCAGGTCGCACCTGGCGAAGCAAGCGGCGCGATGGCGCCTGCGCAGATGGGCAAACAAGAAGCGCTCAAGCGCTTCACCGTCGATCTCACCGAGCAGGCGCGTAACGGCAAGATCGATCCGGTCGTCGGCCGCGACGACGAGATCCGTCAGATCATCGACATTCTGATGCGCCGCCGTCAGAACAATCCCATCCTCACCGGCGAAGCGGGCGTCGGTAAGACCGCGGTGGTCGAAGGCTTCGCGTGCCGCATCGCCAAGGGCGATGTGCCGCCGATGTTGAAAGACGTGTCCCTGCTCGCGCTCGACGTCGGCCTCCTGCAGGCAGGCGCGAGCATGAAGGGCGAATTCGAGCAGCGGCTGCGCCAAGTCATCGACGAAGTGCAAGCCTCGCCCAAACCGATCGTGCTGTTCATCGACGAAGTGCACACGCTCGTGGGCGCAGGCGGTGCGGCAGGTACGGGCGATGCGGCGAATCTCCTGAAGCCGGCGCTCGCACGCGGCACACTGCGCACGATCGGCGCGACGACCTGGGCCGAGTACAAGAAATACATCGAAAAAGATCCCGCACTGACTCGCCGTTTCCAGACGGTGAAGGTCGACGAGCCGACCGAAGAGAAGGCCATCCTGATGATGCGTGGCATCGTCTCGACGATGGAGAAGCACCACCGCGTGCAGATCCTCGACGAAGCGCTCGAAGCCGCGGTCAAGCTGGCGCATCGCTACATTCCGGATCGCCAGTTGCCCGACAAGTCGGTCTCGCTGCTCGACACGGCCTGCGCGCGCGTCGCAGTCAGCCATCACGCAACACCGGCCGCCGTCGAGGATTGTCAGCGCCGCATCGAAGCGCTGAAGACCGAGCTCGAAATCATCGAGCGCGAGAAAGCGATCGGCATCGACATCGGCACGCGCGAAACGAGCGTGAAGCAGTCGTTGGAGCAGGAGCAACAGCGGCTCGAGAAACTCACGAACGAATGGGCCAACGAAAAGAAGCTGGTCGACGAAATTCTCGAGCTGCGCGGCAAGCTGCGAGCGGCGACCGGTAAAGCCGACAGCGCCAATGGCAGCGCTGCCGAGGAGAATGCCACGTCGACCGAACCGTTCGATAGCGCTGCGGCGCTCGCCCGGTTGAAAGAGCTGCAAGACGAGCTCGCCAAGATTCAAGGCGACCGGCCGCTCGTGCTGCCGAGCGTGGATGCGCTCGCCGTCGGTTCGGTCGTCGCCGATTGGACCGGCATTCCGGTCGGCCGCATGGTGAAGGACGAAATCGCCACCGTGTTGAACCTGGCGAAGACGCTGTCGCAGCGAGTCATCGGCCAGGATCACGCGCTCGAAATGATCGCCAAGCGCGTGCAGACTGCACGTGCGGGGCTCGAGAATCCGAACAAGCCGATCGGCGTGTTCATGCTCGCCGGACCGTCAGGCGTCGGCAAGACCGAAACTGCGCTCACGCTCGCCGAAACCTTGTACGGCGGCGAGCACAATCTGATCACCATCAACATGAGCGAGTTCCAGGAGGCGCACACGGTCTCGACGCTCAAAGGCGCGCCTCCGGGCTACGTCGGTTACGGGGAAGGCGGTGTCTTGACCGAAGCCGTGCGCCGCAAGCCGTACAGCGTCGTGTTGCTGGACGAAGTCGAGAAGGCGCATCCCGACGTGCACGAAATCTTCTTCCAGGTGTTCGACAAGGGCATCATGGAAGACGGCGAAGGCCGCCTGATCGACTTCAAGAACACGCTGATCATCCTGACCACCAACGTGGGCACGGATTTGATCATGAACATGTGCAAAGATCCGGAGTTGCTGCCGGAGCCGGAAGGCATTGCGAAGGCGCTGCGCGAGCCGCTGCTCAAGACCTTCCCGGCCGCCCTGCTCGGCCGCATCGTCGTCATCCCCTACTACCCGCTCTCCGACGACATGCTCGGACGCATCATCCGTCTGCAGCTCGGCCGCATCGTCAAGCGCGTCAAGGAGAATCACGACATCGATCTCACGTACACCGACGATGTCGTGAATCTCATCGCCTCGCGCTGCACGGAGCCCGAGAGCGGCGGCCGCATGATCGATGCGATTCTCACGAACACGCTGTTGCCGCAGATCAGCCAAGGCGTGCTCAAGGGCATGGTGGAAGGCAAACCTGTATCGAAAGTCGGCGTCGCCGTGCAGGACAACGATTTTGCGTACGAGTTTGCGTAAACGCTCACGGAAGCGGAAGAAGCCGCATCCGCTCGATCCGAGCGGATGCGCTGTCCGCAACTAAGCCTCGAATGCGAGCGGCGAGCGGTAGAAGCGTTTCAAGCCGCTCGTCAGTCCGCGATCGGTCAGCCCTCCCTGTACGAGCACGTCCACGTTGTCGGTAAACTCGCCGAAACCCGGTAGGAAGAGCTGCCGGGCAGCGCGCTGCGCACCGGTGCGCGGATCGCGAATGAGCGCGGCTTTGAATCCACCGCGCGATCCGATGAGCGCGTGATCGCCTTCGCCGTAGAAAGCCTTGAAAGGGCTGCGTAGCTTGACGACGCAGTAGTGCCGCATCGAATTGCGCCACTCGCGGGCCAACACGGCAAGCGAACCATGCAGCATGCCCCGCCCGTGCGCACGACCGACATTGAAGTCATAGTGTCCGAAGTAATCGACGATCCCCGCCAATTCGAAGGGCGTAATCCACCACCGCCCGCTCCAGCTTTGCGAGCCGCCATAGAAACGAAACAGAATCGTGTCCTTGGGAAGATCGACTTCGGCCGGTTCCAGAATCCCACCCGTTCGATAGCCTCGGGCGTCGAATCCCCGAGCTTCGAGATAGCTTTGTTGCCAAAGAGAGCCCGCTTGGTTCGGTGCCTTCTTGCCGATCGGCGTCCGATCGAAGTACTTCGAATTGACGAATCCCCCAGCCATGGTCTCTCGCGTTCAGTCGCCGGTCGGTGATCTCGCCGTCGGCGCAGCGCTATTGAGCTACGTCACCTCAGCGGCAATTCGAATCGCAGCCCGGCGCTGAACTCCCCGTAGCTGATCGCACGCATGCCTTCGAAGGCCTGGTAGTCGACGAATCCGGAGACGCCGCCCTTGAAAACCGCCGAGAGACTGACGCCCCAGCGCAGGAACTCGGAGTCGGGATCGTCGGTGCGAATCACGAATCCAGTATCCAGATCGCGTCCCGGCGCCGACGAGAACGGATCGTTCACGAAACGGACGAACACCTCGCCGCGATCCTGCTCTTGATGCACGTAGCTCGCCCGGACTTGCGGCGTCAGCACGCCCCACTTCTGGTTCCACACGTAGCCGAGCATCACGCCGGCCTGCACATCCCAGCTGTCGGCCTTCTGCTCCCCGAAGTGCAGGTCCAAACCGAAAGCGCCCGTCTCGGAGAACGCATCGGCCTTCATGCGCGTGCCGGTCACCGCGATGTTCGGCGTGAACGTCCAGCCCTTGCGACCCAAGTTGTAGCCGACACTGAAAGCCGCCGTCGTCAGAGAACCGTTCGTCGAGCCGACCGCCGTTTGATCGACCGTGCCGCCCGCGTCCACATAAACGATCCGCCGTGTCTGATCGAAATCCAGATTGCCGTACGAGGCGAGGAAATCGATGTAGAGCTTATCGGCGTACCACGACCCGTAGATCGAACCCGATAGGTTCGTGCTGTCGAGCCTGCCGGCATCGTCGTAGAAATCGGTGTCGCTTTCGCCATAAGAAGCCGCGATACCGACGACGAGCGAGTTCGTGAAACGGTAATCGACGCCAATCATCAGGCTCTTGGCATCGAAGTCGAATCCGCTCTCATTGGACGTTCGGCTGTGATCGCCGCGTCCGTAGCGGCCCGTGATGAAGATGCCGAGCTTGTTGCCGAGGAGCGAGCCGGCCTCATCGGAGCTCGCACCGCCGCCGAGCAGCGATCGCGCGAATTGGGCCAGCGTTTCGAGCGGAATCGGCCGTCCGTCATGAAGGATGGACAGTCCCGCGAGGCTGATGCCGGTTGCGCCTTGACGCAGCGCAGACAAGCGCGACGTGAGGCCGCTGAGATTGACTCGAGAGAAATCGAGCGCCGTCGAGCTCTGCCCCGTCACCTGTTCGCCGGACAGCCGGCGTACGGCTTCCTGCTGCTCCGAGGGAGATTCCGAATTAGCAATGATCAATGAGCAGCGCACGAGCAGCTCAGTCTGCGCATCCGTGAGCCCCTCCTCCTGCTGCCGTTCTCCCAACGCTGGACACAATGTGTCCACGGCTCGCGCCACGGCGCGCTGATTCGGCGTCAGCGACAGATTGTTCTCGAGATTGTCTTCCAGCCCCGGTCCTTGAGGTCCGCTCGACTCGCCGACCGAGACGATGACCATCGTCGAGCCGTCCAGCCCATCGTTGTCGGTCACGATGAGCATGACCTGGTTCTCGCCATCTTGCAGGCGAATCGTAGGATTGGCGATGCCGCTCGCCTCTTCGATGAGGATGTCGTTGACGTACCAGCGGAAGGTGCTGACATCGACTGTGCCGTCGGCGTCGTTGGCACTACCCGCAAACGTCACGTCCTCGCCCGGCTCGCCGTCCGAATCCGGCACGAATCGGTTACCTCCCGCGATGATCGCATTCGGCGGCGATTGTTCTGGCGTCTGCCCGGGCGCCGTCACTGTAATGGTCGCGAAGGCAAAGCCGACGGCACCGTCGTTGTCCACCGCGGTGAGCTCGATGAAGTTCGCTCCGTCTTGCAGGAAGAAGGTCGGGCTCTGCTGACCGTCGGCTTGCGGGAAGGGCTCGCCGTTGATCGTCCAACGGAACGTGCTGACATTCACCGTGCCGTCTGCGTCGAATGCCGTACCGGTCACCGTAACCAATTCGCCCGGCGACTGATCGGTATCGGGCACGATTCGGTTGCCGCCTTCGATGGTGACGGTCGGAGGCAGGCGCGTATCCATACAGGAAGCCTGTTCGTCGTCGACGGAACCCTGCGTGATGGGAATGTTCAGCGCATCGGACGTGCCGACGCTGTTCTCGAGCACGACGATCAGCGTGCCCGTCGCATTGTCTTCGCGGTTCGCGAACGTGACGCACACGCCGTTGAACGAGAGCACGGACACCGTGCTGTCCGGGCTCACCGTTGCGCTGACGATGCGCAGCACGGGCGAGCCGCCGATGATGCCTCGCGCGAGCAAATTGACGGTGTCGGGTTGACTGCCGAAACCCTGCACCACGGCGCTGGCGTTCGGATTCACGAACGGCGCCGTCTGCGCCATGGCGCTCGAGGCGAAACCGAACCCCGCGAACAGCCCCACGATCTGCACGAAACGCCAGAAAGCGCCGCGCCGTCGAGTGTGGTGACCGATTGTGCCCTTGCCGAGACAGCGTGCGTACAACACGGTGGCGATCTTCCTTTTTCGTATTGTTCGCGGCGGGCAACGCGCGAGCGAACCGCCGCATTCGAAACTCTGAGGACTGCGGCGTACTATGCATAGGCGTCAGAATAGCGGCAAGGGGCCGGAGCCTGTACAAAGGGATCAATTCGAGCGCATTGATACTCGGCTGGGCGCTGCGCTCGCTGTTACAACGACTGCATAGGGACGCAACCGAATGTCCACGACCACTTCGATTCAGGCGCTGATCCTAGAGGCGCAAGACGATCATCGTGCCGGTCGGCTCGACGAGGCAGAGAAGAAATATCTCAGCGTGCTGCGCGATCACCCGAACGATCCCGACGCGCTGCACTTCCTCGGCATGCTGTATTTCCGCAAAGGCGAGCGCCAACGCGCGATCGATCTCGTTCGCCGCTCGCTCGAATCGGTGGAGTCGAATCCGCACGCGTGGAACAACCTCGGCAACATGCTGCTCGCCACGAGCCAGCCGGAAGCCGCCGCCGACGCCTTCGAGAAAGCCACCAAGTACGGCGATCAGCTCGTGCACATGTGGTACAACCGGGCGATCTGCCTCAGACGCTTGCGCCGCTACGACGAAGCGATCCAATGCTTCCTCAAGACGATCGAGCTCGAGCCCGAAGCAACACCGGTATTCGAGCGATTCGGCATCATGCTCTACAGCTTGCGTCGCTTTCGGGAGGCGGCGGATGTCTATCGCCGCTGGCTGAAAATCGATCCGACCAATCCGATCCCGAGACACATGCTGGCCGCAATGACCGGCGAAGAAGTCCCGGCACGTGCAGACGACGAATACGTGCGTCAGCTGTTCGATCAGTTCGCCGATAGCTTCGACAGGAGACTCGAAGAGCTCGGCTACTGCGCCCCCCAGTTGCTCGCTTCGACCCTCGGCGAATACGTAAGCGATAGAAACCTCGACATCCTCGATGCCGGCTGCGGCACCGGGCTCTGCGGACCACTGGTCCGCTCCACGGCCAAGCGGCTGGTCGGCGTCGACATCTCGGCAGGCATGATCGAGAAGGCGCGGGCACGCAACGTCTATGACGAGCTGGTCGTCGACGAGCTGTGCAAGTTCATGCGCGGGAGGCCGGACGAGTTCGACGTCGTCATTTCGGCCGACACCTTGGTCTATTTTGGCGCCCTCGAGGAGGCGGCCGCCGCCGCGCGCGGCGCCCTCCGTCCCCAAGGCGTATTTGCATTTACCGTCGAGAAGCTGGGCGATGCCGACGGGGACGGTACCGAAGGCTTCCGAATCCAGCCGCATGGCCGGTATGCCCACCGCGAGCAGTACCTCAGGAAGGTGCTGGCCGATGCAGGCTTCGAAAAGGTCGATATCAGGGGCGTGATCCTCCGCCGCGAAGGCGACGAGGACGTGCAAGGCCACCTGGTCGTCGCGATGTAACTTAAGGAGCGCGTTGGGAAAACGCGATTTGAGCGCTTGATAACCGCAATGATTTCCTGTAGTTAGCTCGTTGAATTTGAAGCATTAGTTGCGGTTGACCTCAGACTCAACGATTCGGGTCCAGACGCTTCTGGCAAAGACTCCTATCGAGACGGACCGTGCATGGATCGTCGTCGGGCCTGAGCTCGTACATCGGTTCGGTTGCAAATAAATGCCCTAGGGGTTCCCATGGCCCGTGCGAAAGTAGTCGAGTTCGACTACTACCAATTCCTGACGCTGTTGCGGCGTGCGACGGATTCCGGCGCGCGCATCGAGAAGAACGACGCGCGTTGGGCGGCTTACGTCAAAGAGCACGCAATCAATGAAGTTGCGGCCACGGCGATTGCACGACAGAAGTTCGAATCTGCCGAGCCGGTCATCATTGCCGAAGGCAAAGACACCGACGGTCTGTATTTCTATTCCAAGAACGAAGAAGCTTGTCTCAGGCTGGTTCCGCTCGAATAACAAGCATTTCGCAGCGACGGACCAGAAGGATCGGTGATCATGGCGAGCCTCGCTGCACGGCCCATTCAACTCACGACTCCGCTTGGTAAAGACATTCTCCTGCCGCGCGTCGTCACTGGACGCGAGCGGTTGAGCGAGCCGTTCCGATTCGACCTGACTCTGCTCAGCGAGAAGGGCGACATCAATCCGGACGAGCTTCTCGGCAAGAGCGTCTGTCTCTCTTACGACTTACCTTCCGGCGGCAGCAAACGCTACTTCCACGGCATCGTCGTGGAATTCGGCCAGATCGGTTATCGCAACCGCTATCACGAGTACCAAGCCATCGTGCGACCGTGGTTTTGGCTGCTCTCCCGTACGGCGGACTGCCGCATCTTCCAACAGAAGTCGGTGCCCGAAATCTTCGAGGAAGTCGTCAAACAGAACGGCTTCACCGATTACAAGCTGAAGCTTCAGAACTCGTATCCCAAGTGGGATTACTGCGTTCAGTATCGGGAAACCGATTTGAACTTTCTGAGCCGGCTGCTCGAGCAGGAAGGCATCTATTACTTCTTCGAGCACGACAAGTCGTCGCACACGATGGTGCTCGCCGACGATTCCAGCGCGCATCAAACCGTATCCGGCTACGAGTCCGTGCCCTACTACCCGCCGGACCTGCCGAACTCGCAGCGCGAGCGCGATCATCTGACATCCTGGTCGTTCACCAAGCGCGTGCAGCCGGGCGCCTATGTGCACACCGATTTCGATTTCATCAAGCCGCGCCAAGTGCTGTTGGCCACGGAGACCGCGACCCAGAAACACGCGCACGCCAAATTCGAGATCTTCGATTATCCGGGCGAGTATCCGCAGCTCGAGAAGGCGGAGGCGAAGCGCCTCGCCAAGGTGCGTTTGCAGGAGCTGCAGGCCGCGCACTTGATCGCGCGCGGTCAAGGCAACGCAGCCGGACTTGCGACCGGACGACGTTTCAAGCTGAAACAGTATCCGCGCGAAGACCTCAACATCGAGTACGTGATCACGAGCTCCGGCGTGTCGATCTCGCAAGACCCCTACGACACGGGGAGCGACGGCTCCGATGTTCAGTTCTCCACTTCGATCGAAGCGATCGATGCGCGCATCCCGTTCCGCCCCGAACGCTCGACACCGAAACCGGTGATTCACGGCGCACAGACGGCCATGGTCGTGGGACCGTCCGGCGAAGAGATCTACACCGACGAGCATGGGCGCGTGAAAGTCCAGTTTCACTGGGATCGGCAGGGCAAAGCCGACGAGAACAGCTCGTGCTGGATCCGCGTCGCCCAGATCTGGGCGGGCAGCGGCTGGGGCGGCATTCACATTCCCCGCATCGGACAGGAAGTGATCGTCAGCTTCCTCGAAGGCGATCCCGACAGGCCCATCATCACCGGCCGCGTTTACAACGGCGATTCGAAGGTCCCCTATGCGTTGCCGGCCAACAAGACGCAAAGCGGCATCAAGTCGCGAAGCTCCAAAGGCGGCGGCGCAGCGAATTTCAACGAGATTCGTTTCGAGGACAAGAAGGGCGAGGAGCAGATCTACATCCACGCCGAAAAGAATCAGGACATCGTCGTCGAGAACGACGAGACGCTGACGGTCGGTCACGACCGTAAGAAAGAGATCGGCAACGACGAAACGACGCACGTCAAGCACGACCGCACGGAGACCGTCGACAACGACGAAACGATCACGATCGGCAACAACCGCACCGAACAAGTCGGCGCCGACGAGTCGATCACGATCGGCACGCGGGCGATGTCCGGCTCCGAGGCGATGAG
>CALEKY010000090.1 GCA_937902995.1 uncultured Sinobacteraceae bacterium
ATGTCCCAGCGGAACTGGGTGGCGCGCTCGCGGCCGGCAGCGACTAGCTGCTGGCGTAGCGATGTGTCGGTTAGCAGCCGTTCGAGCCCGTCGGCGATGGAATCCACTGATTCGGGATCGACCAAATAGGCGGCGCCTTCCGCGAGCTCTTTCGTGCCCCAGCGATTCGAGGTGAGCACGGGGCAGCCGGTGGCCATCGCTTCGATCATCGGCAGGCCGACGGATTCGAATGTCGAAGGCAGGAGGAGCGCCTCGGCCTGCGCGTACACCGCCGCGAGTGATTCGTGATCCACCCAGCCCAAGCGGCGTACCCACGGCGTCAGCCCCAAGCGCTCGGGTTCCCAGATCTCGTGCTCCGATAGAAAACGGTTTTCGCCGCCGGCGATGACGAGCGACACACCGAGCCGTGGTCCGACGCGTGCGTACGCATGTACGAGTCGTTTGAAGTTCTTGGGCGGATAGACGGCGCCGCTGTACACGACGTAGCGATCCGGCAGCTTCAAGCGCGTGCGCTCGGCTTTCAGCTCCTCTTCGCTGAACTTGCGCCAGAAGGCTGCGCTGATACCCGGATACACGGTGTGAATCCGCTCCGGCGGCACCTTCAGATACTGGACGATGAGATCGCTCGTGACCTTTGAGACCGAGATGATCGCCTTCGCTTGCGCGGCATAGCGTGGCACCAGGAAGCGATGCGCGAGCCGATGCCTGAAGAGCGAGGCCTCGGGCATGACGTACCAGTCGAGCCCATGGCAAACCCATGCCGACGGGCATGGCGGCCGCAGCGGCAGAGAGAACTTGGGGTTGAACAAGACGTCGAGGCGGTACTTGGTAATCGCGCGTCGGACTGCGATTTGATCCCACGTGAGAATGTTCGACGCGGGCAACCCGATCTCTTCCATGTTCGGCGCCTCGCGCATCATCCCGCACAGCGCCGGATTGCGATAGAGCAGCACGAAGGTGTGCGGCGATTCCAGTTGCGCCCATTCCCTGAGGAGGTGGCGCGTGTACACGGAAACGCCGCCATGCTGCTCCAAGTGCCGAAGCATGATCCCGATGCGAAGCGGACGCACGGCCCCTGAGCGTGGCTGGTTCTGCACATCGATGATCGATGCGGAAACCGGTTTCAGAGCGGCAACCATGGCTTGAGCACTTGATTCGCGATTGATCTCGTCGGGCCAGCGACGGGCGCATCGGCGATGCGCGACTACGGATGCGGCCCTTGCCTTGAGAAAGGAAGTCCTTGCGGCCAGCTAGGCGTGGTCGAACGAACGTCCGACAGTCGTCCTACGCCTTCACCTGATCGCGGACAGAACGTGCGCGCTTTTCGTCGGGTTCCCGAACGGATGTCGCGCGATACGCGCTCTGCGTCGTACCGAGCAGATCCGTGATGTTTGGCGTGTCTGTCGGTGGAAACCGCTCAGAAGGAGTGAGAGGAAAAATCAGCGCGTCGATCGCCCTAGAATAAACCCGGGGCAGTCAATGGTGTGCGGATCTGTAAGCTAGCAGATTGGTTTCCTTGAGTGCGTCGCCAGGCCAGCATTCTCTTAATACGAGCCAGATGTTTCTCGGCTATCCACCCGATCGGGGACTTCTGACGCTGGCGACCACGTTCATCGCGCCGATTCTCGGTGTGCGAGCGTACGTCACGCGCGCATTCGTGGATGCGGGACCGGCATTGGCGATCCGAATTACCTTCGGCGCGAAGCTTGCCCACCTCATGCAGGCGTCTTGCGCCCTCATGCCCTGCCGGCGCTTCCCGGAGTGGGCCTCTCCATCATCTCCTGTTGGTTGCCACCGTATGGTTACGACGCTGGCGGGAAGGCCGAAGTGCTCTCTGCCATTCTGCACACGGTTACACAGTGTGTACCTCGCGCGGGTGCTGCATTCGTGCTGATGATTTGTCCTGCTCGGCCTTTCGATAACCGCAGTCACCGGCGGCGCGCACATGGTTGCTCATCAACGTTGCCGGCGCTCGTCTTCAGCAAGCACGACAGCTTGATCCGTTTACTTGGCTGAAGAGATTCACCAGTACGTATTACAACACCGGGGAGCGTGAGCTGCCCCACATCCGCCTGGGCGCGCATGCGCACCGGTCATCGAACGCCCCGGCACGCATATCTGCGAATGGCTTATTCGTGACGAGTGACGAGAATCGTTCTTCGTCCCGTTTCCGCAGTGTCTTTTCGTATGCGAGCTCCGCGTTACTGATACAGCTTCAGGCTGCAACCCGCGTGCCTCTCGAGTCGCACTCCAGTTTGCCATGCTACTTCGTCTGTACCGAGCGATTTTCGAAAGGCCCAAGGTGCTGTTGCTATTGATTGCGACGGCTCCGGCTGTTGCCGATGCTGGCGGGATCTCGGTACAGGCCGTGGATGCCCTGGCTCGTCGGCCCGTCGATGGCGTGAGGATTACGGCCGAGTCACGTGACGGCACGTCGCACTCTGCAACGACGGAGAATGGCTCGGCGCTGCTCGACAATCTGAAAGGCGGCTTCTATGAAGTGCGCGCCGAGTCGCCCGGGTACGTCACGGCCATCGAGCCCGCGGTGCGAGTCCTGGACCAGCGGACAGGGTATCTGCGCTTCGAGCTGCAGCCAGCGCTCGTTCCGACGGACGAAATCGTCGTGATCGCGCGTGCGCGCGAAAACGATCGCTTCGGCGCTGTCTCGGGCACTTTTCTAAGCCGCGACGAGTTGCGAAACGCACCCGGCAGCGGCAGCGACGTACTGCGGGCGCTGAGCGGACTGCCCGGAGTGATTGCCAACGGAGAGTTCGCGAGCTTTTCCGTACGCGGCCACGGCAACAAGAGCAATCTCTTCTATGTGGACGGCTTTCCGTTCGAGCAAGTCGCGCATTTCGAGCAGACGCTGGGCAAGGAGGAAGAGATCATCAATGGCGGTCGCTACTCGATCTTCGCCCCGAATGCAGTCGCCGGAGCCAGCTTCTCGCCGGGAGGCTGGGGTGCGGAGTTCGGCGGTCGCGCCGCATCGCTTCTTCAGCTTGAAGTCGTGGATGGCGCGCCTTCGCCCGTAGGGAGCCTCAGGCTCGATCTCGCAGGCGCCGAACTCATCTACGAAGGGCCGAGCGGCTTTCACAGCAGCACTTCGATGTTCTTCCAGGCGCGGCGTTTCGATTTCGGACAGCTTTTCGAAATGATCGAGGAAGAAGACCTGGGCGCCCCTGTTTCCACAGATGTGATCCTGAAGACACACACGCACCTGGCGAATGACGACGCGATCGAGTTTCTCGTCATCTACGCGCCCGAGGAATATACGAGGGACATCACGCACGTCCTTGCGCCAACCGAGGAGAACGAAGCGATCGAGGACCTGACGCTGCAGAACGAAGACCAAGACCTCGTGCTCGTCGGCGCGACATGGCGGCGGATGTTCGGCGCCGATGGCGAATGGACGAACCGCCTCTACTACCGCGAGAGGGATCGCGTCTCGTCCGAGGGCGAGGCGCTCCCGGACTTGGTGCCTCCTGGCACGCCGGCAGACGAAGTCCCGGTGAGCGATCGGATTCTGACGGTCAGGGAAAAGGAATCAGAGCTCGGGTGGCGAAGCGACGTGTCGTTCGGGAACAGGCTTGGAATCCTCCGTGCTGGGCTGCACGTCACGAGCAACGATCTCGACTATTCCACTGCGCTGCGCGAGGACTGGATCCATTATATCTACGAGTCCGACGATCCGCGACCGCCTGGTGCGCACTACATCGTATTACGACCGGAAGAGATCGACTCGATCTACAGCGCGAGCGAGATCAACTACGCCATCTACGGCGAGCAATTGTTCGACTGGGGCAAGGCCAATATGCGCGCGGGTCTGCGCTACGAGCGCAACGGCTTCGGTGACGAGGACCTTTTGTCGCCGCGATTCGGTTTCAACTATACGGTGTCACCCCGGCTGCGATTCTCGGCGACGGCTGGCATCTTCTACGCACCACCAAACCACCTCGTGCGTGCCGCCGACCCTGCCAACTTCGATCTCGAAAGCGAAAGGCTCACGCATTTCGCGCTGGGTTTCGACTATCGGCTGAGCGATCGCCTGAAGCTGCTCATCGAGGCCTACTATCAGAACCTAGATAACCGGCTGGTCGACAGCGGACGCACGAACCGCCGCATGTCTAACGATGGCGACGGCACGAACACCGGCGTCGACCTCGCGCTGATACGCCGCTTCGATGAAGGATGGTCAGCCGACTTCGTCTATTCCTGGAATCGCTACCGCGTCGACGACAACGACGGGCGCGGCGAGTACGACTGGGATTTCAATCGCGAGCACTTTGTCTCCATCGGCGGTCGCTGGGAGATCAATGACCGATGGCAGGTCGCGGCTCGCTGGAAGTACGGCTCCGGACAACCCACTTACCGCTCGATCGTGCACGCCGACGTGCTGGCGCCCAACCGACCGGTGCGGTATTCGCAAGAAAGGACCGCATTGAATGTCCACCGCGGCGATCCGTTTCATTCGCTCGATGTCCGTGTCGACTATCGCCGGTCGCTTGGCCCGGTGGATCTCGTGTTCTTTCTCGACGTACTGAATGTTTACGGCGGACCGGCGGGCCTGCAGCGCGAGTTCAATATCCTCACGGGAGAGCTCATCGAAGAGGAAGAAGAGACGTTGCCACTGCTCGGTCTGACCATCGAGTACGCCTGGTAGAAGAGACCGAGATCACTAGCAGTCCCTCAACACAGCCGTCGTTACCAGGATTCAGATTCCCTCGCGGCACCGTCTCCTCTCCGCTCACCTGCTCGCTACTCCGCCTGCCTTGGTTGAAATGTCCGTTCCGGGCGTTCGACCTGCTGCGGCACTCACCAAGCGCTGCTTAGCGGAAGCGTTATTTTGGCCTCGGCTGGGACCTAACCCTTTCCCTTGTAGGCCATCTTGTACGTGCGAATCACGTACTGCTCGACTACCGCAAGTACCGTGACTCAAGCTCGATGATGGTTGAGCCCTGGCTGTCGAGCAGGTTGAGCTGTTCTCCGAAGATTTCCCAGCGCACGACGGCGCGTAGCGCTTCGTGCAGCGCTCGCTCCTGCTCCATGCCGTTCGCGCACGCCATCATTGTCGAAGCCACTTGGCCAAACGTGATGCGGTCGGCGGTGAGCTCATAGCTGCCGGCCAGGGAGTTGCAGCCGCCGTGGCCGGTCACCCGGCGACCATCCGGATGCAAGAGCAGGTGCGGCTCACGTTGGTCCTCGGCGACGACGACTGAGTTGCCGCGGATGGCCATCACCTTCCAATAAGTGTTTTCAAGCGATGCTGCAGCGGTGTCGTTCGATGCAACGCGCTTCAGTATCAGAGTCACGTTGGAAGGCGCGTCTTGCGTAAGCACATGATATGACGTGTCGGTCGCGAACATCAGGCGATCCTCATGGAGGATGCGAGCACGAACGGCGTAGCGATGGGTCGCGTCGATCTTCTGCGGGTCGAAAGAGATCCTGAAATGAATCGGCGGAGCAACGGGCGCCGGGATACGGGTACTGCCAATGACTTGCGCCGCGGCATCCGCACGTGAAACGTCTTCGAGCACGGCTTCGAAAACCGCGCCCGCCGGTAACGCCATGCGCTCACGATAAGTGGCCGTACCTGTGATTTCTGCTTCGTCGTTCATAGGCGTAGTGGTGCAGGCCGAGGTCAGGATGACGAGTACGCAAGCGACGAGACGTCCGCGCATGTTTTGCTTTGCTTGCATGATGACGTTCAGAGGTTCCGAGCCAGGATGGCGATGCGGCACGGTATCGCGTTCGGAAGGAACGGGCTATGCGAGTTCGCCGAAGGACAGCGAAGAGTACCTTCGGTAGTCAGACGAAGTGGCCGCACGTGGCAATAGGCGTGATGCTGGATAGGCGCATTTCATTGAGCATCCGCGATGAGATGAATCGCGGGTTTTGGCCTCTATCCCCATTGAACCCCGTCACAGCATTTCGAGAAGAAGGGATCTAGTCTTTGGGACCAGCCAGTCCCAGAGACTAAAAGTATGAGTCATTTGCTCTATGTAATGAGCATGCAGCCGATCCTCGACACGGACGCGTATCCGCTGCACAAGAAGATCGGCATCACCAACAACACGGTCGCTCGTGCTGCGCAGCTTGGAACCAAGATGCCGTTCAAGCTGTACGTCGAAGCGGCGTGGGAAGTCGGAGATGGCAAGGCGGCGCAGCTCGAGGCGGCGCTTCACAAGCTCCTCAACGCAAGCAACATCGAAGGCGAGTGGTTCGAGGATCCGGAAGAAAAGCTCGTCGAGGGATTGACGCAGCTCATGAAGCTCATGGGCTGCAATCCGATCAGCGAACAAACGTTGGACGCTCAGGACGACAGCCGGGGCGATCTCGAGGAGCGCTACCGTCGTACGGAAACCGCCATCAAACGACTGCTCGGTGACATCGATCCGACGGCGTACGGCTGGGAGCCACAGCCGGCGCGAGCGGTCGAGCAGAGGTTCGTGCGCAATGGCGCGACCCTATACGTACTCCCGAGTGCGCACGGGGCTACCTTGAGCGCGTATGGCAAGGAGAACGAGGTGATCGACCGCCTCAAGCAGCAGTTCGGACCGCGCGTGAATCAATCCGTCTATAGCAACGGGCAGATGCGTCATAGCGTGACCGTGACGCAAGCGGAGCTGCAGAGCTTTTTCGCGGGACAGCCCCGCACGGACGTCGTCGAGAATCGGGCAACCGCATTGGCGGGATGAAGCCGAAGGTGACGGCGGGAGTTCCTGAAATGCCACAAGATCTCCGGTGCTTCAAAAGAAGGCCCGCCCGCCATCGCAAGTTTCTCTTGTACTCTGCGAGCGCGATCGTACCCGCATTCAGTTCCGCTTTCGAGCCGCGTGACGCTCCTGCAAAAGGAGGAGCGAGCTGCAACCGACGAGCACCCTTGAAGGGAGTGGTGCCCGTTCTCCTGATACCGAGCGAGTCGTTAGACTAAACACGCGCCCCGTTCAACGCGCTCGCAGAGGCCGAGAACAACAGATTTAGCTGCGTGCGACAGCCGAAGACTAATTGGTGGAGTCCCAGGCTATGTCCTTCACCAGCGCGTTCACTCCACCGTGACGCTCTTCGCCAAATT
>CALEKY010000091.1 GCA_937902995.1 uncultured Sinobacteraceae bacterium
TGGACCGCCTCGCCGTATGCGCCCTACCCCGGCTATCGACCTCCGCCCGGCGCGCTCGGCGAGTACAACGGCAAGTTCATGTGCAATCAACTCGTGCTGCGCGGCGGCTCGTGCGCCACGCCTCGTTCGCACATCCGCGCCACGTATCGAAATTTCTTCTATCCGCACGCGCGCTGGCAATTCATGGGCGTGCGTTTGGCCCGCGACGCGTAACAACAAAAGGACCCGCAATGTCGAAACCCGAGAACGCTTTACGCAGAACACGTGCCGCCGATCGAATCACGCTCGATACGCTCGAAGGTTTACGCCGCTCGCCCAAACAGCTCTCGCCTGTATGGTTCTACGACGAAACAGGCTCGCGTCTGTTCGACTGTATCTGCGAGCTGCCCGAGTACTACCTGACGCGCACGGAAATGCAGATCATGGACGAGCACGCGGCCGAGATGGCCGATCTCATCGGTCCGAACTGCGCTCTGATCGAATTCGGGAGCGGTTCGAGCGACAAGACGCGCGTGTTGCTCGCTGCGCTCGACGATGTCGCCTGCTACGTGCCCATCGACATCTCGCGCGAATATCTGGGCGAATCGGCCAAACGTCTCGCGCAGCAGTTTCCCGAGCTGTGCATTGCACCGGTGTGCGCGGACTTCACGCAACCGTTCGAGCTGCCTGCGCAAGTCGCGGCGGCATCGCGACGCATCGTGTACTTTCCCGGCTCGACACTCGGTAATTTCGAGACGCAAGCAGCCCGACGCTTGCTCTCGACGATGCACGCGATCATCGGCAGCAACGGCGCGGTCCTGATCGGTATCGATTTGCGCAAAGACCCCGAGATTCTCGAGCGCGCCTACAACGACGCCGACGGAATCACTGCGCGTTTCAACCTCAATGCACTCGAGCATTTGAACCGCGAGCTCGGTGCAGATTTCGATCTCAATGCCTTCGAGCACAGTGCGGTGTGGATCGAAGACATGAGCCGCATCGAGATGCGTCTCATCAGCAAGCGCGACCAGGAAGTGCATTTGGGCCGCGAATCGATTCGATTCCGGCGCGGCGAACCGATCCGTACAGAGTGCTGTCACAAGTACACGCTCGAAGGCTTCGCAGAGCTAGCGGCCTCCGCAGGTCTCGAGGTGACGCACGTGTGGACGGATGCGGAGAGGAAGTTCAGTGTGCAGATGCTTACTTCTCGTGATTAGTGACTCGTGATCCGCAGAACCGCCTCGCGGCGAGGGGCCTGCTGCAGTTCTAATCGTTGCCAATCACCGATCACTACAGTGACGTCGCCTTCAATCGCCAACGGAACGTTCGCATAGTCCGCTGTGCGATATACAGAGCGACAAGATCTCCTGTCTTCATTTGCCAGGTGCGAGCACATCGCGTCACGAGTCATTCCGTCACGATTCGCTTTTCCAACCCCGTCACGAATCACGAATCACGGATCACGAATCACGACCGGATGTGACCTGAGTCACATCCCCTGCGACCGATAAGCAGGTTCCATAAGGCACTCCCTGATTTGTTGCGTGTTGCATGCTCTGTCTTTGTACGTAATACCGTTTATCAACGATTTTACGGGCGACGCCAGGGCGTTTGAGGTCATGCCGCGCTGGGAAGACCAGCGCGTCGTGGGGGCGTCGACGACTAATAACGACTGGTATTCGAATGAGCGCCAGGGGCGTCATCAGAATCCTTGCTGGGCCGGCATCGATCGTTACGATCGCGATGCTCGTCCTGCTTTTGTCGATCGGCGGCACGCAGCTCCTGTCGCAAAGAAAATCGATCGGGCTCCGGATCGGCAACGAAGTCGCGCTCGCCAAGGCAAGCGCGCTTGCAGAATCTGCCTTGCGGCAGCAAGTGCCGGAGATCAAAGGCTCCTCGTTCACGACGCTGCGTTATCCGGATGCGCTGAACGCTTCATCTGCCCCGCCGGTCGATGAGCTCACTGCCAGTGCGATCGAGGCACTGCGTCGCGATCCCGGACGCGCTCACCATCGTTTCTATCAAGTCAATGGCTGGTACCGCCTCCAATACGCCGTTCACGACGGCAGCGGCGGTGCGGTAGTCGTCGATCTCGATCTCGACAGCGAGCGCGCGGCGATCGGGCGTGTGCTCGGTCTATCGCATGTCAGCGGAATAGCGCTGTCCATTCTTGCGATCGGTCTGCTCGGTATCGGCATCTACACCTTGCGTCGATTCCTGCGCGATCTGATTCGCCGTCCGGAGGATGAACGGCGGGATGTCATTACGGCGGGCCTACGCGAAGCGGACATCAAGGGACGTCCGAATCTGTTGATCTGGCTGATCGGTTTGTGCGCCGTCGTATTCGCGATCGATCTGTCGAACGTCTGGGACGAGGGCGTCGGCATTGGGTACGTGCTCGCCGTGACGATCGCACTGGCGTCGAATCGCTACTGGCACATCATGGCGATTGCAGGGCTGTGCACCGCACTCTTGCTCACCGCGCCCTTGCTCGCACCCTACGACGGAAGCTGGTGGCGCTATCTCGAGAACTATGCCGTCACGCTGTTTGCGATCGTCGTGACGAGCTTGTTCGGCAGCGCCAACATGCGCAAGACACAAGCCGAAGCGCGCGCATTGGCCGAAGCAGCGCAGTCGAAACTCGAGACGCACGAGCTGCGGAGCGCGCTCGAGCGCGCTGAGGCAGCCGAAGCTTCGCGTCGAGCGATGCTCGAACGCGTCTCGATGGCGAACGCGGCCGCTGGAATCTCGACGTGGGAATGGAACTTCAAGACGAACATCGTCACGATCGAGCCCGACACGGCGTTCGCACAACGCATCGGCAAGACGAGCTACAGCGCGGATGAGGGCGAAACTCACGTCCATCCCGAATCCATCGAGGGCTACCGGCAAGCGTTCATTCGGGCAATCGAAGGCCCACCGGGACCGGGCGATTATTTCTCCTATCGCTACCGCTTCTGCCAAGACCGTCCCGACGGCACGCCCCGCTACATTCAGTTTCATGCGCGGGTGCTGCGCAGCCAACGCGGGCGTCCTTATGGCGTGCTGGGCGTGGATTGGGAAGTCACCGACGAAGAGCTTTCGAGACGCGAGATCGCGCGGCAAGCGCAGGAGCTTCGCGAAGCGCAAGCCAGATTCGAGCGCGCAGTGTCGGGAACGCAGGATGCGTTGTTCGAATTCGATTTCACGAAGAATACGGCATGGGCGTCGCCGCGCCTGCCGAAGATGCTCGGTTTGAGCGCCGAGCAGATCGGCGCGACGATCGATCAGTTCCAGCAGCTCGTGCATCCCGACGACCGCGAGAGCTTCCGGACCGCGATGAGCTCGCACATCCTGCACGATACGCCGTTCGACATCGAATTCCGCATGTTGAAGGGCAGCGGCGGGCCGTTGTGGGTTCGCGCGCGAGCGAATGCCGAGCGTGCCGAGGATGGCCGCCCGCTCATGCTCGCGGGCAGCATCTCGGATATCACCGAAGCGCGTGCCGCGC
>CALEKY010000092.1 GCA_937902995.1 uncultured Sinobacteraceae bacterium
TGACTCGTAATGCGTGATCGTAAGCAGGCTGGTTGCTGTCGTTGTCGATTGTCAACCGTCCATTGTCAATCAACCCCGCACCTCTTTTCTCTTTTCTCTTTTCCCTTTTCCCCTTTCCCTTTTCCCGCTTCCCCTCGTGAGTCGTGCACGCAGCGCCCCTTCCCTTCTTCCCTATTCCCTTTCCCTCCTTGGTTCAACCGTCACAACGCTTTGGATTTCTTCTCATTTCGCCCGTTGTCGCTAGGGTGCGCCCTCGCTAGGCTTCCCGCCTACGTCTCGGGGTCACATGGGAACTGTCATGACCGTTTCTGCCTCTCGAACCCTTCGGTACGCAATGGCTTGCGCCCTTCTGTCGATTGGTGCAACGGCACTCGCCGCGGGACCGTCAAAGCAGATTCCGCGTACCGCGGACGGCAAACCCGACTTCAGCGGTTTCTGGACGCACGAAACCATCACGCCGCTGGAACGTCCGCCGCAGTACGGCACGCGTCTCATCATGACGCCTGAAGAAGTGGCCGCCGCCGAGAAATTCGCCGCCGACCACGTCGCCAATTCCAACAAGCCGACGGATCCGAAAACGCGTGTCCAGGATCTGCCGGAAGATTGCGGTTACGGCTTCCGGGGCGCCAATTGCGGATACAACAACTTCTGGGTCGACCGCGGCGAGCACGTGCTCCGTATCAATGGCGAGCCTCGCGCCTCCATCCTGGTCGACCCGCCGAACGGCCGCATTCCGCCCATGTTGCCGGAAGCAGCCAAACGCATTGCGCAACGGAACGCGGAATTCCGTAAGGGAGCAGGCCCTGCCGACGGTCCGGAGCTGCGTTCGCTCGGCGAGCGTTGCATTCTTTCGTTCGGCTCGAACGGCGGTCCCCCGATGCTGCCGAACATGTACAACAACGCTTATCAATTCGTGCAGACGCCGGATCACGTGATGTTCTTGGTCGAAATGGTCCATGACGCGCGAGTCGTTCGGATCAACGGCAAGCCCCTGCCGAAGAGTGTGCCGAAGTG
This sequence comes from uncultured Sinobacteraceae bacterium, assembly GCA_937902995.1. Lineage (GTDB taxonomy): Bacteria > Pseudomonadota > Gammaproteobacteria > Steroidobacterales > Steroidobacteraceae > Steroidobacter. The sequence goes on from CALEKY010000092.1 coordinate 1,015, forward strand.
GCTCGGCGATTCGATCGGGCACTGGGAAGGCGACACGCTGGTCGTCGAGACGACGAACTTCCATCCCCTTCACACGTTCCGCGGCGCCGGCCAGGACCGTAAGGTGATCGAAAAATTCTCGTACGCTTCTCCGAACGAGATCCTCTATCAGTTCACGGTGAGCGACCCGACGACGTTCTCGGCACCGTTCAGCGGCGAGCTGATCTTCAATCGCACCGATGAACCGGTGTACGAGTACGCTTGCCACGAAGGCAATTACGCGCTTCCGGGCATCCTCGCCGGCGCTCGTGCCGAAGAAGCCGCAGGCCGCAAGGCATCGGTTCGCGAAGTGGGCAACGAAGACGACGGCGAATAACGAAAAAGGCCGGGCTCAGCCCGGCCTTTTTCTCAGACTGTAGGTTGGAGACTGTTGGTAGCGCGCGCTTCGCGCGACCTCGACCCACTCTCGCCACTCACTACTCACGTCACGCTCTTCGGCATCACGATCGGTTCCCTGCGCGCACGCGGCAGGCGTGTCTTGAACCCGGCAGGCTTGACGATCAACAGATCGCACGTCGTTTCGTGAATCAGACGCTCGGCGGTATTGCCAACCACAAATCCTTTGAGCCAGCGCCGGCTCAGCGCCCCCAAGACCAGCAGCTGTGCGTTCACCTTGCTGAGCAAGCCGGGTAACGCAACTTCGACGAGGCCGTCCAACATGTGAGTCTTGCGTGCGTCGACGCGTGCCTTCTGGAGCACGCCGGCGACTCGCGCTTGCCGGTCGCGCTTCATGCGCAAGCGATCCTTCGGTGTGATGTGCCCCAACGGATAGGCGCTGTCGGGGATGCAGTGCGCAACGTGCAATTCCGTATTCAACCCGGCTGCCAGCAGGGCACCGGCTCGAGCCAGCTCGACGTCCAACGCCGCCGGCTTGTCGTTGGCATGACTCGGATCCAACGCCGCAACGACGACGCCCGATCGCTTGTGCGGTTGCCGCACGATCAGCACCGGCCGAGAGCAATATCGCATGAGCTCCCAGTCGTTCTGCCTGAGAACCGGCACGCGTGAGGCACGCGGGCGATGCGCACCGACGACGACGAGATCGGCATTGTCGCGGATCGCAGCACGAATGACCGCCGCATAAGGCGGCTCCTCCCACACGACGGCACAACGCGCAGTAATGCCTCGTGCCTGCAATTGTGCGCACAGCTTTTCCAGCATCGCGCGTCGGGTCGCAACAACTGCGCCCCGCAACGTCGCCAACTTGCGAGAATCGAAGAAGGAACGACCGCTGATGGCCGGCTCGAAGGCAGAGTGAAACAAGATGAGCTCGGCACGAAACGCTGCGGCAAGTGCAGCCGCTCGCTCGACTGCTGGTTGCGATCGCTCTTCCGGCGAAAGCACGCCGACGAGAATGGTTCGAATTTTCTTAGTCGCCATGACGTTGCGAGTCGGTCCCCAAGCAAACTGCCCGCCGGACCATAGCAGATTCGGGGCAATTGAATAAGGGAAGAGGGAAAGGGGAAAAGGGAAAAGGGAAAGCGACGATTCAGCACTGAATCGTCGCTAGGCTGTGGCTAGCGCGTCGCGCGGATCGACGAGTCACGAATCACGGGTCACATTCCCTTACTCCCTCCCCTCCACCGGCTCGGCACCTGCGGCGACGATCAGCGCTTTGAGTTCCTCGACGACCGCGTCCAACACAGCAGAGTCGGTGGCGCGCACGACGAGCGTCGTGCCGTAACCGTTCTCGCGAGTGAACGGATAACTGCCGATTTCTACGTCAGGATGCGCGCGCTGCAGATTCGCCAACGGTTCGGCGATCGCGCTTTCGCCCAGGCAGACGGTCACGGAACGCGACTGCAGCACTGCACCGCCCTCCAGTGAGCGCTCGAGCGTCTCCAGCATTGCGCGCATTACAACCGGAATGCCGGCCAGCACGTACACATTGCCGATGTAGAAGCCAGGCGGACCGCCAGTACTGTTTTCGATGAGCTTTGCACCTTTCGGCACGAGCGCCATGCGCATGCGGGCCTTCATCACTTCAGGCGGCGCTTCGCGGCGGCGCAAAAGCGCCGCGATCTCGGGATGCTCGACGAGCTCCACTCCGAACGCTCTGGCAATCGATTGCGCCGTAACGTCGTCATGCGTCGGACCGATACCGCCCGTCGTCAATACGTAGTCGTACTTCACGCGCAGCTCGTTCACGACCGCCGCGATCGTTTCTTCCACATCGGGGATGATGCGCGCCTCGGCGATTCGAATGCCTCGGCGCCCAAGCCCGAGGGCAATATCGCGCAGGTTCGTGTCTTGCGTTCGGCCCGACAGAATCTCATTGCCGATGATGACGACGGCGGCGGTGACGACACGTCCACCCATGACGCTTTCCATTCAAAGCTGCTTCGGACGCGCAGTATGCCTCATGCGATGCCCATCAAGACTCCATCGCTCCATCTTGCGGTGTTCCGATCCGAATCGATCTCGTATGCTCGTGCGACCGAGCTCATGGAGCCAAGCCTTGAAGACTTTCGCTTACGCCGCTGTCGCCATGCTCGCTGCCGTGCCTTGCATGGCGGATGAAGCGCCGGAAATGTCCGGCGCCGAGTTGTTCCGCACGTTCTGCGCAAGCTGCCACGGCGCGCAGGCTCGCGGCGACGGGCCTGTTGCGGACGTTCTCAGGACTCCACCTCCGGACTTGACGTCCATCGCCGCGCGCAACGGCGGCGTTTTCCCTCGCGAGCGCGTTCGCGAACAAATCGACGGGCAACGGCGGATCGGCGCGCACGGTACGCGCGAAATGCCGATATGGGGCTGGGAGCTCTATGCCTTTCGAGGCGAGGATGCTGCGCGGCGCAAACGGGTCGCGGCGCTCATTGAGCGGCTTGTCGAGTACTTGGCGGAGATTCAGGGATCGTGATGGGGAGGAAAGGGAAGGAGGGAAGAAGGGAAAGGGAAAAAGGGAATAGGGAAAGGGAAAGCGACGATTCAGCGCTCAACCCTTCTAGGCCGTAGGCTGCCGCTAGCGCGTCCTTCGCGCGGCTCGACGAATCACGAATCACGGCTCACGACCAACCTACCTCCCCTTCCACACCGGCTTTCTTTTTTCCGCAAACGCTCGCAAGCCTTCCTTGCGATCTTCCGATTCGAGCGCGCGGCGGGCGTACGTCATTTGTTCGCGCCAAGCTTGTTCTTCGGTCCAGTCGACGGAACGCTGGATGATTTCCTTCGTTGCGGCAAGCGCAGTCGGACCGTTGACCAGCAACGCTTCTGCGAGCTTCATCGCCTCGGTCAGCGCTTCGCCGTGCTCGACGAGCCGATTGACGATGCCGAGACGATGAAAGTACTCAGCTTCGCGCAGTTCCCCCGTTAGCGCCAGCTCCATTGCAAGGTGATACGGAATGCGGCGAGGCAAGCGGAACAATCCGCCGCCCAGCGCCACGACGTTGTGCCTGACCTCGGGTAACCCGAACTTGGCCGTGCGCGCGGCCACGATCAGATCGCATGCGAGACACAACTCGAAGCCGCCGCCGACCGCATAGCCCTCCACTGCTGCGATCAACGGTTTGCGCGGCGGCCGAACAAATACGCCGAATCCGCCCCGCGGCGGACGTTCCCGGCGCACACCGCTCGCCGCTTCTTTCAGGTCCGCACCGGCAGAAAACGTCCCGCCCGCACCGGTGACGATGCCGATGAACAGCTCATCTTCGCGCTCGAGCAGATCCATCGCTTCGTTCATCGCAAATGAAGTCGACGAATCGAAAGCGTTCTTCGCCTCCGGCCGATTGATCGTGACCACGAGAATCGAACCGTGACGCTCGGTGAGGATGCGGAGAGGAGTTTCGGTCATGGAAGTTCACTCACGAGAGAGGCTACGGGCGCAGTTGGGGCGTGGGGCAACAGGTTCGCATCATGATCACGAGTCGCGACGACTTCTTGAGCCCTGGGCGCTGGGCAGCGCGCAAATCTATCTTCAGCCTTCAGCCTTCAGTCTTCAGTCTGCGCTAGCCCTACAGCGCCAACGCATACCCTCCGTTCACCGGATACGTCTGACCGGTGATCCACGAGCTCGCGTCGGACGCGAGATACAAGACCATGTTTGCCACGTCCTCCGGAGTACCGGGGCGACGGATGATGTACTTCTCCATCATCTTCTTGTAGCGCTCGGGATCGGCCTTGAGTCTCGCCTCGATGTTGGGCGTGAGCGTCGCCGAAATCGAAACGCAGTTCGCCGTGATCATGTAGCGACCCAGCGCGCGAGCCACCGCACGCATGAAACCCGCAGCGCCCGCCTTCGCACCTGCATAGATTTCGAGCCCGCTGTCGCCCATGCGCGCTGCGTCCGAAATGATCGTGACGATGCGGCCGCTCTTGCGCTCGATCATTCCTGGAATGCAGGCGCTCGTGCAGTTGATCACGCCGTAGAAATTCACGCCGATGAAGCTGTTCCAGGCTTCGGGTCCGGTTTCCCAGAAAGGCTTGCGCGCATCGGGCGATGGATTGGCACCGGCGCTGCCGGCGTTGTTCACCAAGATATCGATCTTGCCCAGCTCCGCGTCTGCCTTCGCGACCATCGCTTTGACCGACTCGAGATTCGTGACATCGGCCTGCAGGGCAATTGCCTTGCCGCCGAGTTGTTCGATCTCGTCGACAACCGCTTGCGCACGCTCGAGCACGTAGTCGTTGACGACGATGCCGGCCGCTTCGTGCTGAGCGAAATGCAATGCGATCTGACGACCGATGCCCTGCCCCGCGCCGGTGATCAAAGCGACCTTTCCTGCCAAGCTCAGAATGTCTTTCTTCATACTTTTCGCTCTCGCCCGACCCAATACGGGTCGCGCAGCTCCCGTTTCAGAACCTTGCCCATTGTGTTGCGCGGCAGCTCGGCAACGAATTCGATCGATTTGGGACGCTTATAAGACGCCAAGCGCTGCGACGCGAATTCCATCAGCTCGGCGACGGTAGCTGTGCAACCGGGCTTGAGCTCGCAAAACGCTTTGACTTGCTCGCCGAATTCCTCGTCGGGAATGCCGATGACCGCGACATCGAGAATGGCCGGATGTTGCAGTAACACGCGTTCGATTTCCGCAGGATAGATGTTGACGCCGCCGGAAATGATCAAATCCTTCGCACGATCGGTGATGTAGAGATAACCCTCTTCGTCGAGATACCCGACGTCGCCGACGCGGAAGAATCCGTTTTCGTCGAGCTGCTGCGAATCCAAAGTGCCGCTGTTCAAATAACTTCCCAGCGTCACCGGCGTACGAATCCACAGCTCGCCGACCTGACCCGGGGGAAGCTTGTTGCCGTCGGCATCGCGCACTTCGATCGACACATGTTTGTACGGCAGCCCGCTCGAACCGGGCTTGGCGCGCTGCATCTCCGGCGTCAAACGCGTCACCATGCCGGTTTCGGTCGACCCATAGCCTTCGCTCAACACGCCTTCACCGAAGAAGGCGATTGCCCATTCTTTCAGCGAGTACGGCACCGGCGCGGCGCCGACGCTCACGTGTTTGATCGACCTCACATCGTATTTCGCGAGCACGTCGGGCGGCAGCGCTGCAATGCGCTTCAGCATCGTCGGCACCGCGCCCCAATCCGTCACACAGTGCTTGTCGATGAGCGCGAGCGTGGCCTGGGGATCGAATCGGCGCAACAACACGATCTTCCGGCCGCCGGCGCGAGCGCCCCACAGTTGCGCCGGTCCCGATCCATGATGCATCGGCATCGTAATGAGCGTGACTCCGGCTTCGCCGGAAGAACGGCGTGACTGGCGCACATCGCGCTGATATTCGAGAAGCTGCTCTTCCGTGAAATGCGGCGAGCGTCGACCCATGACGACGCCCTTCGGCAACCCCGTCGTGCCCGACGTGTAGACGATGAGCGGCGGATCTTTTTCAGCGTAACGAGGCGTTGGGTCGCCCGCGAGCAACGACGAGAAATCGACGAAGCCAGGTGCCGGCGCATCGATGGAAACGAGAATCTTGATCGGCAACTCGGCAACCGCGGGCGCAAGCAATGCAGGTTCGGCATCGTCGCAGACCAGTGCGTGCGCACCGCTGTTCGTCAGCACATAACGCACTTCGCTCGGCGTCAGACGCCAGTTCAAGCCGAGCAGCGAGCATTTCAGCTTGCCCAACGCTGCCGACAAGATCGCCCATTCGATACGGATGTGAGTGCGCACGACGACGATGTCGCCGGCACCGAGCCCGTGCGCAGCGAGCGCGTTGGCGACCCGATTCGCGCGGTCGTTCCACTCGCGATAAGTGAGCGAGCGGTCGCCTTCGATGATGGCAACCTCATCGGGCTTGGTTTCAGCCCAATACTCGCAGCTTCCGTGCGCTGCCGTCATGGCGCAAGACTGCGGCGCAAGCTGCTCAACAGCTCGGCTTTGATCTTGTCGAGATCGACACCCTCCGGGTCGAGCAGCCACTGCGCCATCACGCCGCGCATCATCGCGAGGATCATCGTGGCTTGCGATCTCGGATCGATATCCGCGCGCACGGACCCCTGCTTGCGGCAAATCTCGAGTCCATCCGCCAACGACTGAACCGAGTCGCGAGTCACGGCGGCAATTGCATCGGCAAGGTCACGATGTGTCGGTGCAGCGCCTAGCACCGCATTGAACGCGCGCAACTCGAGCACACGGTTGCGGCCGCTCTCGATGTAGAAATCGACGGCATTCAAAAAACCTTCAAGACCCTTCTTGCCGCGCGACCCGCCACGCGAGCGTTGCACGTAATTCGAAACAATGTGATTGGCGATCGCGGCGACCAGCGCGTCTTTCGATCCGAAGTAATGCGCGGCAAGCCCGCGACTGTAGCCAGCCGCTTCGCCGCATTCGGCGAGCGTGAGGTAATCGATGCCGCGTTCGGCTACGATGCGCACTGCTGCATCGAGCATGCGCTTCTCCGCTTCTTCGCGCCGCTCGGCATGCGTGCGCCGCGGCCTGGGCATGTGCTCAGACGAATCCGATTCGTCCTCTCGATCAACAACACGAGTCGGTTGAATGCGCGACATAGCGTTATCGGCTTGCCGATCCCCGTTGACGAAATTAGGATGCATTTGTTTGCTCGTCAACAAATGAAATCACAAGATGTTTGAAGCGCCGCTTCCGCTCTTGAAGCCCGCGTTGTATGCGCGCGGCGAACGTACGCCCGTTCTGCTGGGCGGTCGCTGCGCGTGCGGACACATCTTCTTTCCGATGCAAACATTCGGTTGCGAGCGTTGCGGGAAATTCGGCGAAGCCTTACAGCCGATGCCGCTACGCGGACATGGCCGATTGCGTGCGGCAGCGACGGTGCACGTGCATGCCGACGAAAAACGCCCGACGCCGTTCACGGTCGGCACGATTGCGCTCGACGACGGACCCATCATCCGCACGTTGTTGCTCGATGCGCCACCCGACGATGCTGCACCGGGCACCGAAGTCGAAGCCGTATTCGTCGAAGTCGACACGGCCGATGGCAGCAAGGCCTTGGATTTACGTTTTCGTCCGGTGAAACAGTGAGCAAGCTGCTTCGCGAGCTTCGGCCGGTCTATGTCGTTGGCATCGGCTGGCATCGATATCAGAACCCATCGGATACGAGCTACGTTACGCTCGGTTTGACGGCCATCCGTGCCGCGCTTGCCGATGCACGCATCGAATGGCCGGTGGTCGAATCGACGTACATCGGCACCGCATTGCTCGGCATGGCCGCGGGTCGCGCGATGCTCAAACACTTGGGTGCTTCCGGCAAACCTCTAGTGCACATCGAAAACGCATCGGCATCGGGTTCCGCGGCGTTTCGTCACGCTTGTATCGAAGTCGCTTCTGGCATCAGCGATGTCGTGCTCGCGGTCGGCTGCGACAAGCGCAATCCGGTCGTGCGCGGCTTTACGCGCACTGGCATCGACAACTTGGCCGACGATGCGATCGTGCCGTTCACGCATTTCGCGCTGCTCACGAATGAATACGCGACGCGTCATCGCGTGAAACCCGAGGACATTGCGTTGGTTGCGGTCAAGAACCACGGCAACGGCGCCAAGAACCCGAATGCCCAACGGCAAAAAGCGCGCACGCTGGAAGAAGTGCTCGGCGGAAAACCGATTTCCGGAACCTTGACTGCGTTGCAATGCTGCCCCGTCGGGGAAGGCGCTGCCGCAGTCATCGTCGCGTCTGCCGACGCTATCAGGCGTTACGGCATCGATTCCTCACGTGCAATCCGCGTCGCGAGCTCAGCGGCAGCAAGCGAACGTCCGGGATCGGCTTCGGATGCCGATGCGACCCTGACGCGCGAAACGATTCAGCGAGCGCTACATGAAGCACAAATCACGGCGAACGATCTCGATGTGCTCGAGATCCACGATGCCTTCACGATCGAAGAGCTGCTCTACACGGAAGCCGCAGGCCTTTGCCCCGATGGCGCTGCAGTGCATGCCTTGAAGGCGGGCGAGTTCCACATCGGCGGACGCTGCGCCGTCAGCGCTTCCGGCGGTCTCATCGCCATGGGACATCCGATCGGCCCGACCGGCATCGGCCAGATCGCCGAGATTACGCTGCAATTACGCCGCGAAGCCGGACCGCGACAGCAACCGAATGCGCGCACGGGCCTCGCACACATGGTCGGTCTCGGGTCGGTCTGTTATGCGCACGTGTTGCAGAGGGACAGCTGAGCCGACCTAGGCGAGGCGACAGTTGCGCGCAAACGCGCGCATTCTTCCTTCAGTCTTCAGCCTTCAGCCTTCAGTCTTCAGCCTGGAACCATCGCGCTAACGCGCGATGGCAATGATCCTCGTCTGCGTGAACTCCTCCAGGCCTTCCTGACCCAACTCGCAGCCGAAGCCGGATTGCTTCGCACCGCCGAACGGGCCTTCAGGCGGAGTTTCGAGGTGTTTGTTCACCCACACGGTGCCGGATTGAATTTGTTGAGCGACCTCGAATGCGCGCTCGACATCGGATGACCACACCGAGCCGCCGAGCCCGTACTCAGTGCTGTTGGCACGGGCGATCGCATCGTCGACGTCCGTGTACTTGAGCACGGGCAGCACGGGACCGAACTGCTCTTCGCGCACGAGCCGCGCGTGATCCGGGATGTCGCGCACGATCGTCGGCTCGATGAAATAGCCCTCGCGGTCGAGCGCTTTGCCGCCGGCGATGACCTTGCCGTTCTCGTGCGCATCGCGAAGGAATTCCTTCACCTTCTCGAACTGCGCCTTGTTCTGCACTGGCCCCATGGTCACGCCTTCATCGAGACCGTTGCCGAGCACGACCTTCGCCGCCTGCTTGGCAAGCTCTTCGCACATTTGGTCGTATTGCGATTCGTGCACATAGACGCGCTTGATCGCGATACACACCTGGCCCGAGTTGTACATCGCGCACTGAAAGATCTTCGGCGCGATCTCGGAAATGTTCGCATCCGGCAGCACGATGGCCGGATCGTTGCCGCCGAGCTCGAGCGTCACGCGCTTCACGGTCGATGCTGCGCTTTCCATGACGCGCTTACCCGTCGCGGTAGAGCCGGTAAAACTGATCTTCGCGACATCGGGGTGCGTCGTCAGCGCGGCACCCAGATCGTTCTGATCGACGATTACGTTGACGACGCCGGGCGGCAGAATCGAAAGACACAGCTCGCCGAACAGCAGCGAAGTGAGCGGCGTTGTCGGTGCCGGTTTCAAGACGACGGTATTGCCTGCCAAGAGCGCCGGCGGCACCTTGTTCATCGTCAGCGTCATCGGGAAGTTCCATGCAGTGATCGCTGCCACGACACCGAGCGGCGCCTGTTGGCGCACGACCTTCTCCTTCTCGGTTTCCTTCAGCACTCGCGTCGGCAAATCGAGCGCCGCATAACGGCGGATCGAGATCACCGCGCCCTTCATCTCCCGTCGCGCGACGGCGAGCGGCTTGCCCTGCTCTTGAGTCAGCAATCGTGCGAACTCCTCGCTGCGCGCCTCGACGGCATCGGCGATCTTGAGCAAGAGCTGACGGCGATCTTCGATCGGTCGGCGCGACCATGACGGAAACGCTCCTTTCGCCGCGGCAATTGCCTCCTCCAGCTGCGCTCGGTCGGCACGCGCACACGACACGAACGGTCTGCCGGTCGCCGGATTGATGACATCGAGCCGTGCGGCGCCGGGAACGAGCTTGCCGTTGATGACGAGATCGAAACGCGGCGTGCTGTCGACAACGTTCGGTTGAGCGCTCATGGATTCACCCGGGAGTCGTGACCACTAGGATTCTCGGGAGTTTGCCACGACGGCATCGTCGTGACATCGGGCTTGACAGTGCCGCGATGCGAAATGAGTTGACGATGAATCCAATGCCGCACGCAAGGACCGCACGATAGCGTTGTCAACCGATCGCCCTCGGCTATAGTCGATATCGGCGATGCCGTCGCTTCAGGGGGGATCCGTGAAATCGCTGCTACCGGGCCGCGCCAGTCGCTGCGTGCGCACATTGCTGTTTGCCATTTCTTTGGCTGCCGCCATGACCTCGACCGCGCAAACACAAACCTTCACATTGCGGCCGACGACACCGCGCTTAGCGCCAGTCGGACCGGAGGGCCGAACCGAAGCGCAACAGGCCATGCTGGCGAGCCGTCCCGACTACAACATCTACAAGACGCTGGCACATCACCCCGATCTTTATGCGCGTTGGAGCCCGCTCGGGCAGTTCTTGTTGAACGGTTCGAGCCTGCCGGCACGTGACCGCGAAATCGTCATGCTGCGCATGGGCTGGCTGTGCCAGGCCGAATACGAGTGGGCACAGCATGCGCGCATTGCCAAAGCGAGCGCCGGCATGAACGACGCCGAGATCCACCGGATCGCCGAAGGCCCGGACGCGCCCGGTTGGTCGGAATTCGAACGCACGCTGCTGCGCATGGTCGACGAGCTTCGCTATGAAGCCATGATCAGCGACGCGACTTGGCGCGCATTGCAGACGAAGTACTCCGTGCAGCAGATCATGGAAGCGCTGTTCACGGCGGCGCAGTACCAGCTCGTGTCGATGGCGCTGAATACCCTCGGCGTGCAGCTCGATCCCGAGCTCGAAGACCGTCTGCCCAAAGACATTTCGCTGCCGAAGGTCGCATCTCGCCCGACGACGCCTCGACTCGAGCAACCTCGCCTTCCGCCGCTCAGCTTGAACGAAATGACGCCCGAGCAGCGCGAGCTCGTGCAGCCGCAAGTGCGCAACGGCACGCTACTGAATTTGTACGCGACGATGGCGCATCACCCAAAGTTGTACGGGCCGCGCGTGCGCTTCGGCAGCTATTTGCAGCGCGACTCGCTTCTGCCGCCGAAGACTCGAGAGCTCTTGATTCTGCGCACCGCGCATCTCATCGCGGCCGAATACGAATGGGCACATCACGTCGGGCCGGCCAAGGCCGCGGGATTCACCGATGCCGAGATCGCGCGCATCAAGGACGGCCCGGGCGCTGCAGGCTGGAGCGAGGAGCATCGCGCATTGCTCCAAGCCGCCGACGAGCTGCGACGCGAAGCGTTCATCACGAACGAGACGTGGGCGACGCTGCAGAAGTATTACGACACGAAACAATTGATCGAGATCGTCTACACCGTCGGCGGCTACACGATGACGGGATTGGCGATCAATAGTTTGGGGATTCAGGCGGAAAAGTAGGCTGTAAGAGGGCTCGGGGCGTGGGGCTTGGGGCCCGAGAAGTAACCAAACCGGAAACGAGCCGCGCGACTCGAGACGAGAAACATCGAGCAGTTGGGATAAGTGCTCCTGTGAGTTGCGCGTCGTTCCTGTTCGGTCCCAAGCCCCACGCCCTCGAGCAATAACCATGATCGATCGCATCCCTTTCACACTCTTCGTATCTCGAACCGCTTTACTCTGCTTCGCTGCCTTCGCGGCTCCACCCGCCCTCGCGCAACAAGGCATGCGCAACGGCGAGTGGCATTCGTGGGGCGGCGATCTGGGATCGACGCGCTATTCGTCGCTCGACCAAATCGATGCGACGAACGCGAAGAAACTGACGATTGCGTGGCGCTGGAAAGCGCTGCCGACTCAGAACGGACCGGATACGAACTACCAACAAACGCCGATCATTGTCGACGGCGTACTGTATGTGAGCACGGGTGTACATCAAGCAGCGGCGATCGATCCTGCAACCGGAAAGACGCTCTGGGTGTTCACGCCGGAACCGAAGGATCTGTCGACGGGCCGTCCGGGCAATCCGAGCGGACGCGGGCTTGCTTACTGGACCGACGGCAAGGAAAAACGCTTGTTTCGCAATACGCTCGACGGGCGTTTGATTTCCATCGACCCGAAGACCGGCCGCGCCGATCCGAAATTCGGCAAGAACGGTGCGGTGTACCTGCGCGAGGAGCTCACCGAGCGCGACGTCCCCGTGCTCGGCTCGACATCTCCGCCGATCGTCGTCGGCGATGTCGTCATTGCGCAGACGGTTCCGGAAGTGTACGCACCGAACAAGGAAGCAACGCCGGGCCACATCCGCGGCTATGACGTGCGAACCGGTAAGCGCCTGTGGACCTTCCACACGATTCCCCAAGCCGGCGAGTTCGGCGTCGAAACCTGGGAAAACGATTCGTGGAAATACAACGGCAATACCGGCGTGTGGACGATGATGAGCGCCGACCCCGAGCTCGGTTACGTGTACCTACCGGTCGAAACGCCGTCGCACGACTTCTATGGCGGTCATCGACTCGGCGACAACTTGTTCGCCGAGAGCATCGTCTGTCTCGATGCAAAGACCGGTAAACGCGTCTGGCACTACCAGATCGTGCACCATGGCGTGTGGGACTACGACCTTCCCGCCGCGCCGATCTTGGGCGACATCGTCGTCGACGGAAAGCAAATCAAGGCCGTCACGGTGCTCACGAAACAAGGCTTCGCGTTCGTGTTCGATCGCGTGACCGGTCAGCCGGTCTGGCCGATCGAAGAGCGTCCCGTGCCGCAATCCGATGTACCTGGCGAACGCCTGTCGCCGACGCAGCCGTTTCCGACGAAGCCTGCGCCGTACGAACCGCTCGGCTACAGCGAAGACGGGCTCATCGACTTCACACCGGAGTTGCGCAAGGAAGCGATCGAGATCGCTTCGAAATACGTGCGCGGCCCGATGTACACGCCGCCCACACGCGTCATCCCCGGAGGCACGCAAGGCACTTGGGTGCAGCCGGGCTACGGCGGCGGCGCGAACTGGAACGGCGGCGCGTTCGATCCCGAGACCGGCTACCTGTACGTACCGACGAAGAATCAACCGATGATCGCTGCGCTGACGCCCGCCGATCCGAAGCTCACGAACCACGATTACATCCGCGCACCGACACAGACAGTGCAAGGGCCGCGAGGCTTGCCGATCGTGCGTCCGCCGTGGAGCAAGATCACGGCGACCGACATGAACACGGGAGAGCACGTCTGGTGGCGCGCCATCGGTCCGGCGCCGGACTACGTTCGCAATCATCCGGATCTGCAAGGACTCGGATTGGATTTCTCCAACATGGGATATCCATCCATTCGTCCGAGCCCGCTCGTGACCAAGACGTTGCTATTCCTCGGCGATAGCGGGGCGTTGAGCGGCGACCCGGGCGGCAACATGTTGCGTGCGTATTCGAAGAAAACCGGCGCGGTCGTCGCCGAGATCGAGCTGCCGTCGAAGTCCACTGGCGCCCCGATGACCTACATGCATCGCGGCAAGCAATACATCGTGATCGCCGTCTCCACGCGCGAGCATCCGGCGGAGCTCGTCGCGCTCGCGTTGCCCGACGAGCGTTCAGTGCAGCGGACAGCTCCTACCGCGGACGACGCGAAGCCCGCCCGTCGTGTCGTGAATCGCGGCTCGATCACGAAAGAAATGCAGGATCGGATCGCAGCAGGTCGTGCCATCTACGCGCAGCACTGTGCTGTTTGCCATGGTCCTCGAGGCGAAGGCGTCCAGGACGGAGCGCCGGCACTTTCAACCCTCACGACGTCGGGAACGACGAGCTCGGAGACGCTGATTCGGCGCATCAAGTTGGGCGGCATTCAGATGCCGCCGATGCAGACCGTGCTCACCGAACAGCAGATTCGCGACGTCGCGCTATTCGTTGAGTACGAGCTGGGCGCCGACGGTCGCTGAGCGCGGCCGACGCGTTCCGCTCTCGCGACTGTCACCGCAGCACACTCCCCGGCGCCGGGTGCCTCGGCGCTGGGCTTCGCCCATCCGCTATACTCGCGGCCCCAAAACTGTACCCGCAGTCCCTGCTCCCCCATGACGCTTTATCAAGACCTGCAATTCCGCGGCATCATCAAGCAAGTGACCGACCCCGAGTTGGAGCAAGCGCTCGCCTCCGGTCCGATGACGCTGTATTGCGGTTTCGATCCGACGGCGGACAGCTTGCACGTCGGAAGCCTGCTGCCCCTGCTGACGTTGCGGCGCTTTCAGCGTGCGGGACACAAAGTGATCGCGCTCGTGGGCGGTGCGACCGGCATGATCGGCGATCCGAGCTTCAAGGCACAGGAGCGTGCGCTGCTGGACGAAGCCACGCTGCAACGCAATCTCGAAGGCATCAGCCAGGTCATCCGCAAGATACTGCCGCTCGACGGCGAGAACCCGGCCGTCGTCGTGAACAATTACGACTGGTTCAAGGACGTGACCTACTTGCGGTTCCTGCGGGACATCGGCAAGCACTTCACGGTCAACCACATGATCGCGAAAGAGTCGGTGCGTGCACGGCTCGAAGACCGCGAGCACGGCATTTCGTACACCGAATTCTCGTACATGCTGCTGCAGGCCTACGATTTCTATCGGCTGCACAAGGACCGCGGGTGCTCGCTGCAAATCGGCGGCTCGGATCAGTGGGGCAACATCACCGCGGGTATCGAGCTCACGCGGCGCATGGAGGCTGCAGAAGGCCGTCCGCAACCCAAGCTGTACGGGCTGACGCATCCGCTCGTCACGAAGGCCGACGGCACGAAGTTCGGCAAGACCGAGCAAGGCACGGTGTGGTTGGATGCCAAACGTACATCGCCTTATCGGCTCTATCAGTTCTTCATTCAAACGGCCGACGCGGACGTGATGTCGTTCCTCAAGTACTTCACTTTCCTGTCGCACGACGAGCTGCGCGCGCTCGAAGAATCCTTGCAGCGCGAACCTGAAAAGCGCGCCGCGCAACAGGCGCTCGCGCGCGAAGTCGTGCGCCTCGTTCACGGCGAGACGGAGCTCGCGCGCGCCGAGAGCGCCACGCAGGCATTGTTCGGCACGTCGATTCGCGATCTGGACGAAGCCACGCTCCTCGACGTGATGTCGGATGCTCCCTCGACCCAAAAGCCGCGCGACGTGCTCGGCTCCTACACGCTCATCGATGCGCTCGTGGATAGCGGCCTGTGCGCATCCAAAGGTGCGGCGCGCAAGGACATCGCGGCCGGCGGCATCTATGTGAACAACGAACGGGTCAGCGACGTCGCGGCGCTCCTTCGCAGCTCCGATTTGATCGGCGGTGCCCACATCGTGCTGCGCAAGGGCAAGAAGAACTATCACCTGTTGCGCTTCGCCTGACCGGATCCTGAGCGGAAAAGTCGACCGAGACTCGGGTCCCGCAAGGGGCTTGGGCGTGGAGCTCGAGCCTTGCGGCTTGGGGCGGGATCGGCTTGACGCAGCAACCCGCCGAACTCAAGCTCAGCCTGTCGCATCGAAGCTTGCCGGTGAACCGCATGCGGTCATTGCCCCGCTGGGCCGTTCTCGCATTTGTCGCAGTGGCGGCGGCAACCCTGCGCGCGGATTCCGACCCCAACGGGGGCGGCGGCCAGCCCCCGCCGCGCGACGGCCATGAATTCCATTTCGTCCGCCTCGCCTACACCGACGTCGGTTTCGGCCGCCGACAGACCTGGCTCACCGACTGGCCGGAAGCAGAGATGCACTTGATCGGCGGATTGCGCCGTCTGAGCCGCATCGACGTTTCCGAGGAAAATCGTTACCTCACACTTCGCGACGAACATTTGTTCGAGTATCCGCTGCTCTACGCGGTGGAAGTCGGCTACTGGTATCTGGATGACGTAGAAGCGGAGCGTTTGCGCGACTACCTACTGCGCGGCGGCACGCTGGTCGTGGACGACTTCCACGGCACCGCGGAATGGGCCAACTTCATGGAGAGCATGCGCAAGGTCTTCCCGGATCGCACGGTCGTCGACATTCCGGATACCGATCCGCTATTCAACATCGTGCACGAGCTGGACGATCGAATTCAGATCCCGAGCATCGGCGTTCTGTTTCGCGGTGTGACCTACGAACGCGACGGATATACGCCGCATTGGCGCGGCATTTACGACGACCAAGGCCGCTTGATGGTCATCATCAATTTCAACATGGATTTGGGCGATGCCTGGGAGCATGCGGACACGCCCGAGTACGCCCTTCAATACACGAACCTCGCTTATAAGTACGCCGTCAATTACGTCGTGTATGCGATGACGCACTGAAGCGCTGCGCTTAGAACAGGCGACAGCAATGTGCTGGACGGAAGTCGTGATTCGTGAATAGCGTCGTGCACAGCACTTTGCGCGCGAACGCGCGCTCTACCTTCAGCCTTCAGCCTTCGGTCTTTAGTCTTCAGCCTTCAGTCCCTTATTTCAGCCCCTCATCTCAAGGGCCGCAAACATCTCGGACACACCGCGCGACTGGATCGCAAATCCTCGGTCGTGAACTCCGCTTGTTTCGCTTTGCATCGCGAGCATCGCAATCGCCGAGCAATGACGTGCGCCTGCGATGCCCAGCCGAAGCGCTGTGCGAAGTCGTAGCACTCGATCGCCTTGTAGTGCCCGCATTTGCGGCAACGCACGTAGACCTGACGGCCGGATTCGCCGAGATAGGCCAATGTGCCGGGTAATGGAGGGCGCTTTGCAGGCATGGCCGCGAGCAGCCGGCCTCAGGCGGTGTGCACCCGAAAGCCAGCCGCATCCCTGGTCTGCGGTTCGGATGCAAATCAATCCTCGCAGCTCAAGCACATCCGTTGCTGGCGCGAGTTGAATTGCGGCTGCGCCAAACGAGCTGCGCGTAGCTTGGGGATCAGCACGTTGATCGTCATCAGCGCTTCCTTGCACCGGCGCGCTTCCGGGCTCAGCGTGGCTGCCGCCGGCAAGCCGGCCCCTGTTTCGTCCTCGAAATGTGCCGCCAACGTTTGAAGACGATCGATCGTCTCGTCGATCAATTGGACAGGGTCGATGAACATGGAAGTCCGCCCTCCACGGTTGATGCTGATGAAGGACTGTATATAACTACAGTTACCCTGTTGTCGGCAAGTCGGGCGGGCGACGAATGTCGGGTCGGCCTATTGGAGGGGGAGATAGGCGCGTCATTGTCCTCGTTCGCCCGCCCTTTCCGGCAAATGAGGGTGCGCCCGAAAAAAGGCAAGCAAAGATCGGGGATACCGCGTATAGTGCGTCTCGGCTCGCGACTTTCCTTTTTCTTTCCTTGGCCAAGCGCACTCGCGCCCCACCGGCCAATCCGAACCTAAAACCGATCGTTTCGAACCGCATGGAGACGGCTTCCAGGCCGTCATGTTTTACAGGCGCATTCAAAGGCGATCTCGCCTCGCGCCATTTCGAGAGTTTGTAACAATGAGCAAGATTTATGTGGGCAACCTGCCCTTTACGGCCGATGAGAATGCGGTTCGCGAGCTGTTCGCACAGCACGGCACCGTCGATTCCGTGGCTTTGATCACGGATCGCGAAACCGGTCGTCCTCGCGGCTTCGGGTTCGTCGAGATGCCGCGTGCAGATGCTGCCCGCGCCATTCAGAACCTGAACGGCCAGAACATGGGCGGCCGCCCTCTCAAGGTCAACGAGGCGCAAGACAAGCCTCGTGGCGGCGGCGGTCGTCGCTGGTAATCGAAGTGCGCCGCACGCCGTTGGCGTGCGGCGCATCTCTCCGCAAAAGTCACTTCATCATGTCGTCCAACCGGAAAACCGGCGGCGACTTCGGCCTCGGCGCCGAATACCAAGATCGACGCGCAGCAGCACTGCGCGCCATGGAAGCGAAGGCTGAGCTGCGCAAATCGCGCATTGCCGCCCTACGCGCTCCCGAGACACCATCAGCCGAACGAATATCTCTCTGGGAAAGCTTTCACGAGCTTCGCCTGCCCGTCGATCCGCATCATCGGCTCGTTCCGGTCATTGCGAACGACACAGCGCTTTCCATCGGTGAAGTTCACGATGAGCAAAAGCGCCGCTTGGCGGCAAAGAGTGAGGTAAGACCATGAGCACCGATTCCGCCGATTCAGCCATCCTCGAGACGAGCTTTCAAATCGATTCCATCGTCCCGACTGCGGATCCGACGAACGGCTCCGCTCAATGGGTGAGATACGTGATCTCGCAAGGACCGAACGCCGAGAACGTCATTACCGGATTGCGCCAAGGCACGATCGACGAAGCGCACATCGCACTTCGCGAAATGGTCGAGCGGCTCAATGAACGCTGCGGCAAGTTGGCGAAGAAGAAGAGTAAGTGATTCGCGGCAGGCTCGTAGCCTTTTCCCTTTTCCCTTTTCCCTTTTTCCTTGCCTTGGTGAATGGTGAATAGTGAGTGGCTGGGCGCACAGCGCCCCTTCCCTTCTTCCCTTCTTCCCTTCTTCCCTCATTCCCTTTTCCTTCCCCTCCGCACCACGCTCGTAAGTGCCAGACCAAGCGCAAACGCTGCGTAATTGGCGACGAGCGCGCCGCGACCGATGTGTTTACGAAACCCAGGGCGGAATCGCCGAGGCGTGACCACATAGTCGACGAAGAACGCGATTGCAGTCATGGCCGTCGCTTCGCCGAGAATTTGCGGCGTAGACACTCTCGCGCGCGAGCGTCGAACGCGGCCGAATGCAGCCTCGTAGAACGTCGCCCAGAAAATCGACATGGCGTGATGGATCGCATAGCCCACCGCCGTATGCCTGAGCGTCGCTCGACGCGTATACGCTTGCCGCTCGCCCCAAACCCACTGGCTCGGTCCATTCAATGCCCCCGCCGCGCTATCCTCCGCATGTTTGCTAGCTGCGGATAGAACGACCGTCGATAGAATCGATGCCGCCGAGCCCGATACCGCGGCATCTCGGAGCACACGACCGATGTTCTGCATTGCGTTGTTCATGTACAAAGAAACGTCTTCCAGCGCGGGCACAGTTCCATACGTCAGTGCTGTGGACCGTAGACTGTAGGCTGCATAGCAAGCGCCGCGTTTCTCGCTCCATTGCGCTCCGCGGCCGACTGTCGCCTGTAGCCTCTTCGCCATGAACATTCTCCTCACCGGCATCACGGGCTTCATCGGGCGCAATCTCGCGCTTGCTCTGCGCAAAGCGGGTCATCGCGTGATCGGCGTCAGCCGGTCGGCGAGCGGTCCGGACATGATTCGCGGCGATTTCACGCGCGATCTACAACCGGAAGCGTGGGTGCCGAGGCTTCGCGGCGTCGATGTCGTGATCAATGCCGTCGGCATCCTTCGCGAAAGCGGCTCGCAGACCTTCGACTCGGTGCATACGCGCGCGCCGCAAGCGCTGTTCGAAGCCTGCGTGCAGGCAGGCGTCAAACGCGTGATTCAGATTTCCGCACTCGGTGCCGCCAACGGTCGAAGCGGTTATTTCCGGAGCAAGCACGCCGCCGACGAATTCCTTGCCTCGCTGCCGCTCGACTGGACGATCGTGCAACCGTCGATCGTTTATGGCGAAGGCGGAACGAGCGCGCGCTTGTTTACGATGCTGGCCTCGCTTCCGGTGATCGGCGTCCCGGGCCGAGGCGAGCAGCGCGTTCAGCCAATACATGTCGATGACGTTTGCGCCGCCATCGCGGCCTTGTGCGAGCTTTCCGAAATGCGCAGACGGATCGCGCTCGTCGGACCTCGAGAGATGTTCTTCAAAGAACTACTGCTCGCGCTGCGCGCTTCGATGGGTCTTGGTCGCGGACACGTGCTTCACGTGCCGATGTTTCTGATGCGCCTCGGCGCAGGCATCGCCGAGATGTCCTCCCGTTCCCTCCTGGATCGCGAAACGCTCGCGATGCTCGAGGCCGGCAACGTCGCCGATGCATCGGTTACGACTCGATTACTCGGCAGGCCGCCACGCGACGTCAGAGAGTTCGTATCACGGGAAACACGTGCACATATTGCACGTGCGGCGCAGCTCGGTTGGCTGTTGCCGCTGCTTCGTATCGGCATCGCCCTCGTATGGCTGTGGACCGGCGTCGTATCGCTCGGCTTGTATCCGCGCGAAGCAAGCTACGAACTGCTGTATCGGACAGGCGTGCCTGCCAGTCTCGCGCCCGTGCTCTTATACGGCGCGGCCATGCTCGATTTGTTGCTCGGCGTTGCCACACTCATCGTGCGCCGGCGACGTTGGCTATGGCTCGCGCAGATCGCATTGATCCTGACGTATACCGCCATCATCACGCTCAAGCTTCCGGAATTCTGGCTGCATCCGTATGGGCCGATTCTCAAGAACCTCCCGATGCTGATCGCGTTGTACATGCTGTACGAGCTCGAGAGACCGTCGTGGAATACCTCATCGTAAAGACGGTGCACATCCTGTCGTCGACGGTGCTGTTCGGCACCGGCATCGGCTCTGCGTATTACATGCTGTTCACGAGCCTGACGCGTGATGCGCATGCCGTAGCAAGCGTCGTTCGCCTCGTCGTCATCGCCGATTGGGTCTTCACGACGACAACGATCGTCATTCAGCCGCTCACCGGTCTGTATCTCATCCACTTGATGGGCTACCCGCTCGCGAGCGCCTGGATTCTCTGGTCGATCGTGCTGTACTTCGTTGCCGGCGCGGCGTGGCTACCGGTCGTATGGATGCAGATCAAGATGCGCGACATGGCACGAGTTGCTGCCGCATCGAACAGTCCGTTGCCGCCCAAGTATTGGGCGTATTTGAAGCTTTGGACGGCGCTCGGTGTCGTCGCCTTCGGCGCACTCGTCGTCGTGTTCTACTTGATGGTTGCAAAACCCGTTTGATGCCGAACGCGGGTCGCGACGCGTAGCGTCCGCCAGAACTCTTCCAGCACCGGTACGCCACCAAAGACGAAAATACCGAACAGCACGGCGACAAGCTTGAACGGCCGCAATGCGGGATCGCGAAGCGCGATGCGCCAGACACCGTCCGCGTTCGACCACTCGATGACGATCCAGCTGGCGATTGCCGCCAGCGGCAATACGTCCATGAAGCCATGCGCGTGCTGTTCGAGCGGCGAGATGTGTCGCCGCGGCTGCGTATAGCGCACGTCCGCATACGAAAGCACGGTGTGTACGACGCCTGCAACCGTCACGAGAATGAACAACGTGCGCGACGGCGCGAACAGCGCGATACCGAGCACGACGATCGCCATCGTTGCGAATTGGGCGACATGGAACAGACCTTCGACCCGCCCCGACGTGTGCTCGATATCGCTGCGGCGATGGCACAAATAATCGATTCCGCCAGCGACGAGCCATCCGGGATAGAAACCGTAGGCGATCAAGCAGTAAATTTCGCTGCGCATCGCCTTCGTCGCAAAGCTGCCTCTTTGAACGCAGCGCGTAACCTCATTGGGTTTGCTCGATCTCGAGCTTCAGTTGCGGCACCATACCCTTCTGCCAAGCGTCGGCATCGGGATCGACGTCGGCGTATCGGATGTCGCTTCGCGCGTCGCGCTTTTCCGCGCTCGACACTTCAAAGCGCCGATCGCGCTCGGCCACCATTTCCGGATCGGCTTCGAGCGCCTCCGTAAATGCCATCATCAACATCGGAATCCCGGTCGGCAGACCCAAACCTGCCGGATCGTTCTCGTTCGTCCCGAGCATGTGCCAGGTGTGCCATGTCTTGCCGTACGTGCCCGCAAGCTTTTCCATCAGTGCGTGCTCGGCAACCTGGGGAATGCCCGGTGCGATCAACGTGCCCGAGCGCACCTCGTGAACGTGACTGTGCCAGAGATGTTTCTCCTGCTGCGGCAACTGTTCGAACAATGCGCGCGAGATGATGTACTCGATGCCCATGAGCTTCGCGTTCGCCGAATTGCCGTCGAAAATCACGCACTGGATCAGTTCTTCGTTGAGATGCCCGCAGTAGTGATGCGCCTCGACCTGGCGCTGCGGGCTGCCGCTGTAGAAATGAAAACCGTCGAGATAGGCATCGAGCGCGCGCAGCGGCGCCTTGCCCTGCAATAGATCCGCGCCGGCTTCCAATGCCTTTGTCTTGGCAGTTTCCTCGCGACCGGGCGAAGTGACGCTCGACTCCGTGCGTTCCCCGCCGCACGCAGACAACAACACAGTCCCGGCAACGAATCCGAACGTCCGCAACTTCATGACAGTCCCGAGCGCCTGACAACGCATTCGGGACGTTTCAACACGACGGTCGGTTCCGCCGTGGTCCGTGACAAGTGACTCGCGACTCGCCGGCGCGATCGCGCCGCACCTCCCTTTTCCCCTTTCCCTTTTCCCCTTTCCCTTTCCGCTCCCGCTTCCCCAGCAGCCTACAGCGGCAAACCGACGTAATTCTCCGCGAGCACCTTTTGCGCGGCGGGCGAACTGAAGAGATAGTTCAGCTCCGTCTCCTGAATGCGATTCGTGAACTCGTCCTGACCCGGGAAGTGGTGGAGCTGCGTCGTCATCCACCACGAGAATCGCACTGCATTCCAGATGCGGCGCAAGGCGCGCGCCGAGTAACCGTCGAGACCGCGCTCCGTGCCTTGTTTGTAGAAGTCGCGAAATGCCTCGTACAGGTAGAAGACATCGCTTGCTGCGAGATTCAAACCTTTCGCACCGGTCGGCGGCACGATGTGCGCGGCATCGCCTGCGAGGAACAACTTGCCGTAGCGCAACGGCTCCGCAACGAAGCTGCGCAGCGGCGCGATGCTCTTCTCTAGCGACGGACCCGTCGTCATGCGTGCGGCGACGTCCTCGCCGATGCGCAGCTTGAATTCCTCCCAGAAACGCTCGTCGCTCCAGTTCTCGACGCGATCGTCGAGCGAGCATTGCACGTAGCAGCGGACACGCGTCAGCGAACGCATGCTGGCGAGCGCAAAGCCGCGCTCCGAATTCGTATAGATGAGCTCATCCCAAGCCGGCGGAACGTCCGCTAGCAGCCCGAGCCAGCCGAACGGATAGGTACGCTCGTAGACGGTCAGCTTGTCGGCCGGAATCGTGCGCCGGCTGACACCATGGTAACCGTCGCAACCAGCAATGAAATCGCACTCCAACTCGTGCTGCTTGCCATGCTGCACGAACGTGACCTTCGGACGGTCCGTGACGTCGTGCAGAGTGACCGACTCCGCCTCGTAGTACGAGACAGCGCCGCTCTTGCTGCGCGCCTCCATGAGATCGCGCGTGATCTCGGTCTGACCGTAGACGATGACGGGCTTACCGACGAACTCCTTGAAATTGATGCGCTGCCGTTTGCCGCGAAACCCGATCTCGACGCCTTCGTGAGTCAAGGATTCGCGGTGCAATCGATCCGCCACGCCGGCGTGCTCCAGGATTTGCACCGTGCCTTGCTCCAGCACGCCGGCACGGATGCGTCCGAGCACATATTCGGGTGTCCGCTGTTCGAGGATGACGGCATCGATGCCCTCATTGTGAAGCAACTGACCGAGCAAGAGGCCGGCCGGACCGGCACCGACAATGGCAACCTGGGTTTTCATCGTATCGAGACGAGTGGCGAAAATTCGGCACGATCCTCTCCCGCGACGAGTCGGGTGACGATAGAAAAAAGCCAGGAATTCTTGGACTTTTCCCAACCGAGGGGGTAGGTTTCTCTCCCCACGAATTCGGCTTTCGATCCCATGTCACGCCGCGCGATCCCGCAATATTTCCTGTACGGAGAAACGACGCAGGACGTCGACGAGCGTTTCCTGCACGTCGAGTCGATCGCCGAACGCAGCCGGCGTCACAATTGGACGATCCGGCCGCATTCGCATCGCGATCTGTACCATCTGCTGCTCGTGCTGAAAGGCGGCGGCATCTTCCATGTCGAAGGCGCACAGCACGCATTCTCGAGCAATGCGTTGATCAACGTGCCGCCGTCGTCCGTGCATGGCTTCGATTTCAAGCCGGGCACCGACGGTTGGATCGTCACAGCCTCGGGCGTCCTGGTTGCGCGAATCGCCCGCGATTACGACGCGCTGCGACCGGTCTTCGCCGAAGCAAGAGTCATTCCGATCGCCGGCCCCATTGCGCCGATCAATGCGCTGTTCGAATCCTTGGTCGACGAATTCCACGGACATCTGCCGGCACGTCGCGCCGCGGCAGAATCGTGGCTGACGATGATCGCCGTCGCGGTCCTGCGCCGAATGATGGAGCTTTCGCCGCAGCCCGCTCGGCCGCCGAATGCAGATGCGGTCCTGGCCTCGAAATTCCGAGCGCTCGTCGAGACGAACTATCGGTCTCAGTGGGGCATCGCGGACTACGCGAGAAAGTTGTGCATCAGCCAGGAACGGCTGCGTGTGGCATGCGTGCGCACGACGGGGAGCTCGCCGCTGGCGTTGTTGAATGCACGCCGACTGCTCGAGGCGAAACGCAGCCTTCTGTACACGAACATGAGCGTCGCATTGATCGCCGAATCGTGCGGCTTTCCCGATCCAGCGTATTTCTCGCGGTTCTTCACGCGCAGCACGGGACAATCGCCGCGCGCCTATCGGCTCAGCAGACGCGCTTCCGTCGAAGAAGATTGAAAGGCGGCAGCGGATCCTGCCGAAAGAGCAGCTGGCGGCGCAGGCCGATCGTCGGGATCGGCGCGCGCCGCCGGGTTTTCGCGCGGACTAAGTCAGCCCCATGAATTCCTGCATCGCAATCCTGCGTTCCTTGGCTGGATCGCTCACGACCTCGCTGCGATCGTCGAACACCATCGTCGCCCGCGTCTTCGCGTCGTAGGGCGTCCATTTCGGCAGCTTCGGTGTATCCGGCGAGCCGGTGCGCGCGAACGCAATCCACGCATCGCTCATCTTGTCGGCGAGCGCTGCGGGACGCGGCCCGCCTCCGGTGAACCGAGCCGATCTCTCCGTGTTGTCGAACACGAACGCGATCTCGAGCGCGTGCGGCGACATCAGGCGCCCGCCTAGCACCGGCGTCTGCCACGTGAAGTAGTAGTGATACACCGGCGCACCGCCGAGCGCGGCTCGGCGCTCCGCGATCTTCATGAGCGGCGCGCAGTAACGCAGGTCGCTCACCAGGAGGAAGAACAGCTCCGAAGGCGATGCCTTCGGCTCGGCCCGCCGATACGTTGCAATGAGACTGTCGGCTTTATCGCCGAAGACCTCGGCGGCTCGTCGCTTCAAACCTTCTTCGTCGAGCTTGAACGCTTCAGCATCGCCGACCAGCTGAAGCGTCAATTCCGTACGATTCGTGCCGACGATGACCGGCACCTCCGGCATCACCGGCGATGCGGTCGGATGGAAAATGTGCTGCGGCAACACACGCCCGTCGACCACCGGCGCGAATCCGGTCGTCGTGTGGTTGAACCGATGCTTGGCGCTGGCTCGGAAATAAGCTGGCATCAGCTTGTCGAGCGGCACTTCCTGAAGCTTGCGAAATTCGTTGTGCGGGATTTGCAGCTCGTCCAATACGGCGCGCGCCGCGAACGTCGCATCCTCACGCGTGATGTTCTTGATGGACGGACCGCTTTGAATGACCGCGGCATGAAATAGCCCTTTCGCGTCGGGCATCCCGAGCAACGTGCCGACTTTCCGGCCGCCGCCCGATTCGCCGAAGATCATCACGCGATTCGGATCGCCGCCGAAATTCTCGATGTTCTCGCGCACCCACTTGAGCGCCTGCACGATATCGAGCATGCCGACATTGCCCGTGTTCGCAAATTCCTCACCGCCCAACTCGCCGAGATACAAGAACCCCATGATGTTGAGTCGGTGATTGATCGTCACGACGACGACGTCGCCGCGCTTGCACAGATTCGTGCCGTCGTAGCCGGGTGAAGAGCCCGAGCCGGCCTGAAATCCGCCGCCGTGAATCCAGAACATCACCGGCCGCTTGCCGCCGTCGGCGAGTCCTCGAGTCCAGATATTGAGCACGAGACAGTCTTCGCCTTCGGGGCGATCGCTCAGCTCGCCGATGAGGGCGCTCGTAGCGCTCGTTCGGCGTTGTGCAGTCGGATCGCTCTGCGGCGTGCTGAGCCCGTAATCGAGCGCATCGCGCACGCCCGTCCACGACTGCGGCGGCTTGGGGGGCATGAACCGATTTGCGCCGCCCGTCGACGCTCCGTACGGAATGCCTTTGAAGACGTAAACACCTTCGTTCTCGTAGCCGCGAACTTGGCCGTAGGCCGTCTTGGCGATCGGTCCAGATGTCGCGAACGCTCTACGCGGGCTCAGCATCCCGGTCGCCAGCGCCGCTCCGACGCCCAAGCTGCCCCCCAAAACTTGCCGACGCGAATAGCGGTTGGACATGATCTCCCCTTATTGGTTAGGTCGTCGCTTTCAGCGTAAGCGATTCTAGATACCGACGCGATTCGCCTTCAGCTTTCTTGAGAAAAGCGTCCGGCTCCGCAGCCAAGCGACCGCGATAGCCGAAGTCCACGGTCCGGCCTTCGGAACACATTTACACGCTGGGAGTTTCGTTTTGGAGCTTCCTGCAGATCTCGATGTCGCGATCTGCGCCGGATATGAGCATGCGATCGACCAGGATTTCTTCGACAGGACGGCCCGCAGTTGCGAATCGCATGAGCATGTTTCGCCATCTTGCTCGGCTTCGAGAACAGAACATCGAGATGGCCAAGCGTCCGATCGAAGGGCACGACGAACTGCTGGATCCGGCACGTGGAATCATTCGCGGCGTGCTAGCCGGCGCAGTGGCATGGTGCGCACTGCTTGCCTTGTTGACTTGAGCCGTCAGGGACTTGGCGAACCGTGCGCCTTTGGCGCTGCGCTGCTTCGTTCGCAAAAAAACTCGACTTTTTGCCCGCCTGGCGCAAATTGATGTTCGCGTGGCGCGATCGGAACTTGCGCTGCACAAGATGGATTAGAACTGCGTGAGCCAGGTTGTACTCATCCTCGAACCTGAAGCCATCGTCGGACTCATGCTCGAGACGGAGCTCCGTCATGCTGGCTATACGGTGATCGGGCCAGTAGCGACAGCCGACGATGCGCTCGCCGCCGGGCGAGACCGTTGGATCGATTGTGCGCTCTTGTCTGCGCAAGAGACCGGCATGGAAACCGCTGCCCTCGTCGAAAAGCTGTCGGTGCCGGCATGGATCATTTGCGACGATGTCGAACAGGCGGAACACGCGCGAAAACTCGCGCTCGGCTGCATCATCAAACCATACGAAATGGAGACCGTCGTCCAGGCACTCCATATCGCGCGCGAGATTTCTACGTCCCAGCTCGCGCATCCCGTCCGAATTCCGAGTGGCCTGGAGCTGTTCTGGCATCCCGAACGCTCGTCTCGTACGAACTCGGATGATTCGATTCGAATTCCCTCTCGCTTGTTGAGAGGCGTACTGGGCGGGGAATACTCGTAATTCGTGAGGCAGGCTGGTTGCTGTCAATTATCAATTGACTCACGCGCCCTTTCCCTTTTTGCCTTGGTGAGTTGTGAGTGGTGAGTAGCTGAGCGACGCCGTCGCTTCCCTTTTCCCTTTTCCCCTTTCCCTTTTCTTCACTGAGTAGCTCGAAAGTCCCTTCCCTACTACCCTAATCGTCCGCAACGGAACTCACCATTCCACGCGCACGTTGGACTACGGGTCGACAAAGCTCTTCCTACACACAACGATGCGGCGGATGGGGTTCGTATGCAGCAGTACCGAAGATGCGCGATTGACGCTCGACTCCTGTCCGTCATCGCCGTATGCGGATTCGCCGTCGGATGCAGTGGAGGCAGCGGAGAACCAGAGGCGAGCCCCGCTTCGAGCAACGCGAACACAATCGGCGCCGGATCAGACACGCAACCGCCAACGACACCCGCCGGCGTGATCGCGAATGCGACGTCCGCACACGAGATCTCCTTGTCGTGGCAACCGTCGACCGACAATGTCGGTGTGACGAGTTACGTCGTCTATCGCGCAGACGTGCAGATCGCAAGAGTCGTGGGCACGAGCCATGTGGATTCCGAGCTCGAACCGAACGCACGGTATTGCTATTCGGTCGTCGCCTCCGATGCTGCCGGCAACGAATCGCCGCATAGCGAAGAAAGCTGTGCAACGACTACCGCAGTCGACGATACGCCGATCTATGAGATCGTGGCGATCGGCGACGGCACCGACGAAGCATTCACGCTGCTCAACGACTTGAACGAGAACGGCACAGTCGTCGGCGAGATCGTCAGAGCCCTCAATCCGCAAGACGAGTACTCTCGGCAGGGTTCTTTCGCATTCGCATGGCGAGACGGACGGCTCGAAGATCTCGGCGCCTTCGATCCGCTCGTGCGCGACTCTCGGTCGCAGGGCATCAACGACGCCGAAGAAATCGTAGGCTGGAGCTATCCAGGACCGGATGCGCAACCGGCCTTCGTATGGCGAAACGGCCACATGAAACCGATCGGACTGGCCGATGCCTATGGCATCAACGATGCGGGTCAAGTCGTCGGCTACTTGCACCGAACGCAAGGCGCTGAAGCGTTCGGCGTGGCCGTCGTGTGGCAAGCCGGGCACATCACCGAGCTTACCGAGCTCGCCAACCCCTGGAACATCAACGACGCCGGCGACGTGGTCGGATTTTCGTATGTCGATGCACGTCCGCAGGCATCCCTCTATCGTGCCGGTGCTGTGACCCTGCTCGGCACGCTTCCCGGCTCGCCAA
Source organism: uncultured Sinobacteraceae bacterium (assembly GCA_937902995.1). Classification (GTDB taxonomy): domain Bacteria; phylum Pseudomonadota; class Gammaproteobacteria; order Steroidobacterales; family Steroidobacteraceae; genus Steroidobacter. The sequence goes on from CALEKY010000092.1 coordinate 29,677, forward strand.
CGAGCCAGGCTTTCGACATCAACGAAGCAGGACAGGTCATTGGCACGAGCCACTTTCTGCCGACGGACGGAAGCGAGAGTTACGATCGAGCATTTCTCTGGGAAAGCGGACAGATGCGCGAGCTGAAGCCGCTCTCGGCAAACGACAGAGCGGCCAGCGCATACGGTCTCAACGATCGCGGAGATGTCGTCGGACGCAGCGGAACATCGCGATTCGTCGCCGTGATCTGGATCGACGATGTTGCTCACGACCTCAACAGCTTGATCTCCGAAGACGATCCATTGCGCCCCTTCGTTAGGTTATTGGAAGCGCGCGAAATCAATAACCGCGGCCAGATCATCGCCCAAGGCACCGACTCTCGACGTCCGGGATCGTATACGGGGTATTTGTTGAATCCGCGATAAGCGGCAGGTAACAGTCGGGCAAAGATTCGTCGCTGCCTATGCGTCTCGATTCTCGAGGCGATAGGTATAGACGACTGCACGGTCGGCGTCTTCTTTGCCGCCGTTGGTCGCGTACAAAGCACGAGCGGCGACGTTATCGACCTCCGTAGCGACCCACGCCTCGCGGCAGCCAAGCTCCTTACCGCGCTGAAGCAGAGCAGCGAACAACTTCTTTCCAATCCCCTGACGACGAAAGCTCGGAGAGACCGCGAGCTCGTTCACAAAGAGTTGCAGGGGTTTGTCGGGGTGCACATAGGCGATGCCGGAGGCCATGCCGATGACCGTATCCTCAACCACCGCGACGATCAGGACGTTCGCCGGGTTCGAGAGAAAGGCTTGGAGAAGGGCTGGCTGAACCTCGTGGTCGAAGACCTCGTCGTCCACACTGTCGAGAAGAAAAGCATTTTCTTCGGTGACCACATGGATCGATATACGCGTCTCTCGACTGTCCGCTGCGGTACGGGACGATCCACCGGTCATTCTGGATCCTGGCGACTTGAAGGACGTTACCAACTATCGACTGTCGACCGCCAATGATCAACTTCCGCCGGATTACCTAACTATCACCCTTCCCTTTTTCGCATAACCCTTTTGTCACCGCCGATCGACTGAACCCTGACTGGGCGATGGCTACGATGGCTTCCAGACGATCTCGGTTCGACTCGGTAGGCAAATTCATGAACACGATCCGCGGTGCGACGACTGGCAAGCTCGATGCGACGAAGGCTTGGATCTTCCGCTGCGTGTGTCTGACGCTGAACGGTATGCATGACGTTCGTTTCGCGCCAGGCTTTGCCGGCGGTCGTACTCTCGGCGGCTGGGCGAAGGCACAAAAACATCTCGCCGACAGCGCGATCCTTCACCGAATCGGCGCACCGTAAGACAGTCCGTCGGTAGCCGCACATCGGCGCGCAACGTGCAGGTCCGCCGACTGCGCGCGTCTCTCAACTTCCAGCATCCGATCCCGATTCCAACAACTTGTCCCTACTTCGCACGATCACGATCATCGGCGGCGGCTTCTCCGGCACCGCACTCGCCTCGCATCTGCTCAGACAGACATGGCGAGGACCGACGCGCATCATCTTGATCGAGCGCAGCGGAGCGATCGGCCGCGGCGTCGCCTACGCACAGCGGCGTCATCCGTTCCTGCTCAATGTGCCGGCATCGCGAATGTCCGCATGCTCCAAGTCGCCGCTCGAATTCCTGCGCTTTGCCCAACGCCGAATCCCGGACGCACAGGGTGAGGATTTCCTGCCCCGTGCAATGTATGGGGAGTATTTGGAAGAGCGCCTGATCGCCGCCCGTTTGAGCGCTCCCAGCAATGTATGCCTCGAGACTTGGCAAGGCGAAGTCATCGAGGTGCGGCGAGTCGACCGAAGGCTGCCGCTGCAAGTCGCGCTCGCCGATGGACGTTGCATCACCAGCGACGAGGTCGTACTCGCGTTGGGCAATCCGCCTCCAGCTCAGCTCGCTGCTGCGCGCGATGTCACCGATCATCCTGCGTACATCGCCGATCCGTATCGGGCCGATCCGACGTTCTCGTCTAACGAGAACGTCTTGTTGATCGGCACCGGATTGACGGCGGCCGACATGGTCACCATGGCAGCAGCATCGCCGAAGGGCGCGCCGAATCTTTGCATGCTGTCGCGACACGGACTGATTCCGCCGCAACAAACGGCGTTTCGGCCCGATGCTTTCAAAGGCGACGGCCACTCGCTGCTGCTCGCAGCTGCCACCTCTTTGCGCCGACTAACGAGCTCCGTTCGGTTGCTCGCGCGGGAAGCCGAGCAGAGCGGCGGCGATTGGCGCGAAGCCATCACGTTCGTGAGAAACATGGCACCCACGCTCTGGCAACGCTTGAGCGAACGAGATCAACGCCGCTTTCTGCGACATCTGCGCACGTACTGGGACATCCATCGGCATCGCCTGCCATCGGTCACGTTGCAACAATTCGAACGGTTGCGCACCCAGCAGCGTTTGTCGGTCGCAGCAGGACGCATCGAACGCATGGAACCTGCCGGCGAGCGCATTCGGGTGACATGGAAAGTCCGTGGATCGGAGCGGCTGCGTTCGGTCGAATTCGATCGCGTCATCAATTGCACCGGCCCGGATTACGCGATCGCCCGCTCTCCAGAGCCGTTGTGGCGTAGCCTGTTGCGCTCGGGCCTGTGCGTTCCCGATCCGCACAATCTGGGCGTGCGCACGGGCCCGAACGGTGCTGTCGTCGATGCCGACGGGTGGCCGGGACCGCATCTGTTCTATCTCGGCCCCATGCTGCGCGCGACGCATTGGGAAGCGACGGCAGTCGGCGAGCTGCGCGTTCATGCCGAACAGCTCGCACAAACGCTAGCGGCGGGCGCCGCCTAGAGAGCGCCAGAAACTAGAACCTATCTCAAAACGTAATGAGCGGCCGCAGGTCGCGTTTTGAGGGGCGCAGGATTCGCAGGTATGTGGGAAATGCATGAGGAATCCGAGCACCACTCGGCGGGGTTTCCTGCGTGCGTGCAATAGTTTTGAGATAGGTTCTGGAAGGGCAGCTCGGCAAGCTGCCCTTCTAGTCTCGGAAAGTGGTGCCGCTTGTCTGACTCGAACAGACGACCTACCGCTTACAAGGCGGTTGCTCTACCAACTGAGCTAAAGCGGCGAAATCCATGCCTCGGTGCCGCACGACGTGTCCGACCGCTTGGGGGGTCCGACGCCGCGGGGGCGCCATTGTAGTCGCTGCGGCGGGCGGACGCACGTTCAGCCGCCTTGCGATCCGGTTCCCGATTCTTCCGGGCAGGCTTTCAGCTCGAGGCGCATGATCTTGCGCGGATCGGTCTGGAAAATGCTGGTATCGATCGCCTGTCCTGGGCGGTTGAGATCGGCGTCGATCCAGTACACGGTACCGGCACGTTTGCGATCGTCGATTTGCGGCTGCAACCCAAGGCGACGCGCCTCCTCGAGCCGGCGCTGGGCACGCTGAAAATCGGAGAACACGCCGAGCGAGAGAACATTGCCCGGCTCCGAGCTCGGCATCAAATAGACATCGGTGATTCCCGCATCGGCCAAGCGTTGCAGCGCCTCTTCGGCCGCGTCGCGGTTCGGAAAGTTCTGAACGCTGACCCAGTAGCCGACCCACAACTCGCCCTGTTCGAGACGTTGCCGCGGAGAGAACCCGGCAGCCGTCAAAGCCGCCTGCGCCTGCGCCGCCTCGGAAAGATTCGCGAAAGGACCCACGCTCGTGCATCCGAAAGATTCGCCGTCGGCCCGACGCGCCGATGCGACGGCAGGCTGTGCGCTGGGCGCCTCGCCGGCAGCCTGCGACTCTTTCGGCAACTCCCGCGCGAGGACGATACGAGGCGGAGGATTTGCCCGCGCCGGCGGCGTTCGATCCAGCGGATTGATGCGCACGTCGATGAGCTGCGACCACACGAAGAACAGTGCGTTACACAGGATCAGCAGGAGGGACAGGGTGCGCATGCGTCGTGATTCGTGATCCGTGACTCGTGCATCGTGAGGCAGGCCTGTTGCTGCCGTTGTCAATTGTCAATTTCAGCACGTACGCGTGCTTCGCCATCAACTGTCAACTATCCACTATCGATTCTCAACTCTTCCCTGCGGCCCAATAAGCCGCAACGTCGGCGATCTCTGCAGGCGTAAGCTCGATCTTGGTCCGGTGTTTGACCTTTACGGCGACGATATCCCGAATGATGTCCTCGAGCGAGGCGGCGCTTTCCCCTTCCCAGTCCTTAGCCGTATGACATTGACCGCATTTTGCCTGGGCGACGGCGCGTCCGGCGTTGACATCCGCGGCCGACGCCGTCGATGCGCCAACGAGCAATGCGACGGCGAGCATATGGCTCTTGTGGAACATGAGCACCTCTGCGCCAATCCACCGATGCTTCGTATTCTAAGCGACGGTCATTCGCCGGGCTGACTGACTCCGCGCACCGACACCGTGGCGCGGGGTTACGCGCTACGGCCTTCGCTTCGCGCGAGAATCGCCAGCCCTCTCAATACGAGATCCGCCCTCACGACATGCGGACAGCGGATCAGCGGCACCACATTCGAGCTTGCCCCGCCCGTGAATACGAGTTGAGGCGGATGGCCGAGCCTGGTCGATACGCGCTCCACCATGCGTTCGGCTAGCGCAGCTACTGCATGTACTGCGCCTTGTTGAATCGCGCCCAGCGTGTTGTCGGCGAACAGGTCCTCGCCCGTCGATCCGCTCGCTGCTCGCACCGCAATGCCGCTCGTATTCTCCAACAGACTGCTCACCATGAGCTGCGGCCCAGGGATGATGAGTCCGCCGAGATGTTGTCCGCCGTCATCCACCGCATCGAACGTCGCTGCAGTGCCGATGCTGACGATGCACACCGCACACCGATATTCCGCATAGGCGGCAATCATCGACAACCAGCGATCGACGCCGAGCTTCCAGACATCCGTGTAAGCATTGCGAACGCCCGCCGCTTCGCGCGTCGATTGCGCGAAATTCGGTTCGAGCCCCCAGCAGGCGCGGCTGCAATCCCGCACGATCGTGCCGATCCGTTCGCCGCCCACATTGCTCACCCATACTGCATCTGGACGCGGCAGCGCTCCGAAGGCACGCATGCATTCTGCGTTGTCCCAGTCGGCATGCGTCGCGGCCTGCGGAGGATCGAGCGTATCGCCGCTCGACATCGTCCACTTGATGCGCGTGTTGCCGATGTCGATGAGGAGGAGCATGTTCGTGTCTGGTGACTCGTGATTCCTGCGTGGTGAGTCAGGGGTGGGTTGTAAGTAGCGAGTGGTGAATGGTGAGTGGTGAGTGATATAGGGCGCGCAGCGCGACTCTACTTACAGCCTCCAGCCTACAGTCTAACCAGCTCTGCGCAGCGACACATCGCCGGAAGCGAATCTCTGCAGCTGGCCATCCACGTCCACGAGCAAAGTCCCGTCGGCGTCGACGCCTCGTGCGGTGCCCAGCGTTGTCTGGGCACCGTTCATCACTTTGACCGGCGCATCCGCTAGTGCATCCAGCTCTCGCCATGCAGCATGAAACGGCGCGAACCCTTCGCTTGCGAACGTTCGTAGCGTCGTCACCAGCTCGCTCAGCACCTCACCCACGATTCGATTTCGGTTGGGCGTGTGCTCGCGCATGATTTCGTGGAGATCGGCGATCAGCGCCGCTTGCTGTTCGGCAAGCTGCAAGCGAATGGCGGACGGCATCCACACATTGATTCCGATGCCGATGACGACACGCGCCGGTCCGGCAGTCTCGCCGCGCATTTCGATCAAAATGCCTCCGAGCTTACGGCCCTTCCACACCAGGTCGTTCGGCCATTTGAGCCCGAGCTCGATGGCTCCCAGCTTCTTCAGTGCCGTGACGACGGCAACACCGACCGCGAGGCTCAGTGCCGAAAACGTCGGCGGCGCTTCTGCGAACTGCCAGCCGATCGACATACAGATCCCCGATCCGAACGGCGCCATCCAGCTTCGTCCGCGGCGTCCTCGCCCGGCGGTCTGCAGCTCGGTCACACAGAGCTGCACACGGCCCGGCACGAGCTCATCGTCGAGCTCGGCGACGAAACGGTTCGTCGAATCCACGGTCAGCAAGACATCGTTCCGCAACAACGCCGTTCGCGCCTCTGCCGACATTGCTTCGAGAATGGCCGAGCGGTCGTACAAATCGACGGCACGCGGCAGCTTGTAGCCTTGTCGGGGCACCGATTGCACTTCGATTCCGAGCTCGCGCAAGGACTCGACGATTTTCCAGATGCCGCCACGCGAGATACGCAAGCGTTTTGCGAGCTTCTCGCCCGAATGAAACTCGCCGTCGCTCAGCAGCGCGAGCAGCCGGTGACGGCGGGCATCCGCACGTGTCATAGGATCGCGAGCCATTGGTTCACTCGATCATGGTTCCGCTGCTCGCCGAATATTGACGCATGTGCGCCCGCCTTACTCGTTGCACGGAAGCGTCGAATCCACCGCCTACCGTGGACGCAAGATCCACAAGCGCTGCGCACGATTCTCCGTCCCAGCCAGCATGCGTTCGATGTTCGATCGGTGGGTGAAACACACGAACGCAATCATTGCGAGACCGAAGATCAGAAAGGCACGGGGCGGTTCATCGATTGCGATCAGGAGATACGCCGGAAAGGCCGCGACGGCAATCATCGTTGCAAGCCCGACGAATCCGGTGAGCATGACGATCGCAAGCCATACCCCGAGCACCGGCAGCAAGGCGTAGGGGGCAATGCCGATCAGCACGCCGACGAGCGTCGCGGCACCCTTACCGCCGCGGAACCCGTACCACACCGGCCAGACGTGCCCGAGTACCGACCCCGTCGCGCACGCAACCGTCAACCAGTCCCGATCGATATTCGCATCGATCCCGATCGCCGGAATGTTCATGCCCGGCAGCACGGCCGTCGCCAGCCACCCTTTCGACACGTCGATCAGCATGACCCAAACCGCGAACCCAAGGCCCTGCGTGCGCAGCGCATTCGTACCTCCGGCGTTGCCGCTACCGAGCGTGCGAATGTCGATGCCGCCTTTGAGCCGGCCGACAAGCAAACTGCCGATCAGCGAGCCGACCAAGTACGCCAACAGGGATTTGAAACCGAGCTCGAGCATAGGGCGCGAATTGTCCCGGATTCGCCGCCCCCGGCCAACAGCGCCGCGCGCCTTCCCCTTTCCCTTTTCCCTTTTCCCCCTTTCCCAATCCCCTACCCAGCCCGCGGCAGAAAAACCTCGGCCAGCATGCAGCGTACGCTGCCTCCGCCGAACCGCTCGATCGTCGGAATGGGAATGCTCACGAGCGATCCGCAGGCTTCGAGAGCACTGCGCTGCTCGGGCGTGAGCGACTGCCGCGCCGTTTCCGACAGAGCGATCAGCGGGTCGCCGTTTCTCGACCGCAGCTCGAGCATGTTGCCGGCAAACGCGTGCATCTGTTCGAAGCTCAGTTCCACGAGGCGATGCCCGGTCGTCTCGAGCAATGCCAGAACGGCGGCACGACGGCTCGCTTGGATGGCTTCGCTGCACACAGCTGCGAAGCGCGTACCGACCGACATCAACACGTTCGTGTGATAGATCGCCGCGCCGGATGCATCGGCCGCGTCGAACGCGACGATTTCATAGTCGAGGCGCTGCCCGAATTCGCCCAACACATCCAAATCGGTGCGCGGCGACAGACACGCATACGCAATTCGATTGACCCGATCGAGCACGAGACTACCCGTGCCTTCGAGGTATTTGGCCTCGAGCTCACGGTACGTGAGATCGACGGTATCGTGAACATGAAATCCGTGCTGCGAATGCAGCGCTTCCACGATGTCGATCCGCCGTTCGAGACGCCGGTTCGGCGCGAGCATCGGATAGAGCACGACGGTACCGTCGGCATGCGTGCTGAACCAATTGTTCGGAAAGATCGCGTCGGGTTTGATGGGCGACGGCGTGTCTTCGAAAACATGAACGTTTACGCCGGCGTTCGCGAGCGCATCGGCAAGCGCATCGAACTCGGCGCATGCCAGGCGTTGCATTTCGCTATCGGCGATATCCTGTGCCGTCGATTGGAATCGATTCGACGGCAGGGTTTCAGGATTGCTCCCGAAATTGGCCGGCCGAATCATGACGACGTCGCATGCGCTTTGAATCTCGGTAGTCATGGCCGCTAGTGTACCGACCTGAAGCATGCGGTCCCTAACCGCCCTGCGATTTCGAAGACTCTACCTGCGTCATGGGATCAATACGATCTTGCCGATCACTTCACCGCTCTCCAGGAGACTATGAGCATCCGCAACGCGCTCGAGCGGGAAGCGCGCACCGATGACAGGATCGATTTTTCCTTGCGCCAACATCTGCACGAGCTCTGCCGTCAACGCATGAAGTCGCGGCAAATCCCGGTCGTATGTGTGAATGTTGAAGATCCGCAGCCCTAGACTCAGCTTGGAGAGCTCGCGCAACAGCCCGAAGATGTCTTCATCGGGCATCGGCGAATAAACGTTGTAGGCCACGGCTGTCCCGAACCTGCCCAACATTCGAATGCAATCGGCAAATCCGGGACCGATCACATGATCGAACACCAGATCGACCCCCTCACCGCCGGTGAGATCGAGCACTTCGGCCAGCAAGTGATCCGAGTTGTAGTTCAGAACGTGGTCGACGCCGCGGGATTTCGCATACTGCTCCTTCGACGACGACCCAACGGTGCCGATGACCGTCATTCCACGGAGCTTCGCCAATTCGGCGAGCGCAGAGCCCACCGCACCACTGACTCCATTGATGAACACGCTCCGCGCCTCTCGCGGCAATCCGAAGTCGTTGAGCATCGCGTGCGCCACGACGTACGAAGGCAAGAGAACGGCCTTCTGCAAATCTACGTTTGGGGGCAACACGTGCACTGCGCTGGCAGGCGCAACCATTTCCTCGGTATAGCAGCCACCTCGCTGCGGGAGCTCACGTGCGCTCAGCAGGACCGCATCTCCTACGCGAACGGAGTCGACTTGCTCACCGATCGCCGTCACCACACCGGTCAGTTCGTTGCCCGGATTGAGCGGTAGCGGCGGGCTCCACTTATACCTGCCCTGGCGCATCAATAGGTCCGGCTTGCTCACGGCCATCGCGCGTGTGCGAATACAGACTTGACCGGCTTTCGGCGCGACGGGTTGTGCTTGCTCGATTCGCAGTACTTCTGGTCCGCCATGCTCTCGGATGAGTACCTGCCTTATCACGTAGATCACTCCACACTAGCGAATATCGGCACGCGCACCAGCCGTGCATGCCTCGATTCCCGCAAACAGCACCGACCCAACTGCCGGACGCGACCGATTCTCGACAGCACAACTCAATGTTTCCGAGATCCGACGATGAATCGGCAGCGTCGCAATGCCAAATCGGCGTCCAGCGGCTCGCTTGAATGGCATCGCTGCACGCGGCCGCAAGATGCGTACCGACCGACATCAACACGTGCGTGCAATAGGATCCGGATTAAGCACGTCCGCGGCCGATCGATCTCTGGAAACTTCTTCGTCGAGCGGTTCGATACATATATATGTATGAGCCGTCGTCGTACCGTCGATCCGCGACTCCCACGCAACTGTTGCGGCCGGCTCCTTGCACCCGAAGCTACGCGAGACCCATCCGCCTTCGCTGGGCTTCCCGCCGTGGAAACTCAGTACACGGTCGGGCGCGCGCTTCGCGACGATTCGAATGCGGTGCCTGCGCGTCTCGAGAACGATCTCGCGGTCCGTGAGGATGGGCATGAGATCCTCGGCACAGTGCCAATGCCAGCGCACCGTGTGCTGCGTTCTGCACTCGAACGTATCCACGATCGTGAACAACCGTCGGTGCGCGTCGAATTGCACCTCGCGCCGATGCGTGAGCGGGTCGCGCAGGACGCGATAACCGTCATGTTCGCCGATGAAGCGCTGCTGCAAAGATCCGCCTGAGAACTCTAAGCACCGCGCGTCGGCATGCCGCGACCACATGAAATTGCCGCTCTGATCGGATTGATCGAGGCCGTCGACGACAACGGTGTTGTGCGCCCGCGTGCTGCGGAAATAGGTCCGCCACTCGGGCGCCGTGTGATAGGCATACGTGCCGGGATCGACGAGCACTTCCTCGCCGCCCACGCTCAACACGAAGCTCAAAGCATCGGCATGTCCGTGTGCGGCAATGCTCAAGTAGCCGAGCGGACCTGCATCGACGAGCATTTTGATCTCATCCGGCGTTTCCATGCGATCGCCGAGCACGTAGTAGCCGACGTACG
>CALEKY010000093.1 GCA_937902995.1 uncultured Sinobacteraceae bacterium
GCCTTTTTCATTTCATGCCTGCTTCGGAAGGAACCCAACCTCCGACGTCGGAGGTTCGACAAAAACTGCATGGATGCAGTTTTTGGACAGCGGTAGCTGGCGCGAACGCGCGCCGGTCCACGGACGGACTAGGCGCACTCCTTCCGGGCGCCACGTAGAAAGGCCCCAGCAAAGTCTGGGGCCTTTTTCATTTCATGCCTGCTTCGGAAGGAACCCAACCTCCGACGTCGGAGGTCCTCTACCTCGGCGCCGCCACGATCACCGCTGCACCGAGCAGGCAAAGGGCGGCGCCGCACAAATCCCATCGATCCGGGCGGGCTCCTTCGGCGAGCCACATCCAAGCCAGCGACGCCACGATGTACACACCGCCGTAGGCGGCAAATGCGCGTCCCGCAGTGGGCGTGTTCACGAGCGTGAGCAAGTACGCGAAAAGCGCGAGCGAGGCGAGCGCAGGCACGAGCCACCACGAGGACTTCCCTAGGCGTAACCACGCCCAGAAACCGAAGCAGCCTGAGATCTCAGCGATTGCCGCACCGATATACGCGAAGGCAACGTACTTCATTCCTGCGCTCTCTTTGTATCTTGTCGGATGGCGCGCGTCGCACTTACCTATGCTACAGGCTCGCGTTATGTGTCGCTTCGATGTTTCGGGCTTGCATCGGCGCGCCGCACGACATCTTCGAAGCCCCTGCAGGATCGTTCTCACTTCGAGCGCGTTCCTGGTACGGTCTGAGGCGGTCCTAATCGCGTCGGGCGACGCTGGCGCTCCGCTGCGCGTCGAACATCCGTTTGAACGAGGTCTTCGATGGAACACGCCCCGCAAAGTCACTCGAAGCATAGGACGCACGATGGGCACGGCCATCGTGGGCATGATCACGATGCGCCAAGCTTCAAGGATCCGGTGTGCGGGATGACGGTGTCGCCAACGAGCCCGCACGAGGCGCAGTTCGAAGGGGTTATCTACCGCTTCTGTTGTGCCGGTTGCCGGACGAAGTTCCTCGCCGATCCGCACCGATATCTGCAACCGGATGCTGGTGCTGCATCGCATGCAGCTCACCGCGCGACGAGCAAGAAAGAAGCACGTGCGGATGCGATTTACACGTGTCCCATGCATCCGGAGGTGCGGCAGATCGGCCCTGGATCGTGTCCGATCTGCGGCATGGCGCTCGAGCCGCTCGAAATCACTGCGGAAGAGGTTGCGAATCCCGAGCTCGAGGACATGACGCGCCGCTTCTGGATCGCGGCGGCGTTCAGTGCGCCCCTCCTCGTGATCGCCATGGGACACATGATTCCTGCGATCGCGCATTGGTTCGATTTCCCCGGCCGCGTCTGGATCGAGCTCGCGTTGGCGATACCGGTGTGCACGTGGGCCGCTTGGCCGTTCTACGAGCGTGCTGTCGCATCGGTGCGTCAGCGCAGCCTCAACATGTTTACGCTGATTGGACTCGGCGTCAGCGTCGCGTTTCTCTACAGCTTGGTCGCCACGCTTGCGCCGGGTCTGTTCCCCGCTGCCTTCCGAAATGCGCATGGAGGTATCGATGTGTATTTCGAGTCGGCTGCAACGATCGTCACGCTGATTCTGTTCGGCCAAGTCCTGGAGTTGCGCGCACGCAGCCGGACGAGCGCAGCGATCCGTTCGCTGCTCGGGCTGTCTGCGAAATCCGCTCGGCGTGTTCGCGCAGATGGCACGGAAGAAGATGTACCGCTCGATCGAGTACACGCCGGCGACCGCCTGCGTGTCCGGCCGGGCGAAAAGGTGCCGGTCGACGGTATCGTTATCGACGGTGCGAGCAGCGTGGACGAATCGATGGTGACGGGCGAGCCGATGCCGGTTGCCAAGCAAGTCGGCGATCGCGTGATCGGTGCGACGATCAACGGGACCGGCGCGCTGGTCATACGCGCGGAGAAGGTGGGTTCCGAAACGCTGCTGGCACGAATCGTGGCGATGGTCGCCGAAGCCCAGCGCAGTCGAGCACCGATTCAAAAGCTCGCGGATCGCGTATCGGGTTACTTCGTACCGGCGGTGATCCTCATTGCCATCGTGGCGTTCATCGCTTGGGCTGCAATCGGCCCCGAGCCGAGATTCGCGCACGCCGTGATCAATGCGGTGGCCGTGCTCATCATCGCGTGCCCCTGCGCGCTCGGCCTCGCGACGCCGATTTCGATCATGGTTGCGACCGCGCGCGGTGCGCAGGCCGGTGTGTTGTTCCGCAACGCCGAAGCGATCGAAACGATGCGCAAGGTCGACACGCTCGTCGTAGACAAGACGGGCACGCTCACGGAAGGCAAGCCGCAGCTCGTGACTGTCGAAGCTTTGGATGGTTGGCGTACTGCGGAGCTGTTGCGGCTTGCGGCATCGGTCGAGCGCGGCAGCGAGCATCCGTTGGCTGCGGCGATCGTGCGCGGAGCAGAGTCGCGCGGAGTTCATCTGAGTCAGCCGCAATCGTTCGACTCCGTGACGGGTCAAGGTGTGATCGGTGTCGTGGGCGGACGTGAGGTCATCGTCGGCAACAGAGCGTTGCTCGAAGCGAAGAACATCGATGTATCGGTCTTCGCGAATCGCGCGGAGGAGCTACGCGCCGAAGGGCAGACGGCGATGTTCGTGGCGATCGACGGTGTGCTGGCGGGCATTCTCGGCGTGGCCGATCCGATCAAAGCGAGCGCACTCGCAGCGATTGCCGCCTTGCACCGTGACGGTATCCGCGTCGTGATGATGACGGGAGATAGTCGAACGACGGCGCAGGCCGTGGCGAAGCGGCTCAATATCGACGAAGTGATTGCCGAGGTGATGCCCGCCGAGAAGGCCGACAAGGTCAAAACGCTACAAACGCAAGGCCACGTCGTGGCGATGGCGGGCGATGGAATCAACGATGCGCCTGCTCTTGCACAGGCCGACGTCGGAATCGCAATGGGCACCGGTACCGACGTCGCGATGGAAAGCGCTCACATCACGCTCGTGAAAGGCGATCTGCGCGGCATTGTTCGGGCACGCCAGCTTTCGCAAGCGACCCTGAAGAACATCAAGCAAAATCTGTTCTTCGCATTCGTCTACAACTCGGCTGGCGTGCCGATCGCGGCGGGCGTCCTATATCCGGTTTTCGGTTTGCTGTTGAGCCCGATCATCGCCGCGGCGGCCATGAGCCTGAGCTCGGTTTCCGTCATCGGAAATGCCCTACGCTTGCGTCACGTGAAATTCGACGACGTCGACGTTGCCCAGGAGGCGAGTGCCCGTTAGGCTGTGCGCGTGCGTCGCTCGACTTGGTACCGTCTGCTCGTGTTGCTGGTCGTGGTGCTCCGGATCGTCGGAGCGCCGGCGCAGGCGCATCCGCACGTACATGCTCAGCACGCTTCCGATACTCCCGCGGCAACTCAGCAGGAGCATTGTCACGAGCACGTGGATAGTGGGGCAAACACCGAGCACGCCTCATTCGATCATCACTCTCCGTCGTCGAACGACGCTGCAAGCGACGATTCGCACGGTGCGTGCTGTCAGAACGGCGAATGTGTTTGTCCTGGGTTCCCCGCTGCTGCGCTCGGTAACGTATCGGTAGGTGTCGCGCCCGGCTCGCAGCACGTTATTGCGCATGCATCCGTGGCGCTGAATCCCGCACCGCCGAATCAGATCCTACGCCCGCCTGCCTGACCCTCCGCATCGGCCGTCCGAAGACGGCCGCAGCAACGTCGTGCGCACTGCGCGCGCTTCAATCGCGGAATGGGTATTTCGTATGTCCAATGGTTTTTCGTACGCGTCGCTCTCGCGACGCGCGTTCCTGCAAAGTCTTGCCGGCGCGGGTGTGTTCGTGCTCGGTGCTGCGCGCAATCCGAGTTGGGGTCGAAGTCAGGCGCAAGAAATCCTGTCCGGTACACATTTCGATCTCGAGATCGGCGAAGTGCCCGTGAACTTCACCGGCAAATCGCGTATCGGCACAGTCGTCAACGGCCGGATTCCTGCACCGCTCTTGCGCTGGCGCGAGGGCGACACCGTGACGCTACGCGTCAGGAATCGCTTGCGCGAAACGAGCTCGATTCATTGGCACGGCATGATTGTTCCAGCCGATATGGACGGCGTGCCTGGACTGAGCTTCGAGGGCATTCCGAGCGGAGGCGAGTACGTTTATCGGTTCAAGGTGAATCAGTCCGGCACGTACTGGTATCACGCGCACTCGCGTTTTCAGGAACAAACGGGACTGTACGGACCGATCGTGATCGAGCCGCGCGCCGGAGAGCGTCATCGCGTGCAGCGCGACTACATCGTGCTGTTGTCCGATTGGACGGACCTCGATCCCGAGCGCATCTTCGCAACGCTCAAGAAAGAGAGCGCTTACTACAACTTCCATCAGCGCACGTTCGGCGATCTCGTCGAAGACATTCGTCGGCTCGGGTGGCGCCAAACGATGGAGAATCGGCGGATGTGGGGTCGGATGCGTATGAATCCGACCGACCTGCTCGATGTGTCCGGCTACGCGTACACCTATCTGATGAACGGCACGACGCCTGACGGCAATTGGACGGGCCTGTTTCGACGCGGCGAACGCGTCCGCTTGCGGTTCATCAACGGCTCGGCGATGAGCATTTTCGATGTGCGCATCCCTGGCCTGGAACTCACTGTAGTCGCGACCGACGGCCAGGATATCGAGCCGGTGACCGTCGATGAGTTTCGGATTGCGACGGCCGAAACCTACGATGTGATCGTCGAGCCGAAGGAGGACCGCGCATACACGATCTTTGCGCAGTCGATGGATCGAACGGGTTATGCGCGAGGCACGCTTGCACCGCGCATCGGCATGGCGGCAGAGATTCCTCCGCTCGATCCGCGTCCCGTACTCACTATGCACGATATGGGGATGTCGCACGGCGCTCGCAGCCACGATGCTCATCGAGCCCACACCTCACACGGGCATGCCGAGTCGCGTCAGTGCCATTCCCAAGCGGAATTCGGCCCGACTGTCGATATGGTCATCGAGGAGCCGTCGATATCGCTCGCGGATCCCGGTGTTGGCCTGCGCGATAACGGTCGGCGTGTGCTCACGTATGCCGATCTACGGACGATCGGAGGGCCGATCGATCGGCGCGAACCCGGACGCACGATCGAGCTGCATCTGACCGGACACATGGAGCGTTTCATCTGGTCGTTCGACGGCCAGAAGTTCTCCGAAGCAGAACCGCTGCGTTTCAACTACGGCGAGCGCCTCCGTATCACGCTCGTCAACGACACGATGATGACGCATCCCATTCACTTGCACGGAATGTGGAGCGAAGTCGAGAACGAGCACGGCGAGTTCCAAGTGCGCAAGCACACGATCATGGTGCGTCCGGCGCAGAGAATCAGTTACGCCGTTACGGCCGATGCGCTCGGGCGATGGGCGTTTCACTGCCATCTGCTGTACCACATGGAAGCGGGCATGTTCCGTATCGTCGAAGTTGCGCCGCCAGCGACGCACGAAGGAGGCCACGAATGACTGCGCAAGCCTTCTGGATGTGCGCGCTCTTGGCGTTCGTCAGTGCGGCAGCTCACGGACAGGACGAGCATGCACAGCATCGTGTGCCGAATCCTTCCGATGCGCATGCCGAGCATCGGGAGCATCGCTCGCATGACAACGATGCTCATGCACACGAAGGACCGACGCCAAGCGAGCGTGCGCACGTCCCGCCCGATCCGCCGCAGCTGCGTCTCGAAGGCTTGTCGCACGAACGCATGATGGAGCTCATGCAGATGGACGACGATGCGTCTCATCTCATGGTGCGTGCCGAAGAGATCGAGTGGCGCCGGCACGACGACCGAGGGGCATTTGCCTGGGACGCATACGCTTGGTACGGCGGCGACTACAACAAACTATGGCTCAAGACAGAAGGTGCGCGCAGCAGCGGCGAAACCGCGGGACGTGCTGAGCTGCTTTGGGATCGGATCGTTTCGCGATGGTGGAGTCTGCAAGCCGGCGTACGGCACGACTTCTTCCAAGGGCCTTCACGCACTTGGGCGGCGTTCGGCGTACAGGGCGTCGCACCGTATTTCTTCGAAGTGGAAGCAACGTTCTACATCGGCGATCAAGGACGCACGGCCGCACGTTTTTCCGGTGACTATGACCTGCGCCTCACGCAGCAGCTGATTCTTCAGCCCGAGTTTCAGCTTCACTGGTTCGGCAAGAACGATGCTGAGAACGGCATCGGCTCTGGGTTGTCCACCGCAGAGCTCGGATTACGGTTGCGCTACGAACTGCGCCGAGAGATCGCTCCGTACATCGGCGTGCATTGGGAACGTGCCTTCGGCAATACCGCGGACTTTGCGCGAGCAGCGCACCGCGATGCAAGCGAGTGGTCGGCGGTGGTGGGAGTGAGGGTGTGGTTCTAGATCAGGCTGTAGGCTGTGGACTGTAGGCTGTAGCAAGGCTTCCTTGCCGGCATGCTTTCGCTCTTCGAAGATTATTTCTGTTCGGTCCCACAATAGATGGCTAGTCAGCGACGCACCACGCCGCCTATCCTGCAGCCTCCAGTCTACAGCCTAAAAGAATTTTCTCGCCTCTTCCGCAATCAACGGCACTACGTCGATCGCATTCGTATCGTGCGCGACGGTGTTCGTCGAGACGACGCGTTTTGCGCCCGCTTCGCGCAGCATTTTCGCCGCACCGTCGGAAAACAGAGCGTGAACGACCACGCAGGTGACGGCGACGATGCCGAGCGGTGCGAATCCCTTGAGTGCTTCGGCGAGTGTGTGTCCTGACGACGCAATGTCGTCGATGATGACGGGATTACGTCCGCGCACGACCGTCAGGTCGATTGCGCTGACGCGAACATCGCGATCGCCCGATCGCACCTTGTCCAGGATCAAGCACGGCGCGTCCAACGTCTTGGCGACGCGTTCGGCCCATTGCGCGCTCTCGCGATCAGGACCGATCAGCACAGGGTTCGGCACGTTCGCCGCAAGCCATTCGCTCACCGCGGGCATGGCGCTCACGGCAACGGCTGGAATGGAGAAGATGTCG
Source organism: uncultured Sinobacteraceae bacterium (assembly GCA_937902995.1). Classification (GTDB taxonomy): domain Bacteria; phylum Pseudomonadota; class Gammaproteobacteria; order Steroidobacterales; family Steroidobacteraceae; genus Steroidobacter. Next base: position 6,981 of record CALEKY010000093.1, read on the forward strand.
TCGAGCTTCGCGATGCGATGCAGATGCGGGTCTACCGTGACCAGCCAATCGAAATGTGCGGACAAGAGCCGGGCAAACGCATGCGCGCTGACGGCTTGTCCCGGCGTGAAGCGATGGTCCTGCCGCATGTAGGCGAGGTACGGCGCGATGAGACCGACGCGCCGAGCGCCGAGCTCGCGAGCAGTCATTGCTGCAAAGTAGAGCGCCAGGAACTTCGTATCTGGATCGGTCAGCGTGCATAGAAAAATCGCATCGCGATTCGCGCATTGGTCGTGCAGCGTGACGAGCGATTCGCGGTCGGGAAAACGTCGCCATTCGAGCCGGCCTCGTTCTGCGCCAAGCATTGCGAGGAGCGGTTCGGCAAGCTGCTCGCAGTCCGGGAAGCAGTACAGGATCGGCTTCATGGTTCACCAATTTCGATGATTCGGGAATGATGCGCTTCGTATTCGAGCGCGTACTCGAGCTCGCCCGGGGTTTCGGCGTGCACGGTGAACAGCGGCTCGCCGACTTCGATGGCCTGACCGAGCTTGACGTGCATTTCGATGCCGGCCGCGGGCGCAGTCGGCGCGCCGGCGAGCTTCGCAAGCCGAGATAACGCTCGATTGTCGATTGCTCGGATCACACCGGCCGAACGCGCGAGCACCGGCTTGACATGCGGCGCCAGCGGCGGCGTGCGCCGGCCGCCTTGTGCCTCGCAGATCGCATTGAACTTTGCGAGTGCTCGCCCGCTGTCCAAGGTCGCCTGCGCGACGGCTCGTCCATCCGATACGCCGGCCAGCTCGAGCAATGCGCCGGCAAGATCGAGTGCGCGCGATCGCAAGTCCTGCGGCGCATCGGGCGCACACTCGAGTACAGCAAGCACGTCGCGCGCTTCGAGTGCCGGTCCGATGCGCCGCCCGACGGGCTGTGTGCCGTCGGAAAAGAACACGCGTGCGTGCAAGCCGAATCGCGCAGCGGTTTTGGTCAGTTGTTCGCTCAATCGAACAGCCGTTTCCTTCGAGCGGACCTTTGCCGACGGTCCGACCGGCAGATCGAGCAGTACATGCGTCGCGCCGGCCGCGATCTTCTTCGAGAGTACGCTGGCGACGAGCTGTGCATCGCTGTCGAAATCGAGCGGGCGCTCGACGCGGATGAGCACGTCATCTGCAGGACTGAGCGACACCGAGCCGCCCCAGACGATGCAGCCGCCTTCCTGCTCGACGACGCGACGCATGTGTTCGAGATCGAGTGCGACGGGCGCGAGCGTCTCCATCGTGTCGGCCGTGCCGGAAGGCGAAGTAATCGCGCGCGACGATGTCTTCGGAATTCGGTAGCCGCATGCGGCAACGATCGCAACGACGATCGGCGTCGTGCGATTGCCGGCCAGCCCGCCCACGCAATGTTTGTCGAGCACGATGCCGCCGCCCCAATCGAGCCGAGCGCCGACGTCGACCATCGCGCCGGTGAGCGCCGCGGTTTCGTCGAGATCGAGCTCGCGCGTCGCGCACGCCGTAAGGAAAGCTGCAAGCTCGATGTCGGCAAGCCGGCCGGCAATGCAGTCGCGCATGATTTCGAGATATTCGCTGCGGCCCAGCTTGTTGCCGTAGATCTTGGCTCGCACATGCTGCATCGAGCTCACCGGGTCCGGGTGGCTCATGAAAGCAAGCGTGCCTGGCGCGGGTTCGAGCTTGTGCCAGGCGGACTCCGACAAAGCGACTTGATGCGGCTGGAGCAAATCGCCGAGCACCACGTTGAGCGTCGCGATGATCGAGCGGGCGCCTACCGTTACTTGTACGCGGGCTTGCGCTTCGAAACCTTCCGATCGGACGACCGCGCTGTCCGCTCGGATGTATACGACCGGTTCCTGGTAAGTATCGATGCCGGCGCGCACGACATAGAGGGCACCGTCAGGAGGCAGTTCGGGCATGAGCTGTCGTTACTCGTTGCTCGTTCGGATCGTTCAGGAGCTGCGATCTTAGAAGGAAAACCGCGGCGCGTCAGTGTCGTCAGTACGGAACACCACCGTACTGACCCGGGTTGAAGGTACATGGAGGTGCCCGAATGTCCGGCGTTCAGCGCCTTGTAGTTCTTACTCTCATAGTGCTCGGTGCCGCGACCGCGTCTGCGCAAGAACGGCAACGCGCGTCCAGTGCCGATGCGCTCGAGAAGCGTGTGCAAGCGGCTTTGCGCGAAGCGCACATTGCAAGTGCCGATCGAATCAGGGTGGAGGCTCAGGATGGCGCGCTGCAATTGAGCGGTTTCGTCGAATCCGAAGACGATTTGGAGAAGGCGCTCGAAACGGCTCGCAGCGTGCGCGGTGTGGCGACCGTCCGCAACGATCTGCTGGTGCGGGAGGATCGGCCAACGATCGGACAAGCGGTCGACGATACCGTCATCGCGGCGCGCGTACGCGACGAAATCGAATCGACCGTCGCGGACAACAGCGAGATTCATGTCGCCGTCAGCGACGGCATTGTGCAGCTCAGCGGCTACGTCGAGAACGCCGACACCAAGAACCGCGCGGCCGATGTTGCGAGCGCGGTGTTCGGCGTGCAGGATGTACGCAATCACATCGCGCTCAAGCAATGACCCTGGGATGCAGGGGAGAGCACTGCAATGAAGAGGATTGTCATTGGCACGGTGGTGCTGGCCGGTGTTGCACTGGCGGCGGAAGACACGCCGCTTCGCCCGATAGAGCGACCCCTCACGCGCGAACAACAGCGCTTCCTCGCATTGGACACCAACGGCGATCGCCGGCTCAGCCTCGAGGAATTTCAGGTCGATGCCAAGTCGCCCAACGAATTCGCGGAGCTCGACACGGATGGTGACGGCTTCTTGAGCATGGCGGAGTTCACCGCGCGGCCAAGTTCAGATTGAAGACTGAAGGCTGAAGGCTGGAGGAAGGAGCGCATTGCGTGTGTTCTAACTCTTTCCCGAAGGAGGGTATGGAGCGCGCTTCTCCGCTCCGAGCCCTATGCCCCAAGCCCCGTGCCCTGAGTTAGAACCTCGCTCCCCCTCGATCCTCCAGCTTGAACGTCACCGGAATCTTCTTCCACATCGCGACCGGTACGCCGTCGCGAATTCCGGGTTTGAAGCGCCAGCGACGCGCTTCTCGAGCCTCGGGCGGCCCGACGATTGCTCGAGCGTCACTTCGCCGACGCGGCCGTTCTCGGGCTCATAGACCGACAACCACACCGTACCCTGTGATGTGCGTCATCCTTCGGAGAACATAATCGAGGGGCGAAGAAACGAAATGAAAAGCACGCGAAGGCGTGCGTCTTCCTTCAGCCTTCAGCCTTCAGCCTAAAAGAAAACGGGCCGCCTTTCGGCGGCCCGTGTTTCTCAGACCGTAAAGCCTTCGCGCCGTAGCGGAAGCGTTCGGACGCGATGGCCCGTTGCGGCGAAGATCGCATTGCATATCGCCGGGGCAACCGGCGGCAATGCAGGTTCGCCTGCGCCAGTCGGCGGATAGTCGCTCTGGATGAAGTGAGCTTCGACGAGCGGCGCATGCTTCATGCGCAGGATCGGGTAGCGATCGAAGTTGGTCTCTTGGATGCGGCCGTTCTCGATCGACAGCTCGAGTCCCAACATCGTGCTGAACCCATCGATCACCGAACCGACGACCTGGTTCTCGGCACCGCTCATGTTCACGATCGGACCGATATCGCCGGCCACCGTGATCTTGTGGATCGTGAGCTTGCGATTCGCATCGACGCTCACTTCCGCGACTTCCGCGAAGTGACCGGCATGGCTGAAGTGGAACGCCAAACCCATGCCGCGGCCCTTCGGCAGCGGCTTGCCCCAACCGGCCTTCTCCGCAGCGAGCTTGATCACCGCGGCTGCGCGCCCCGTGTTGAGCGCGAACTCGTTCGCCGGCGGCAAGTGGCGCGGCTCACCCATGAGCTCGAGCAGGAACTCCAGGTGGTCCTTGCCTGCTGCGGCCGACAGCTCGTGCAAAAAGCTTTGTACGGCAAAAGCAACCGAGTTCGAACGCGGAGCGCGCCACGGTCCGGTCGGAATCTGCCACGGAAGGAACGTCTGCGTGAGCTTCACATTCGGCACGAGCAATGCCGGAAATTCCTCCGGCGAGATCTCTGCCGAGCTCACAGGACGCTCGCCATCCGCAGAGAACGTGATGAAGTGATCTGCGAATGCGACGAGCTTGCCGTCTTGATCCACTCCGCCTTTGAAGGCATGGAAGCCGCCAGGGCGGTAGAAGTCGTGTTGCATGTCGTCTTCGCGCGTCCACATGAGCTTGATGGGCACGCCCGCCTGTTTGGCAATTTGCACGGCTTCCATCAGGTAGTCGTTCATCAAGCGCCGGCCGAAGCCGCCGCCGACGCGCGTCTGATGGATCGTGAATTGTTCGGGCTTCATCTTGAAGACCATCGGCAGCATGCGCATCGCCGCATCCGGCATCTGCGTCGGCGACCAGATCTCGACCGAATCGCCTTTCCAGTGCGCGGTCGTGTTCATCGGCTCGAGAGGCGCATGCGGAATGAAGGGGTAGCTGTAGAACCCTTCCACGGCCTTGGCATTGGCGATGGCTTGATCGAAGTCGCCGATCGACTTGAGCTCTTTCTCGCCTTGCGGCTGCTTTGCGAGCTCCTGCGCCTTCGCGACCGACTCGCTCCAGCTATCTTTGGAAGCTCCGGATTCGTCCCACTCGATCTTGAGTCGACGCTTGGCGCTGAATGCCGCCCACGTGGACTTCGCGATGATGGCCACGCCGGGCATGACTTCTGTCGGCCGACCCGTGCCTTCTACGATGAAGGCATCCGTGACGCCCGGAAGCTGTTTGATCTCTTCGAGGTTCGCGCTCTTCACTTTGCCGCCGACCGCCGGGCACTTCTCGAACACGGCGTAATGCATGTTCGGAATCACTGTGTCGATGCCGAACAACGGCTGACCGGTGACGATGGCGTGATTGTCGACGCCGGTGATGCGCGAGCCGATCAGCACGTAGTCCTTGCGGTCCTTGAGCTTGAGCGTCTTCGGATCCGGCACGGGCAACGCGGCCGCCTTCAGTGCGAGCTCGCCGTACGTTGCGCTCTTGCCGCTCGCGGCGTGAGTGACGACGCTCTTCGAAGTCGTGATCTCGGATTCGGGAACGCGCCATTCCTTTGCGGCCGCAGCGACGAGCATTGCACGCGCTGCTGCACCGGCTTGACGCAGCGTGTCCCAGTTCGTCGGAATCGAGCGCGACCCGCCGGCGCTCTGGCGGCCGTAGAGTTTTGCGTCGACGGGCGCCTGCACGACGTGCACTTTGTCCCAATCCGCATCCAGTTCCTCGGCAACGATCATCGGCAGCGAAGTCTTCACGCCTTGGCCGATCTCAGGCGCCTTGGCCATGATCGTGATCGTGTTGTCCGGTGCGATGCGCACATAGGCGTTCGGCGCGAACTCTTTGTTGTTCGCCGCTTGTGCTTCGCCCTTCGAGCCGACGTGGAACGCGAGCACGAGGCCGGCGCCGGCGATACCGGTGACTTTGAGGAAATCGCGACGGTTCAGCGTGGTGTGAACCGCTTGGGCGAGCGATTGGTTCTCCGCGATGCGCAGGATTTCGTGCGAGTAGCCATCGCGCGAGATAACGTGAGATTCCACAGCACTCATGTCGCACCTCACTCGCTTGCGGCTTGCGCGGCGGCATGAATAGCCGCGCGAATACGCGGATAAGTGCCGCATCGACACAAGTTGCCGTTCATCGCGGCGTCGATGTCCGCATCGGTCGGCTTCGGCTTCTGCTTCAGCAGCGCGGCGGCGGACATGATCTGGCCGGCCTGGCAGTAGCCGCATTGAGGCACGTCGAGATCGATCCATGCCTGCTGCAGCGGATGCAGCTTGCCGTCGGGACCCGCGAGTCCTTCGATCGTCGTGACCTGCTGATCGGCGGCGGCCGCGACGGGGATGGAGCACGACCGAACCGGTGCGCCGTTCAAGTGCACGGTGCATGCGCCGCACTGAGCGATGCCGCAACCGTACTTCGTGCCGACGAGGCCCAGATGATCTCTCAGCACCCACAGGAGCGGTGTGCTTTCGTCGAGATCGTTAATGACGTGTTCTTTGCCATTGACGATGAGACGCATGGTGGCTCTCTTTGTTGAAAAAGGGTTTCAGCCCACTCCCTTACTCCGCGTCGCGGCGCAGGCGAGCAATGGATCTTCGAATCGAAACGTCGAAAAAACAGTGCTGCGATTGTTCCACGGTCACTGTGTGCCCACAACGGCGGATCATGCGCATTTCGAGGCTTTTGCCGCATGTTTCGTCGCCCGAGCCGACAGGAATTCTGCTGGAACTGCCGAGTTCGTCCGAGCATTTCCGGCCCCCAAAATTGTGTAGATTTGTCATGCGATTGGGCGCGTTTCTCGCAAACCGAATCGCGTGTTTTCGCGTGGGTGAAGCGCTCGAGTGCGAGGCGCATCGGGCGCACTTCGATGACGCCTCGCGAGTGCAGATCCGCGACGAGCGCATGCGTGTCGAAGGGGGCAATCGCGCTCGTTTGCGTCGATGGCTGACTGGATCGCGCTTCTGTAAGGCCTTCCTGCAATGCAAAAGGGGAGGCGGCTGTGGGAAACTTGGCCTACAGGGTGCCTGCCGATGTGCAGGGCCTAGGGTGTGAGGCACCGTTATAGAATCCGTCTGCCGCACGATCGTGCGGCACATCAACGAGGTTTTCGAGTTGAGCGAAGCGAACGCCGGCGCAATCGAAGGCGCCATTCAGGCCGATGTCGTCATCATCGGCGCGGGCCCTTGCGGACTGTTTCAAGTTTTCGAGCTGGGCTTGCTCGGCATTTCCGCACACGTCGTGGATTCGTTGAAGCATCCCGGCGGTCAGTGCAGCGAGCTCTATCCGGACAAACCGATTTACGACATCCCTGCGTTGCCGGTGTGCGGCGCGCAGGAGCTCATCGATCGCCTGCTCGAGCAGATCAAGCCGTTCAACGCGCAGTTCCACCTGGGACAGGAAGTCGTCGAGCTCAAGGTGCTCGAAGACCAGACGTTCTTGCTACGCACGTCGCTCGATACGCGCTTTCACACGAAGACGGTCATCATCGCGGCGGGGCTCGGCTCGTTTCAGCCGCGGCGTCTCGGATGCGAAGGCGCCGAGGCCTTCGAAGGCAAGAATGTGCACTACAAGGTCAAGAACGCTGCGGACTTCGTCGGTAAGCGGCTCGTCATTTTCGGCGGCGGGGATTCGGCGCTCGACTGGACGCTCGAGCTTGCCGGCCGGGCGCGCAGTCTGACACTGGTGCATCGGCGGCCAGAGTTTCGTGCGGCGCCCGCGTCGGTGGCGAAGATGCGCGATCTCGCGCAGAGCGGCAGCATTCGTTACATCGAAGGTATTGCGCAGTCGATTCTCGCCGACGGCGATCAGTTCCGCGGCGTGCGCGTGAAACGAACGGATGGAGGGTTAGAGGACATCGAAGCCGATCATGCGCTCGTGTTCTTCGGCCTGCACCCTCGGCTCGGACCGATCGCCGAATGGGGCTTGAACATCGACAAGCGCGCCATCGTCGTCGACACGGAGAAATTCCAGACGAACATCCCCGGCGTGTTTGCGGTGGGCGATATCAATACGTATCCGGGGAAGAAGAAACTCATCCTCTCCGGCTTTCACGAAGCAGCGCTCGCCGCCTTCGGTGTCGCAGCGCACTTGAATCCGGCCAAGAAAATCCCGCTGCAATACACGACCACGAGCCCGATCATGCACAAGCGGTTGGGAGTCCAAGATTAGGCTGTGGGAGGCAGGCTGTAGGCTGTAGCAGAGCGCGCGCTGCGCGTGCTACTGCGGCCTCGCGGCCTGCGTCGCTCTTAGATTCGTTCTGCAGCCTACAGTCCAAAGCCTACAGCCTGACATGAATCCTCTCCTCGCCGATCTCCTCAAGGTTTTACAGCTCAAGCGTCTCGACGCTGACCGTTTCGAAGGGGAAAGCCGGGATCCAGGCCATCGCCGTGTGTTCGGCGGTCAAGTGCTGGGTCAGGCGCTCGCGGCGGCCTACGCCACGGTGGAGAATCGCTCGGTCCACTCGCTACATGCTTACTTCTTGCGTGCCGGCGATCCGGACAACCCGGTTACCTATGAAGTCGATCGCAGCCGCGACGGTGTGAGCTTTTCGAGCCGTCGCGTGGTCGCGATTCAGCACGGCGAGCAGATCTTCCATATGTCGGCCTCGTTCCATTGGCCGGAGGAGGGCATCGATCGGCAGGGCCCGATGCCAGACGTGCCATCGCCGGAGGCCGTACCCGACATGGCAACGGCCATCGAAGAACTGAAGCGCAAGGCGCCGGACCGTCCGCGCCCGTTCCTCATCATGGACCGACCGTTCGAGTTTCGGCCGGCGTCCCTGCCGGATCCTGAAGCGGACGTGCCCAAAGAGCCGCACATGAAGATTTGGTTCAAGGCGCTCGACCCGCTGCCCGATGACGAGATCCTGCACCGCACCTTGTTGGCGTACGCGTCGGATTACTACCTGCTCGGCACGGCCGGGCTCGATGTTCGACTCAAAGTCGAGCGCACCAAGATCCAGGCTGCGAGCATCGACCACGCGATGTGGTTCCATCGCCCGTTTCGGGTCGACGAGTGGCTCTTATATGTGATCGACAGCCCGACCGCGTGCAGCTCCCGAGGCTTCGCGCTGGGGAGAATCTATAGCCAAGACGGGCGGTTAGTGGCATCGACGGCGCAGGAAGGGCTCATCCGCCGCCGTGCGTAGAAAGGACTCGGGGCGTCGGGCATGGAGCTTAGGGCCAGGGAGACCAAGGTCAGCCTTTGAGCCCATGTCCTGATGCCAGCGCTCGCGCCGGCATCAGCTCATACCCAAACCATATTTAGACCCGTCTTGCGGCCGGGCTAAAGTCGCCCGGCAATGTACCAGTACGACACCATCGATCAGACCCTTGTCGAACAACGGGTTGCGCAATTCCGCGATCAGACGCGGCGCTATCTTGCGGGCGAGCTGTCCGAAGACGATTTCCGTTCTTTGAGACTACGCAACGGCCTGTACATCCAGCGCTTTGCGCCGATGCTGCGCATTTCGATTCCGTACGGGCTCCTTGCGAGCCGTCAGCTGCGCATGTTGGCGCGAATCGCGCGCGAGTACGACAAGGGCTACGGACACTTCACGACCCGTCAGAACCTGCAGTTCAACTGGCCGAAACTCGAGACCGTGCCTGACATTCTCGAGCTGCTCGCCACCGTACAGATGCACGCGATTCAGACGAGCGGCAACTGCATTCGTAACGTCACCTCCGATCATTTCGCGGGCATTGCACCCGACGAGATCGAAGATCCGCGTCCGTGGTGCGAATACATCCGGCAGTGGGCGACGCTGCATCCCGAGTTCTCGTACCTGCCCCGCAAGTTCAAGATCGCCGTGACCGGCTCGCCGCAAGACCGTGCGGCTTCGCGTGTGCACGACATCGGTCTGCATCTCGTGCGTAACGAGCAAGGCGAGGTCGGTTTCGAAGTGATCGTCGGCGGCGGCCTCGGCCGTGCACCGATGATCGGTCACGTGATTCGCGAATTCCTGCCGAAGGAAGAGCTGCTCGCGTATCTCGAAGCGATCTTGCGCGTGTACAACCTCGAAGGTCGGCGCGACAACATTCACAAGGCGCGTATCAAGATCCTCGTCAAAGCCGTCGGTCCGCAGAAATTCCGCGAGATGGTCGAGGCGGAGTACGAGGCGGCTCGCGATACGGCGCCGCGTTTCGATGCTGCCGAGTTCGAGCGCATCAAATCGTTCTTTGCGCCGCCGCCGTACGAGAAGCTGGAAGACGAGGACGTCACTGCCGGGCGGCCGAACGAATTCCGCACGTGGTATCAGCGCAATACGCGACGCCACAAGGTGTCCGGTTACCGTGCCGTCGTCGTCTCGCTGAAATCTCCGACGCGCCCGCCTGGAGACATCACGCACGCAGAGATGGATGCCGTCGCCGATCTGGCCGATCGCTATTCGTTCGGGCTGATCCGCTCGACGCACGATCAAAACCTCGTGCTCGCCGACGTGAAACAGCGCGATCTCTACGAGGTGTGGGAGGCGCTGCGCGCTCTAGACCTTGCGACGCCGAACATCGGCACGTTGACCGACATGATCTGCTGCCCGGGTCTCGATTTCTGCGCGCTGGCGAATGCGACATCGATTCCGATCGCCAAGCAGATCAACGAACGGTTCGACGATCTCGATTACCTGTACGATCTCGGCCACATCGAGTTGAAGATGTCCGGCTGCATGAACGGCTGCGGCCATCACTCCATCGGCCACATCGGCATTCTCGGCGTCGATAAGGGCGGCGAGGAGTGGTACCAGATCACGCTCGGCGGTTCGGGAAGCGGCCGCGATGCGTCGCTCGGCCAAGTCATCGGTCCGTCCGTTCCGCATGCGCAGGTCGCCGAAGTGATCGAGCGCATTCTCAATGTGTACGTTGCCGAACGCGAAGACGGCGAGGAGTTCATCGACACCGTCCGCCGTATCGGCATTGCTCCTTTCAAGGCCAGAGTCTATGCGCCGTCTCATCAAGCAGCGTGAAATCGTCGTCGACGCCTGGCGCTACATCGACGAGGATCCCGTCGGCCGCGAGCGCGCGCTCATCCTGCCGTTCGCGCGGTGGAAAGAGGAGCGCGAACGTTGGTGGCTTTGGGACGGCAAGCTCGGCGTGAAGCTCGGTCCCACGGATCCCGTCGCCGAGCTTCAACACGATTTCTTGCGCGTTTCGCTCGTCGCGATCGAGTTCGGCGGCCTGGCCGAAGGCCGCGGCTACAGCCAGGCGCAGTTGCTGCGTACTCGCTATAAGTTCACGGGCGAGTTGCGCGCCGTGGGCAAGATTCAGCGGGATCAACTGTTCTACATGGCACGCTGCGGCTTCGATGCATTCGAGTTGCCCGAGGGCGCAGATCTCGAAGCGGCGCTGAAAGCATTCAACGACTTCACGGTCGCATACCAGGGCGCAGTCGATCAGGGACTGGCGCTGCGGCGTCGCGCGAGCTAACCGATAGATCCTTACCTCGCGGTTTGCGACGATGCTTGCGCCGCAAACCGCGTTCCCTCGTTACAACTCTCTCCGATCCGTTCCGGCTTGCGCGCCTATGTCCGTTTCCGGTGCTGGCCGGTCGATCGATCCTCCCTTACTCTCTCGGCCCTGGCGATTTCCTGAAGAGAACGAAGCATGCAACTCGAAAAGGCTGTTTGTATCGTCACGGGCTCGGCGACCGGTATCGGCGCAGCATGTGCTCTCGATCTCGCGAAGAAAGGTGCGCGGGTCGTCATCAACTACACGAAGAGCGAGGCCGAGGCACGGGCGACGCAAGCCGAGTGCGAGCGGCTGGGCGCGGAAACCTTGCTCGTCCAGGCCGATGTTGCCGTCGATGCGGATTGCCAGCGCATGGCACAAGCCACGCTCGAGAAGTGGGGACGCATCGATGCCCTCGTCAACAATGCCGGCACGACGCGCGTGGCGTTCAATCACGCCGATTTGAACGCGCTGCAAGCGCAGGACTTCCTCGACATCTACGCCGTCAACGTCGTCGGCACGTTCCAGATGATCCGTGCCGTCGAACCCGCGATGCGCAAGCAAGGGCAGGGTGCGATCGTCAACGTTTCATCGATCGCGGGTGTGATGGGTACGGGTACGTCTGTCGCGTACGCTGCCTCGAAAGGTGCGCTCAACACGATGACGATCTCGCTCGCCCGAGTGCTCGGTCCGCAGATTCGCGTGAATGCAGTGTGTCCGGGGTTCGTCGAGACGCGCTGGCTGCAGGGTGCGCTCGGCGAGCGCTACGAAACGCAGCGCGCGCGCATCGCATCCATGAGCCCCTTGCAGAAGACCAGCAAACCCGAAGACATCGCGCGTGCGATCGTGTGGCTGATCGAAGGCGCCGACATGGTGACCGGCGAGTTCATCATCGTCGATGGCGGCAGTCACCTGGGCGGTGCGCCGCTCAAAGCACGCTGAGCGCGCGTCGCGCGCAGTTGACAGTTGATAGTGGGCAGTTGACAGCGGAATGCGCGCTTCCGCGCGATATTAAGCTGCGACGCGGGTGTAATCTTTAGAAGCGCGCCGGCGCGGCGCTATCAACTATCAACTTTCGACTGTCGACTAAAGACGGTGACGGTTTCGGGCATCGTTTTTCTGTCAGCTCGAGAAATGTTCTCTCGTCGCTGCAGGCAATCTACACGAACGCAGCGCGAGGCTGGGCTACTTCTGCCAACAGTCCGCCGGAAATCAATCTCCCGTGCTTCTCCTTCGTCCGCCCGGTTTGAACACCCCGAGCGTGACGGCGATGGATAGGGCGAGCACATCGTAAGCCGCGCCAGCAACGAGCTGTCCTTCTGCGCCTCCTTGACCGCTCAACATGGAATCCATGCCGTCTCTCAGCACCAATGCGCCGACGGCGATGACCGATACGATCAGCAAGAGTTTGGCGATGACCCAACGATAGCGGAACACTCCCCACCGCGTGCCGAGCCCGAGCAGTATTCCCGTCAGCAGCGCGGCAAAGCTCAAGGGAACACCGAAGACGAAGGCGAACATTCGAAGCATTTCGTATGAGGCATGGGCCAACGCCGGGTCGTCCGTTGTCGCCCCTCGAATCGCGACTGCAAGATAACCGGCGGAATCGCCCAGCAGTCCGACCGCCACGATGATGTGTACGGTCAGGATCAACTTGACTTGAAAGGGTGAAAGCGCAAGCCGCTGTCTATCGATGTGACGTTCCGCGTTCATCTCGCCTCCCGATCGGCTCCCTGAAGAGCGCGCGCGTGGTCATATTCCGTAATGCCGCGGACAAACCGGCCAGCAGTACATGAAGGCTGTTCGCTTCGATTTCGCACGAGCTACGCTACGCTGCGCTCAGCAAGGGACAAGGAGAACAACGATGCGCATCGGCAGCGGTTTCCTGGGATTGGTACTTATTTGCCTTCTGTTTTGGGGTCCGGGTCGGGCGCAGGATTCCGACCCTTCAGAGGATCTCGGTGCGCTTGCTGCACAGATTCAGAACGAAGTGGTCGCTCTGCGCGGTCTGGAGTTCAAACGGCCTGTCGTCGCGAAGGCGCAGACAACGGATGGTCTGCGCGAGTATCTGGATCAACGCGTCGAGAAAACCTTGCCGAGCAAGGCGGAGCTTCATTACGGAAAGATCGTCAAGAAGCTCGGGCTCTATCGCGGGCCGGAGATTCAGAATGCGCCAGCCCTGATGAAATCCGTGGTCTTGAGCCAGGTGGCGGCGTACTACGATCCGCGTACGAGCGCGTTCCACGTCATGGAGTTGAATCTGCCGGAGCCCATGCGCAGCGCATTGTTCGCCCACGAGCTTTACCACGGTTTGCAGGACCAATATTTCGATCTCGAGTCCTATTACGCAGCGACCGTCGTTGGCGGGATCGCCGAAAACGACGTGCAAATCGCTCGTCAGGCGGTTGTAGAAGGGGAAGCGCAATACATCATGACGCTTTGGATGATGCAGCGAACGTTGGGACGAGTGCCGCCTCGCGAGCTGTTGGGAACGGCAGTTCGAATGCAGGCGGCGATGGACGTGAGCTCGATGATGAGCATTTTGGAAAGCCCACAAGCTTCCGAGGCGTTAGGGTCCGATTTTCAAGCAGCCATCGCCGCGAGCAGGCAGATTCCGCCGTTCATCATGGACATGCTGCTCGGTGCGTACTTGAAGGGAATGGGATTCGTGTTCGATGTGCAAGCGAAAGGATGGTCCGAGGTCGAGAAGCTCTACACGGAGTATCCGCCTGTATCGACGGAGCAGATTCTCCATTCTGAGAAATGGTTTGCGCGCGAGACGCCATTGAAGATCGATTTCAGCCGATTGGAGCAAGCGCGCGAGCTCCAAGAATGGGAGTTGCTGGCACAGAACTCGGTCGGTGAGTTCTTGTGGCGGACGATCTTCAAAGAGCACGGCATGGCGTCGGAAGCCGAAGAGCTTGCTGCCGGATGGGACGGCGATCGATATGCGGTGCTCCGGCACAAGAACGACGGACGCCTGCTCCTGCTGCTCAACACTGCATGGGATACGGAAGCCGATGCGATTCAGTTTGCCGATGGCTACTCTCGGTTATTGAAGGTGAAATACGAGAACGATCCGCAGCCGATTCGCCTCGAGCGGAAAGGCAAGCAGGTTTTCGTCGTGGAAGGCGGAGATCAGAGGTCGCTGTCGTCCCTGCTGAAGCTCGTGAAGAAAGCCAAGGCGACGCGGCTAAAAGCATAGAGCAAAGCTGCGGAAAGGCTTACTCGCTTTCTGGCATGTCTGGAGTTGTGATTGGAGGGAAGGTCACGCTCCGGACTGCGCCTCGGGCTTCAACGTGCGCGTTCCCAGCAGGAGCGCAAGTGCTCCAAGTGCCATGAGGGTCCCGTAATACACCAAGCCGAGCGCGAGCGAGCCGGTGGCTGTCGTTGCCCATCCGACGACGATCGGGCTGAAGAATCCGGCGATGCCTCCGCAGGTCGTGACGATGGCGATGCCTCCAGCGGCCGCAGTGCCGGAGAAGTAGGTTGCCGGCAAGCTCCAGAACGGACCCGTTGTACCGAACGAGCCAGCCGTAATGAGCGTGAGCATGAACAGTGCAAGCCATGCATGGTCCTGAACGAGCGGCAGGACGAACCATCCCAACGCAGCGACGAGGGCCGGCACTGCAGCATGCCAACGCCGTTCGAGCATGCGATCGGATCGGCGGGCGACCCACTGCTGCACGATGACCGCAACGATATAGGGGACTGCAGACAAGAGTCCGATGTGCAACACATTGGTGACGCCGGAGCTGCGTACGATCGTCGGCAGCCAAAGCGAGATTCCGCCGATTCCCGAGATCAAAGCGATCGACATCATCGACAATGCATACAGACGCCGGTCGCGCAATGCGGCGCTCAACTTGTGGTGCTTGACGCCGCCCCCGCGCGATGTGGCCTCTTTCGCGAGATCGTTCTCGATCCAGGCTTTCTGATCGGCTGAAAGCCAGCGCGCATCGGACGGTTTGTCGGCGAGCACCACGTAAGCGGCGATGCCGAGCACGCAGCCCGGAAGTCCCTCGACGATGAACAGCCATTGCCAACCGCGCAGTCCGGCGAGACCGTCGAAGCTGTGCATGATCAGGCCAGCCAGGGGACCGCCGATGATTCCGGACAGCGCCATGGCGGACATGAAGAGCGCGGTGAAGCGAGCGCGGCGCGAAGCTGGCGCCCATTGGCTCAGGAAGAACAGCACTCCGGGAAAGAACCCCGCTTCGGCGGCGCCGAGGAAAAAGCGCAGCACATAGAAGTGATTCGCGGTCGAAATAAACGCGAGCGAGGCGGAGCACAGGCTCCACAGCACCATGATGCGCAGGAACGTTTTGCGTGCGCCGATCTTGGCGAGCACCAGATTGCTCGGTACCTCGAAGAGACAATAGCCGAGATAAAACAAGCCCGCGCCGACACCGTACATCGTCTCGGTAAGCCGCAAGTCGGTGAGGAACTGCAGCTTCGCGAAGCCGATGTTCGAGCGGTCGATGTAGGCCGAGATGTAGCCCAACATCAAAATCGGAATCAGTCGCCACCCAACGAGTCGATACGTGGCATCGAGCTCGGCGGGCGTCGGCGGCTTGACGGGCGCGTTCATTTGTTTCAGCGGCCGACGAAGACGGGTTGGCGTTTCTCCACGACGGCGCGCACGGCTTCGCGCGCATCCTCCGTGGCCATCAGTTCCGTGCTGTATTGCTGTTCGCGTGCATAGCCTTCTTCGAGCGGCAGGTTCTCCGCCTCGCGAAGCGCCTTCTTGCCGATTCGCAGACCGAGCGGGCTCTTCGAGGCGATCGTCGTCGCCAACTTCAGAACGGTATCGCTCAATTGATCGGGTTCGACCAACTGATCCACGAGACCGATCCGATACGCTTCTTGGGCATCGATCGGTTGGCCGGTGAAGAACATCCGGCGCAGCGCGCCTTGCGGGATGAGCCTGCCCAAGTGAGCGCCGCCGCCGCAGCGGCCGACATTGATTTCCGGAAGCGCGAACGTGGCTGCGCGCGAGGCGATGCGAATGTCGCACACGGAAGCAATGACGGCGCCTGCGCCGAGCGCAGGACCGTTGACGGCGGCGATGACCGGCACCGCGCAGTTGAGGATGGCAGAGAACGTGCGGCGCACGATCGCGGCATTGGCCGGGTCATCCTCGACGCGTGCGGCGAGAAATTCCTTGAGATCCTTGCCTGCGCAGAACGCCTTCGCGCAAGCGGACTGGAGAATCACGCAATTGACGTCGCGGTTCTCGCTCAACTGCAGGAATACATCTCCCAGCTCGCCGTACAGCTTGTTCGTGAGCGCATTCACCGGCGCTCTATTGAGCGTCACGGTGGCGATCTTGTCGGCGATGCTAACTTGAATATCTTGCATGGCAGACCCCACTCGAAAATAACTAGAACTCGTACAGTTCCTGAGGGTTGTCGACGAGAATCTTTTGACGCAGCGACGCATCCGCGACCCACTCGCCGAAAAGGTCCAGGAGGTGACCGACATCCGGTGCTCGTTCGCCCATGCGAACGAACGGCCAATCGGATCCCCACACCAATCGCGACGGATTGGCCTCCACGAGCGCATCGTGAAACGGACGCAGATCTTCATAGCGCGGTGCGGCAGTCGACCGGCGGCACACAACCAACTTGATCCAAATGCGGCCATCGCGCAGCAGAGCGAGCAGCTCTTGAAATGTGCGATCTGCTGTACCGCGTTGAATGTCGAACCCGCCCATGTGTTCGAGAACGATGGGGAGGCCAAGCGGGAGCAAGTCGTCGAGCAGCTCGCAAAGTCCATCGGCAGCTGGCCACACTTGCGCATGCATGCCGCGCGCTTTCATTCGCTCGGCAAGCTGCTGCAACTCCGCAGCCGGCACGCTGCCTCGGTAGCGCTCTCCGCTCGGCAGGCGCGCTTCGGTGAAGCGCAGGCCGCAGATGCCGGCTTCGCGCATCGCGTCGAGAGCCTCGTCGGAGATGTCTCTCGTGGCGGTCCCAATGCCGCGTAAGCGCCCGTTAGAACGTCTGATGGCGTGCGCGAGCGCAGACACATCGTTGCCGTATACCGCGGGTTGCACGACGACGCCCCGCGTCATCTTCGCTCGATCGAGCATTTCGAGATGAAGCTCGACCGGAGCGAGCGGCGGCAGATAGCTCGGACTGCCCTGCAATGGGAACTCATCGAGAGGCGGAAAGACGTGCGTGTGCGCGTCGCAGGCACCCGGTGGTACATCCAGCCGAGGCGGCGTCGGCATTCTTGGCTCTTCCTGAATCGCCATGGGCTCTATGCGCGCTCGGCTTGCTTCGGCGCCGCGAGCTGAGCAGGCGGCAACGCAGTCGGTTCCTTGAGCCGCTGTCCGGAAAGGTCTTGCAGCGGCGGGATCGGTGTCGCCAGCTGAGGCAGCGGTACGTCATGCGCGTTCAAGGTCATGGCGACCATCGTGTAATAGCCGATGATCGCCGTGAGCTCGACAATGCCAACCGTTCCCAACCTGTCGCGAACCGCGCCATAGGTATCGTCGGTGGCGTTGCCGTACTGAAGCAGCTCACGCGCGAAGTTGTAAACGTATGCTTGGTCCGAATCGGCGAACGTCGGCGAACTGGCCGTGCGGATCGATTCGATCACGTCGTCGGAAATTCCGGCGTCAAGCGCCAGTCGCGAGTGCACGAGCCACTCGAGCTCGCTGTTCCAATAGCGTCCTACGGTGATGATGGCCAATTCCCGCAGGGCCAGGGGCAAACACGAGTCGAAGCGCAGGTATTCGCCGAGCGACTGCCAACGATCGGCAAGCTCCGGCGAATGCAGGACTGCACGCAACGGACCGATGACGGTTCCCCGCGGTCCGGCAACGACTTTGTCGTACACGCGGCGCTGGGCATCGGTGAGCGACTCCTCAGAGATCGGTGGAATGCGAGGCAAGCAACTTCTCCGTCAGGATTTCTTCGATGAACGTTCAGACGATTCCGCGCCGCTCCAAATCGCGTTGTGCGTCGGCGTCGATGCCGAGCTCTTCGAGCACTTCGGCGGTATGTTGTCCGAGCATCGGCGGCGGCACGTCGAACTCGAGCGGCGCCTCCGTGAACTTCAGCGGACTGACGACTTGCGGGACGGAACCTGCGGCGGGATGCGGGATCGAGCGGACGAGTCCTCGATGCACGATCTGCGGATCCTCGAATACTTGCGGCACCGAGTTGATCGGTGCGCACGGTACGCCGACCGCCGACAACTTGCGATCCCATGCGTGCATGGTGTCCGTCATGAAGCGGTCGGTGATTATTTGCGTTAGCGCTTCCCGATTGGCGACACGGTCCGCATTCCTGGCAAAGCGCGGATCGGTCGCAAGCTCCGGTCGCTCGAGCACTTCGCACAGCTTCGCAAACTGGCCGTCGTTGCCGACCGCCAGCGCGACGTATCCGTCGCTGCAACGGAATACGTCCTGCGGCTGAATGTTCGGATGACTGTTGCCGGTGCGCTTCGGCGGCTTGCCGGAGAGCAAGAAGTTCATTGCCTGGTTGGCGAGGATCGCCGCTTGCACGTCGAGCATGGCGACGTCGATGTAGTCGCCCTGGCCGGTCTGCTCGCGGCGTGCGAGTGCGGCGAGAATTCCAACGGTGGCATACATACCGGTCATGAGATCGACGATCGGTATGCCCACTTTTTGCGGTCCGCCGCCGGGTCGGTCATCGCGCTCGCCCGTGATGCTCATCAGGCCGCCCATCGCCTGGATCATGAAGTCGTAAGCGGCTTGGTGCGCGCGGGGTCCGGTCTGACCGAAGCCCGTGATCGATGCATAGATCAAACGAGGATTGACCTTGCGCAGCTCATCGGGTCCGAGATTGAACTTCTGCAGCGTGCCGACCTTGTAGTTCTCGACGAGCACATCGCACCTCGCCGCCAGAGCGCGCACGATGTCCTGACCTTCGGGCGAGTTGAGATTCAGGGTAACCGACCGCTTGCCGCGATTGACGCACAAGAAGTAGCCGGAGCTCGCGAGCGAGCGACCTTCCGAATCGCGCAGGAAGGGCGGACCCCAGG
Source organism: uncultured Sinobacteraceae bacterium (assembly GCA_937902995.1). Taxonomy (GTDB): domain Bacteria; phylum Pseudomonadota; class Gammaproteobacteria; order Steroidobacterales; family Steroidobacteraceae; genus Steroidobacter. The sequence goes on from CALEKY010000093.1 coordinate 25,980, forward strand.
CGCGCGTATCGTCGCCGACTTCGGGGCGCTCCACTTTGATGACGTCCGCGCCGAGATCCGCAAGGATTTGGCTGCACCATGGGCCGGCCATGACGCGGCTGAGATCGAGAACGCGAATATGCGACAGCGGACCGCTGCGACGGGTTCGCTCGGGATTGCTGGTGTTTTCCGTACTCATGATCGCGCAGAGTTACTGAGCGGCGATCGTTGCACGATCGTCGACAATCGAAGTTGCTTGCACGGATTGCCGTACCTTGATGCGTTCGTACCAGTCATCGAGCGTGCGATTCCGGCGCCAATCGAAGTCGCCGAACCGGAAGTCGAGATAGGCAAGTGCGCATACGGCGGCGATGTCGCCGATGTCGAAGCGTTCGGCGGGTGCGCTTGCAAGGTCGTCGGCGATCTTGGCGAGCGCTGCATGGGTTTTCTGATCGAAGGCCTTGATCAGCTCGCTCGACGGCGCGGCGCGTTCGCGTTCGTTTCGCCAGAGGATCAGAACGTCGAGCAGCCCGCTGCCGAGCTTGTTGCGGCGTAGGGCATCCCAGCGCAGGTCTCGCTCCCGCGGAAAAAGCGGCGTGCGATTCGACGTCGAAGCCAGATCATCCAGGAATTCGCAGATCACGTCGGAGTCGTACAAGCACGAGCCGTCGTCGAGCACGAGCGTCGGGATCTTGTTCAATGGGTTGTCGCTCATCAGAACCGGGTTCGGACGCAGCATCGCTGCGACCGTACGCACGAGCTCGATGCGGTCCGTCAGGCCGCACTCGTGTGCGGTGATCATGACCTTGCGGACGAACGGCGATTTGGGAGACCAGTGAAGCTTCACGAGTTCATTCTCCTACTGCCCAAACAGTACCACAGCCTATAGGCTAGGTGAATGGACTTTTTAGGGCGGTGGGCGCCGACCGGTCTCGTTCTCGGCGCCGCCGGGTCTACTTCAGCTTGATGTCGACTCGGACGACATCGCCTCGATAGATGCCGTTCGCGACCAGGATGAGGTTTCCGTGTTGGTCGACAGCGGAGCGGTGTACGTGCGCGACATGCGCATTCAGCGGCAGGTTGAGCTGGTGTGCGGTTTCGATGTCGGCGCTGCCGATCGTAAGCGTCTGTCGCGCATCGGTAATCTTGACGCCCTCGATTCCTGCCACGAGACGGAGAGCGGTTTTCGTCGTATACGCGCTGCGCGGGATTTTCTTGGTCAAACGCTGGTCGATGTACACATCGGCGAGGAGAAACGGCACGCCTTGTCGGGAATGGCGGCGGCGCAAGTGACGATAGGCGGGTGCTAGCTTGCCGATCGAGTGCGGTATCAGAGGAGGTGCTTCGACGACCTCGGAATGCAGCACTTCGATCGTGGCGCCGTCGCGTGAGCTGAGCAGGCCGTTCCAGTCGGTTTCCACCTCGCACCACAACTGTTCTTGCGGGCGTCGCATCACGAACGTGCCCTTCGCGCGCCGGCGGGAAATCAGCCCTTCGTTTTCGAGCAGTCCAAGTGCTTGTCGGATGGTGGCGCGGGCAACGCCGCATTCCGCCGCCAGCGTGTCGACGGTCGGAATCTGTTCGCCGACTTTCCATTGGCCGGACTCGATGCGCCGGCGAAACAGAGTCGCAAGCTGGATGTAACGGGAGACGGCGCTACGGCTGAGATCGGCGACCGGCGTCGGCTCCATGGCGCTGCTCTTGTTCATTGAATCCTCAGTCGCTGCTTTAAGGTTCTTGCTCAATATCAGTCGCTTTAAGGTTCTTGCCTAATAGTAATGAGTCTGCCGATAGGCTGATCTTCGAGTCTGCTGATAGGCTGGTTTTATAGCACGTCCAGTCGATCCCTTCGATGCACGAAGCTTCCGCTTCGAGCGCCGCGATCCCTTGCCAACCCCTTGCAGGGTTGACGCACCGACGCCTCGACGCATAAAGTCGGCTTAAGGCAAAGGGTCAGACAATTGATCTTTTCAGGGTAAATGACCAGCCTATTTGGTCGAATGGTTCGAGAGGGGGTCCAAGTGCTCGATCGTCGTTTTGCGCGCGGCACGCGCAAGTCAATTGGTATTTACGCAGCAGTCCATCTCGCGCTCGTTTACGGTCAGGGTGCGTACGCACAGAGCGCAACGAGCGGTTCGGAAGGCGTTCTCAGCGAAGTCGTCGTGACCTCGACACGTGTGGTTGCCGACGGCTTCAGTGCACCCACGCCGACGAGCGCATTGTCCGCCGAACAGCTCGAAAAAGTGGCGCCCTTGAACATGGTCGAGGCGCTCGGCCAGATCCCGAGCTTTCGCACGACGATGCAGCCGTCGTCCTCGGCGCTCTACGCGAACTTGCGAAACATCGGCCCGCAGCGAACCCTCGTGCTGGTCGACGGAAGAAGGCATGTGCCGACGTTCTCCGACGGTACGGTCGATTTGAACCTGATTCCGACGGCGCTGATCCGGCGGACGGAAATCGTCACGGGCGGTGCGTCGGCTTCCTGGGGTTCGGATGCCGTGGCGGGTGTCGTCAACTTGATCTTGAAAGACGACCTCGAGGGCATCACCGGTAACGTGCAGTACGGTATCTCGGAGGAAGGCGACGCCGAGAACTACGGCGCGTCGATGGCCTTCGGTACCAGCTTTGCCGATGCGCGGGGTCACCTCCTGGTCGGTGTCGAGTACGGCAAGCACGATGGCGTTCGCACGCTGCAACCGCCGTATTTGTCGCGCCGCTGGGCTGGCGTCAATTCGTTGGGCAACTCGCAGTTTGCGACGAACGGTTTGCCGGGTCTGATCTATGCCAATGATGTGCGCCGCGCCGACGTCTCCGACGGCGGTTTGATCACGTCCGGTCCGTTGCGCGGCATCGAGTTCCTGCCGGGCGGCCAGATCGGGCAGTTCGGCTACGGCCAAGTGTTCGGCAACAACATGATCGGCGGGACGAGCAATTTCGGCGACACGCCCATTCCCGGCGGCGATCTCATGTACCCGTACGAGCGCTACACCGTGATGTCGCGTCTCGGCTTCGATGTGACGGACAACTTGCGCGTTTTCGCGGAAGGAACGTACGCGAGCTCCATCGCCGAGGGGTTGACGAATCCGGCCCGCAACAACGGCTCCGTCACGCCGGTGAACAGTTGCGCTCAGACGACCGTCGCCTCGGCGCTCGGCTCGATCAACGTGAACATCGACAACGCCTTCCTGCCGCAGGCTGTGCGCGATCGGATGATCGAAGAAGGGATCAACTGTTTTGCGATGGGCCGCACTTTCCGTGATCCGGGTATGGGTCAATTCCGCACAAAGGACGGTTCGCCGGAGATCTATCGTGCTGTGCTCGGCGCGGAGGGCAACCTGCCTGGCGATTGGCGCTGGGACACTTACGTTCAGTACGGCAAGAACCGCTTCGAGCAGTTCCGTATCGGCAATCTGCACATGCCACGATTCCGGCGCGCGATCGATGCCGTTTTCGGGCCGACCGGTCAGATCGAATGCCGCGTGAACATCGATGCCGATCCTACCAACGACGATCCGTCGTGCGTGCCCTTCAACTTGTTCGGTTCCGGCTCACCATCGGCGGAGGCCATTGCTTATGTGACAGGAACCGGATGGCTGAAGATGGATACGACGCAATCCGTGGCGGCGTTCAACCTGAAAGGCGACCTGTTCCAGACCTGGGCCGGTCCGGTCGCAGCGGCGACGGGTTTCGAATATAGAAAAGAAGAGATCGACGCATTCGTCGATGAAGACTCGCTCTTGAACAATTGGCAAACGGCGAATCGCAAGCCCATTGTCGGCGACTACGACGTCAAGGAAGTTTACGCGGAAGTGGTCGTGCCGCTTTTGGCCGCCAAGCCGCTCGCAGAAAGTCTCGATCTGAGCCTCGCGGCGCGCTACACCGATTACAGCTCTTCGGGTGGCGTGACGACGTGGAAGGCGGGTTTGAGCTGGGAGCTGAACGATCAGCTGAGATTGCGTGCAACGAAGTCGCGCGACATCCGCGCCGGCAATCTCGGGGAGCTGTTCACGCCGACCGCTGTCGCGATTCAAAACATTCGTCATCCGATTACGGCGGCATCTCTGCCTGCGCCCATCACCACGACCGGCAACCCGGAGCTTGCGCCTGAGGAAGCCGACACGTTTACCGCAGGATTCGTCTATTCCCCGAATTGGCTGGAAGGTTTGAACATTTCGGTGGACTACTACTCCATCGATGTCGAGGGGCAGATCGGTACGCTCACTCAGCAGCAGATCGTGGATCGATGCTTCCTGGACAATATCCAGAGCTACTGCGAAAAAGTGACCACGGACTCGAACAACGTCATCACGGGTGTGCTGCGACAGTTCGAGAATCTCGACAAGTTCAAGACGAGCGGCGTCGACATCGAGTTGTCGTACCACCATCCGTTCAGCTCCACCTTCATGCGTGCGAACGGCGAGCTGCAGTTCCGGCTCATGGCGAGCTACGTCGATGAGCTCGCGACCACGGCCGTAGCCACGGCGACGACCGTCGACGATGCCGGCGAGTATCAGAACCCGCATTGGACGCTGTTCGGAACCTTCGGTTACGAGGGTGAGCGTTGGTCGGCCATGCTCGAAGAACGTTGGTACGGCGGCGGCAAGGTCGACAACACGCTGATCGAAGGCGCGATTGCTGCGAACGGCGTCAATCGCAATCACGTTGCGTCCATGCTCTATACGAACCTGACCGTTCAGTACGATCTCTCGCCCGATTTGGGTTGGGATGCGCGCGTGTACTTCCGCGTCAATAATGCGACGAACGAGAAGCCGCCGTTCGCGGAGACCGGAACGGCCACGTTCTCGATGTTCGACGTCATTGGCCGCAATTACCGGCTCGGTATCCGATTCAACTTCAATTAACAGTTCTGGGAAGAGTCACGCCGATGAGTTCAGCTAAGACCCGGAAGATCTCTCGCTCCATATTGGTGGCTGGAGGTGCGGCCATTCTGGTGGGCGCGATCGCTGCGGCCGTGAATCCGCTTCACGCGTCGAATCGAAGCGACAGTAGTGTTTCAGGCCACGTGCCGGCGCAGGGGCGCCAGGCGCAATCGGTGCCGACGCGTGCCGGAAACACCGACGACTACGAGACGACTGATCAGTGGTTCACCCCAGGAAGCGGGCAGGTGCTTCCGCAATTCTCGCAGTACGCGAATCCGGCCGGAAAAGTCGAAATCCTGAATGCAAACGGACCGCTGCCGACGGAAGGACATCCGTTCTTCACGCCGCTCGGCTCGAACGGCCGCGCCTGCGTAACGTGTCATCAACCGTCGGACAGCATGAGCATTTCCGCTGCGACGGCGCGGGCCCGTTGGGAGGCGACGCAAGGCAAGGATCCGTTGTTCGCCGCGGTGGACGGATCGAACTGTCCGAGCCTGCCGCAGGACGATCCGAAATCGCATTCCCTCCTGCTTGATCACGGTTTGTTCCGCATCTTCCTGCCGTGGCCGCCGAAGAGACCGGATGGAACCCGCATCGAACCGGAGTTCACGTTGGAAGTCGTGGAAGATCCGACCGGGTGCAATACGGATCCGAAGTACGGCCTGAAGTCGGATAACCCGATGGTTTCCGTGTATCGCCGTCCGAAAGTCGTCGGGAACATGAAGTACATCGAGCCGCACTACGCGCAGTACTTCAATCTGAAGACGGGCGAGCCGCTCGCGAAGGATCCGGAGACCGGCAACCGCGTCAGCATGAACTTGATGGCCGATGCGCGGAATCTGACGCTCAAGTCGCAGGCATTCGAAGCGGCAGTTACGCACCTGCAGCGAAATGGCGGACTGACCGAGGATGAGCTGAGCAAGATCGTGGCCTTCGAGCGTCAGATTTACGTGGCGCAGGGCGAGCACTCGGTCGCCGGTCCGCTCGTGGTTCCGGGCGGTCCGAACGGTTTGGGCGCGCTGGCGATGCTGAACGGGCAGTACGGGCTCGGCAACATCGTTTCGAATCCGGTATTCGGATTCTTCGATATGTGGCGCGCAGAACCGAACACCACTTCACCGCGCGACGAAGCGGCTGAAATGCGGGCGTCGATCGCTCGCGGTGCCGACGTCTTCTTCTTCAGACCTTTCTGGATCAGCGATACGACCGGACTGAACAACATCGGTCTCGGCAATCCGCTGAAGCGCAGCTGTGCGACTTGCCACAACGCTTCGATGACCGGTCACGACGTTGCTCCGGGCTGGATCGATGTGGGCACGCAGAACCTGCCGACGGTCCAGCGGCTGTCGCATCTACCGCTCTTCAAGCTCACGTGCAGGGACGATGTCGAGCCTCATCCGTATCTCGGACGTGTGATCTACACCCACGATCCGGGCCGTGCTCTGATTACCGGCAGATGCATCGAAATCGGTGCAATCAACTTGCAACAGATGCGTGGACTGGCAGGACGCGCACCGTACTTCTCCAACGGCCTTGCACGGGATTTGCGTGAGCTCGTCGACTTCTACGATCGCCGATTCAATATCGGCTACACGGAGCAGGAGAAGCAGGATCTCGTCAACTTCTTGAGCGTATTGTGAGCGCGGCCATGAAGAATCATCGAATGATCTCCATCCGAGGATCCCTTGGGGTCATTGCAAGCGTCCTGCTCGCGCTGTTCGCCGCGCTGCCGGCGCATGCATCCGACAAGTCTGCAAAGACGATCGCGCCCGGCAAGCGACTGAGCTTCGTGTCGTGTCCGATCGTGCGCGACACCGAGATGGTGCCCTGCTGGCTCGCGGAGTACGAAGGCGAGCTGTACTACCTCGGTATCCAGCTCGATCTGCAGTCGGAGTTCTTTCCGCCGCAGCTGAAGCATGAGGCGCTCGTCGAAGGTGTCGTGAGCGACAAGCCTCGTATCTGCGGCGGCATCGTGCTCGAGCCGGTCAAAGTGTCGTCGCTGCCGGAAATCAATCTGTCGTGCAACACGATCCTGCCCGCGGAGGGCTACAAGATCGAGAACGCGCGACGCGGCACCGGTCCGGACCCGGATACGCTTTCGGCGCGCAATCAGGCGAGAGCGCGGCAGGTCGAGCAGTACAAGCCTCCGTACACGCAGCGCACCTATACCGTGTACTTCGATTTCGATAGCACGTACATGCCGAGCCGTTCGACGCGTGTCGTCACGGAAGTCATGCGTTACGCGACGGCGATCGATGCGAAGCACATCCAGATCACGGGGTATCGCGGATCGGCGCTGCTCACGAACGGTAAGAAGATGGTGGAAAAGGCTTCGCTTCCGGAGATCCGGGTGAAGAATATCGAATCGGCGCTGGTCGATCTGGGCGTGAAGCCGTCGATCATTTCGACGAAGTGGTCGGACAAACCGGAGAAGCCGGACGGCATCGATGACTTCGAGACTCGTCGCGTCGTGATCGTAGTGACACCGTAGACGTCGCGCCGTACGAACGGCGTAGCAATGGCGGTTCGTTGCAGGCTCGAGCGGCAGCAACGAACCGTTTTTTTTTTTTTTTTTTTTTTTTTTTTTTTTTTTTTTTTTTTGGGGGGGGCGTGCAACTAGATGACGGGCTATAGCCGAAGATTCTCGGCCACCTCGTATCCCTTCTTCGTCACTTCGAAGACTTCGCCTTCCCGGTCCCTCTGGACGACGAGGCCGTTATCGATCAGTTCTTGTAGCGCGGCTTCCCAGGTCGCGACTGAGCGCCGGCTCTGATCGGAGATCAGGTTTTTCTCATTCGTCTGAAGATCCGTGCCGCCTAGATGTCGGAGCAGCATGACGATACCGGCGGCGTCGGCAGCGGCCTCCTTGAGCAGCAGAGTCGCTTCTTTCGATAGCGCGGCAACGGTTGATTGCGACTCACGGACAGTTCCGGATGCGCCGGCGTCGTCGGCGACCGCGAAGAAGGGATCTTCGTTGATCTTGAGTTGCAGATGTCGATAGAACTGATTGCGGAAATCGGTAAGGCCGTCGTAACTCGCATACAAGCTGCGGCTTTGACATGACGATTTGAACTCCTTCAGTTTCTGATATTGCACAGTATCGACGCTATCCGGGTGCACTGGGCTGTTCGAGAAATACAGCATCGCCGGTTTTCCGGCGGCGAGGTGCCGTTCGATTTCCTCGACAGAGCCGCTTTCGTACTCCGGCGTTCGCGTACCGACGCGCGTCCAGAAAACGCCCACCAGCAGGTCGCACTTGGCCAAGACTTGTTCATTCAATACATGCTGCGGATGCTCGCCCATGCTCGGGGAGGAGTGGGTTTCCCACCCGATGGGTTGGAGCACGATGCGCCGTGTAAAGGCATTGACGGCGTTCCATTCGTGCACCACCTCTTTGACGAGTGCGCGTTCGGCCGCGACATCGGAGGGGGAGGCGATCATCACATTGAAGACGGTTGCTCGATAGGCCACTCGAGATCCCTCCGTAAAGTCGCGCGGAGAAGCGCCAGTGCGACGATCTCGAAGATAAGTACGCGCGGATAGACGCGTCAACGACACTTAGGTCGCGGAAGAGACAAGTACCTGCGTTGGTGGGGCGGGTACCGAGTCGTGCAAGCGTCGGATCGGTCAGGCCGCTCCTGCCGTCGCTACGTCTGTGAACTGCAGCGCAGCCAGTCTCGCGTATAGCGCGTTCGTTTCGAGGAGCTCGGCATGCGTGCCGATGGCGACGATGCGGCCGTGGTCCATGACGACGATGCGATCGGCTTTGAGAATCGTCGCGAGACGATGGGCGATGATGATCGTCGTGCGACCCTTCATTAATTTTTCGAGCGCTTCCTGCACGTAGCGCTCGCTTTCGGCATCGAGCGAGCTGGTTGCCTCGTCCAACAACAATATCGGCGGATCCTTGAGGAGCGCGCGTGCGATGGCGATGCGTTGGCGCTGCCCGCCGGACAGGCGTGTGCCGCGTTCGCCGAGGAAGGTCTCGTATCCGTCCGGCAGCTCGCGAATGAAAGAATCCGCGCCGGCCGCGCGCGCAGCGGCTTCTATTTCGGCGTCGGTGGCGTCGGGCCGTCCGAAACGAATGTTCTCGCGTGCGGTGGCGCCGAACAGCACGGTCTCTTGCGGCACGAGGCCGATGCGGCGGCGCACGTCTTCGGGTCTCGCTTTGGCGATGTCGATGCCGTCGATCAGGATGCGGCCGCTCGCCGGGTCGTAGAAGCGCAGCAGCAGCTGAAACGTCGTGCTCTTGCCGGCACCGGACGGACCGACGAAGGCGACGTTCTCGCCGGGCCGAATGTGCAGCGAGAAGCCGTCGAGCGCGAGCGAATCCGGCCGCGAGGGATAGCGGAACGAGACTTCTTCGAAGCGAATGTCGCCACGGACAGGTTCAGGAAAGCTGACCGGTTGGGGCGGCGCGACGATCGTCGGGGTCGCTTGCTTGAGCTCGACGAGCCGTTCCATCGCTCCCGCGGCTCGCTGTACCTCGCCCCACATTTCGCTCAGCGAAGCGGCTGAGGTCGCAACGTACACCGCATAGAAAAGAAACTGGCTCAGCTCGCCGGCCGTCATCTCATCGGCGATCACGCGGTGCGCGCCTTGCCACAACACGAACGTCACCGCGCCGAATACGGTCATCGTGCCGACCGCTGTCAGCAATGCGCGAAGACGATTGCGCTTGATCGCAACCGTGAACGAGGTTTCGACCGCCTTGCCGTAACGCACGCTGTTGAGCTGCTCGAGCGTGAACGCTTGCACGGTCTGGATCGCATTCAACGTCTCGTCCGCGAGCCCGCTCGTATCGGCGACACGATCCTGCGACTCGCGCGAGAGCTTGCGCAGTTTCCGGCCCACGAGGATGAGCGGAAAGATCACGAGCGGAATGAGCAGCACGATCATTGCGGCGAGCGAAGGGCTCGTCGCGATCAGCAGTACGAGCGAACCCACGAGCTGGATTGCCGAGCGCAGCGCGATCGAGAGATTGACGCCTGCAATCGACTGTACGAGCGTCGTGTCCGTCGTCAGTCGCGAAAGCACTTCGCCCGTGCGCGTCACCTCGAAAAAAGTCGGATCCATGCGCACGACCCGCGAATAGACGTCCGCACGCAAATCGGCGACGACGCGCTCGCCGAGCCATGTGACCAAGTAGAAGCGCAAGGCGGCGAATACGCCGAACACGGCTGCGGCGCCGAGGAAGGCGATGAAGTACAGGTCGATCGTCTCCGCGTCGCTGGCCACCATGCCTTTGTCGATCACGCCGCGAAATGCAATCGGCAGAATGAGCATCGCCGCGGATGCGACGATCAGGGCGCACAACGCGAAGAACAGCGTGCGCTTGTACCGGCTGAGATACGGCAACAGCGCCCGCAGAGGTTTCAGGGAGCGGGATTTCGGTCGGTCGAGTGTGCTTTCAGCCATGAAAATCGCAACCAGCGGGCGCCGCGCCCATGTCGGGCGCAAGCGAACCGAATGCAGTGCTTACGCTTCGTTGCCGGATTACTTGAAGACCGGCAGCGTCACGTCGGAGAACAACGCTTCCACTTCCGCCTGCGAGGACGCGCTGCCTGCGCGATCCACGAGCCGCTTCGTGAGATGCGGTGCGAACAGTTGCAGGAAGTCGTACATGTAGCCCCGCAGTAGCGCGCCCTGCTGGAAACCGATCCAGGTCGAGTGCGCCGGGAACAGATGCGAGGCCTCGATAGATACGAGATCCGAATCCTCGCGCGGATCGACCGCCATCGCCGCGACGATACCGACGCCGAGCCCGAGACGCACGTAGGTCTTGATGACGTCGGCGTCGCGCGCCGTGAGCGCGACGTTCAACTTGACGCCGGCGCGCGCGAAGATCTGTTGCAGCGACGACGGACCCGTGAAGCTGAACACGTAGGTGACGATCGGATACTTGCCGAGCATCTCGAGCGTGATCTTCGACTCGTTTGCGAGCGGATGCCCCTTGGGCACGACGACCCGGCGGTGCCAGCGATAGCAAGGCAGCAGCACCAGGTTCGTGAACATCTCCTCCGACCCCGTATTGATCGCGAAATCGATCCGGTCGCGGCTCACCATGTCCGCGAGCTGCTCCGAGGTGCCTTGATGCAGGTGCAACTCGACCTGCGGGTACTTCTCGCGGAATTTCCGGATGACGGGCGGCAGGACATAACGCGCCTGCGTGTGGGTGGTGCCGATCGAGAGCGATCCGCGGCCATCGCCCTTTTGCTCCTCGGCGAGTCGTTTGATGCTCTGGACCTCCTTCAGGATCCTGAGCGCGCGTTCGATCACTTTCTTGCCCGCGGGGGTGACCTTCGTCAGGGTCCGGCCCTGGCGCAAAAAGATCGGGAAGCCGAGCTCGTCCTCGAGCTGTTTGAGCTGCTTACTGACCCCCGGCTGCGACGTGTGCAGCCGCTCGGCGGCCGCGGTGATGTTCAGGTCATTTTCGACGATTGCTGCCAGGTACCGTAATTGCTGTAGTTTCATGCACTTATCTCAATCGAACGTCCGTTCCCAGGCGTCGCATCCTCAAGGTTACGGTGCCTCCAGTCCCTGAGGCATAACGTGACCGCATCATGACAGAACAAACGAGTCTTTCCCTGGTTATAAGACGGTTAGATACAGTCCTCGCCGAATCAGGCGGATGACCCGCAAACCCCTGCTCAAATGTCGTCGGCGAGCCCAAGAAGAACTGTATGACTGAACCTCTTTCTCCGCGTTTGCAATCTCTCGTCGAGCAGACCCGCGCGCAGCTCGAGCACGCCGTCAAGGAATACAAGGACGTCGTGTATTCGAACAGTCTCGGGGCCGAAGCAATGGTGTTGACGGACATCATTGCGACTTACGTGCCGGAAATCGAGATGTTCACGCTCGACACGGGCCGTCTCCACGACGAAACGCTCGCGTTGCTCGATCGACTGGAGCGTCGCTATCAGCGCCGGATTGCCGTGTATTACCCGGATGCGAAGGCCGTCGAGCAGTACGTGCGCGACAACGGCATCAACGGTTTCTATCTCGGGCTCGAAGAGCGCCAAGCGTGCTGCCACATCCGCAAGATCGAGCCGTTCAAGCGCGCAGTCGCCGGCTACAAGGCTTGGGTGACTGGCGTCCGTCGCGAACAGTCGGCCGAGCGCGCGGAGGGCGAGCCGGTTTCGTGGGACGACCGCTACGGGATGTGGAAGATCAGCCCGCTCCTCGATTGGAAAGAGGAAGACGTGTGGGCCTACATCAAGGCGCGGAATCTTCCGTACAACCCGCTGCACGACAAAGGCTATCCGAGCATCGGCTGCGCGCCATGCACGCGTGCCGTGGAGCCCGGTGCGGATCCGCGTTCGGGTCGCTGGTGGTGGGAAAACCCGGAATCGCGCGAATGCGGGCTGCAACCGCGTCGCCGCGTCATTCCCTTGAAAGTCGAGCCGCGCCGCGCGGCGAGCCAGTGACGGCCGCGCAGCGCTGAACGGCGCGTGATTGCATGGACTATTTTCCGATCTTCATCCGTTTGGCAGGTCAGCCCGTTCTCGTCGTCGGGGGCGGTGACGTTGCCGCGCGCAAGATCGAGCTCTTGCTGCGCGCCGGGGCGAAGATCTCTGTGGTTGCGCCGACGCTGAGCCCGTCAGTTGCGGAGAAGGTCGCCTCGGGCGCAATCGTTCATTGCGCCACCGAGTTTCATCCCGATGAGCTCGTCGGCATGCGCCTGGCGATCGCGGCGACGAATAAGCGCTCCTTGAATGCCTGGGTCGCAACGCAAGCCGAACGTCTCAACATTCCCGTCAACGTCGTCGACGATCGCGAGCTGTCGCGATTCATCGTGCCTGCCATCGTCGATCGCTCGCCGGTCGTGGTTGCGGTCGGCAGCAGCGGCGAGGCACCTGTCCTGACGCGCCGTTTGCGCGAACGGCTCGAGTCGTTCATTCCGCTGCGCCTCGGTGTCTTGGCGAAGCTCGCCGGAAAGCTGCGGCCGCTCGTCAAAGAGAAGCTCGAAGAGCCGCGCGCTCGACGTCGTTTTTGGGAGCGATTCATCGACGGTCCTGTCGCGGCGGATGTGCTCGCCGGTCGCGAGTCGCCGGAATCCGAATCGCTCGACGACCGTATCCGCGAAACGTTGGCGCAGGCGAACCGCAAGCCGGAAGGCGAGGTCGTGCTCGTCGGTGCAGGTCCCGGCGATCCGGGATTGCTGACGTTGCGTGCGTTGCGCGCTCTGCAAAATGCCGATGTCGTGCTGTACGACCGTCTCGTATCCGCCGAAGTGCTCGATCTCGCACGACGCGACGCCGAAAAGATTTACGTCGGTAAAGCGGCCGGTGCGGCGCATGTCTCGCAGGATGAGATCAATGCGCTACTCGTCAAGCTCGCGCGCGAAGGCAAACGCGTGTGCCGTTTGAAGGGCGGCGATCCGTTCATTTTCGGTCGCGGCGGCGAGGAGCTCGAAGCGCTCGCGGCCGAAGGCATTCGTTTTGAAGTCGTGCCTGGAGTGACGGCTGCAGCAGGTTGCGCGGCTTACTCCGGCATTCCGCTCACGCATCGCGATTACGCACAGTCGCTGACGTTCGTGACCGGTCACTGTAAGGGCGAGACGGCAAACGTCGATTGGGATCTCGTGTCGCGTCCGAACCAGACCGTCGTGTTCTACATGGGGCTCGGACATCTCGAAACGATCGTCGAGCAACTGCGTGCACACGGCGTGCCGGCCGAGCGTGCCGCGGCCGTCGTCGAGCAAGGCACGAGCGCGCAGCAACGCGTCGTGACGGCCTCGCTGGCCGAAGTTGCATCGCGCGTGCGCGAGGCGGGGATTCAGTCGCCGGCGTTGTTGATCGTCGGCGAGGTGACTCGTTTGCACGAGACGCTGCGTTGGTTCAATGCCGCGGGCGCCTCGAGCAGCGAGTTGTTCAATGTTCTGCAATCTGAAGGGAGGCTCACCGCATGAGCACCCAAATCCGCCGTGGTTTTTCCGAGACGATCGGCAACACGCCGCTCATTCGTCTCAACAAGCTGAGTGAAGAAACAGGTTGCGAGATTCTCGGCAAGGCCGAGTTCATGAATCCGGGCGGTTCGGTCAAGGATCGCGCGGCGCGCGGCATCATCGAGGAGGCCGAGCGCAGCGGACGCCTGAAGCCCGGCGGTACGCTCGTCGAAGGCACGGCCGGCAACACGGGTATCGGCTTTGCGCACGTCTGCAACGAGCGCGGCTATCGCTGCATCATCGTGATGCCGGACAACCAGTCGAACGAGAAGTATCAGATGCTCGAAGCGCTCGGCGCGGAAGTGCTGCGCGTGAAGACGGTTCCGTATTCCGACCCGAATCACTATCAGAAGATTGCTGCAAGACTTGCGGCAGAAATTCCGGGTGCGGTGTGGGGCAATCAGTTCGACAACACTGCGAATCGCGATGCGCACGAGCGCACGACGGGTCCGGAAATTTGGGCACAAACGGCAGGCAAGATCGATGCGTTCGTCGCTGCGACGGGTACTGGCGGCACGCTCGGCGGCGTGTCGCGTTTCTTGAAACGGCAAACGAATCATCGCGGCGCGAAAGTGTTGATCACGCTCGCGGATCCGCAAGGCAGCTCGCTGTACAATTGGCTGCGTCACGGGGAATTGAAACCCACAGGTCCCGGCTCTATTACGGAAGGCATCGGCATTGGCCGGGTCACTGCCAATCTGGAAGGTTCGCCGATCGATGACGCAGTTCACGTCACCGACATCGAATGCGTCTCGATGGTGTATCGGCTGTTGCGCGAAGAAGGACTGTTCCTCGGCAGCACGAGCGGCGTGAACGTCGCAGCTGCAGTGCAAGTTGCGCGCAAGCTCGGACCCGGTCACACGATCGTGACGATCCTGTGCGATAACGGCGCAAAGTATCAGTCGCGTTTGTTCAATCGAAAGTGGCTTGCCGAGAAAGGATTTCTAGAAGCGGCAGGCCTGACGCAGCAGGTAGGCTCACCGATTAGTTCACTTACGGAGAATTCACGTGTCGTCGACGGCTTCCAACAACGACTCCGCGCTTAAGTTCGAACGTCCGCCGATTCACACTGACGTCGTCATCGTCGGTGCGGGTCCGTGCGGTCTGTTCCAAGTGTTCGAGCTCGGGCTGCTGGGTCTGAAGGCCCACGTCGTCGACTCATTGAAGGCGCCGGGCGGCCAGTGCGTGGAGCTCTATCCCGATAAGCCGATCTACGACATTCCGGCCGTGCCTGTGTGCACGGGCCAGGAGCTGACCGATCGTTTGCTCGAGCAGATCAAGCCGTTCAATGCCGGCATGCATCTCGGGCAGGAAGTGCAGCAAGTCGAGCGACAGGAGAACGGCAGATTCCGTGTCGTCACGAGCGCGAACACCGTGTTCGATGCCGGTGCAGTCGTCATCGCGGGCGGCGTCGGATCGTTCCAGCCGCGTAAGCTCGATGTGCCCGGTGCGGAGCAGATCGAAGGCAAGTACCTGCACTATCGCGTGAAGGATCCGCGCGCCTTTGCCGATCAGGACGTCGTCATTCTCGGCGGCGGCGATTCGGCGCTCGACTGGGCCGTCACGCTCGTCGATTACGCACGCAGCGTCGTGCTCGTGCATCGTCGTCCGGAATTCCGCGGCGCGCAGGCGACCGTGCAGAAGCTCTATGCATTGCGCGATGAGATGCGTGCCGACGTCATGATCGGTCAGGTGAAGGAGCTCGGCATCGTCGAGGGCGTGCTCAAGTACGTGAACGTAGCCGGCCTGGATGGCGTCACGCGCCGCGTCGATCTGGATCAGCTCCTCGTGTTCTTCGGTCTGCATCCGAAGCTCGGTCCCATCGCCGATTGGGGTATGGAGATTCAGAAGAAGCAGCTCGTCGTCGACACCGAGAAATTCCAGACGAGCGTTCCGGGCATCTTCGCCGTCGGCGACATCAACACCTATCCCGGCAAGAAGAAGCTCATTCTCTCGGGCTTCCACGAGGCAGCGCTCGCCGCGTTCGCCATCAAGGAATACCTCGAGCCGGGCAAGAAGGTGCACCTCCAGTACACGACGACCAGCCCGATCATGCACAAGCGCTTGGGCGTCGCAGGCGACACTGCGCAGTCCGAAGAGGAGCGCAAGGTCGCCGGCAGCCGCTGATCGCCGGTAGCCGCTGATCAATACGGCGCGGGCAGCACGATGCCCGCGCCGTTTTCGTTTCTGCAGGGCCAATACGCGTCGCCGGGTCGCCGTGACCTGATTTGGACACCCATCTCATCGTGACCTGATTTGGACACCCATCTCATCGGCGGCCTGATTTGGGCCGGATTTGGACACCCATCTCATGGATTGGGCCGGATTTGGACACCCATCTCATGGAGCCTTGATCCCTGGGTTCTCGACGCACCCCGAGAGGGTGGGGATCATCTGAAATCTCCTTTGGACACCCACCACAGCCGACCCAGTCTTCGGGCCGCGATCGTTCCATCGTCCGGAATTTCTCGATCTCCTCGCCGGAGTCGGTTGCCATGGTGTTTCCGGCGGCGGTCCTTCGGCCGTTCTTTGGACACCCATCGATCGAAGGAGGCGATCGTTCTGTTCAGCTGATGGCCGGCCATGCTGGTCAGATGGGTGTCCAAGAGGTTCGCCACTATTCAGCTGATGGCCGGCCAAGCTGGTCAGTCGGGTGTCCAAGAGCTCGAGAGTTGGCGGGCTCGGTTCGGCCGATGGCTGTGACGGCGGGCGTTCACTTGATCTGGACCGAACTGCGACAGGATCTTGGAGTGCGCGGATGGGTGTCCAAGGAGCCTTCCCCAAGGAGCCTCGCGCGGATGGGTGTCCAAGGAGCCTTGCTATGGGCCCACATCCTCATTGATGGGTGTCCAATGAGCCCAATGGGCCTCCAAAGAGCCTCCACTTAAAAGAGCCTGCATTCGGACACCCACCAAGGGCCGCGCCGATTTCGCTCCGGATGATTGGACGCCTTGGCGCGGTCGTCCGTGGTCTCAGGGCAGCACGGGTTGCGGGTTGGCGAGTACCATCCCGACCATGAGATTCGAACGAATGTCGCTGCGGACCTGGTCTCTCTTGATCGCGGCTTGGCTGCTTGCCGCTTGCCAAGTCACCACGACCGTGCCTCCGCCCGAACCCGAGCTTCAACTGCTTCAGTCGGCACCCCTCGAGCTGCCTCCGGCATGCTCGGCTTCGGGAAGCTTCTACGTGGCGTTCACCGTCGATGGAGCGGGTCGGACGGGCGACATTCGAGTCTCGGATGCGCCTCCGTGCATTCAAGAGGCGTTAACCGCCTGGGTCGAGTCATTCCGCTATCAGCCGCCCGGGCGCCCGGTGCCAGCCGCGATCGAGTGGTTGATGGTGACCGCACCGCGCGGAACGTAATCGCACGCTCGAGCATCTGTGGGTGCATACTCAGTGCATCCACGTTCAATCTGGCGAGCTCATGACGCGAACTCTCGAACCCTCGACGCCTTTCGCCGATTTGCTCGAGCAACGGCTCAGCCGACGCTCGATGCTGGGTGCTGCTGCGCTCGCGCCGTTGGTTGTCGGTACGGGCGCGCTGTTCCGGTCGCCGCACGTGCGAGCGGATAGCGCAGCGCTCGGTTTCCGATCGATCGCACCGAGCAGCGCCGACGAGATCATCCTGCCGCGCGGTTACACGTACGACATCGTCGCGCGCTGGGGCGACAGCTTGTTTTCGAACGTGCCGGACCTGGATGCCTCGAAGTTGGCGTCCGGCATTCTGTTCGAACCGAATGCAGCGACGTTACAGCGCTCATGGTTCGGTCAGAACTGCGATGCGATTCGTTTCTTCCCGCTCGATGCGAGCGGCGACCGCGGCATTCTCTGCGTCAACAACGAGTACACCGACGAAGCGCTCATGTATCCGGGTCACCCGGGGTTTGCCGGCGCCGTGCGGGGCGCCGGACGTGCGTTCGTGCGCAAGCATCCGCAGACCGTCAATGTCTCGATTGCTGCCACCGGTGTGACCGTCGTCGAAGTCGCGCGCGAACACGGTCGTTGGCGCATGGTGAAGGATTCTCGCTTCAACCGTCGCATCACGGCGGATACGCCGATCGACATCTCCGGTCCGGCCCGCGGCGCAATGCTGATGCGTACTCATGACGATCCGGAAGGCGTGCTCGCGCTCGGCACCTTCGGCAACTGCGCGGGCGGCGAGACGCCTTGGGGTACGTATCTGACCGCGGAGGAGAACATCCAAGATTATTTCGCGCACATGGATGAATTGCGCGAGCGCAGAGATGTGGATCCCCATATCGTCGAATCGCATCGGCGTTGGCGCATGTGGCGCGCACACTCGCTCTACGGATGGGAGACCGTGCATGCGCGTTTCGATCTTGCACAGGAGCCGCGCGAACCGTTCCGCTTCGGTTGGATCGTCGAGATCGATCCGCGCGATCCGACGCGGCGTCCAGTGAAGCGCACGGCGCTCGGCCGATTCGCTCACGAAGCCGCAACGCCTGTCGTCGCTCACAACGGGCGCGTGGCCGTCTACATGGGCGACGACGATCGGTTCGAATACGTCTACAAGTTCGTCTCGAGCGGACGTTTCGATCCGAAGAATCCGCAGGCGAATCGGGATCTATTGGATTCCGGCACGCTGTACGCCGCACGCTTCGACGCGAGCGGTCGCGGGCAATGGTTGCCGCTCGTCTTCGATCCGAAAGGTCCGTTGAACAAAGAGGCGGGATTTCACGACCAAGCCGAAGTGCTGATCAAGGCGCGCGCCGCTGCACACGTGCTCGGTGCGACACCCATGGATCGGCCGGAAGACATCGAAGTGCATCCGCACACCGGACGCATCTACGTCGCCTGTACGCGCAACGATTCGCGCACGGGAGAAACGGTGTTGCGTACGTACGCAGGCCGCGACGTCGACTATGCGCCAAACGTCGCGAATCCGCGCAGCAAGAACCAATACGGGCACATCATCGAAATCCACGAAGACGGTGACGATCACACCGCGCTCGAATTCAGTTGGGAAGTGTTCATCCTCGCCGGCGATCCGAAACGCGGTCGGCTGATCACGGATCTCGAGGACTTGCAGCCAGGCAAGCTGTCGAGCGAAGACACCTACTTCGGCGGCTATGCGAACGCAAACGAGTTGAGCGCCATCGCATCGCCCGACAATCTCGGTTTCGATGAGGCAGGCAATCTCTGGATCGTCACCGACGGCGCGCAGGCGCTCGGCATGAACGACGGATGTTGGGCGTGCCCGACAACCGGTCCCGAGCGCGGCAAGCTTCGTCAGTTCATGAGCGCACCGATCGGCGCGGAAGTCTGCGGCGTTCAATTCACGCCCGACAACGAAACGCTGTTCTTCAGCATTCAACACCCCGGCGAGAACGGCAGCGTCGAATCTCCCAAGAGCCATTGGCCCGACGGCGGCACGTCGCAACCGCGCGCAAGCGTGATCGCGGTGCGTCGCGAAAGCGGGGGAAGAGTGGGTAGCTGAACCTGCGCGCAACTTATGTAGCGTATGACGGGCATTCGTGACCGCAGTTGACTCTGGGGAAGACGTTGGTGACTGCCTCACGCAGATCGGCTGACTTGTCGAGTCAATAAGAACAACGAAGGGGAGGAGTCATGGCTACCGGATCGCAAGGATCGGCGGTCGTCTTTGCGCATTTGCGCGCTCGAGCGGCGGAGCTTGCATCGCTAGCTCCATCGGACATCCAGGCCATGCGGACGATTATCGATCGTCTAGCCATCGATGCGCGGCCGATCGACCACGTTCGATTCATTCGATCGACGGCGCCGGCTGGCGTTTGGGTGGTACCGCAATTTGCAGATCCGGATCGTCGCATCGTCTACTGCCATGGCTGCAGTTTCATGGCTGGTAGTATCGATCTCTATGCAGGCTTGCTGAGTCGTTTGGCGATTGCAGCGCGCGCAAGCCTCTTTTTCGTCGACTATCGGCTTGCGCCTGAGCACACCTTTCCCGCGGCTCATGACGATTGTTATGCGGCTTTTCGCTGGGCTCGGGAGCACGGACCGCACGGGGCGCAACCTGCAAGTGCATGTTTCCTTGTCGGCGATTCCGCGGGTGCAGGATCGGCGCTCAATGCCGCTCTCGCTGCAGCGCGCGACGGTTCGAAGGCCGACGCGGTCGTCGCACTGTCGCCTTTTGTTGATATGACGCTCTCCAGCGAGTCGTGCACCAGGAACAACGGGCGAGATCCGGTGACGACCTACGAAGCCGCGCAAGCATGTGTGTCGACCTACGCCCCGGGTCGCGATCCTCGGGACATACGGCTTTCGCCGCTTTTCGCCGACTTGTCTTTGCTTGGCCCCATTCAAGTGCACGGGAGCAGTTTGGATCCATTGCTCGACGACGCATTGCGGCTCGCGGATCGCGCACGGCGAGCAGGCGTGGAAACAGAGCTTCACGTCTGGGGAAATGTGCCTCATTGCTGGTATCTGTTTGCAAACGAATTGCCTGAAGCAGCGGCTGGCATCGAACTTGCTGGGCGATTCTTGCTTGGCATCCGCTGAACGAGATTCCCGGCATGGATACCGCACTCGAATTCGTCCTCGAGATTTACCGCGCTGCGCAGGACACGTCGGCAGAGGAATTCGAAACGCTGACGCTGAAGCTGTTGCAGCATTGGATTCCGTTTCGTTCGGCCGCCTGGTGCAGCAATGCGGGCATCGAGTCGGGTACCTACATCGTGCGTGGGTTGCAGAGCTTCAATGAGCCGGACACCATCGGCGATGATTTGCCGGCGCTCAATGCGAAGTATTCCGCTCAAATGGAACCGGTCGCAGCGCGGCCGGGCAGTGCCGTAAGGCGCTATACGCCGGCTCTCTACGACGCCAAGCGTGCTGGGGACATCCAGGACTACATCCGTCGCTACGGCCATGAGCACAACTTGATCGTCGCCGACATCGCTTCTCCGGACGGTTGTGGAGAATGGTTGAGCCTTTTCAGGCCGGCGAGCATGGGGCCGTTCGAACAGGAGCACGAACGTGTACTGACGCTTCTCATGCCGCATCTCGTCGAGGCATTGACTATCAACCGCAAGTTGATGCTCGGGAAGGACGGCATCGACCCGTCGGCACCCGGTGGCACGCGTGCGCTCGTGAAACCGAACGGCGAGATCCTTCACAGCGGCTCGCGCTTCTGCGATTTGCTGCGCAGCGATTGGACCGATTGGCGCTATACGCGGTTGCCGTCCCGGTTGCTCGAAGCGCTGAAACAACGCGGTAAGGCCGTCACGTGCGATGGATCAGTCGTCGTTACGGCCAAGCGGTTTGGCGATCTCATGTTCTTGTCTGCGAATCGGGTATCCTCGCTAGCGCGCCTGAGCGACCGCGAACGCGTCGTCATTCGGCTCTATGCGAGCGGCAAGTCTCACAAAGAAATCGCTCAATCGCTCGATTTGGCGCCCACCACGATTCGCAATTTCATTCAGCACGCGTATCAAAAGCTGGGCGTTAGTAACAAAGCATCGCTCGTGCATTTGCTTCAAAGCGACAAGTGAAAGCAGGCTACAGGCCACCGGCAACAGGCCGTAGCCAACAGTGACGGCTACGGTCGCCAGCGGCGTCTGAGCTGGTCGTCGACTTTCAGTCATCGATTCCGTTTCTCGCTGCGTCGGATTTTCTTACTGTGCGCATGATGCATTTGCATCATGTTTCGCTTGCACGATGCCGATTAGGATGAAGCCGACCTACAAGTAGCTTTTCGGTGGATTCCATCCATGGACGTTCGAAAACTTGCGGCTGTACTGCTCGCGCTATTCGCATTGAATCTCGCTGCGTGCGGCGGCGGAGGCGACGACGAAGACGCTGAAGACAGCGGCTCGTGGGTACCTCAGATCGCTCCCATCGCGGGTGTGTGGTCTGGGTCGATCACGGCGACGGGCTCGGGAACTTCATCGAATGCCGTCATGTTGGCCGATGAGAGCGGCGACATGATTCTGCGAATCTCAGTCCCGGGCACGGCCGGATATACGATTCGCGGCGACGCATGCTGCGAGACGTCGGGGAGCGGCACCGCGGATCTCTATCAGAGCGGTGTCGTCGGAAGCACGCCGATCAACGTATCAGCGGCCATCCAAGGCAATACCGTCACCGGCAATTTCACTTTGAACGGCACTGCCTATTCGTTCAATCTCACTCGCTCGAATATTTACACGCAACCGACGTCGTTCCAGGCTATTGCCGGGACGTATACGCGTCAGCTCGCGCTGGGCTACACGCAGACGATGACGATCAGCAGCACCGGCGAGATCATCGGTTCGGATACGTACGGATGCGTCTACAACGGGCAACTATCGCTACCGCGTCCCGATCGCACACTTTTCCGCGTCACATCGCTGACTGTGAGCTCTTGCACGGGCCCGAACACTTTGCATAACGGTTCGTACACGGGCTTGGCGACGCTCTCGCCCCAGGTTGCAGGCGGTCCGCTCGATGTCTTTCTCTACTATGTCACCGGTCCCACGGCGATCGTGCCGGTGGGCTTGATACGAAGCTGACCTGGCGATTCGCGCGCCGCGCACGCTTGTCCTGCGCCGCCTCGACGTGCACGGATGCACTCGGACGGCCGCGGATGCGCCAATAGTGGGAGCGACCTATTTCGCCTTCGGCATATACGCGATACCCATCTGCGCGCCGATGTCGGGCGTGTTGTTGAAATTCGAAATGTTCTCCGTGATCGCGAGGCTCCACAGGATGTTCTTGCTGCGCGATTGCACGCCGAGACTCATTTGATACTTCTCTTCTTTCAGCTCTTCGAGCGTGGTGTCCTGGATCACGCTCTGACTCACATAGCCTTGCAGGATGATGCTCGTCCTCGGCGTGAGTCCGTAGCTGTAACCCGCGAGAAATGTCGGAATGAGCTCCGAGCGGTCGCCCGGGATCTCGGGTCCGCCGGCATAGTAGACGCCGCTGCCGGCCAGATAGATCGCGTGCCGGCCCGTCTCGCCGAGGCGACGCTGCAAAGTGAATTGAACGCCGTAATCGTGACGACCGGTCGACAGTAGAAAGCGTTCGCCGTCGACCGCGAACTTGGCGGCGACTTCCACGACAATGTCCCAGCCGAAGCGGGGCTGCGGCAGCGAATAACGAGCACCTAGCACCGGATCGCCGAAACCGCCTTCGGTGTTTCGGTCGAGCATCGCGAATCTCACGTCGCCGATGCCGTAAACGATCTGGAATTGATTCCTTGCGACGTAGTCGCGCCCTTGCTGACTGAACCCGAAGTTGTCGTGAAACGATTCGATCGTGCTGTCGAGCACGCCCGACCCGTAATGGATGTACGGTACCGTGACGTACACGCTCCAGTAATCGTTGAAACGGCGTTCGACGATGAGATCTGCGTGCCCGATCTCGCCGTCGACGTAATAGGCATCGCCGGGCAAAGCGAGTATCGCTGCAGCATCCTCCGGGCGCAGCGGACGGCGCCCGATGTTGCGTTGTGCGAGGTAGTTGCGCACGTTGTTGCTCATGACGAACGTGTTCTGGTAGGCGTACAGAAGCTCGAACGTCCAAGTGCCGGCTTCGGCATCTGCCGTGTGCGTAGGGAGCATGTCGAGCCTCAACAGGCCGAACGGCGATAGATCGCGTCCTCGCAGGAGTCCGGTGTGACTCCACCGTTGCGCAGTCTCGCGAGGCGTACCGTCGTCTTCGCGCACGTGTTCCGTAATTGCATCGTCGACGATGTCCTGCGCCGATGCGTCGACGACGAAGAACGGCAGGGCGAGCAGAGAGGCCAGCAGCCTCGCAGCATTCTGAAAACTGCGCCGATGGCGGGTAGTCATTGCGAGTCTCACGAAGGGATGCGCGAGCAACGAATCGCGTGTCGGAAAGGTTCCGACCGAGCAAGGTGCGGATCGTTCATTCGCTTGCTGCTGCGTCGTTACAAGACCTTGCCCGGATTCATGATGCCGTGCGGGTCGAGCGTCCGTTTGATCGAACGCATCACTTCGAGCGCCACCGGATCCTTGTAGCGCACGAGCTCTTCGCGTTTGAGCTGCCCGATACCGTGCTCCGCGCTGAAGCTGCCGCCGTAGCGTGCCACCAGATCGTGCACGACGCGATTGATGCGCGGCGCAAGTGCGAGGAATTCCTCGGCTGGCTGATCGTGCGATTGGTTCACATTGAAATGCAAATTGCCGTCGCCGAGATGGCCGTACGCGACCATGCGTCCGCGCGGTGCGATCTCGAGAATGGCGGCTGAGCCTTCCGCAATGAAACGCGGCAGTTCCGTCGTCGTGATGGAGATGTCGTGTTTGATGCTTGCGCCGTCCAGTCGTTGCGCTTCGGGGATCGTCTCCCGGAGCCGCCACAGTGCATCGCGCTGCGCTTCGCTTTCGGCGAACACAGCGTTCACGACTTCGCCGGCTTCGATGGCGCTCGCAAGCTCGGTTTCCATCGCTTCGCGCAAACCGGTGACATGCTTGCCCGCACCGACTTCGAGGAGCACATACCAGTCGTGACGCTCGTCGAACGGATCGCTTGTCTGCGGGATGTGTTGCGTGACCAGGTCGATGCCGATGCGAGGAACGAGCTCGAATGTGGAGATCAGATCGCCGGTTGCCGAACGCAGACGCGATAGCAACGCGACGGCCGCTTGCGGGTCGGGGACGGCAACAAAGGCGGTGACGATGTTCACTGGGCGCGAGAACAGTTTGATGGCCGCCGCCGTGATGACGCCCAGCGTGCCTTCCGCGCCGATGAATAGATCGCGCAAGTCGTAGCCGGTGTTGTCTTTACGCAAGGACTTCAGTGCATCGAGTACGCGGCCGTCGGGCAGCACCACCTCGAGCCCGAGGACCAAGTCGCGCATCATGCCGTAGCGCAAGACTGCTGTGCCGCCGGCATTCGTCGAGAGATTGCCGCCCAACTGGCACGAGCCTTCGGATCCAAGGCTCAACGGGAACAGCCTATCCACTTCTGCGGCTGCGGCTTGTACATCGGCGAGCACGCAGCCGGCCTCGGCAATCATCGTGTAATTGTGCGGATCGACTGCACGTACTCGCCGCATGCGCGCGAGCGACAGAACGATCTGCGAGCCGTCCGCGCTGGGCGTCGCTCCGCCGCAATATCCCGTGTTGCCGCCGACGGGTACGACACCGACGCGGGCTTCATTGCAGGCACGCAAGATTGCCGAGACTTGCGCCGTGGAATCCGGTCGCAGCACTAGCGGAGTCGCGCCCCGATAGAGCTTGCGGTGATCGGTCGTGTACGGCGTAACGTCATCGGGCTGATCGAGATAACCCTGAGGTCCGACGATCGAGCGTAAATGGTCGAGGAGGGTGGCGGAGAGCATGCGAACAGTCACGAGCGTTGAAGGCGGACGAGGTGCTTAGCATCGCACAGATGCCGGCGCCTTGGCGGACCGAAGCCATGTCAGCGACTTGCGCTCGGTTCATTCCAGAGCGGCGTCGTCGATCTCGGCAGTCGGTTCGTCGAATTCTCCCGGTTCGATCAGCCGGGCATCGATCAGTTTCAGGCCCTGGAGCTCGCACTCGAACTCTTGGTCTTCGCGTCCGGGTTCGCTCGCATATCCCGCAATGAGACGCCCCGGCGGGATGCTTTCATCGACTGAAATTTCGAATGACGCTTGCAAGCCGACGAGCTTGCGGTCGATCAGCGCCTTTTGACAGACGAACTGCGGGCACAAGCGCCGGGCATCCTCGTGCCCATCGAGCGAGTCGCAACCCTTGAGCACGACCGACTCTTTGGTGCGCAGCAGCCCTGGCCTTTTCAGTGTGTCGAGTAGCTCGAACAAGCCCCACAGGCTGATGCCGGCAACACCAGCCACGACGACCATACGCAGCGAGAGCATTCGCGCGCCTCGGATTCCAGCCCGAGCGCAGCGTAATCGCGGGCTCGGTTCTGCGCCACTGTCGCCGGGGAGGTGTGAAAGGAGAGCGGTACGGGCGAGTGCCGCCCGCACCGCGAACGATTGGAAAATTAGAAGCTGGTGGCCTTGGCGAGCGCGGCAATGCGCTCTTCGAGCGGCGGGTGGGTCATGAACAGCCGCTTGAGGCCGCCTGCGATGCTGCCGTTGATACCGAACGCGGCCATCTTGTCCGGCAACGGTCCGGCGCGGTGGGTTCGCAGCCGTTCGAGCGCGGCAATCATCGCTTCGCGCCCTGCCAGCCGGGCACCGCCCGCATCGGCACGGAATTCACGGTAGCGCGAGAACCACATGACGATGATCGTGGCGAGAATGCCGAGCACGAGCTCCGCCACGATCACCGTGATGAGATAGGCCGGGCCGTAGCCGCGCTCGGTCTTGAAGACGACCCGATCCACCGTGTGACCGATCACGCGCGAAATGAAGATGACGAACGTGTTCACGACGCCCTGAATCAGTGTGAGCGTCACCATGTCGCCGTTGGCGATGTGGCTCACTTCGTGTGCGAGCACCGCTTCGGCCTCGCGCCGGGACATCGCATTCAGCAGTCCGCTGCTGACGGCGACGAGAGCGTTGTCGCGTCGCGCGCCAGTTGCGAAGGCGTTCAGCTCCGGCGAATCGAAGATGCCGACCTCGGGCATGCCGATGCCGGCCGCCTGTGCTTGACGGCGCACGGTTTCGACGAGCCAGGCTTCGTTCTGGTTGCGCGGCTGGTCGATCACGCGCACGCCCATCATGCGTTTCGCCGACCACTTGGAGATCGCCAGGGAAACGAGCGAGCCGGCAAACCCGAAGACGGCCGAGAAGATCAGCAGGTTCGTATAGTTCAGGCCCGTTCCCGATTCATCGAGAATCCGATCCACGCCGAGCAATCGCAGCGTGATGCTCAGCACGACGATGATGGCTAGGTTCGTGGCGACAAAAAGCAGGATTCGTTTCATAGGACCTCGTTCAAACGAGCTGCAGCGGAAAACGATATCGGGGTGTCGCCGACCCCTTCAAGGCGCGCGCGACCACCGTACGGACGCCTTCATGCGCTGGCCGCGCACGCAGGCGTCTGCCCAGAATAGTCGTGAAGAGGTAAAAGCGCGAAACGTGCCGGGAGCGGCTGAGTCCGGATCGATTGCAGACCGGGTGGGATGAGATCCGCGGAACCTCAGCGCACGATGGGACGACCGTTAATCGTCATCCCGATCGCCGTAATCGTCGTCGAAGTCCTCGTCGTCGTCCCAGTCGTCGTCCTCGTCCTCGTCCCAATCGTCGTCGTCGAGGTCGTCGTCATCGAGATCCTCGTCGTCTTCGTCGTCGTTCGACCAGCCTTCTGGCTCTTCGGCCTGCTCCAGGTCGAGCTCGTGCCAGGTGTCGAGATCGATCTCTTCGGTATCGCCGTTCTCATAGATGATCTCGACGATCTCCTCGTCGGGATCTACAGATAGCACCTGGAAGATCTCGTTATCTTCCAGATCTTCGTACCACTGCCCCGGAATCGGGTCGTAGTCTCTACCCACGTGACACCTCAAGCGAACGATCGGGAATCTGGTTGGTTACCAGGGGCGAGTGATATTAGGGGTTTCGCCCGGTGACAGGCAACGGCCAAGATGGGCATTGCTTGGCGGTGCGAACGAGTTCCTGCTCGAGCGCGTTGCCGGTTTGCGGCCATGACCAGCAAGGCCATCTGGTAAACTGCAACGCACATTCCGTGTTTCAACTGCATTCGCCTCCGGCGCACATTCCGAACGTGCCACGGGTCCGGCACATCACGGCGACCCTGTGACCTTTTAGATGATTGCGAGCGACGCTGTGACTGCTGATCGGCCCGATAGCGCACTGCCCCTGCTCGACGCGAGACGCGTCGTCGTCAAAGTCGGTTCCGCGCTGCTCGTCGATCGCGCGACCGGCCAGGTGAATCGCGCCTGGGTGGAAAGCCTGGCTGCCGATATCGCGCATTTGCGCAAGCGCGGTCAGGACGTTCTATTGGTCTCTTCGGGCGCGATTGCGCTCGGCAGGCGGGCATTGGGTCTCGAGCCAGGCAAGCTGCGGCTCGAGGAAAGCCAAGCGGCTGCCGCAGTCGGCCAGATCCGTCTTGCGCACGCTTGGACCGAAGTGCTCGAGCGATACGGTCTGACGGTCGCCCAGATTTTGCTGACATTGGACGACACGGAGCAGCGGCGCCGCTACTTGAATGCGCGAAGCACGCTCGCGACCCTGCTGAAGTTCGGTTCGATTCCGGTCATCAACGAGAACGACACGGTCGCAACGGCAGAGATCCGTTACGGCGACAATGACCGGCTCGCGGCACGCGTCGCGCAGATGATGAGCGCCGACTGCTTGATATTGCTGTCGGATGTCGACGGCATGTACACCGCCGACCCGACGAAAAACCCGAACGCCGAGTTCCTATCCGAGATCCGTGCGATCACGCCGGAAATCGAACGCATGGCGGGCGGCGTGACCTCCGACGTGGGGACCGGCGGTATGGCGACGAAAGTGGCCGCCGCCAAGATTGCCGTCGCGGCCGGTTGCCACATGTGTATTGCCAGGGGACGCGAGCTGCACCCGCTCAGACGGATCGAGGACGGCGGACGCTGCACCTGGTTCTATCCGAGCGTTTCGCCGCAAACCGTGCGCAAACAATGGATTGCAGGCACATTGAAGCCGGCCGGCGAAATTTTCGTCGATGCGGGCGCCGCCCGTGCGCTGCTCAGCGGGAAAAGCCTGTTGCCGGCCGGTGTCGTCCGCGTTCGGGGCGTGTTCGAACGCGGCGATGCCGTCATCGTGCGCGATGAGCAGGGAGTTGAGCTCGCCCGCGGCCTGTCGGCCTATTCCAATGTGGATGCCGACCGCTTGAAGGGGCGCAAGTCAGCCGAAATCGAAGCGCTGCTCGGCTATCGGGGTCGCGATGAGCTCATTCATCGCGACGACCTCGTGCTAACGCGTTTACGTTGATCGTAAGGGGTCAGCGACGACGTTTCCGCCGTCACTGACGGTTGACCGGGATGTCGTAGTAGTGCGAGGCCGGCGGATCGCTGGCGGGAAAAGTTCCTTTCAATGCATTGTCGATTTCCGGCTCGCTCGGTTGCTGCCGGTCGCGGCGGTTGCGGAAGAGCGACGCGAAGAACGGCGCGGCGATGAGCGCGATCCCGCCGATCAATGCCAGCGTGCTCAACCCGCCGAGCCGGTGTTTGGACGATTCGGCATAAGAACGATCGTCCCATTCTCCGTTGGAGCTTCGATTGCGCATGTGGCCTCCTTCGTGACTACGCAAGGAGGACGCACCGCGCACGTTCCCAGTTCCGATTCCGAGCCGAAACTACATTTTCGGAGGCACGATCGGGTGCGACGCCGACAGGCCGCCATCGACCGGGAATGCTTGCCCGTTCACATAGGAAGACTCGTCGCTGGCCAGGAATAACGCCATATAGGCGATCTCGATCGGCGCGCCCGCGCGACGCAACGGATTCAACTGTCCGATCTTGTGCTCCGTTCCTCGTGAACGCGCCATTTCGAAGATCGGCCGCGTCATTCCCGTTTCGATGAGGCCGGGGCAAATCGCATTGATGCGAACGCCAGTACCGCTCAATTGATACGCCGTCGTTTGGACCAGGCTGATGACGCCCGCTTTGCTGGCGCTGTACGGAGAACCGCCGGCGCCGGAGCGCAGACCGGCCACCGAGGCCGTACAAATGATCGAACCCTTGCCGCGCGGTGTCATGACGCGGGCGGCGTGTTTGACCGCGAGAAAGGTCCCCAGCAAGTTGACCTTGAAGATGTTGGTCCAGAGCTCGACGGTCTGTTCTTGAAGCGGCACGATGCCGCCGCTGATTCCGGCGTTCGCGAAACACACGTCGAGTGCGCCGTATTCGCGGACCGCGGTGTCGATGGCCTCGGAAATGTTGGCCTCATCGGAAGAATCTTTGACGAAAGTCAGGACTTTGCCGCCTTCCTTACGGATCTGCGCTGCGGTCTCCTCGACCTCGGGAGAACGATCCAGCACCACGAGGTTGGCTCCCTCGGAGGCGAACAGAATTGCGCTCGCGCGGCCGATTCCGCTTGCCGCACCGGTCACGAGGGCCGTCTTTCCTTCCAATCGCTTCATGGCTCTTCGATGCTCCTGTTCTTGCGAGACGCTTGAGTGTCTCACACTCGTCGGCATGGGGCAGCGTTCCCGCGGGGCCGCTCGACGCTTCTTTGGGATCCTGGTCCGATGTCCAGGGCTGTGGCATTGTGCGCAGCTGTTTGCAAGTGGGTCGTCCTTGAGTCGATTCGAATCATGAACGCAGAGAGCTTGTTGCAGCAGGAATTCGGCCTCATCGCCGACTTGATTCGTGCCTACGGAGAAGAGCAGCCCGATCACCGTGCACTGATCAAGGACGAGGATGTTCTGACCTACCGGCAGCTCGATGCGCTGATGGATCGGATTGCCGCATCCCTGCAACGCGACGGTCTCGAGTGCGGCGATGTCGTCGCGATCTGTGCCTTGTCGTCCGTCGAATATGCGGCTGTGTTTCTCGGATCGCTGCGAGCCGGAGTCGTCGTCGCTCCGCTTGCGCCCTCGGCGACGCCAGAGAGCCTCGTCGGCATGCTGGCCGATTGCGGTGCCAAGAAATTCTTCATCGACGCCGGTGTTGCAAAGACGCTGGCGGGCACGTCGTTGCCGCAGGGAGTCGAGGTCATCAGTCTCGACGGCGGCGATTTCGCGCGGCCGCTTCAGCAATGGCTTCTGCCGAGCGGCGTTCAGCCCAAAGCCGTTTCGATCGAGCCGGATGCGCCGTTCAACATCATTTATTCCTCCGGAACGACCGGCACGCCGAAGGGCATCGTTCAACCGCACAAGATGCGTTGGGCGCACGTGAAGCGTGCCGCCGGCGCCGGCTACAACCGCAAGGCCGTCACGATTTGTTCGACGCCGCTCTACTCGAATACGACGCTCGTGAGCTTTTTCCCGGCCATAGCGGGCGGCGGCACGGTCGTGCTGATGGCGAAGTTCGATGCCGTGAAATTCCTCGAGCTCGCGCAAAAGCATCGTGCGACACACGCCATGCTCGTACCGGTGCAATACCAGCGCATCATGGACGTGCCGGATTTCGACAAATACGACCTGTCGAGCTTCGTCATGAAGTTCTGTACCAGCGCGCCGTTCTCGCCTGCGTTGAAAGCGGACATCCTGAAACGTTGGCCGGGCGGCTTGACCGAGTACTACGGCATGACCGAGGGCGGTGCGACGTTCATCCTGTACGCGCACGAGCATCCGGACAAACTGCACACCGTGGGGCGGCCCGCGCCCGGTCACGAGGTGAAGCTCATCGACGAGAACGGCAACGAAGTGCCGCCGGGGGAAGTGGGCGAAGTCGTCGGCCGCTCGCCCGCGGCCATGATGGTCGGCTATCACAACCAACCGAAGAAGACGAGCGAAGCAGAGTGGTACGACAAGGACGGCAAGCGCTACATTCGAACCGGCGATGTCGGACGCTTCGATGCAGACGGTTTTCTCACGCTGCTCGACCGCAAGAAGGACATGATCATCTCGGGCGGATTCAACATCTATCCGAGCGATCTCGAAGCCGTGCTGTTCAAACACGAAGCGATCAAGGACGCTGCGGTCGTCGGCGTGCCTTCTCAGCAATGGGGAGAGACGCCGGTCGCTTTCGTGGTGCTGAAGGAAGGCCGCACGGAGACCGCTGAGCAGATTCGCGCTTGGGCGAACGAGCGTCTTGGTAAGACGCAGCGCCTTGCGGCCGTGGAGATCACGCCATCGCTTCCGCGCAGCGCAATCGGTAAGGTGCTGAAACGCGAGCTGCGCGATCGTTTCGTCCAGCAGAAGCTGGCGAGCTGAGCGAAAGGCTACAGGCTACAGGCTACAGCTGCGTGCGCCGGCACGCGCTCATGCTGTAGCCCGTCGCCTCTGCCTGCAGCCTGATTCCTGCCGTTGCCTGTCGCCTGTAGCCTGTAGCCCGTTCATAATTGGCCCCATGAGCGCAGTCATGAACGCCCCTTCAGAAATCGCGACCCTGATGGACCGGCTTGGCCGGACGGCCGTCGAAGCCTCCAAGGCTTTGGCGTTGGCCAGTCCTGAGGCCAAGATCGCGGCACTGCAGGCGGCTGCACAGGAGATCCGGGCGCAACGAGCCGCCATCCTCGCGGCCAACCAAATCGATATGCAGCAGGCGAAAGAGCGCGGTTTGACGGCTGCAATGCTCGATCGCCTTGCGCTCGACGACAAACGCATCGAGGACATGGCGCGCGGTGTCGAGGAAGTGGCGGCGTTGCAGGATCCGATCGGCACCGTCATCGCGGAGTGGACCCGACCGAACGGTATGCGGATCCAGCGCGTACGAGTGCCGCTTGGCGTCGTGGGCATCATCTACGAAAGCCGTCCGAACGTGACCGCCGATGCCGGTGCGCTCTGCTTGAAGTCAGGGAACGCGGTGATCCTTCGCGGCGGCTCCGAAAGCGCCCATTCGAGCCG
Organism: uncultured Sinobacteraceae bacterium; assembly: GCA_937902995.1. Classification (GTDB taxonomy): domain Bacteria; phylum Pseudomonadota; class Gammaproteobacteria; order Steroidobacterales; family Steroidobacteraceae; genus Steroidobacter. Next base: position 58,127 of record CALEKY010000093.1, read on the forward strand.
TGCGATTCATGCCTGTCTCGTCGCCGGCCTGCGTTCGGCGGGATTGCCGGAAGGCGCCATCCAGATCGTGCCGACGACCGATCGAGCCGCCGTCGGTTACATGCTGTCCAGCATGACCGATTACATCGACGTCGTCGTGCCGCGCGGCGGCAAAGGCTTGGTTGCACGCGTCCAGCAGGAGGCGCGCGTTCCCGTGATCGGCCATCTCGAAGGCAACTGCCACGTGTACGTCGACCGCGATGCCGAAGTGCAGATGGCGTGCGATATCGTCAAGAACGCGAAACTGCGTCGCACTGGAATTTGCGGTGCGGCCGAAACGGTGCTGTTCGATCGGGCGGGCGTCGAGAAGCTCGCGGTGCCGGTGCTCAAACTGCTCCTCGATGCGGGCTGCGAAGTGCGCGGCGACGAAACGCTGCAGCCGCTCGATTCGCGCATCAAGCCGGCGACCGAGGACGATTGGTACACCGAATACCTCGACGCCATCATTGCCGCGAAAGTCGTCGACGGTGTCGATGGGGCTGTGGCGCACATCGAGAAGTACGGCTCTGCGCATACGGAGGCGATCGTCACTGCGAATCAGGCGACCGCGGATCGATTCCTTGCGAACGTCGACAGTGCGATCGTGCTCCACAACGCTTCGACCCAGTTTGCGGACGGCGGCCAGTTCGGCATGGGTGCCGAGATCGGCATCTCCACCGATAAGTTTCATGCGCGCGGCCCGGTCGGTGTGGAGCAGCTCACTAGCTACAAATACATCGTGCGAGGCAGCGGTCAGACTCGGCCGCTGTAACCCGATCGCGGGCCCGGCCCGCCGCGCAGAGATTCATGAAATCCGCATCGTCTCACGGTGACGATCGCGGTCGCAGCTATACTTTCCTCGATTCTTCTGCGGTCGGGTTCAGGACGGGTGTTGTCGATGTCGCTAGCGCAAATCTTTCGGCGTGCTCTGCCGTTGTGTTTTTGCTGGATTTCGCTGGCGGGCGCACAGTCCCTGCAACCCGAGCTTCAGGAACTGAAGGCGGCCATCGACAAGGCGCGGGCCGAACAGGTCGACGCGCTCTCGCCGAACAATTTCTCACTGGCGGTTCAGGCCTACGAGGCGGCGGCGAAGGAGGCCGAGCGCGGCCGAAATGCCGACCGTGTCCGCGGCAATATCGCCAAAGCCAACGAAGCGCTCGCCAATGCGACGGCGGCGGCCGCAACTGCGCGCACCGAGCTTGCCGGGCCGTTCCGGGCGTTCGAGGACGCACTCGCTGCCGAAGCACCGCGCTATGCCGCAGAGATTTGGGAGAAGGCAGCCCAACGCTTCAAGGAGGCTGCCGGCCGAATCGAGCGAAACGATCTCAAAAATGCGCAGCGCCGCGGCGCAGAGTCCGAAGTGCTGCTACGCGACGCCGAGCTGCTTGCGATCAAGGGCAAGATGCTGAACGAGGTGCGGGCACTGATCGCGAAGGCGGACGAAGCCAAGGTGGAGAGATACGCGCCGCGGACGTTGCAGGCGGCCAAGCGTTATCTTGCCGAAGCGGAACAAGAAATCTCCCGCAACCGGTACGACATGACGGTACCGAAGAATCTCGTCGAGCAGGCGCGCTACGAGGCGCGTCACGCGCTGTACCTCGCCGATCTCATTCGCCAGGTGCGGGAAAAGGAAGACGACAAGCGACATGGCTTGGAGGAGCTGTTGCTCAGCTGGGAGGAGCCGCTCAAGCGCATTGCAACGGAACTGGAAGTTCAGCCGCGCTTCGATGAGGGATATTTGCGCCCGATGCAGGACTTGCTCGAACAGGTTCAAAGACAGCAGCAGGCACTGCGCCGACTCAATCAGGACGTGCGCGACCGGGACGATCAGATCGCTGCGTTGAACAAGGAATTGCAGCGTCTCGAGCAGCGGCTCGGCGGTGTGTCCGAAGAGCGGCTCGCGCTGCAGCGGCGTGTCGATGCACAGGAGCGCCTGCGCGCCAACGTCGCGCGCATCGAAGCGAGCTTCTCGCCGAGCGAGGCGCGCGTGTACCGGCAGGGCGACGATGTCGTGATCTCGCTCACCGGCATCAACTTTCCCACGGGCCGTAGCACGATCGATGCGAGCAATGCGGGGTTGCTCGCCAAGGTTCGCGATGCGCTCGCGTTGTTTCCGGACGCCTCGATCGTCGTCGAAGGCCATACCGATTCGCAGGGCTCGGACTCGACGAATCTCATTCTTTCGCAAGACCGGGCCGATGCCGTGAAGCAATACATCGTGTCCAACTTCGGCTACAACCCGGAACGGATCAGCTCGATCGGCTATGGCGAAGCGCGTCCGATTGCGACGAACGACACGGCAGAAGGCCGCGCCCGCAATCGTCGTATCGATCTAGTGATTCGTACCGCGCCGCTGCATTAACCCCCGCGCATGCTGGCTAGCGCGGGGCCGATCGCTGCCAATCCGCCTTTCAACGAATAAGCATTCGGGAAGCCGCGCTCGCGCAGATGCTCGGCGGCCGCACGGCTGCGCGCGCCTCGCGCGCACACGAGCAAGTAGCGCTCATCGCGTGTCAGCCCGTCGTCGTTCGCCAAGAGCTGTGCCATGGGAATGTGCAGCGAAGGCGTTTGCGAAATGGGCTGGCTACGCACTTCCTCGGGCTCACGAATATCGATCACTTTGAAGCCCGCGTTCACGGCAAGTCGCAGCTCCGGGAACGTCACTTCGAGATCGGTGTGATCGCGCTTCGGCTCGATGCGCGGCTGATGATTGCATTCCGCACGCCGCTGCGTGCGCAGCTTGCGCTGCTCGAGCGTCATCAGATCGATCAGCAGCATCTGGTTCGTCAGTCCCGGCAATCCGAGCAGCACTTTCAATGCTTCGAGCGCCTGGAGCGTGCCGAACACGCCGGGCACGGGGCCGAGCACGCCTGCTTCTGCGCAGTTGCCGACGAGCCCGTCGCGCGTCGCCTCCGGCCAAATGCATCGCAAGCACGCCGAATCGTCTTGCGCGCGATACACCAGAAGCTGTCCCTCGTATTGATAGACGCTCGCGAAGATGGCCGGCTTGCGCGCAGCGAGCGCGGCGTCGTTGACGAGAAATTTCGTCGCGAAGTTATCGGTGCATTCGACGACGAGATCGTAGTCTTCGAGCAGGCGAACGGCGTTCTCGGCGGTGAATCGCTCTACGATCGCGCGCACCTCGACGTCTGGATTCAAAGCGCGCAAACGTTCGGCTGCAAGCGGCGCCTTTGGTCTGCCGACATCCGCGAGGGAATACAGCGTTTGCCGATGCAAGTTGCTCGCATCGAGCGCATCGCTGTCGACGATGCCGATCGTGCCGACGCCTGCGCCAGCAAGATACGTGAGCACCGGAACACCGAGCCCGCCCGCACCAATTACGAGCACACGTGCGCTACGCAACTTCGCCTGACCGGCTTCCCCGACTTCGCGGAGCAGGATCTGGCGGGAGTAATCCGCGCGGGCGCTGGGCTCTGGGCGCCGGGCACCGGTAAGCGCAGGAGCCGCTGCGCAAGTGGCGTGGTCAGTGGAATCGAGGTGCGCCGAGCCGGCGTGAGCGTCGCGCGGAGCATTCTGACCGGAGCCCAGAGCCCAGTGCCCAGTGCCGGCATGAGCGTGCCAGTGCTCATGTGCATGCTCCGCACATCGTTCGCAATTCACCCATCCCGAATCGCCGTTGACGTAGTGCTCTTTTTTCCAGATCGGGACGCGATGCTTCACTTCGTCGATGATGTAGCGGCAAGCGGCGAAGGCTTCGGCGCGGTGGCGTGCGCTGACGCCGACCCAAACGGCGAGATCACCGATCGCGAGCGAGCCGACGCGATGGACGCAAGCTGCTTTGAGCACGTCGAACCGCTCGATCGCTTCGCGCACGATGCGCTCGCCCTCTTTGATTGCGAGCGATTCGAAGGCTTCGTATTCGAGGCGCGTAACGGCCTGACCTTCGTTGTGATTGCGCACCCAGCCTTCGAATGCCGCGTAGCCACCCGCTGCAGGATCCTCGAGCTCGACGCGCAGCGATCGCGGATCGATGGCCGCATGACTGAAGCTGAACAGTTTCATCCGCCGGCCACTGGTGGAATGAAGACGATCGTGTCGCCGCTCGCAAGCGGTGCATTCCAATCGCGGAAGTCGTCGTTGACGGCGACTTTCAACTGCTGCGGCGCCAGCTTGAACGGATAGCGTGCCTGCAGCTCGCGATACAGCTCTTCGGGCGTTGCCGCGAACGTCTCCAGGGTTTCTTCGCTGCGTCCGGCCTGCTCGCGAAACAACGCGTAGTACTGCACGCGCAGCTTGATTCGTCGAGCGTCGGCGCGTTCCGTCGTCACGCTTTGCTCTGCCGGCTGCAAGAGCTCGCGTGCGGCACGATACTCCTCGCTCGTATTGATGTTATCGAGCGCCCGCGCATCCGGCAGATCGAGCAAGTGCACGTTCGAGCTCATCAAGAATTTGCGCGGACAGCGCTTGTCCTGCTCGATGTAGCGCAGGAGCGGCTCACGTGCTGCTGGTTCCCAGATCGCGCAGAGCGGCTCGGGCAATCCGTCGTGCGCGCTGCGATAGGCCGTTGCGAGAGATCTGGGATCGCGGTGTTCGATCAAGTCGGTCAACACGTGGCGAGTGACGAAAGGCAGATCGCACGCGACGACGAGCCAAGCCGCCTTGGGGTGTTGCTGAAGCGCAGCGGAAATGCCGGCGATCGGACCGATGCCGGGCTGCAAATCGACGACTTGCGGAAATTTCGCACGGGTCGGCTCATCGCGTTGATCCGGGCGCACCGACACGAACGCCGCCGTGCAATGCTCGGCAACGAGATCGAACGTCCAGTCGAGCTGCGTGCGGCCGTGATACGCAAGTGCAGCCTTGTCGCGGCCCATGCGCGTGCTGGCGCCGCCAGCGAGAACGAGTCCGAACAGCGGGGCTAAAGGCATGGCAATCACTGACAGCGGGAGAGTCTCAGCACCCCGATGATAGGCGCTATGGTCGGCCGAGCATAGCGGCCGGGGAGGGGGGGTGGTTGGGAAGAAGGGAAAAGGGAAAAGGGAAAAGGGAAAAGGGAAAAGGGAAAAGGGAAAAGGGAATGGACGCCTGGGTGCCGGTCCTTTCCCCGTTTCCCCTTTCCCGTTTCCCTACGTTTTGGCGACAAAGTGGCCGGAACGTCCGCCCGACTTCTTGAGCAGCCGCGTCGGGCCGATGACGATATCGTGGGACAACGCCTTACACATGTCATAAATCGTCAGCGCGGCGACGCTGGCGCCCGTGAGCGCTTCCATCTCGACGCCGGTCTTGCTGGTGACCGAAGCCGTGCATCGAACGACTGCTTCGTCGCCTTCCATGTCGATCGTGACCTTGCAATTCTCCAGTCCGAGCGGATGACAAAACGGAATCAGCTCATGCGTCCGCTTTGCACCCATCACGCCTGCAATGATCGCCGTTTGAAACACCGGCCCCTTCGATGAATTGAATCCCTGCGACCGCAACGCCTCAGCGACATTCGCTGGAAAGCGAACGCGTGTTTCTGCAACGGCAACACGCTTCGTCACCGCCTTTTGCCCGACGTCGACCATCGTGGGGTTGTTGGAGGCATCGATGTGGGAGAACACGTTCATTTGGCATCAGCCACCGATGTAATACATCTCGATCTTCTTCACCGGCTGCTCCGAGGCGCGGATGGCTTGGCGCAGCTCGCTGTAGCGGTCGCCGCGGTTCATCCACGTGGCGCGGATGATGTCGAGCAGTTCTTCGTCGGTGGCTCCGCTGCGCAGCGGGCCGCGTAGATCCGTGCCGCGGGTGGCGAAAAGACAGGTGTAGAACACGCCTTCGGAAGAGAGGCGGGCGCGCGTGCAATCCCCGCAAAACGGATTCGATACGGACGAAATAAACCCGATCTCGCCTGCGCCGTCGTCGAACGCATAACGCTCGGCAACTTCGCCGCGATAGTTCTCGCGCACGGGATGCAGAGGCCATCGCTCGGCAATGCGTTGGAGCAGCTCCTTCGAAGGCACGACGCGCTCCATGCTCCAGCGGTTGCGATTGCCGACGTCCATGTATTCGATGAATCGCACGATGACGCCGGTGCCGCGGAAATGTTCGACGAGGTCGAGCGCCGTGTGATCGTTGATTCCGCGCTCGATCACTGCATTGATCTTGATGGGCGTGAGGCCTGCGTCCTGAGCGGCCTTGATCCCCTCGAGCACGCGATCGCGTTCGGCAAATCCGCCGCTCATTTGTTTGAAGAGTTCAGGATCCAACGTGTCGAGACTGACCGTGATCCGATGCAATCCGTTGGCCTTGAGCTCAGCCGCATGCTGAGCGAGTAGGACGCCGTTCGTCGTGAGTGCCACGTCTTGCACGCCCTCGAGCACCGTCAGCTCGCCGACGAGCTCGGCAATGTTGGGACGCAGGAGCGGCTCGCCACCCGTCAAGCGCACTTTGCGAACGCCGAGCAGCACGAACAGCCGCGTCAGCCGAGTGATTTCTTCGAACGAGAGACGCTCGCTCGATTTCAGGAATCGGTAATTCTCGTGGAAGGTCTCGCGGGGCATGCAATACGGGCAACGAAAGTTGCACCGATCCATGACCGAGATCCGCAAGTCGTGCAGCGGCCGGCCGAGCGTATCGCGCGGGTGATTTACGGTCGGCAGCGTGACGACAGAGGAATTGGACATGCGGTTCAAGCGTCCGTTTGCATGCTGAAGGTCTAGGTTTCGGCTTCGATCCTTGCGACAAGTTCAGACGGCATCGCGTGCCTGCGCTTTGAGGTCGGATCGCGGACCCGCCACGAGCGGAGACTACCACCGATAGAGCGGCACGACCGTCCCCGCTGACAAAACTCTTGGCCCGGGCGGCAGCTCCACGAACCCATCGGTGCCGATCAGCGACGTGAAGTCGCCGGAACCCTTCGTCGGGCGGGGCTCAGCCCTGATGCCGGTGACGTCGAAGGCGATTCTGACCGGCATGAAGAGCGTCAACGGCGGTTTGACTTCGACGTCCGCAGCCAGAGGAACCTGCTCGACCGTACGGGGCGTCGCGCCCATCATCGCGTCGAGCCCTTCGTAGACGTATCGCGCGAGACAGATCAGGGTGGAGACTGGATTGCCCGGCAGGGCAAATACCATGCGCCCGTCTGCGCCGACCCCGAACCACATGGGCCGTCCCGGACGCTGCTCGATCGTGTGAAACACCTTTTCGACGCCGAGCTCGTTTAGGGCCCTCGGCACGTAATCGAAGCGGCCCATCGACACGCCGCCGCTCAGAATCAACACATCGTGCGTGGACAAATGCGAGCGCAAGCGTGCACGCATGGCTTCGAGATCGTCCGGCATGTGGTCGTGTGCAAGATCGAGGAAGCCCCGCCGCTGCAGCGCGGTGAGCACGCCGTAAACGTTGGAACGATAGATTTGCCAGTCCTGTACGGGCGCGCCCGGATCGACGAGCTCGTTGCCGGTGGAAACGACGATGATGCGAGGGCGACGCGAAATCGTCGCCTGCGACAACCCGTTGGAGGCAATCACCGCGAGCTCCGGCGCGCCGATGCGCGTGCCGCGTTCGAGCAGCGCATCGCCGGCACGGCAATCGAGGCCGCGCTGATGAACGTTCAACCGAGCGCTCGCCGGGAAGTCTTCCGCAATCGTTGCAACGCCGTCGTCGATGACGATGCGCTCGACGGGCACCACGCAGTCGCAGCCGTCCGGAAGCACCGCGCCCGTCATCACTTCGATGCACGTATCTGGCGATGTCAGCGTCTGGCGCGGCGAGCCGGCGGCCTGGGTTCCGGCGATCCGAAATGCGCGTCGGCCCTCGGCGAACGCGCTGCTCGCAATGGCAATCCCGTCCATCGTGACGCGGTCGAACGGCGGTTGATCGCGGGTGGCAGCGATCGGCTCACGCAGGATTGCGCCCGGCAGCATGTGCAAGGGGGCGGCTGTAGCGGGAAGCAGGGGGGCACGGGACCAAATCGCGGCAGCGGCTTCTGCGGGTGTTGTCATCGACTTACATGTCCCTGAAACGAAAAACGCCCGGTGGGTCACCCCACCGGGCGTTCAAGTGTGTCACGGGGACTGCGGTTTTTCAGCCCGACCGCGCCTTGAAGATGCGGACCTGCTCGTTGAACTGTTTCGCCTTGGCCTGCAGCTCGTCGACGGCGGCATTCAACTTCTTCGCCTGCATCGTCTTGAGCTGCATGAGCTGAGCCGTGCCGGCCGCCTTGCTCTTCGTTTCCTCTTCCAGGCACTCGCCATAGGCCTTCACCGCTGCGTCGTAAGCCTTGAAGGCTTCCATCGCGGCGATCATTTCAGCCTCGGTCGCGGTCGCACCATTCGGAATGGTGGCCGGTGCTTTCGGATACGCACAGTCGGCGTGCGCAGCGAAAGGGCCGGTGACAAGCAGGACAGCCGCGACGGCTTTGAGCGACTTGAGCTTCATCGACGCAATCTCCAAACGTAATGAGTTAAATCGGCCGACGCAGTTGTCGGCAACTTCCTGCAGCATCGGCAGCTGTCAGCCGGTCTTTACCCTTCGCGAGCGGCCAATCGCGGGGAGTGCGACCGATGTCGCACTGCCGCTACGTGAAGTTTCGTGGGCGACCCCGGTGTCTCGCCGAGGCCCCCGATTGCGGCTAGCGCGACTTGAAAATCCGCACTTGTTCGTTGAAGAGCTTGGCCTTGGCTTGCAGCTCGTCGACGGCGGCATTGAGCTTCTTCGCCTGCATGGCCTTCAACTGCATGAGCTGCGCGGTACCCGCCGCCTTGTTCTTCGTTTCTTCCTCGAGGCACTTGCCGTACTCGTTCACCGCCTCGTTGTAGGCTTTGAAGGCGGCCATGGCCGCCAGCATCTCTTCTTCAGTTGCGGTCTTGCCGTCCGGGATCGTCGCAGGCGCTTTTGGGAACACGCAGTCTGCCTGCGCAGAGTCGGTGCACACGAATGCGAAAGCAGCAACGCAGCAAAGCACGACCGATTTCTTCATGGCTCGTTCCCCCAGTGTCGCAATGTCCCCCGAATGCAATGATTTCTGCGCTTCGGGCCTTCGTGTTCTGAATCGGCCTGACATCTGCACGCTTGAGCGCAGCGTCCGTGACCTAGCGCGCAAGATGAGGAGTTTTCACATAAGCGGAGATGCGATGCGGCGACTCGACAGTGGGCGCCGAGTGCTCTTAACGAGCAAAAGAAAACCCGGCGTCTCTGTCGAAGAGACGCCGGGTTCGTGTCGATCGAGCGTGTCGAGGTGCGTCAGCTCTTCTGTTTGCCGCGCGCTTTGTAGATTCTGACTTGTTCGTTGAAGCGGGCAGCGTGAGCTTCCAGCTCTTCGACCGCTGCGTTGTGCCGCTTCGCATTGATGGCTTTGATCTGCGCGATCGTTTCCGGCGAGGCATCCGCGCCCGCCGCCGCGATGTCCGATTGCAGCTTCATCTCGAGGCAATTCAGATAGGCAGTGACCTGCTCGTTGTACTGCTTCACCGCGCGCATGCCGGCGAGCATTTCTTCTTCGGTAGCCGTCTGGCCGTCGGGAATGCTGGTCGGCGCCTTGGGGTACACGCATTCAGCCATGGCAATTCCGCTTGCGAGCATGCCCCCGAGTAAAAGCGCTGAAGCGATAAGAGCCTTCATCGAAACCCCCTTAATAGTCGTGAACCCAAGGACTGCCGCAGATCAGGCCTTCAATCTTAAAGGCGTAACCGCCGCATTGCCATGGCAGCGGCGATTCGAGCCCGGATGCCGGGTCGAGGCTCGCTATACTTGTCCGCAAATCAACGATGTCGGGCCATGCTGTCTCCCGCCGAATTGGATGCTGTCCGCCTGAGCCTCTCGATCGCAGCGCGCAGCGTGATCGTCAGCTTGCCGCTCGCGATTGTGGTCGCTTGGCTGCTCGTGCGGGGGCGATTGCGCGGCCGAGTCTTGCTGGATGCGATCGTGCATTTGCCGCTCGTCTTGCCGCCGGTCGTCGTCGGCTATGTACTTTTGCTGTTGTTCGGCGTGCGCGGACCCATCGGTCAGTGGCTGGATCAGGCGTTCGGCATCCGGCTCGTCTTCACCAGTAGCGGCGCCGCGCTCGCAACGGCGGTCATGACCTTTCCGCTCATGGTGCGTGCGATTCGGTTGTCGCTCGAATCCGTCGACCCCGGACTCGAAGATGCCGCGCGCACGCTCGGCGCTGGAGCATGGGATCGCTTTTTCAGCATTACCTTGCCGTTGATGGTGCCGGGTATCTTGGCCGGTGTCGTCACGGCCTTCGCCGCAGGGCTCGGCGAGTTCGGTGCCGTCATCACGTTCGTCTCGAATGTTCCCGGCGAGACGCGCACATTGCCGCTCGCGCTATATACGGCACTACAGACACCGGGCGGTGAAGCGCTTGCAGCGCGGTTGGCGAGCATTTCCTTTGCGCTCGGATTGTGCGGTTTGTTGATCGCCGAATTTCTTGCGCGTCGTATGCGCAGGATGCTGGGGCGCTGATGCTGCGCATCGCAATTCGCAAGCGACGCGCGGATTTCCAGCTCGACGCGATGATCGAAGTGCCGACGCCCGGCACGATCGCGTTGTTCGGACGCTCGGGCTGCGGCAAGACGACGCTCGTCAATTGCATCGCGGGATTGCTGCAAGCCGACCGGGCATTCGTTGCAATCGACGACTTCGTCCTCGAAGACACCGATGCGAACGTGCGCGTGCCCGTGGAGCAACGCCGTATCGGCTACGTTTTCCAGGACGCGCGACTGTTCCCGCACATGAGCGTCATGGCGAACTTGCGCTATGGCGAGCGCCGTGCGCGGACCGGCAAACGCTTCGTCGACTTCGACCAGGTCGTGACGCTGCTCGGGTTACGCGACCTGTTGCATCGGCGTCCGCACGAATTGTCGGGCGGCGAAAGACAGCGAGTTGCGCTCGGGCGGGCGCTTCTTTCCCAGCCGCGTCTGATGCTGCTCGATGAGCCGCTCGCAGCGCTCGATGCGCCGCGCCGCGAGGAAGTTCTGCCGTACCTCGAACGCCTGCGCGACGAGTTGGCCATTCCGATGGTCTACGTGAGCCATCAGTTCGAGGAGGTTTTGCGGCTGGCGACGCATGTCGTCGTCATGGAGCGAGGCGCGATCGCCACGCAAGGACCGATCGAAACGGTCAGCCGACATGCGGCGCTACGCGCCATTGTCGGCGACGAAGCGATGGGTGCGGTATTGAACGGCGTGATCGTTTCGCGGGATTCGAGCACCGGTCTTGCAGCCGTGCAGATCGGCGCCGGCACCATCCAGGCGCATTTGCCGGAAGCCGTGCCCGGCGCACATGTGCGCGTACAGCTGCTCGCTCGCGATCTGATTCTCGCGACGCATCCCGTCGAGGGTGTCAGCGTGCGCAACATGCTCGCCGGCACGATCGTGCGTATCGAGCCGGAGGATCGCGGGACCGAGCTCGTCGAAGTCGATATCGGCAACGGTGCCCTCGCGGTCGCGCGGCTCACGTGCGCCGCGTCCGTAGCGCTCGGGTTGCATGTTCAGATGCCCATCTGGGTGTTGGTCAAGGCCGTTTCGATCCAGGGGCATGCTTTCCGCGCGCCGGCAGCTTGAGCTTTCAGCGCGACCGAGTGCCCCCACCACGAAGAGGCGAGCCATGCCACGGTGCAGATGCAGATCATCAACAGCATGCGCTCGAGACCAATCCGCCGACGGGGCCGAACGCAGGGATGAGCGTTTGCTCGCGCAGCACGCCGTTTACGATAGCGAGCACGAGAATGCCGCACCAGACAATCAATGCTTTCGGCACCGTGCGCATGGGTGTCATGTCGAGCGCGCGTGCGGGCGTTAGCTCATGCTCTTGCGCACTTCTGCACCGTGTCCCAAGTACGCGTCGTCAGGTCCTTGCCGAATGTTTTCTCGATCAAGGTCATGAACACGGGTCCCTTCGGGCTCGGCACATAGGCCGTAAACACCTCGCCGCCGCGCACGGCCAGGATTCTTGCGCCGTCGATCTCGGGCGGCAGCGAGATCTTGCCCTTGTGCGGCACGCGTAAGAACGTAACGACGCGTTTGGCATTGGCGGGCAGCCGATGGCGCGCGAACGGATCCGCCTCGATCAATTCCTGCAAGAATTTGGTCGACCGGAGGATCGTCATGAAGCTGCGGCCGAGATGTTCATTCATGGCGGCCTCGATTTCCGCGGCAAGCGAAGCGACGGATCGATTGTTCGAATCGAATGCGACATTGCCGCTCGCAAGCACGGTCTTGACGTTCGTATAGCCAGCATTCTCGAAGCAGCGCTTGAGCTTCGGCATGCTGGCGTTCATCGGGCTCACGCCGCGCAGAAAGGCTACGTAGCGCATGTGGGTTATTACTCGGTTTCGCACTATGGGCCGTACGTCATCGGCAGACCCAGTTCTACCGCCTTCACGATAGAGAGCAAGCCGAAACCAACGAGCGTGACGGCCAGCAGTCTCATCGTGAGCAGATAGCCTGGGCTTTCAAGAGTCGGTAAGAATCTCGCGGCAATCACGGCCGTAACGATCTTCGCAACGATCAATGTGCCGATGGCCGTGACGACGAACACCAGGCTTTCGAGCGCCGTGCCCCGAACGATATAGCTGCCGCCCACGGTGAACCAGAAAAGGTATGGGCCAGGGTTCAGTGGGTTCACTTGAATTGTTTTGGTGAGCGAGCTCTCCGATTGCAGCTTCTCGGTCACTGAGATCTCGCGGATGCGCAACATTTTGGCGGCAAGCCGCAACAGGTAGATCCCTCCAACCAGACTCAGTACAGCGGCGAACAGATCGATGCTCTTGAATCGCGAAAGCAGCCAGAGCGCAGCGATGATGATCGGACCATCCTTGATCAGGGGCGCGAGACTGGCTCGGACACCGGCTGACAGCCCTCGCGAGAGAGTTTGCTGAATGACGATGATGCCGAGCGGCCCGGGTTTGATGCCAGAGGCCGAGCCGAAGGAAAGCGCTGAGAAGAAAAACTCGTTCATTGAAGTCGATGTTTGGAATATCTCGCACCCACGTGGCGCTCACTCGCTCCGCGAGCTCGAGACAGCCGTGAACAATCCCAACCCGACGAATGCGCTTCCTGTGAAATAACGCCCGTACGATTTGACGCGGCTTGCGCGGCTCAGCAGCGGTGCGGCGGCGCTCGCGCCGAGCGCGTATGCGGTGTCCGAGAGCGCAGCGATGAGCACGAACAATGTGCCGAGCGCCATGCTCTGCAGGACCGGCGATGCACTCGTGCTCATGAATTGAGGCAGGAACGCCGCGAAGAAGACGGTGGTCTTGGGATTGAGTAGCGCGACGGCAAAGCCATCGCGGAGTACACGAGACGTGTGCATCGTCTTGGCGAGTACGGAGTCGGTCTCCGATTTCGGAGCGCGAAACGCACGAATGCCGAGATACACAAGATAGGCGGCTCCGGCGTACTTGACGATCGAGAAGGCCGTCGACGAGATGGACAACAAAGCACCGACCCCGACGGCAGCGGCGAGTGCGTTGCCGAAGTTGCCGAATGCAACACCGATGACCGAGGCGATACCCGACCGCCTTCCTTGAGCAAGGCTCCGTGTGACGATGTAGATGACGCCAGGGCCCGGCGTAATGGCCAATGCGACGCTGGCAACGAGGAACGCGCTGAGCAACGGCCATTCTGGAAGGAAATTACCCATGCGAATCTCCAAGGGCTCAACTTCGTTCGGTGCTCCCAACACCGATCTCTGACGGAACGACTTTATCGAATCGGTAGCTCTCGCGCCTTTTGTACCGTTCGCAAAGCAAAGCTCGAATGCACTCTTGCGACTCCGGGCAGCCGCGTGAGGTGCTTGCTATGTAAGCGTTCGAAATCGGACACGTCGGCGACCACTGCGCGGATGAGGTAGTCGTATTCGCCGCTCATCAAGTAACACTCCATGACTTCGGGAATCTTGCGAACGGCTTCTTCGAACTTGCGCAGATCGTTCTCGTCCTGACGCTCCAGCGTGATGTTCACGAAAACGTTAACCGGAAAGCCGGCTTTCTGTTGGTTGACCAAGGCCGTGTAGCCTTCGATCAATCCGGATTCCTCGAGGCTTCGAACGCGCCTCAGCGTCGCCGACTCCGAGAGATTCACACGTTGCGCGAGCGCGCTGTTGGCGATGCGCCCTTCGTGCTGCAGCGCCTGAAGAATGGCTCTGTCGAAACGGTCGAGCTGCATACGCAAGAATCCGTCGTATTTCTCGAGTTGATTCGAGGATTCTGCCACTCCAGGGGGGTCAACCGCCATATGCTGCAGGTTCCTGCGTCGAGCGGAGGCCTACAGTGGCCATATCAACGGGAGTCCTCGGAGGCGCTCATGCGCATTGGTGTGCCCAAGGAGATCAAGAACCACGAATACCGCGTCGCGCTCGTGCCGAACGGTGTTCGTGAGCTCGTAGCAGCCGGTCACGAGGTCTACGTCGAAACGAACGCCGGTTCGGGGATCGGTGTGGATGACGATGCCTACAAGGCAGCCGGTGCCAAGATCGTTGCGACGGCAGCCGAAGTCTTTGCGCTCGCCGATCTCATCGTGAAGGTGAAGGAGCCGCAGCTCAGCGAATGCAAGATGCTGCGGCGCGGACAAACGCTTTTCACGTATCTGCACCTGGCCGCAGATTTGGAGCAGGCGAAAGCCCTGATGGCATCCGGCGCGACGGCAATTGCCTATGAGACTGTCACCGCGCCCGACGGCACGTTGCCGCTCCTCACGCCGATGAGTGAAGTTGCCGGACGGATGTCCATTCAAGTCGGCGCAACGTGTTTGCAAAAGGCGCGAGGCGGTAGCGGCGTGCTGCTCGGCGGCGTCCCGGGTGTGCATCCTGCGAAAGTGGTCATTCTCGGCGGCGGTGTCTCCGGAACCGCAGCTGCCGACATCGCTGTCGGCATGCGTGCGGATGTGACGGTCGTCGATCTGTCATTGAAGCGGTTGCGAGCGCTCGATGCGCAGTTTGCGGGCCGGCTGAGAACGGTTGCATCGACGCGGGGCGCCGTCGAAGCGCTGGTGACGGAAGCCGATCTCGTCATCGGCGCGGTGCTCATTCCAGGTGCGGCGGCACCCAAGCTCGTCACGCGCGAGATGGTGCGCAAGATGAAACCGGGTGCGGTGATGGTCGATATCGCTATCGATCAGGGCGGTTGTTTCGAAACGAGCCGGCCGACGACGCACGACGATCCGACATTCACGGTCGACGGTGTCGTGCACTACTGCGTAACCAACATGCCTGGTGCCGTGCCGAGGACGTCCACCTTCGCGCTGACCAATGCGACGCTGCCTTACATCAAGGCGCTTGCGGGGTTCGGCACGGAGGAGGCGCTCTCGCTCGATGAGCACTTGAGGAACGGCTTGAACGTTCATGCAGGCGCGATTGCGCACGAGGCGGTAGCGCGGGATCTCGGTTTGCCGTACCGGCCGTTTAGGCCGTTTTCGGGCCATGCCGCGGCCTGACCCGTACGACATTAAGTAGTCGTCACGGTCCGCAGGCGGAACCGCTGCGTGTATTGAAACACTTACGTTCTCAGTTCCGACGCTGTTTCCTCGTCCTCCCAGGCCCGCGCTTTGCGGGCCTGTTCTTTTGGCGCGGCTTGAGGTTTGATTGCACGTTCGGCTGCTCGCGGTCGAGTTGCATTCCCTTGCGGCGGCGCCATGGCTGCGCCGCACCGTGAAGCCGAGCTTCGACTGGCAGATACAGGTTCAGCATGAACTCATACATTACGCCGACGAACAAGGCGCTGATCATCGCGAACGTGGTCGTCTTCGTGCTCCAGCAGCTCGCGATCGGATACACGCTCGAGATCCACTTTGCCCTCTGGCCGTTCGGCTCCGCCGACGCCGGGCTGCCTCCGTTTCGTCCATGGCAGCTCTTGACGTACGGATTCCTGCATGGCGGCTTCGCGCACATCTTTTTCAACATGTTCGCGCTATTCATGTTCGGATCGGAGGTGGAGCAGCTGTTCGGTCCGCGCCGCTATCTGACGTACTACCTCCTGTGCGTCATCGGCGCAGCCCTCATGCACTTGATCGTGGTGGAAGCGGCCGGTATGCGCTTGGTTCCTGCGGTCGGCGCCTCCGGCGGTGTCTTCGGATTGCTGCTCGCGTTCGGTATGGCGTGGCCGCATCGCAAGCTGATGCTGCTGTTTCCGCCCATCCCGATGCCGGCATGGCTGTTCGTCACGCTGTACGGATTGCTCGAGCTATATCTCGGTATCACGCAAACGGCGCAAGGTGTCGCGCACTTCGCGCATTTGGGCGGCATGGCAACTGGGTTCGTATTGATCAGGTATTGGCAGGCGCAGGCAAAACGTCTGCGGTGACGATTCGATAGTGAGGAACGAAGGCGCACATCTGCTTTATGTGCCGGATGCGGCGCGACCGCGTTTGTTTCTTTGGGGCGAAAACGCGCAACAAGTGCCGTTTGCCTCGCTCGGTCAGCCCGCAACGCAACCCTGTGTACTGGAAGCCGGCATAGCAGAGGATGTCGAGGGAGTTTCGATCGATCTGCAGGTCGGGCTCCCGGCGCTCGCATCGATCGGCGTGGCAGAGGCGAGTCAATTGCCGCCCTCGGTAGCGATCTGGACGGCTGCAGCAAAGCTTGCGCTCGATCTGATCGCGCGCGGCCGCATCATTCCGACGATCGAGCAGCGTAATTCCCACACCGAAGCTCGTTGGCGCGCTTCGATTCTGCTCGGCGAGGATGCCGACAGATTCGCACGGCTCGCGAATTCTTTTCCGCCTGCAGCTCACGCGATTCCTGCTGGAGCGAGCCGCCGCGGGCGGCGAGCCGGTCAAGCGCGCATCGAACGCGTATGGACGCCGGACGCTTTGCTCGAGCATTTCCTGAATGCGTGCGCCGATACGCTGATGCGTACGGATGAGGCGAAGCGTGTGCAGCCGCGCGCAACTTGGGAGCAGCGTTGGCGGCGCGCCTTGCACGGACCGCAAGCGCAGTTTTCCGGCGAAGGATTTGCCGAGCGTTTGTTGACGGAAGATCTGAAGGCATGGATCAAGCCGCTTGCGGGCGTGAGCGGCGAGGCACGGGCGTGTTTCCGTCTCGACCTGCCGGAAGTCGACGAGAGCTCTCGCGGCGACGATGCGCTCTTTACTTTGCGCTATTTCCTGCAGTCGGCGCGCGATCCGAGCTTGCTGATGCCTGCGGCCGACGTGTACCGAGGCGGCGCATCGATTCGCCGCGGTATCGCAAGCAGCGCGCGGTCCGCACAAGAGCACTTGCTCGCAGGACTGGCGATTGCCGCCCGGCTGTTTCCGCCGATCGAGGCCAGTCTGCACGAAGCGCGGCCCGAATCGATCAGCATGAAAAGCGCGATCGCCTGGGAATTCTTGAACAACGCCGCGCCGCAGTTCATCGAGGCCGGGCTCGGCGTGATTCTGCCGACGGAGCTCACGCGCACGGGCCAACGCCGTTTGCGCATGCGCATGCGGTTGAGCTCGGCCGGCAAATCGAGCGCATCGACGGACAAGAGCGGTGTCGAAGGAGGCCTGTCGCTCGACACGATGCTGGCGTTCCGTTGGCAGGCGGAGTTGGCCGGCGAAACGTTGACGATCGACGAGCTGCAGGAGCTTGCGAGACTCAAAGCGCCGCTCGTGCGGCATCGCGGCCGGTGGGTCGCAGTCGATAAGCGCGAGATCAACGAAGCGATTCAGTTGCTCGAACAGCAGGGCGGCACGCTCGCGGCTCACGAAGGTCTCGCAGCGGCCTTCGGTGCGGTCGAACGGACTGCGCAGACCTCGTTGCCGATCGAAGTTGCGGTGGAGGGCGGTCTCTCCGATGTGCTGGCGCGCTTGCGCGCAGCGCCGGAAGCGAGCGATTTCAACGTCCCGGAAACCTTTGTCGGCACGCTGCGGCCCTATCAGGTGCGTGGCGCAGGTTGGCTCGCAACGATGAGCGATCTACGGCTCGGTGCATGTCTCGCCGACGACATGGGTCTCGGCAAGACCGTGCAGCTCATCGCTTTGTTGTTGCATCGAAGACGGCTCGGCGATACGGCTCCGACGTTGCTCGTTTGTCCCACCTCGGTCGTCGGTAATTGGGAGCGCGAGCTGCGACGCTTTGCGCCGAGTCTGCCGTTCGTGCGTCATTACGGGCCGCAACGCGCGAGAGACGCATCGGCATTCGGCGAGCTCGAGCCGGGTACGGTCGTGTTCACGACGTACGGGCTGTTGCGACGCGACTGGCCCATTCTGTCGAGCGTCGAGTGGGCCATGGCAGCGCTCGATGAAGCGCAGAACATCAAGAACGCATCGTCCCGTACGGCGCAAGCAGCACGATCGCTCAAAGCACAGTTCAGGGTTGCGCTGACAGGTACGCCGATCGAGAACCGGCTCGCCGAGTTGTGGTCGATCTTCGAGTTCTTGAATCCGCGCTTCCTCGGTCCGCAAGCCGAGTTCCGCCGCACGTTCGCCATTCCGATCGAGCGGTACGGTCAGACCGAGCCCGCCGAAAAACTGAAGCGTCTCACGCAGCCCTTTATCCTGCGCCGTCTCAAGTCCGATCCGACGATCATTCAAGACCTGCCGAGCAAGCAGGAAATGAAGATCGTCTGCTCGCTGACGCGCGAGCAGGCATCGCTGTATCAGGCGGCGCTGGACGAGTCATGGTCGAAGATCGAAGGCGCAGAGGGAATAGAACGCCGCGGTCGCGTGTTGGCATTGCTCACCGCGCTCAAACAGATCTGCAACCATCCGGCGCAATATCTCGGCGAGGAAGGGCCTTTGGCTGGACGCTCGGGCAAGCTGCAGCGCATTCTCGAGATGCTCGAAGAAGTCCTCGCCGAGGGCGATCGTGCGCTCGTGTTCACGCAGTATCGCGAAATGGGCGAGCGGCTCGTGCGAGAGTTCGAACGCGTGTTCGGAGTCCAGGTGCCGTTCTTGCACGGCGGCGTGCCGCAAAGCGCGCGCGACGAGATGGTGCGTCGCTTTCAACAAGAAGACTCTCGTTCGCCGCCGATTTTCGTGCTCTCGGTGAAGGCGGGCGGTACGGGATTGAATCTGACCGCTGCCAATCACGTGTTCCATTACGACCGCTGGTGGAATCCGGCCGTGGAAGATCAGGCGACCGATCGCGCATATCGCATCGGCCAACGACGCAGCGTGCAGGTGCACAAGCTGCTGTGCGCGGGCACGGTGGAAGAAAAGATCGACGAGCTGCTCGAGCGCAAGCGCGAGCTCGCAGAATCCATCGTCGGCGCCGGCGAACAATGGATCACGGAAATGAACGATCAGGAGCTGCGCGATCTGTTCTCGCTGGCGCCGGATGCGGTGGTTTCCGAAGACATCGGGGAAACGGAGGCTGCGGAGGAGGGCGAGTCGCCGCACAGCGGGCCGCATCCGCGCGGTCGCCGTAAGAGCGAGGTGCCCGCATGAGCTTCGACGGCGATTTTCGGAAACGCAAACGACCGCCGCCCCAGCAGGGCATCAAAGTCCGCGAGATGGGCACGACGTGGTGGGGACAGCGCTGGATCGAAGCGCTGGAGCATTTTTCGCGCGATTACTTGAGCCGGCTCGGACGCGGCCGGTCCTATGCGCGTACGGGACGCGTGCACGATCTGAAGATTTCGCCCGGCCTCGTGACGGCCGTCGTCACGGGCACCGAGGAGTACGACGTGAGTCTGCGCATGGACGTGTTCACGAATGCCGAATGGAACATGGCGATCAAGATCATGGCGCAGGAGGCACGTTACGCCGCGCTGCTGTTGGCGGGCCAGATGCCCCCCGACATCGAATCGGTGTTCCGCCGCTGTAAGCGCAGTCTGTTTCCGAGCAAGAGTCACGATCTCGAAACGGATTGCTCGTGCCCGGATTGGGCAAGCCCGTGCAAGCATGTCGCCGCCATGCATTACGTCTTGGGCGAGGCGTTCGATCGCGATCCGTTCTTGTTGTTCGAGCTGCGAGGACGCACGCGAGATCAGGTGCTCGCCGCGCTGTCACGGTTGCGGAGCGGCGTCGATGAAGTCGTGAAGCAGCCGCGCCGGCAAGAGCTTGCACCGACGTCTGTCGAAGTGTCGCCAGAGGCGTGGGCGCAGTACGAAGTACCTCCCGTGCCGTTGCCGACGTTGCGGTTTCATTTCGATCCGCCGCAGACGGCAGCTGCAATCCTGCGGTCGTTGCCGCCGCCGCGGCCGTGGTCGCTCGAAGAATCGCCGGCGGATTTTCTGGCGGACCTGTATGCGGCAGCGAGCGAACGTGCGCGTCACATGGCGTTGGGGGTGCCGGAGACGAATCCTGAAGCCGACGCTCCCGCGACGCATACGAAAGTGCGACGCAAGGTCAGCAAGACGCGATCATAGGTCTAGCGTTTGTTTCCGCGCAGCTCGACGACGCGCTGACGAAGCGACTCGAGGTCGGCGTTTGCGGGATCGATGGGCTCGCCGACGATCAAACCGATCTTGGGCCAGAACCGTCTCGGCCAACGCTGCCACACTTTCGGATACTTGCGCGAGAACATCGAATCCCACAGTCCCTGCAGCGCCATCGGAATCACCGGCACCGGCGTTTCTTTCAAGATGCGAAGCACACCTGGACGAAACTCGCCTATTTCGCCGTCCGCAGTGAGCCGGCCTTCGGGAAAGATGCAGACGAGATTGCCGTCGCGCAGCTCGGCCGCAACGGTTTGAAACGCGCGTTCGTAAACCTCTGGATCCTCTTTCGCCGGCGCGACGGGAATGGCCTTCATGCCGCGAAAGATCGTCTTCAGCACCGGAATCCTGAAAATGCCGGCCTCCATGATGAATCGGATCGGGCGTCGGCACGCGGCCGAAATCACGATCGCATCCGCGAAGCCCACGTGATTGCAGATCAAGAGCGCAGGACCGTCTTCTGGAATATTGTCGAGGCCGCGCCGTTCGAGCCGATAGACGAAGTGCACGAGCATCCAGGCCAGGAAGCGCAACAGGAATTCCGGCACGAGTCCGTAGATGTACATCGCGACGAATGCATTCAGAATGCCCGTGAGCAGGAGTACCTGCGGAATCGTCATGCCGAGCTGCAGCGCAATGGCGCCGAGCGCAGCGGCAGCCACCATGAAAACGGCGTTCAAGATGCTGTTGGCGCCGATGACGCGCGACATGACCTCGCGCCGCGTGCGCTGTTGTACGAGCGCGTAGAGCGGCACGATGAAGAAGCCGCCGAACAAGCCGATTGCGCCGAGATCGAGCAGAATGCGCCACGCGCCTGGCTGCCGAACGAACTCGGCAGCCGTCAGCGCTTCGCCGAAAGGATCGTGCGGCGTGGCGAAGTAGAGATCCACCGCGAATGCCGTGAGTCCGATCGAACCGAACGGCACGAGGCCGATCTCGACCTTGTGTCCGGATAAGCGTTCGCACAGCAGCGAGCCGATACCGACGCCGGCCGAGAACAAAATGAGCATGACCGTTACGACTTGCTCGCTGCCGCCGAGCTCGTCTTTGGCGTACAGCGGCAATTGCGCGAGCACGAGCGCGCCGTAGAACCAGAACCAGGAGATGCCGAGGATCGACAGGAATATGGTGCGCGATTCGCGCGCTGCCCGGATGTTGTCCCAGGTCGAAGTCCACGGACGCCAATCGACACGCAAGTTAGGCGCCGCCGGCGTCAATCTCGGAATGGCGAGACTGAACAGAAACCCGACGACTGCGATGGCAATCAATGTCGTCGTGATGGCTCCTAGTTGCCCATAGGCAGCGAGTAGCCCGGCCGCGAGCGTGCCCAGCAGGATCGCCAGGAACGTGCCCATCTCGAGCAAGCCGTTGCCGCCGACGAGCTCCTTGTCCGCGAGCACTTCGGGTAAGAGGCCGTATTTCGCGGGTGCGAAGAACGTCGACTGCGTGCCCATCAGGAACAATGCCGCCAGCAGCAATTCGATGCTCTGCGTCGCAAAACCGATCGCCGCGGCGAGCATGATCGGAATCTCGCACGCCTTGACGACCTTCAGAACGAGCGCCTTGTCGTAGCGATCGGCAAGCTGACCTGCGATGCCCGAGAACAGGACGAACGGCAAAATGAAGAGGCCTGCTGCAACGTTCGCAAGCAACGTCGGCGGCATCGTCGTGTACGTGCTCGCGTGATATGTCGCCAGAATGACGAGCACGTTCTTGTAGACGTTGTCATTGAACGCGCCGAGTGCCTGCGCTCCGAAGAAGGGCAGGAAGCGCCGTTGCGTGAATAACCTGAACTGGCTTTGATCGCTCAAAGGGAAGCCCGCGTGTTGTTGTTTGTTCTAGTTTAGCGGGCTCTGGGCTCTGGGCTCTGGACGCTGGGCTCTGGTAAGAGTTGTTTGCGCGGATGCGCCTTGCACTCCTGCTTCTTCCAAGGAGGGACGAGCAGAGCGGAGCGTGTGCTTGCGAGGAAAGGAGGCAATCGTCGTCGCGCTCTGCTCTGGCCGTCACCGTAGCTGTCGTGCCAGGCCCAGCGCCCAGCGTCCTTACTAGGGCGCGCGGCAGCGCGCTAGCTAGTGATCCACCATCTTCCTCGCCGTCACCTTCCAAAACGGCTGCCACGTTACGCCGTCCGGCGAGTGTTCCCAAACGCCGTTCATGGTTTGTCCGCCGTCCGCGAACGAGGTCGTGCAGCGAATCTTCAACGAGCGTCCGCCGGCATTCCAATCGCCGAGCACGATCCAGCGATCGTCGCGCGGCTCGATGTCCCAAACGTTCGTTTGGCCGTTGTTGTAGTAGGTGTGGGCACGATAGCACCTGCGCTCGGCATCGAAGCCGATGATTTCGATGCACGCAGCAGCGATCGGTCCGATGTGCCCGTCGAAGCGGTGAATCAGGAACTGCCCACCCGGCAACCACTCGTACGTTTGTAGCGCACTGATCGGCGCTTCCGGTCCGGCAGGACCCGCATATTGCTGGCCTTCCATGTGCCACTTACCGATGAAAGGATCGAGCCGCTCGTGCTCCGGATCGAGCGCCAGCTGCGTTCCGTGGATCGACGCGCTCGGCTGCGTGCCGCGCGTCGTGCTTCCTGGATGAGCCATGGCGATCTCCTCGTCAATCATGGGAGAGAAATCGTAGGCGACGAGCCGAGTCCCTCACGTTCGTGTTCGACGCAGGGGAATAGGGGGTTACACGCGCTGAAGTCGCTGACGAGGGCACTTCGTGGACTTGGGGCACGGGGCTTGGGGCTCGGGCAGAAACGCGCGAAGCGTATGCCAAGGTCTCAGACCGAATGGCGGGAGAACGCCATTCACCAGTCAGGGTTCGACCTGGCAACGTGAAGTTCGGCTCGGTGCACCGGCCCTTGTATACGGAGGCAAGTAGCGCGAAGCGCATTGAAAAACTCGGAGCAGGAGAGTATCCATTCGCAAGTCACTCGCGCATTCGCTCCGAGTGCGCGACCAATAACAGCCGCGGCAGCGGAGTTTCAGAACAAGGGGGATTCGCGATGAGCGAGGTTGGAGCGCGCGAGCGAAGGGCGTTGGTTCTTTCGCGCAGGTTCGGGTGGTTGCTTGCCGCCATCGGTACGGTGGCACTTGCAGGTGCGGGCGCATCGGTCGTGCACGGGAAGCGCGATGCGCACGCGCCGCAGGCGAGCGCCAAGGTGGCGACAAAAGGGCACCACGACGAAAATCATTCGCACGGCAAGCATCAGCACGATCACAAGGCTGCCAAAGGCAAGAAGCCGGATCATCACAAGAGCCACGATCACGGGAAGGGCAAGCACGATCACGCCAAGGGGAAGGGCGTCGAGCTGCGCATCGTGTCGAGCCCACCGGAGTATGTCTCCGGCGGCGACGCGCGCATCGAGGTCATCGCCGCGCCTGGATTGCACGACAAGCTCGAATGGTTCCTGAACGGTCACCGGATCGACGTCAAGCTCGCTGCCAAAGGCGGTCACAAGCTCGAAGGCGTCGTCAGCGGTTTCGTTGAAGGTCGCAATGTGCTCGAGGTCTACGTCAAGAAGAGCACGCTGCGCGACTCGCTCGAGATCACGAACTATCCCATTACCGGCCCGATGTTCTCGGGTCCGCAGCAACATCCCTTCGTCTGTACGACGACACAGAACGGGGTGGGCAGACAGCCGCTCGTCGACAGCCCGGTACCGCCTGGCACGAAGGTGTTCGACAGCTCCGGTAACGTCATCGGCTACAGCCGCAATTGCTCGATCGAGACGTTCGTTACTTATTTATATAGAACGACCGGCAACGCCTGGGCCACGCTGCCTGCCGATGGCAGCCGGCCCGCTGACATGTCGACGATCACGCTGTCGGACGGCAGAACCGTGGACTTCATCGTTCGTCGCGAGATCGGCTCGATCAATCGATTCTTGTACAGCATCGCGATGTTGGCGCCCGCCGGCGAGAATCCTGACGAGCCGGATACGAGCTTGTGGAATGGCCGGCTGTTGTACTGGTTCCAGGGAGGCGTGGCGATCGGTCACACGCAAGGCACGGTGCACAGCGGCTCGCTGAACCCCGATATCCTGAAGCTCGGTTATGCGATCGTACATTCGAGCGGCAACAACACGGGCACGCACTACAACCTGCAGGTTGCCGGCGAGACGGCAATGATGACCAAGGAGCGCTTCATCGAGCGCTACGGCGTGCCCACGTACACAGTCGGTCTCGGGGGATCGGGCGGCGCGATTCAGCAGTACATCATCGCGCAGAACCATCCTGGTGTGCTCGATGCGCTGCTGCCCGTGCAGTCGTATCCCGACATGGTCACGCAGACCATTCACATCGGCGATTGCGAATTGCTCGAGCACTACATGGACGTCACCGACCGCGCGAATCCGAAATGGCGGGAGACGAAGAATCGGAGCTGGCTCGTCGGATTGAATGCAGAGGACGGCGTGCCCGATCCGCTTGCCCAACTCAAGGCTGTGCTCGGGTACAGCACCGCGATGGGCTCGACCGAATGCATCGCGTCATGGCGAGGGTTGACGCCGCTCGCAATGAACCCGCTGTATGGGCAGGTGCCGAACCAAGAGAACTACGAGCCGCAATCGGACATCGCTGCGATCCGTTGGACGCACTGGGACGATCTGCGCAACATCTACGGCGTCGATAAGACCGGTGCAGCGCGTCCGACCTGGGACAACGTCGGCGTGCAGTACGGCTTGCGCTCGCTGCAGGAAGGGAAGATCACGATGGATGAGTTCCTGCACCTGAACTGGCACATCGGCGGGTGGAAACACCCGAGCGAAATGGTGCAGGAAGGCTTCCCGTTCTTTGGTACGTCGGACAGCGAGATCCAGAAAGCGCTCACGATTCCCGGATATTTCGATCCGTGGAGCCGGCGCAACATGAACTTGGGCTCGAATCCGAACAAGCCCGCACCGCGTACGGAAGGCGACTTGAGTGCGATGCGTGCCGCGTATACCTCGGGCATGGTGTTCAGCGGCAAGCTCGATCGGCCGACGATCGATCATCGGCAGTACATGGAGCGCGAGCTCGACATGCACAACGTGCATCAGAGCTTTGCCGTGCGTAAACGCGTGATCGACCGCATGGGTAACTCGGACATGCTGGTCATTTGGTTCACGGACACCGTGCCGGGTGTGCCGAAGGCAAGCCAATCGATGGATGCGATCGCGGTCATGGACGAGTGGATGCGCAACATCAAAGCGAATCCGCACAAGAGCATTCGCCAGAATCGTCCGGCACGCGCGGTCGATAGCTGCTTCGACGTGAACGGC
The DNA here is from genome assembly GCA_937902995.1 of uncultured Sinobacteraceae bacterium. Lineage (GTDB taxonomy): Bacteria > Pseudomonadota > Gammaproteobacteria > Steroidobacterales > Steroidobacteraceae > Steroidobacter. The sequence continues at coordinate 83,710 of CALEKY010000093.1, forward strand.
CAGCTCATCTATGCGGGCGACGATGCTTGGGACGGCATCCTTGACGATAAGCCGGCCGGTCCTTGCACGCAGCGCTTCCCGATCTATTCGACTTCGCGCATCGTGGCCGGAGCGCCTATCGAGGGCGGTGTCTACAAGTGCGCTCTGAAGCCGGTCCAGCGCGCCGTCGCCGACGGCGACTATCTACCGTGGACGCCGACGGCTGCGCAGATCGCACAGCTGAAGAAGATTTTCCCGAACGGCGTGTGCGATTACAGCAAGCCGGATCAGGCGCGGCCCAAGGAGGAGGGGAGTAAGGGGAAAGGGAAGTAGTGGAGTAGGGAATGAGGGAAGAAGGGAAGAAGGGAAGGCGAGGGTTCTCGCAACCAAGACACCTTCTACTTTCTCCCGACCCCAATTCCGCGAACGATTTGGCGGTGCGGAGTTCTCCGACTCCGCACCGCCATTTTGTATGCCCGTTTTCCCTTTTCCCACTTCTCTCACTCGAACGATGCAAGCCAGCAATCCTGCATCGCTGTTTGCGTTCTCGCTTCCCTCCTTCCCTCATTCCCTAGCGGGGGCGCGCTGCGCCGGCACGAATTCCTCCATCACGGCTTTCTCGATCAGCTCGAATGGCAACAGTCCTTGGCTGATGATGAAGTCGTGATAGGCGAGTCGATCGAAGCGATCCGCCAACGCGATCTCGACTCTTGTGCGGAGCGCATTGAGCTTCGCATAGCCATAAAAGTAGGCCGTTGCCTGGCCGGGCGCTCTGAATGTGTATCGATCGACTTCCTGCTTGGCCATCGGTTCGGACAGCACGACTTCTTCCGTCAAGAAGCGCAGCGCTTCTTCCGGCTGGATCAAGCCGAGATTGAGCATCGGATCGAGGAATGCGCGCGCGGCGCGCATCATGCGCATTTGCAGAACACCGACTTGTCCGTCGAGCGGCAAGTACTCCTTCGTCTGCGCTTCCGCATAGAGCGCCCATCCTTCGACGTTCGCACTATTGAACGCAAACACGACGCGCGCGATGGACACGCCGCGTTCCAACATCTTGGCGAACTGCAGCTCATGTCCCGGCCGCGCTTCGTGGGCGGTCAACGTCCAGGCGACGGCGTCGTTCGTGAAGTCGTCCATCTCCGCGCCGGGCCGTGCATTGGGGTTACGAACCGGAAGCACGAACTCGGCCGGTTCTCCCGTATTGCCGATGAGACGCGGAGGACTGACGTGCGGTGCCGGCTGCGCAGCGGATTCCGCTTCGGTCGCCAACCGAATCACCGCTTCGCGTTCCGGTAGCGTGACGAGCCGTTCGCGCCGCAAGATATCCTCGATGCGCGACAGACGCTCGCGATAGAACGGCAGCAGTTGGTCTTCCGCGATGCGCTCCTTCTTGAGCAGGCGAATCACTTCGCGGTAGTCGTCCGTTTTCCAGCCTCGCTCCGCGGCCAATGCGCGCGCCAGCGTTCGCAGCTCAGACCTCGTTTCGACGAAGCTCGCCGAAGCGCGGTCGATGAGCTCTTGCGGGCTCATCTTCACGCCGAACTGCTTGAGGTTGTCGGCGTACACCTCGAGCGGCAGACGATTGGTTTGTCGCGCACGCGGCAACACGGTCGAGCGAATCCACTCGCCGTATTCGTTGATCTGCCGGCGCAGCGTCTGCATGTCCTTTTGCCAGCCCTTGAGTCGGCTTTTCTTGAACAGATCTTCGATGCCGTCGAGGTAGCGCTGCTGGTTGTCCAGGTTCTGCTGCAATTCGACGATCCATGGGCCGAGCAGAGACGGATCTTTGGCGGCTTCTTCGTAGCGCGCGCGAGCGAGCGATGTGATCGGTTCATAGCCCGCTTCGCGGCCGACGTATCGACGCAGCCTCACGACGGCAGCCGGCCAGCGTTCCTTCGGTACGCGTTCGTCGAGCAGATTCCGGAATCCTCCGAAAATGGCTTGCGGCAGGTCGTAGACCGGCAGCAGGTGCTTGCGATTGATTCGCGAGCTCGCGATTTGGTCGTGTGCAGCCGCGATCAGAATGTCCAAGTCCTGCTGTACGCGCACGTCCTGTGTTGCGGCGCGCACGGCTTCGAGTTGCTTCGCGGCAGCCTCGAGGTCGGCCTCGGCCCGCTCCGCGAAGCCCGGCCTGAGATCGAAGATCTCTTCATCGTAGCCTTCGACGCCGATCGAAGATGCGGACTCCGGACTGTACTTGGCGATGACCTGTAGTAGAACCTGTGCATGCCGATTGCTTTCTTCAGTCCAATCGGTCTGCGCGACGGATGTCGAACACCCGACGACAGCGATGAATGCAACGAGCCAACGAGTCATGGTGATTTCCTAAGGATTCAAAGACACAAGTTTCGCGCATCGCAAAGCGACGCGCTATCGCGAAGCGTACTGAGCTTTTCTTGGGTGGTTCGACTCAGTGGGCGGTTGGAAGGTTGCGTCGATGGCGGGGTAAGGCTTTTTCCTTGCACTGGGCGCCGAAAAGCTTTCACGCTGCGCGGCGCTCAATGCCGCGCCCAACCTTCAGCCTTCAGCCTTCAGTCTTCAGTCTCACCTGGGTCGACTCAGCGTCTCGCCAGCGATCGAGAACGTGCCGGTCTGAAGAAGCGCATTCGAATACTCGACCCGGTCTCGCCCGCAACGTTTCGCTCTCAACAAAGCAGCGTCGGCATGCGAAAGCATCTCGCTCAAGCTCGTAGGCTGCTCGAACACGGCAATTCCGATGCTCGTCGTCGGGCGGATGATGTGCGAGCCGTGATGTACCACGCAGTCGGCGACGGCCATACGCAGACGCTCCGCAACGTCGAGCGCTTGCACTTCGCTCACATCGTTCATGAGCACGGCAAACTCTTCGCCGCCCAAGCGGCCGAGAACGTCATCGGTACGTATCAGCGGCCGCAATGCGCGGGCAACGGACTTGAGCACTTTGTCGCCCGCAGCGTGTCCGTACACATCGTTGATGTACTTGAATCGGTCGAGATCCAACATGAGCGCAGCGACGGAGTGCCCGAGTCGCATTGCATCCTGCAAGAGCTGCTCTCCGTGCGCGAAGAACGCGCGCCGGTTGTGCAATCCCGTGAGCTCATCGGTATGTGCCAGCGCTTCGGCGCGGCGCTTGGCTTCTTCGATCTCGAGCTCCATGTGCTTGCGATCTGTGATATCCGTGGCGATCTCCATGCGAACCAAGCGCCCGTCGCCCCAATGAATCGCTTGATCTCGGCACTGATACCAACGTCCGTTGCGCGTGTTCTGGAATTCCCAGACATACGGAGCCGTCGGATTGCCTTCCGTATCGACGAGACGGGCGTTCGTACAGAAGCTGCAGGGACCGGATTGCCCTTCCTGCAGCACTTCCCAGCACTTCCGGCCTCGGTAATCGTTGCCGAAATGCGATCGGCCGTACCGATTCATGAAGAGCATTTCGCCGTCTTTCATGTCGGCGACGTAGACGGCTGCATCGAGACTGTCGAGCACGGCCGCCATGCTGCGGTAATACCCGGATGTTTCGATCGGATCGCTGTCGGTCATGTCGATCGGTCCCGTCGAGTCGGTTCGTGAATCGTCGTCGCGAAGCTCTTTCTCACCGTTGGCGATGCGCAGGATCTATGGAAGCGCAAATGCAAGCGCGGCGGGCGTTCACACTCTCTGCCGATTGTTCGTGCGAGTTTCGCGGAACCGACTACGGGATCTGCCGGATATTCGCAATCCATAGGCTGCTCGAACCGTCAGGGATTCGACGGTCCGGTCCTCGCCGTGCGACGCTCCTCGCAAATTTGTTCGGAGGGCTTACTCAGGGCGCGCGAACTCTGCGGGCATACCGTCGAGTTGCGGTCGACAGTTGCATGTATATTGCCGACACGTCATAAATCGCGTCGAAAACGTGAGTAAGGTCGCAAGACGTGAGGGTCCGATGAGAGTGCTAATCGCGATTGCGTCGCTGTTGTTGCTCAGTGCTTGCGGGGGAGAGACGAGCTCGGACCCTGTGCGCATATTCCAGGATGCATTCGGTCTGCAGGAGGTGCCCGAAGGTGTGGTGCCGCTGCACGGCTATCAGCTCGCTCGGCAGCGTTTCTTCACGAAGCGCGTGGAGATGTGGCGGCTGCATCTCGTGGGTCCGCGTGCTCAGGCGTTCGTCAGAGAGCGTTGGCCGGACCTGGAGGCGACAACGGTTCGCTCGTTCGTGCAAGGCACGCAGACGCCTTGGTTCGCCCCGGGACGTGAAATCAAGTACGTGAATCTGGTCTCGAAATCCGACCCCGCCGTTTACGTGATGCTGCACCCGCAGTCCCAGGAAGTCTTCATTGCCTACGATCCGCGTTACTAGCGCTCGTCTCGACGGCTGTCGTGCTCGTGGGGCGTGCTAGAGCATGCACGACACCGTAGACTTCCGCGCCGTTCAACCATCTTATCCACTCTCCCCATGCGTGCGCTGATCCTGCCGGTTACCCCCTTTCAACAGAACTGCTCGATCATCTGGAACGAAGCCAACCGCCGTGCTGCGGTTGTCGATCCCGGTGGGGACCTCGATCGGGTGCTCGAGCAACTGGACAAGAACGGACTCGAGCTCGAAAGAATCTTGGTGACCCACGGCCATCTCGATCATGCCGCCGCGACTGCGGAGCTCGCGAAGCTCAAAGGGGTGCCGATCGAAGGGCCGCATGAGGACGATAAGTTTTGGATCGACGGACTTCCTGAGGCGACTCAGCGGTTCGGGTTTCCGCCCGGGGAGAGCTTCACGCCCGACCGTTGGCTGCACGACGGCGACACGGTGACGGTCGGTGGCGAACTGCTCGAGGTGCTGCATTGTCCGGGACACACGCCGGGTCACGTCGTGTTCTTCCATCGCGATCAGCGTGTCGCTTGGGTCGGTGATGTTTTGTTTGCCGGCTCGATCGGGCGCACCGATTTTCCGCGCGGCGACTACGACACGCTCATTCGTTCGATTCGCGGGAAGCTCTTTCCGCTCGGCGATGACGTGACGTTCGTTCCGGGACACGGCCCAACGTCCACGTTCGGCGCGGAGCGGCAATCGAACCCGTTCGTCGCAGATCGACTATTTGCGTGAGGGGGAACCGATACTGCGGGCCGCGCAAGCGGCAGCCCGCCCAGCCTGCTAGATCTGGGGGCTCGGCGCGCTGAGCTGTTTCTTCAAGTAATACTCGCGCCACAGGATGATCAAGCCTGAGCCGACGACGAGCGGCGCACCGATCCAGACCGAGAGCGTCGGCATCTCGTCGAAGAAGACATAGCCGAGAATCACGGACATGATCATGCTCGTGTAGTCGAGCGGGGCAATCGTCGACGCCTCGGCGTACCGATACGAATAAGTCATCAACAACTGGCCGAACACGCCGAACAAACCGGCCAGGACGATGAACAGCCATTGGCTCGGTGTCGGAATCGGCCACCCTTGTAGCGCGGTCAGCGCAGAACAAATCGTGAACGTGAGCGAGAAGTAGAACGTGATCGTGATGGCGTGCTCGCCGCCGCTCATGCTGCGCACGAAAACCATGGCAATCGCGGAGAACATCGCCGCACCGAGCGCTGCCAATACGCCGAACGAAGAGCCCTCGGCGAACGACAAATGCGGCCCGACCATGATCAGGACGCCGAGAAATCCGATGCCGAGCGCCGTCCATCTGAAACGATGAATGCGTTCGCCGAGAAACAGCATCGCGAGTACCGTCAGGAACATCGGCGACGTGAACGTGATGGCTGTGACGTCGGCCAGCGGAATCAGCGTGAGCGCCGTGAACAGGCAGAACATGCTCACGGTTCCGCTGATCGACCGCAACGCGTGCGAGCGAAAATTCTGAGTCTTCAGTAGGTGCAGTGCATTGGAGGCCCAGGCGATCAACGCCAGAATGCCCATCGAAAGCAGTCCGCGCACGAAAATGACTTGTCCAGCGGGAATCTCTTTGCCGAGCGCCTTCACGCAAGCGGTCATGCCGGCGAACAAGACGACCGAGGCGATCTTGAATGCGATGCCTAGGACGGGGCGGTGGTGGGGGCGGGCGGCTGACAAGGTTAGCGCAGGATCGTTTCTCGAGCGCGGCTTCGGCAGCGCAGGCGTTCGGCCAAAGGCGGGCAGCGCATTCTAATCGCCGGCTCGCCGCCGCGCATTAAATCGAATCGAAGCTCACTTGGTTGAGGGCTCGCCTTATCTTCGCTCTGGCTCAACGCGTGGACATCGAGTCGATTCTCGAGTTGGAGCGTAGATCTCTGGGACAGCTTGGTTTGGGATGAAGGCAATTGGACCTGATCCAGCCCGGTTGAAATCCTGCTGTCCAACCCGCGTGGTAATGGCACGACCGAACGTCGCAAGGGCGGCGGCGGAAGCTTCGGCCTCGTGCTGACGCTGTTGCCCTCCGCTTGCCGGTACGGCCGCAGGCCGTGCGTGCAAACGACGCGTTGATTAACACGCACCGTTTGATGATTCGATCCATCAGCGGCCCGCCGCATGCTGGCAGCGGGCCGCTTCGATGCGGCTATCTTCGTCGCCGTGTCCGGCTAATCGAGCGGCTCCTCGAACTCATCTTCCCTGATCGCCAGCTCGCCTCGTTCGTAGGCTCTCAAAATCCATTCCGCTGCGGAACGATCTTCTTCGTCGACCATGATGACGAGTTGGCCGATCGCCGGCAGCTCGCCGACCCCGCCCTGCAGATAAGCGCCTTGTAGATATGTATCGATGCCGTGTTGTCGCAGCAGACCGGCGAGCAGTTGCGCTTGAAGGTAGTCGCTACAACGAAAGACGGGGACCATCGTGGTGCTCGGACACTTGTGTATGGGCAGTGTAAGTCCGGCGCAGGGGCGAGAACAGGTTGATACCGGATGCGTACGAACGCACTAGCGACCCGATTTGGACACCCATTGACTGAATTGGGATACCCGGAATTCGCTGGATCTTTATGGATTTGTTATGGATTTGGACAGCCATCTTTCACGCCGATGGATTTGGCCATTCGTCGTTCAGGATTGACTCGGAGCCAAACCGAGTCGGCGCGCCTGGCTCAATAAGAAGGAGCTTGAAAGGGTGGAAGAGCGAGAAGGGCTGGAAAAGATCCCACACATCTATGGAGGAGTTGGCTCGGGAACCTCAAACTGCGTCCTCCACTCACAAGGTGCCAGCTCTGAGGGTGGCAGATCCGTCTCGGATGCTGCGATCTGCGCCGGGTAATTTTGTTGGGGCTTCGCTCTTACAAGGACAGCGACCTTCCCTGCCGCAACGTTAGCGAGCAGGCGCTCAATTTGTCGCACAGCCTCTAAAGACTCATGAGTCCATGAGCCGGAGCGATCCGAAACCATGACGATCATGCAGTCCGGGGCGTGGTCAATCTGCGTGACTGCCCATCCTGTGCATCGACCGGGAGGGTCGTAGTGAGTATATCGTTCGAGGTGCATATAAGGGTCCCTAAGATTCTGCTCCGCGAAGAACGGTTCATCGATTGGCCGATAAACGCGCCGTCGCTGTTTTTGGGCAAAAGCAGCCAGCGCTTGACGAACGTTCTCTGCATCCTGCTCAGTTTCGAATTTCACTCCGATCCATTCCGTTGGGAAAAAATAACTCGCACCTCCGCTACAGATCTCGCATCCTGTCAGGTACAGGCTCATAGCTACCGCTCCTGCGATCAAGCCCGCCGTAACCATGAGTATCCTCTTCACTGACCTATCGGGTGCTGAATCGAGCAACCATCTGCCGGGTGACATTTGATGAACCGATCCAAAGCGTTGAAAACTTTCGCGCCCCTTATTTCGTTGGTTCGGGAGCAAGCACCCGTTCCCTCTCCGACGGTAACGCTGTAAAACGCTATTTGGACACCCATAGCAATCCGATTTGAGAGCAATCCGTTGGCGTAGCAACCACGAGCAATCCACGCAACCCGATTTGGACACCCATTGACCGCAACCCCAACCCGATTTGGACACCCATTGACTGAATTGGGATACCCGGAATCCTGGATCTATGGATTTGGTCAGCCATCTTTCACGCCGATGGATTTGGCCATCTGTCGTTCAGGATTGGCGAGGAGCCAAACCGAGTTGGCGCGCCTGGCCCAATAAGGAGAAGCGTGAAAGGGTGGAAGAGCGAGAAGGGGGAAAGGATCTGCTTGACGCAGGTCGCGCGCAACATCGCGCGCTGCCGGGTTTATTCCGTCAGTCGGCTAGGTAGACCGAAACAGTCGTTGTGCCTGCGTCATTCCGCGAATTCTGACCTGGCCGAGTGAGTGCGCATGTAGCCGCATTCGATCGAGTCGACCTAGACCTCGGCCAAAGACATTGCCTCGCACGCGCATGGCAAGGCTCCAGACATCGGTATCGATGTTCAAGCGTTCGAGAATAGGCGGAGCTTGCGAGTCGATCGCCCCGCTTTTGTCCGGCCTCACTCTTCGGCCAGACCAATCGACCAGTTCGAGATAATCCCGGAAGCGCATGGGAAGGGTGGAAGTGCTGGATTGGGCCTGATCGCGGAACGGCAGCAATCGCAGCTTCCGTGTCTTCGAGGTCCTCTTCGTAGCGCCGCGCATCTCCTTGATGCGTGCGTAGATCGAGGTGAATTCGGCGTCTTCAGGGATGTCGGCGATCCCGGCTCTTACAGGATTCAGATCGACATACGCCATCGCGGTAAGGAGTCCGGCTTCATCGAGCAGGGCCTGCGACTTGAAACGACCTTCCCAAAACCGGCCAGTGCATTCGTCCTCGGCGTTCGCTCGGCGAGCCAAGTACTCGTTCATGCAGCGCATGAACCAACTTACATCGGTCAAGCGCTGGCGCCAGCGGTCAACTACCTGCCGAGCAGCCTCGATCTCGACTTCCGTCGCTTCGTCTTCGAGCCACCGTTTCACGAGCGTAGGTAGGCGGAAGAGCTGAGACCATCTATCGATCACGTCTTGGTCCGACCATGCGCTCACTTGATTGCGATCGACGTGTAGCACCAGGTGATAGTGATTGGACATGACCGCATAGGCGCAGACGTCGATGGCAAAGATCGACGTCAGAAGTGCCAGCCGATCGAGAACCCAGCTCTTTCGATGTGAGTAGTCGCGTTGGGAGTACGCATCAAAGCCCCACAGCCACGCACGACGCACACACCGAGAGACGACATGGTAGTAAGGTGTGTCGTCCAGGCAGATGAGGTTCTTGCGTGCGTAACCCATTGGTGAGCCATCGATCTGACGATGTGTTCACCATAGGCCGGCTCCGAGTACGTGGGTACGCGATTTTCTCGGCGATTCGTGCAAATATTCGGTGGGTGTCCAGACGAAGATAAGAACAGGTGGATGCCGGATGCGTACGAGCGCACCGGAAGCGCGGAATTAGATGCCGGCTTTCGCGGGGAAAGGAGAGTGCAGATCGGAGTCGGTACGCGACGCTCCGAGCTCCCAAGCGGCGGATTCTTCATCCGCTTCGACGACGGACGAAGATGGCTCCGGCACATGGCTGAGCCACATGTCGGCGATGCGCTCGACTGCGGATCGGTACTGATCGGGATTCTCTGGTTTGACGATATAGGTCCTTGCGCCGAGTGCCCGGCAGATCTGAATTTCCGTGCTTGCCCAAGTTCTCGAGAAAACGATCACCGGAATTTCGCGTGTGCGCGGATCCTCGCAAATGCTTTCCAGCAGTGCCTTAGTACCTTCGAGCACGCCAGCTTCAAGGAAGATCAGCCGCGGCCGCTCGGGTTCGTGTGTCAGTAGCCCGCGTTCGAACATGATCCTGGCCGCTTGATCGGCATACATTACACGCACGATCGAAACGCTCGGCCGACAGCGCCGAAGCGCAGCTGCTGTCGCCGCGGAATCCGACCGAATCGGATCGGCGATGAGGACGTCGAAGGTGTGTGGGGCGCGCTGACGTAATCGCATGGCTGCTACACGGACGAGAACCCCATTTCGTTCCGTGGGCACTCACCTCCGACAAGCTTTTTTAACGATTGCGTTGTGCATCCATGCAGATCCTGCAAAGGAGGTACAGGGGTGTTGCCTGTTCGCGCCGTTATGCAATCCCATGTGACAAATGCGGAGTTGACGTCGTTCGGCAGGCGAGGCTTGAACAGGCCCTTGGCAACGCCCGAGTCAGGGCGTGCCATGATGGAGAATCACGCGTACGAGCGGCCGTTCAGTGACGCGCTGAGATGCACGAATCCGGCTCGAATCGCGGAATGTGATCGAGAATTTTTGCGTCGCTCGGCGGCTCGATGTTCAACGTGATGACGACGCCGGTGTGGCCGCACTTCATGCAAGTGCTGGCGGCGATTGCCTCGAGGCCGATACCGGCCGCTGGATCGAAGTAGGTCTCGGATTGGCAGTGAGCGCAGGTGCCTCGAATGACGCCTCGCATTGAACCTCCCGCTGCCTTGCTCCCCGATGTACCGGATTTGTTTGTACCTTCGACTCGAAGGCTTGCGCAAGCGTAGTTTCTCGCGTCTGCGTTGTACGACATGGCTCGTATCGCTGTTCTATGAACGAACGCTGAACACTATTGGTGCACGCGTTCGGCGTGTAGCTACCCTTTGATGCACATCACCTGCTTCAAGGTGTGCACGACTTCCACCAGATCCGTCTGCGCGGCCATCACGGCATCGATGTCTTTATAGGCGGCAGGGATCTCATCGAGCACGCCTGCATCTTTGCGACACTCGACGCCTGCGGTCTGCACTTCCAGATCCGCAACCGTGTACCTGCTTTTTGCCGCACCTCGCGATAAGCGGCGACCCGCTCCGTGAGAGCAGGAGCAATACGATTCTGGATTGCCCTTGCCGCGCACGATGTACGACTTCGCGCCCATCGAGCCGGGAATGATGCCGAGCTCGCCGCGGCGCGCCGACACAGCGCCTTTGCGCGTCACCCAGATTCGTTCACCGAAGTGCTCTTCGACCGAGGCATAGTTGTGGTGGCACTGAACGGCATTTTCGAAGGTGGCGACTTCGCGCCCGAGCTCCTCGCGAAGCGCACGCAGCACTTCGTGCATCATCAGAGCGCGATTGTGCGCCGCATAATCCTGTGCCCACCGCAGCGCCTCGACGTACATGTCGAATGCCCGCGATCCCTCGTCGAGCCAGGCAAGGTCGCGATCGCGTAGTTTTCGATCCTCACGTTCGGCAATTTCTCGCGCCATTTGGATGGCCGTTTCGCCGATCGTCTTGCCGATATTGCGCGAGCCCGAATGGAGCATGACCCAGACGCCGTTCGACTCGTCGACGCAGAGCTCGATGAAATGATTCCCGCCGCCGAGGGTGCCGAGCTGATGGAACGTCCGTTTGTGATCGTACTTGCCGATCACGTCCATGATCGCGAGCTTCTCGTAGCGCCGCGCGAGTTCCCTGCCAGTACTCGCAAGGGCACGACCTTGCGGTCCATCACTGGCCAAGCTTAACGGACGGTCGTGCATGCTGAAGCCGACCGGCACGCGCGCCTCGATCCGCGAGCGCAGGCGTCTCAGCGAATCGGGCAATTGGTCAGCCGCGATCCCGGTGCGTACCGCGCACATCCCGCAGCCGATATCCACCCCGACCGCCGCGGGAATGATGGCGCTCTTCGTGGGAATTACGGATCCGACGGTCGCACCCTTCCCGAGGTGCACGTCCGGCATGACCGCGACATGGCCCGCAAGGATCGGCAGGGCCGAGATGTTGCGTAACTGCTGCAGCGTCTCGGCGTCGACATCGACACCCGAGGTCCAGGCTTTCAAATTTGCAATGTTCGCGATCTGCTGACTGGCCATAGGCGCACACGCTTGGCGGCAACCCCAATGAATTCAAGTTTCGCAGAGTAGTCATGACAGCGCTGTGAGAAAGGCTCGCGGCCTGGGCGGTGCCGCCAAGCGCTGTCGGAACTCCACCGGTACGACACTCATTTCATTATGCCTACGCCCGGTCAACGATGCGTTTTGGCAACGAACAAGCATCGCCCGGGCGCCCGCGTGGCCCTCGAGTCGCTACGCGGGTGCTTCACGCATTTCGCAATTGCGAAACATCAGGGGGCGGATCATGAGACACCGTTTCAGTTCTCGCGGCAGGCAATTGATCGCCGGCGCGATCGTGAGCTCGCTAATGGTCGCGGCACCGCAGGCACTGAGCCAAACAGTCAGTGCCACCTTGCGCGGACAGGTCAGCGTCGGTGAGCAACCGGTCAGCGGCGCGACCGTCACTGCAACGAACACCGAGACCGGCTATAGCCGTCGCGTCCAGACCGAAGCGAATGGCAGTTACGCGTTGGCCGGCCTGCCTCCCGGTACGTACCGTATCGAGGCGACGACCGACCAGGGCGCCGCAGAGCGTCTGGTCACGCTGCAAGTGGGTCAAACCGCAACGCTGAATCTCGGCGTGGCCGATCAGACGCAGACCATCGAATCGGTGGTCGTCACGGCCACCCAACTCTTCGAGACGCGCACCTCAGAGGTGGCCACTTACGTCTCGCCGCGGCAGATCGAAGCCTTGCCGCAGAACTCACGCAACTTTCTCGCCTTCGCCGACATCGTGCCGGGCGTACAGTTCGTCACGAGCGGCGACGGCTCGACGAGCGAGCTGCGCAGCGGCGCGCAATCCGCGAACGGCGTGAACGTGTTCATCGATGGCGTGGGACAGAAGAACTATGTGCTTCGCGGCGGCGTGAGCGGCCAGACGCTCTCGCGCGGCAATCCGTTCCCGCAGCTCGGCATCGGCGAATACAAGGTCATCACGTCGAACTACAAGGCCGAGTACGATCAGTTGAGCAGCGCGGCGGTCGTGGCGGTCACGCGGTCCGGCACGAACGAATTCGAGGTCGAGGCCTTCTGGGATCGCACGACCGAAGACTGGCGTGCGGCAGATCCGATCGAGGCGCGATCGGGCCGGAAAGCCGAGTCCGAGCAAGAGCAGTACGGTATCGGCATCGGCGGACCGATCATCCGAGACCGCATGCATTTCTTCCTGACGTACGAGCGCAAGAAATTCGAGACGCCGCAGACCGTCACGCTCGGCCAAGGCATTTCGTCGGACGAAGCCGGCGACTTGGCGCGCTACATCGGTGTGCTCACGGCGCCGTTCGAAGAGGATCTGTTCTTCGGCAAGATCGATTGGTCGATCGGCGACAACCACCTGCTCGAGCTGACTGCGAGGGTGCGCGACGAAAGCGAATTGCAGAACATCGGCAATCAAAGCACGCGCGAATTCGCTAGCACGAAAGACAATGAAGAGCAGCGCTTCGGCTTGCGGTATCAGTACACGGGTGCCCGTTTCCTGAACGAGATGCACATCACGTACGAGGACGCGAACTTCAATCCGCGTCCGGTCACCCTCGCTCCAGGTTATCGGCTCACCGCCGGCACTCAAGACCGCATCATTCTCAATCTGGGCGGCGGCGAGGACTATCAGGACAAAGGTCAACGCGGCTGGTCGTTCCAAGACGATCTCACGTTCACCGCGTTCGATTGGTTCGGCGAGCACATCATCAAGACCGGCGTGAAGTACAAGCAGGTCGAGATCAATGCGTTCGAGCAACAGCCTTACAACCCGCAATTCTTCTATGACGTGTTCGGCGATCTGAACACGCCGTATCGCGTCGAGTTCGGCGCCGTCATGCCAGGCGTGCCGGAGCGCAACGTGAAATCTCGCAACAAGCAGTTCGGCATCTACATCCAGGACGACTGGGAGGTGACCGATCGCTTGATCCTCAACCTCGGATTGCGATGGGATTACGAAGAGACGCCGAGCTATCTCGATTTCGTGACGCCGCAGCACGTGGTCGACGCGATCTTTTCGCAGGATCCGAATGCACCCGCCGGCCAGACGTACGCTCAAACGCTCGCGCTCGGCGGCATCGACATTTCCGACTACATCAGTACCGGCAACAATCGCGACGCGTTCGACGGCGCGATTCAGCCGCGGATCGGTTTCTCCTACGATTTCAGCGGCACCGAACGCTTCGTGCTGTTCGGCGGAGCAGGGCGCGCCTACGACCGCAACGTCTTCGATTACCTGGCGCTCGAGCGTTCGAAAGGGACGTTCCCGCGCTACGTGCGGCGCTTCAACATTCCGGGTCACGAGTGCGAGGTCGGCGTCGGGGATTGCGTCGAATGGGATCCTGCCTTTTTCGATCGTGCGAATCTCGAGGCGCTCGTGGCCGACAATCCGAATCTTGGGCGCGAGATCAATCTGATCCACAACGATCTCAAGGTCCCGTACTCGGATCAGTTCAGTCTCGGCATTCGGAATCGATTCCAATTCGGCAATCAGGACTGGAACACGTCGCTGACGCTCGCTTACATCGAGTCGAAGGACGGCATCGTGTTCTTGCTGGGCAATCGCTATCCGGACGGAAGTTTCCGGGACGATCCGCGCACCATTTGGGGCGGACAGCCGTGGGGTAACGGCATTCCGGGACTCGGCTCGCTCATCATTGCGAAGAACGGCATCGAGACGCGCGCGAAGCAGGTCTTGCTGTCCGCCGAGAAACCGTACACCCGCGAATCGGGTTGGGCCGTGACGGTCGCGTATACCTATACCGACGCGCGCGAGAATCGCACGAACGCAGCGTTCAACGACGAGCACTATGTCTTGGATTATCCGGATGTCAGCGACTTCGGCTGGCACGATTCGGTCGGCGTGCCGCGCCATCGGCTCGTCAGTACGGCGATTTGGGATGCGCCGTGGGGTTTGATGCTTTCGGCAAAGCTGACGCTGCAATCCCCATATCAGTTCGAGGCGCTCAACTGCTTTGACGTGCAGCCGAATCCGCCGGGCGTGACAGGCGATCGCATGTGCTATTTCCAGAACTTCAAGCCCGATCATTCGATCGGCCTTCGGCAGCTCGATCTTGCGCTTGCGAAGCAGTTCGATCTTTGGGGATTGACGGCGACGCTGCGTGGCGACGTGTTCAATGTGACCAATGCGAAGAACGTCGATCGTTACGAAGTCTGGCGAGGCGTACCTGGCAACCCCAATCCGGCGCTCGGTGCCGAGACCGCGTATCGGCAACCGACGCGGACGTTCAAGTTGTCGCTGAATTTCGGGTGGAAATAACGAAAACGCTCGCGCCCCGGTACGGCCGGGCGCGCGAGCGCATTCGAACGAACGTGCGAAGAAGCGGAGCGGCTACTCGGTACCGGGGTCGAAGACTCTGCCTTCCTCTTCGGCTTTACGCGCACCGGCCAGAATGCCGGGCAGCGCGTAATTGCCTTCGTGACACGCGTACTCGTAGATCTTGCCTTGCGCCGCGTTGAACACCATCACGCCGCGCCAGACTTTGGTGAACGTCTTCGGATCGTCCACTTCGAACTCGTATTCGATCTCCGTCGGCGAAATGCGCGTGAAGCGCTCGATGACCTTCGCATCCTTCGAGATGTAGAACGACTGATCGAAGTTCGTGCGCAGCTCCTCGCCGGGATTGAAGTTCGTCGTCTCGGCAACGAGCGTGTCGCCTTCCCACCAGCCGATCGAATCTCCCATCCATGGCCGAATGTTCGGATGCACGTGCTTGCCGTTGAGCCGGATCACGCGCGCGTCGTGATTCATCTCGACATGAATGACGACGTGATCGGGCGTCTGCACGATCTGATAGTTGTTGTTGTAGAGCACGTTGATCATCGGCGGGCCGGCGGTCGAGCCGAAACCGACGATGCAGCGTTCGGCCATCGGGCGGACCTCGGGGCCGTCGAAATTGTTGCGGGTGAACGCTAGCTTCGATTGGAACGTGCGGCGGCCCTCTTCTGAATAAGGCAGCTGGCCGTTCTCTTCGAGCAGCCACGTCGTTCGATATTGGCCCCGGACTTTGGCAAGTCGCTCGCCCGCATCGGTGAAGAAGGAGTTGTAGCCGCCGACGTTGCCGCCCTTCGGGGGCGCGGGTGCATTCGGATCCGTCGGAGCGAGGCTTCTCTGCATCATGGCGGCGCGCTGCTGCGCAATACGCTCCGCCTCTTCAGCGGACACGACGTTGGTCTGGAACTGCCGCGTGCGCAGTAGCGTCGTCAGGCTGACATTTGTCCACACACCTTGCAGATCCGGCTTGCCGTCGGACGTGCGCGGCGGCTTGTACGAGCTGTCAGCGGCTGCAGGCGCGACCGATGCTGCGATCAGCACGGACGAGATTGCAATGACCAGCCGATTCATGAGGTCCCCCGAAAGATGAGATCAAACCGACGCCGAGCATACTGCAGAAGCGCGGCGTTGCACGCTCTTGTCTTGTCAAGCTTTGCTAGCGCGGGCGCGTTTGGCAGGCGACCGGTCCCGCCTTGCAGGCCCGCTCTTTCTGCCGCTCGGCTGTTTTGCGGAGCGAGCGGCGGTGTTCAGTGCAACAGCGGCTCGAATGAGCGCCTTCAACGCCTTGGCGTCGACCTTGTCGCCCTCGCGAAAATCGATCGCACGCCTCACGTTGCCGTCGAGGCTGGCATTGAAGAGCCCAACAGGATCGGGCAGCGACGCTCCCTTCGCGAACGTCATCTTCACGACATTCTTGTATGTCTCGCCCGTGCAGATGATTCCGTCGTGCGACCACACCGGCACCCCGAGCATCGAGTTCGACGGCTTGCGCCATTTCACTTCCTCGACGACATCGGGATCGGCCTCTTTGATGATCGCTCGTATCCGCGCGAGCATCTCGCCGCGCCAGTCGTTCAATGCCGCGATTCGTGCGTCGATCAGTTCGGAGGCGGATGGGTCGTTCTTACTCATAGGCTGTAGGCTCTAAGCTGTAGCTGGAGAACGAGCGAGACAAATTCTAGCCCGTGACCAAGAACACAGTTCCGCGTTGGGCGCGCATAGACCCCTCTCCTTGGGGCCCCCAAGGAGAGGCAAGGTTGGCGCGCGTGCGCGGCCACCTCTCCCGGGCGGGAGAGGTCGCAGAGCGAAGCGTGCGGGTGAGGGGAAGCTTGCGCGCGTCAATGCGCTCGACCTGCAGCCTACAGTCTACAGTCCACAGCCTAGGCGTTCAGCGGCGCTGGAACGACTGATACACCAGCGCTCTCAGCCACCGATTCCGCGCGTCGTGATGGAACTTGCGATGCCAGAACTGTTTCAGCTCGATGCGCGGCGCGTCGAACGGCAGCTCGACGAGCCGTACGTGAGCCGAGACGCTGCAGAAATAGCGGGCAAGGGGTTCCGGGATCGTGACGATGAGATCCGATTGCGCGACGATGATCGGTGCGCTCGCGAAGTGCGGGGTCGTGAGCACCACGCGCCGGCGAATTTTCTTGCGTGCCAGGTAGCGCTCGATGACTTCCTCGGTGCGGCTTTCGGCGCGCACCACTGCGTGCTCGAGCTCTACGAATTGTTTGAGGGTGAGTCTGCGTGCGCTCACCGGGTGATCGGCGCGCAGCAAAGCCTTGAAGCCGTCGACGAACAGTCCCTGCTGAAAGAAGTTGTGTCGCTTCAGGTCGGGAAAGTAGCCGATCGCAAGATCGATCTCGCCGGCCTCGAGCCCGCTTGCCACGTCGGCGGGCGGAAGGCTGATCGAGCGGATCGATACATTCGGCGCGGCTTTACGTAACTCACGCAGTAATGTCGGCAAGAAGACGACTTCGCCCACGTCCGACAGGGCGACCTTCACGGGCTGCGTGCTCTTGGCGGGATCGAAAACGGGGTCGGAGACGATTTCCGTCCCGACGCGTTCCAATAGCGCACGGGCAGAGTCGATCAGGCCCATGGCCCGCGGGGTGGGTTCCATGCGGTTACCGGTCCGGACGAACAGCGGATCGTTGAAGAATTCGCGCAGCTTCGCCAGCGAAGCGCTCACGGCCGGCTGGCTGCGGTGCAGCTTGAGTGCGGCGCTGCTGACGCTACGAGTTTCCCCGAGCGCGACGAGGACACGCAGCAGGTTGAGGTCGAACTCGGTCACGGGCACTATTCGCGTAGGTTATACAGCGAATCGATCATATCGCGTTGCCCGATTCGCACAACAGATAGACACTTCCACGATAGGCTAGGTGCGGCATGCCCCCGGTAATGCATCGATACATTCTCAAGCTCTCCTGTCCGGACCGCATGGGCATCATTGCTGCGGTCGCGAACTTCATGCTGCAGCAGGAGTGCAACATCGTCGAGAGCGCGCAGTTCAGCGATCCGGACAGCAACCGGTTCTTCATGCGCGTGAGCTTCGACTCGGCGCGCGAGACGACGGCAGCCGCGCTGCGCGACGCCTTTGCGACCGTGGCGGAACCGTTTTCGATGGAATATGCGGTGTACGACACCGCCGTGAAGCAGCGTGTGCTGCTCATGGTGTCGAAGTTCGGCCACTGCTTGAACGATCTGCTCTATCGCTACCGGATCGGGGCGCTGCCCGTCGAGATTCCCGCGATCGTCTCGAATCACCGAGACTTCTACCGGCTCGCCGCCGATCACGACATTCCGTTTCATCATCTGCCGGTCACGCCGGATAACAAGGAACAGCAGGAACGCCGGCTCATGCAGATCGTGCAGGACGAGCGCTGCGACTTGGTCGTGCTCGCCCGCTACATGCAGATTCTCTCGCCGTGGGTGTGTCAGCAATTGCAAGGCCGCGCGATCAATATTCATCACTCGTTCCTGCCGAGCTTCCAAGGCGCCAAGCCCTATCAGCAAGCGCACGAGCGCGGCGTGAAGCTGATCGGCGCCACGGCGCACTACGTCACGGAGGATTTGGATGAAGGTCCGATCATCGAGCAGGACGTCGAGCGTGTGGATCACTCGATGAGCGTCGAAGACTTCACGTCCGTCGGCCGCGACGTGGAGTGCGCGGTGCTGGCGCGCGCCGTGAAGTGGCACGTCGAGCATCGAATCTTTCTCAACGGCAATCGCACCGTCATTTTCAAATAGCTACGCAGTCGCGGAAGCGGCTCGCGTTCGAGGTACACGTCATGACCAGACAATCGTTGGAGAGCTTGCTTCAGAGCGTCGGCAACCCAGTGACGATGCTGCGTAACTCGCAGATCGGTGCATACGTGTATCCGGTCGTGCCGACGGAGTTCAGCAATTGGCGCAGCGAGCAGGTTGCGTGGCGCGAATCGGTGGTCCTGTACGACCAATCGCACCACATGGCGGAGATCACGATTCAGGGACCGGACGCGTTCAAGCTGTGTTCCTACACGACCGTCAACAGCTTCAAGAACTTCGAGCCGGGCAAGGCCAAACAAATGGTGCCGACGAGCTACGACGGCTATGTGATCGGCGACGGCATCCTGTTCTATCTCGAGAAAGACAAGTTCTTGTTCGTCGGCCGCGCACCGACGGTGAACTGGCTGCAGTTCCACGCCGAAACCGGCGGGTTCAATGTCGAGTACATCCGCGATGACCGCTCGACTTCGCACCCTTACGGCCGCGCAGTGACTCGACGCCACTATCGCTATCAGATCCAAGGTCCGAAGGCCGCCGAGCTGCTGCACAAGCTCAACGGCGGTCCGCTGCCGGACATCAAGTTCTTCAACTTCGACAAGATCAAGATCGCAGGCCGCGAAGTGAACGCGCTGCGCCATGGCATGGCGGGCGAACCGGGACTCGAGATCTGGGGCCCGTACGAAGAGCGCGACGAGATTCGCAATGCGATTCTCGAAGCGGGACGCGATGTCGGTCTCGTGCTGGTCGGCTCGCGGACCTATGCGAGCAATACGCTCGAGTCCGGCTGGATTCCGTCGCCGCTGCCCGCCGTCTATACCGGCGAGAAGATGAAGAAGTATCGCGAGTGGCTGCCGGCCGATGGCTACGAAGGCAGCGGTTCGCTCGGCGGCAGCTTCGTCTCCGACAACATCGAAGACTATTACTTGACGCCGTACGAGCTCGGTTACGGCGGCTTCGTGAAGTTCGATCATGACTTCATCGGGCGCGAGGCGCTCGAGAAGATGATGCAGGACGGGCGGCCGCAGCGCCGGAAAGTGACGTTCGAATGGAACGGCGAGGACTTGGGCAAGATCCTGGCATCGCTGTGCGATCGCGATTCGTTGCCGTACAAGTTCTTCGATCTGCCGATCGCCAACTACGCTTCGTCGTCCTACGACGCGGTCAAGAAGAACGGCAAGGTCGTCGGCTTCTCGATGTTCACCGGTTACAGCCACAACGAGCGTTGCGGTCTGTCGCTCGGCGTGCTCGATGCGGAGATCAATGTGGGCGAAGAGCTCACTCTGGTCTGGGGCGAAGAGAACGGCGGTACTCGCAAACCGACGGTCGAGCCGCATCGTCAATGCGAAGTGCGCGTGAAGGTAGCGCCTGTGCCGTACTCGCGCGATGCGCGCGAGCACTACCACGAAGGTTGGCGTACGCGCAGCGGCAAATGAATACCAACGCCGTGACAGAGCAGCCGCCGACCGCGTCGGCGGCTGACGCATCTGCGATCGCGCGGGCCGTCGCTCAGCTTGCGCAGCATGCGTCGGTCGAGCTCAACGTTCAGGACGTCAAGTATCTGCCCGCGAGCCGCGAGCTGTTGCCGAGCGGTACGCGTCTGTACGTCAGTCACCTGCCGAAACAATCTTGGGACGACACGTTGAGCGCGTGTCGTGCGGTCGCAGAAGCGGGATTCGATCCGATTCCCCATGTGCCCGTGCGGCTGTTGGAAAACGAGGCAGCGCTCGACCGCTTCTTGGCGCGTGCAGTTGACGACGCTCACGTCCAAGAAGTGCTGTTGATCTCCGGCGACTATCCGTCAGCGGTCGGGCCATATTCGGCTGTCGCGGATGTGTTGCGCTCGGGCGTCCTCGCGCGTCATGGGCTGCGTCGCGTGTCGCTGGCGGGTCATCCGGAAGGTCATCCGAAAGTCGCGCTCGAAACGATTCGACGCGCCGAAGTCGAGAAGGCGGAGCTAGCGAAAGCTGCGGGGATCGAGGCGACGTTCGTAACGCAGTTTTTCTTCGAAGCGCAGCCCTTCATCGATTGGGCCGGAACGCTGCGAGCTTCCGGTGTCGAAGCCCGGCTCATTGCGGGAGTCTCGGGTCCTGCCGGTATCGCAACATTGTTCAAGTTCGCGATGCGCTGCGGTGTCGGTCCTTCCATTCGTGCGCTCGGCGCGCGGCCGAGCTCGTTCACCAAGCTCATCGGCGACTATCGTCCCGATCAAGTGCTGCTCGACTTGGCACAGGCTCGAGTCCTCAATGGCGGTGCCTTCGACGGCGTGCATTTCTTCTGTTTCGGCGGTTTCTTGCGGACGTGCGAGTGGCTCCAGAGTCTAAGGCTGAAGGCTGAAGGCTGACGGAAGCCCGCCTCTCCTTGGGGAGAGAGGCAGCGAGAGCGGATGCGTCGCGGTGAGGGGAAGGCGCGAACGCGCGCTTCGCAAAACATCCCCTCACCACCACGCTGCGCTCTGGTTGCCTCTCCCCAAGGAGAGGCGATCGACGGCGCGCTTCGCGCGTTATTCTGACCAGAGCCCTTAAACGCCCCGAGCCCTCAATTCAGCCGCATCGGCTCCGCAACGCCGGCAAGCACCAGCACGCCCCAAATCAACAAAGCAAAGCCGCCGAATAGATACAGCGCGACGAAGAAGTGAAAGGCGACCGGATTGTCTTCGCGCGTCGGTGTGTAAAGCTCCAAACCCTTCCTGCCCGCGCGAACTTCGCCTTTGACGTAGGCTCGGTAGGCATAGATGAGCAGCCCGATGCCGAAGATGAACTTGAAGAGCGTCGTCATTGCGAAGCCTTCCTGGGCGAGAGCTTGGAACCGACGAACGCAGCGAGGAATTGCGGAAGCGAAATGATCGTCATGAAGATCATTGCGAGCGGCAGCAGGTTTAGCGAGCTGCCGCTCAGCAACGCGCCGAGCGCCTGTCCGCCCGCCATGCAAGCTGCCCATCGCCAAGATCTGATTGGAAACAGATAGCCGATTGCGAAGGCTGCGACGCACATGAACGGAATGCCGACCGAATAGTAGATGCCGTCGTCCCAGGCTTCGTTCTTTCCGGTCGTCGCCGTGATCGCAATGAAGACGATCAGGCCGCAAAGCGCCGAGGCCGCGTAAGGGAAAAAGTCGTTGCTGCGGTTCATGGGGTGGGGCTAAAGAAAAGGGAAAGGGGAAAGGGGAAAAGGGAAAAGGGAAAAGGAAAAAGAAAGAAGCCTCCGGATCGCGCGTGCAGCGATTCGACGCTAACCGCGGTAGCGGCTACAGAACTGTTAACCACATCAAAATCTTGTGCGGTCGACGCGCGAATCAGTCGACCGTTCGGAAAACGCGCGGCCTCTCTTCCCTTCTTCCCTCCTTCCCTTATTCCCTCTTTCCCTTTTCCCCTTTTCCCTTCCCCTGTTCCCTCATTCCACCTTCGTAGCAATCCACCACGTCGTGCCGCCCGCATCGCGAACGCCGCCGCGCTTGTCTTCGTCTGCTTTCTTTTTCGGCTCTTGCACGGATTTGGCGCCGGCCTCGAGCGCCTTTCGATAGGTCGCATCCACGTCCGCCACATATATATGTACGTGCGCAGGCACGGCCGGCCATTTCGGCGGTACGGAGTCTGCGATCATGATGACTGTGTCGTCGATGCGCACTTCGGCATGGATGAGTCTGCCGTCGTCATCCGGAAAACGACGCAACTCGATTGCATCGAACACATCCTTCAAGAATCGGATCGTCGCATCTGCGCCGTCGACGATGAGGTAGGGGGAAACAGAGCTGTAACCGGGTGGCTTGTGGGGAGGCATGAGTGCTCCTGAGAGGTATGGGGCTTGGGGAATGACGCGCGAGGCGCGTCTATGGTTTCCGAGCGGAGCGAAGCTGCGCAGAGTCGCCGCTCCCCAAGGAGAGGCGATCGACGGCGCGCTCCGCGCGTCGAGCTGTCGCCAGTAGCCTCTTACGCTACCTTCTTCGCCAACGCCTCCAACAACGTCGTCCAACCTTCGCGTGTCTGTTCCGCCCATTCGGGCGAGAGCTCGTGAGTGAGGGTGAGGTTGCAGCCGATGCTCGTCGGCAGGATGTCCACGGCAACGCAGTCGACTTGCTCCGAATACTTCGGTACTTGCAGCGTGAACACGAGCCGCCGCGGTCGCTCGAACTCCAGATAGCGGCCGCAATGCTCGACTTCCTCGCCGTCGCGAAGGTCTACGATCGAATAGGTTCCGCCGGGCCGCGCGTCGATGTCTGCGCGAGCGATCTTGGTTTGTGCAGTCGTGAACAACCACTGCGAGGCAATGCGCGGATCGACCCAGGCATCGAATACACGCTCGGGCGGCAGGGAAAAATCGCGGCTGACTCGAACGACGGCCGACTGGCTCGGAATGCTGCGTTCGTACTCGGCCTCGTTTTTCGTATGAGTGGACCAGAACGGACGCGGCGTGCGGCCGTGCAGGTTGTCGCCGAGGATGTCGAGGTGAGTGTGCCAACCGGCGGCAACATCGCAGATCTCCGCTCGGTTCGCCAGTCGACGCTGCGTCACGATGAGCAGGACGTCGGCGCCTTGCGGTTTGAGCTCGAACGTCACTTCCGAAGCGTCGGATTCTTCGCTCCAGGTGTAGCTGAGCAATCTCGGCGGCTCGACCTGCGTGATGAATCCGTGAACCGTCACGCCGTCTTCCATCTCCTTGAAGCGCTCCGGCGTCGGCTCGGCGTGAGGAGATAAATCGGAGTGCTTGAAGTGCAGCTCTACGCGACCGCCGACGCGCAGATCCATCTCGCCGGTTGCCAGCCATTTGCCGCGCTGTTGCGAGTCCGTGAGGTAGCTCCAAACCCGTTCGATCGGACCGGGCAGCAGACGCTCGATGCGCAGCGATCCGGGTGCAGTCACTTTGGCGAATTCGTTCATGATTCGGTCTCCCGGTCTCGATCAGGGTGACGCAACAACGCTTCCAATGCCTCGAGGCGTTCGCTCCAGAAACGTTCGTAGAAGCTGAGCCATTCGTGCGCGCTGCTCAGCGGTTTGGGGTTCAGCCGGCAATAGTGCGTTCGACCTTGTACGGTACGCCGCACGAGTCCGGCTTGTTCGAGCACTCGAATATGTTTGGAAGCTGCGGCGAGCGACATTTGGAAAGGCTCGGCAAGCTCGCCAACCGTTCGTTCCCCGGAAGCCAAGCTGCGTAGCATCCGTCGCCGTGTGGGATCGGCGAGAGCGTGAAACACGCGATCGAGGGTTTGAACACTACTGTTAACCATACGGTTGAATATACGCCGATGTCTCTAATAGTCAACCCAATGGTTAACTAACCTTCGAGCAGCACTCCATTCAGGCGCCCGACCCGTACGGCAGGCTACCGGCCACAGCAAGGGCGCTGGGCTCTGGGCGCTGGGTTAGAGGCGTTGTGCGAACCCCCACCGGCGCATTCGCTCGCGTTGGCTTGATGTGCATGGATGCACGATTGCCGCGAACGCAGGACACGTAAGAGCGGCCTCCCGCAAGGGGATAGCGGATTGCCCGCGCATCCGCGCGTCTCGCTCTCTCAGCTGTGAGCATCTTGAAATCCGTGGTGAACAATAAATACAATTGCCATATATAAATGAACAATTAATCGAATTGTTCATTTCAGGATGTGTGGCCGGCGATTCAGCGGTGGGCGGGGACCCAATGTCGCTCGGCGAAAGAACGGTGAAAGAATTCATGTTGAGAGCTCCTCTCGTGGCTAGCGTGGCGCCGCTTCGTATATCTCGTTCCAACTACCCGGAGCCTTTCGCGAGCCGGATGCGTGGGCGGCACAAGCGACCGCTCGGCGACCTATTCGGCTTGATGAACTTCGGTGTGAATCTCACGATGCTGGAGCCCGGTGCTGTTTCAGCACTTCAACACGAGCACAGCAAGCGGGATGAATTCATTTACGTGCTCGACGGAGAGCTCGTCGTCGTGAGCGGGGCGGAGGAATGGACCATGAGCGCCGGATGGTGCGTCGGCTTCGCGGCGGGGAAAGGCAGTCATCATCTCGAGAACCGTTCGAACCGGCCGGCCACCTATTTGGAAGTGGGCGACAGAACGGCGGGCGACCGCGTCCATTATCCGTTCGACGATCTCGTGGCGGTCTTGGATGGACGCGTGTGGCGCTTCACGCGCAAGAACGGTGAGAGTTACTGAGCCATGAAACTCGTCGGTGCGCTTTCCTCCCCTTACACGAGACGCGTTGCGATCAGCTTGTCGGAGCTCGGCGTCGCTTTCGAGCACGAGTCGGTCTCGGTGTTCGACGAGCTGAACAAGTTCAGAGGGATCAATCCGGTCGTCAGAGCACCCACCGTCTTCCTCGACGACGGTACGATGCTGATGGAGTCGAACGTCATCATCGAGTACTTCGAGCGCACGACGGGTGAGCGCAGTCTCTGGCCGCGCGATGACTTCGCGCGGCGTCGTGGCACGGCTCTCCTCGGTCTGGCGCAAACCGCTTGCGACAAAGCCGTTCAGCTCGTTTACGAACGCGAGCTCCGGCCGGTAGAGAAGCAATTTCAAGATTGGCAGGATCGAGTTGCCGCGCAAGTTGCGGCTGCGTGCGAGCTACTCGAGAGACAGATCGAAGCCGCGAGTCTGTGGCTGTCGCGAGACCGTTTGACACAAGCGGGGATTACGCTCGCGGTCGTTGGCACTTTCATGCAGCATCGTATTCCGGACGTCTTGGCTCGCTGCACGCTACCGAAATTGTTCGCGTTCCGTGAAGAAGCCGAAGGGCTTGCGGTGTTTCGTCGCTGGCCGCAACCCGCGCCGGCTGCGTCCTTCGCAAGGTTTACGCTTTGGTCATGACGGCGACTGGCTTCATCGGCATCGGTCTCATGGGACAGCCGATGTCCGTCAACCTCGCGCGTGCCCAGGTACATCTGAAGGTGTGGAATCGCACGCCCGAGAAACTTGCGCCTGTGATCGCCGCAGGCGCAGAGCCGGTTAGTGACGTCGAGGACATTTTCGCGAGCTGCGAATCGATCTTCCTGATGCTTTCGAGCGCAGCAGCGGTCGATGCCGTGCTCGGGCGAGGCGACGAGCGATTTCGCAAGCGGGTGTCCGGTAAGTTGATCATCAATACGGCCACGGTGCGTCCGGAGTATTCGATTGCGCTGGCTTCGGAAATCAAATCGGCCGGAGGACGTTACGTAGAAGCTCCCGTTTCCGGTTCTCGACAACAAGCCCAAGAGCGACGGCTCGTCGCAATGCTGGCCGGCGAGGCCGCGGATGTCGCCGCTGCACACAACTTGTTGCGGCACATGTGCAAGGACATGTTCGACTGCGGTCCCATACCGGGCGCATTGAAGATGAAGCTGGCCGTCAATCTGTACATGATCGTGATGGTCACCGGGCTCGTGGAAGCGTTTCATTTCGCCGAGCGTGCCGGCATCGACCTCAACGCCTTTCGCGACGTCCTCGCGGCAAGCCCGATGGCCAGCAACGTTTCGCAGGTGAAAGCGCAGAAGCTGGCAGCAAAAGATTGGCAGCCCCAAGCGGCGATTGCGGATGTGCTCAACAACATCGACTTGATCGGCGAAGCGACCGTCGCCGCCGGTGCTGTATCGCCCCTATTGCGAACGTGTCGCGGGCTCTACGCATCGGCGAAGGAATTGAGTTCGGGGGCGCAGGACATGGTCGCCGTGAGAGCGGCGCTCGATCGATCCGTCGCGGCACGATGGCACGCGTAATGGCCGCACTCGCCGGCCCTCATTCGGTGGGCCGGTCCGCACGCTATCGGCACGTGATACAATTTCGAAAATTGTATTGCGAGCGACCGTGGCCAGAGCTTCGAGAGCGAAAATCCGACTGGCTGACACGCCGGGCGCGCTTCACGAGCGACTGGCGAGCGCCGTCGAGCAATGGATCCGGGAGGAGCGCTTCCAGCCGGGCGATCGTTTGCCGACGCATCGAGAAATCGCGCGGCAAGCGGGCGTTTCCATCGGTACGGTAACGAAGGCGCTGGATCTGCTCGGTCATCGCGGCATCCTGCGCGGAGAAGTCGGCCGCGGCACGTTCGTCAACGACACCCGCATTGCCTCTGCTTCGTCCAGGGACGGCGTCGTCGACTTGGCGATCAACGGTCCGCCGCATGTGATCCCCGAAGAGACATTTCGGGCCGCCGCCGAGCGCGCCATGCGCAATTCGCTTTCGCTGCCGCACGGCGGCTATGCGAGCCAGCGCGGTACGACGCAACAGCGCCGCGTGTTCGCTGATTGGTTGGCGCGCACACGGCTCGAGGTGTCCGAAGACGATCTGATCTTGAGCGTGGGCGTGCAGCACGGAGTCCACCTTGCGTTTCAGGACCTGCGCGCAGCTTCGCGTGTGATCGTCACAGAGAGCTCCACGTATCCAGGTGCGATCGCCGCTGCACGTGCGCTGGGCATGCAAATGGTTCCAGTGCGGCACGACGACGACGGCATGCTCGCGCGCGATCTCGATCGCGCGCTGCGGGAGAGCGGAGCAAAGATCGTCTATCTCACGCCCGTCAGTCACAACCCGCTCGGTTTCGAGATCGGCAGAGAACGCCGACGCGAGCTGCTCGCCGTCATCGAGAAACACGATGCGTGGATCGTCGAAGACGACATTTATTCCATCTATTCCGCAAAGAACGGGCCCACGTTCAAAGAGCTTGCGCCCGAGCGCACGTACTATCTCAACGGCATCTCGAAATGTTTGACGCCGCTCATCCGTGTGGGGGTGATTGCGCCGCCGCGAAGCCGTCGTGCTGAGATTGCCAGCGCTTTGCGTGCGGAAGTCTGGGGACCCGCGCCCTACGGCGTGGAGATGGCGTGCGCATTGCTGGAGCTCGGCGCCGATTCGACGGTGGCCGCGATCCTTCGTTCAGAAGCAAAGGCACGCATTCAATTGGCGAAGCGCGTACTCGGGTTGGGTTCAGTGCCAATGCCGGAAGGCGCGCCGCACTTGTGGCTGCCGATGAACCCGGCGCGCGCAGAAAAGCTCGCAAGGCTAGCGGCAGAGCGGGGCGTTCGGCTGACGCCGCCCGACGCATCGTTCGTCGGCGGCGACTTCGGCGGCGGTGTCAGGCTCTCGATCATGGCCACGCTGACTCGCGACGAGTTGGAAAAAGCCTTGCGCACGATCGCCTCCTTGCTCAACGAGCCCGAAGAAGTGATCGTTTGACCGGCGGGTGAAAGCAGCCGCAGTAGCGCGGCTGAATTCCTTCGATTCCCAAGCTCCGTTCAGTACACCGTGCTGCGCACGCCGAGGCGCGGCCATTCCCGTCCATCGCGGCTGAGATCGACGAGTTACCGCCTGTGACCTTGCGGGACTCCAGTGAACATTGTGGACTGATAATGAACAATTGATACAATAGTGATGCTTGTAATGCTCCGAGGTAGCGATGGTGCAGTGTCAGCAGCGTGCAGGCGCACACGGGTCCGCTGTTAGCGAAACGGCCTCCGCAATCCAGCCGAGAAGCATGACGTTTCGCTGTGCCGACGGCGTCACGCTCAGCGGACATCTGTGGGCGCGGCCGGCTGCATCGGCTGTCGTCATCGTGAATCCAGCAACCGGAGTTCGCGCTCGCTATTACCACCGCTATGCCAGCTTCCTCGCCGAGCATGGCTTCGAAGTCATCACATACGACTATCGCGGCATCGGCGAATCGCGCTCGCAAGATCTCAGGCGCTGCGATTTCCGCTGGAGCGATTGGGGAACGAAAGATTTCGCTGCAGTGTTCGAAGCTGCCGAACGTCTTGCCGAAGGTCGACCGACGATGGTCGTCGGTCACAGCATCGGCGGTTTCCTGCCCGGGCTCGCGCCAGGATTCGATCGATGCTCGGCATTCCTCAGCGTCGGCGGTCAGTTTGCCTATTACCGCGACTACGCGCCGGACAGTCGCTTCAAGAACATCCTGAAGTGGCACTTCGTCATGCCGGCGCTTACAGCAGTGTGCGGATACTTTCCGGGACGCCGGCTAGGTTGGCTCGAAGACCTTCCTGCGGGCGTTGCATTCGAATGGGCATTCCGCGGCGCGCGAGTTGAGGAGAGCTTTCCGAAGGAGCAGCGGCGGGAGATCATCGCGCGCCTTGCGGCATTTCGCGGCCCGTTGCTGGCTGTATCGCCGACCGACGACGCGTATGCGACACTACCCGCGATCAATCGTGCGCTGGCGTATTACGCCGGTGCCGACAAACGCATCATGCTGATCTCGCCGAGCGATCTCGGCGTGGAGCGCATCGGCCACTTCGATTTGTTTCACTCGAAGCATCGCGATGGATTTTGGCGTGCAACACTCGAGTGGTTGGCCAGCCGCGGTCGCGCGAAGCAGCTTACGGGACTAAGAGCAGCCTTGCGTATGGGAGAGAGCAAACAGCTTGGATTGTGTGCGTGCGGAAATCCGAGCGGATGGTGGTGGCGGGGATTCATTCGGCCGCAAAGTTCGTTTACGTGCCGGTTTGCTCGATGAAGTGAAAAGAAGAGGAGCCCGGCCTTTTGACCGGGCCCCTGTAATGTTGCCGTGCGCATTCAGTTCGCAGGCACCTTGATGCGCACGACGTCCTTGAGCACGCCGTCGAGACCGCCGAAGACGGTCAGCTTGTCGACCTTCTCCGTGATCTTCTCCAGCGTCTCGAGCTCCTTCAAACGCAACAGCGTCGGGTTCTCGTCCATGAGTCGAGCGGTGTTCAGGAGCGAACGCGTTGCCGCGGTCTCTTCGCGACGCTTGATCAGGTTCGCCTGCGCGGCCTTCTCGGCTTCCACCACTCGGTTGAGAATGTCCTTCATCTCACCCGGCAGGATCACGTCCTTGATACCTACGCTCGCGAGCTTGATGCCGTGCGGCTCGATCTTGCTGCGCGCGGACGTCTGAATCTCTCGATCCAAATCGCCCTTCGCGCTCAGCAACTCATCGAGCGTGCGGCTGCCGACCGCCTCGCGCAGCGCGAATTGCAGCTCCTTGTAGACGTACTCCACGAAGTTCTGCAGTTGCGTGCGCGCCTGCACGATGTCAACGACCTGCCACAAGGCAGTGAGGTTGATGCGCAGGCTGACCTTGTCCTTGGTCAGGATGTCCTGACCCGAGACTTCCATGGTCTGGACGCGACGATCGACGAGCTCGACCTTGACCGTGCGCTGGAATTTCCAGAACACGTGCAGGCCGGGTTCGAGCAGCTTCACGAACTTGCCGTCGATGATCAGCAAGGCGACCGACGTATCGGGCACCTCGACCGAGCTCACGGCATCCGACACATGCAATGCGAGCGGTGCGCGGGCGAGTAGCTTTGCGACGTGAGCCGGCACTTCCGGATCGGCGGCGAGATCGATCTTCTCGACCTTCACTTCGATCGGGCCCTTCCAATAGAGCTGACGCTTACCTGGTGCGAGCACGCCCGCCAGATTGCCGTTCTTGTAAACAAGACCCGCTTCGCTATCCGTGAGCTCGACGATGTCGAAGTATTTCTCCATCGTCTCGCGCGCTTCCGTGAGCAGGAAGTCGACACGTGCGTTCTCGAACTCCGGGACGGTCAGATCATAGAGTTGTGCCTGAATGTCGCTCATCGGCGCAATGAGCCAGTGCTTGCCCGGCTCCAGCACTCCCGCAAAGATCCTGTTCTTCCAAACCAGTGCACGTTCATGCTGGGCGACAGTGATGCGCATGATGGCCATGTTGTTCTCCTCGATAGGCTGAAGGCAGAGGGCTGAAGGCTGAAGGTAGAGGCACGCTGCGTGCGTACTCGTCCGTCGCCTGTCGCCTGTTGCCGGTCGCCCGTTTGCACTTGCCAATACCGCCGCCGGTGCAGCCGGGGGCGATCGATAAAGACCTCGCGATCTTTACCGTTCGTCTCATCGACGAAACCAAAGAAAAAGACCGAAGCCGCCCCGCGCCCATCGCGCGGGGTTGCCTTGGCGTATCCGTCGTCGACGCGATGGCAGTCGTCATCGCCCGCGCTTCCCTGCGCGAACGCTTGTTCGACAGCTTTCGTCGTCAGTCGGGAATACGCCGTGCAGCAACGCGCAAGGCGCGATACGCGCTGCGACTCGCGACGCGTTCGCTTTCGCGAACGTGACGAAGATCGCTGGGGCGTTTCGGTTGCGAGACTTGCGTCTCGCGGGTGCGGATGCTGCTGGCATCCAACAGGGGGACTCGAACCCCAAGCCGTAAGGCTTTCTGCCAGGTTTGTTGCAATAGAGGGATTCGAACCCTCGACAAGCAGACCTTAACTGCTCGCTCTCGCCTACTGAGCTATTGCAGGAGGTAGAGGTTGCGCTCGCGCGGTACACACAGCAGCAGAGCTGCAGCGCGCCAGTGCGGCTTCGAGCCGCATCCGCTGACACGAAGCGCCGACCTAGACCACGGTACCGATGAGCGATCGACGCGCTCATCGAGAATTCGAACTACGATACGAATGAACGGTGCGGATCGCTCGATCCGCCGAATTCGAAGCGAGTGCGACCCTCACGCTCGCACGTGCTTCAAGAAAAATCTCGCGGAGGGCTTTCGCTCTCGCGATCGCGTCGCCGCGGCGCATGCAACGCAAGAGCGAGAGCCCTCGAATCGTCCCAAGTTGTTAAACAGCGTCCTGTCCGAGCGAGCGGCACAGGGGTCCGTACGCATACGCGCACGCATCCGGATCGAGGGCTCAACCTCGCGGACGGAACACTGTTGGGACGATTCGAGATCGCTGAAAAGGATCTCTGAGCGGCTCCCGTCGGGTGCCCGTCCGGCTAACGCCTTCGGGGCTGGGAGCCAGAAGGCGGTTACCGAATGTCTTCTTCCGTGCGTTCGAAACCTAGGGTTCCGAACTGCCACGACCGGCGACCCGTGATCGACGGGCAGCCGAGCGTGTCGCGACCGAGCTCGCGTCGCGATAGATCAGCTTGTCCGTAGATCGAATGCATCGAATTTCGCCTCTGGTGCGGCGGCAGCCGCTGCGTAGAAAAACAGGGCGCGAAGATTAGCACGCTTTATTGAACTTGCAACTGCTGCGTGAGGAACGTGCGAGAAACGTTTCTTCCGGCTCGGCCCGGAGAGTTCAGTCTGGCATCTTCATCCGGTTTCGTGTGAGGAGTTGAGACGGTTGCTCGCGGCGGTGCTCGCGGCGGCAACGCGCGGAGACCGCCCCAACTCATATAAGAAGAGCGCCAGGACCCAATGGAAGGCGATGGGAATGCCTCCCGCCGCTAGCGCATCTTCTGCGCCTCTTGCAGCCTGGACGAATAGGCGCATCAGCATCACTGCGAAATAAACCAAAGCGAGCGTTCGCATCGTGCGAGAGCCTCGCGCGGTCCTGAGCTTTTTGCCGCGAGTTTCGTCCATGACGACGACTGCCATCACCATCAGGAGCACGATCTGAGCCGGCAGTAGCAACGGGTAGGCGACGAGTCCCGAGTACCAGTACTCCATGGGCGGCAGCCATTCGGGTGCGATCAGCCAAACCTCGATCTGTCCGAGGACGCGCAGAAAGAACAGCCCGAGACAAGTCCATAGGATCGCGATGCGTTCGCGCTCGGCCATGACATCGGTCCTCGCGGTCATGCGACGCTCTCCGCAGCAACCTTGTAGTGCCGGTACCAGTCGCTCCGGAAAATCTCCTGCGGATCGAATGCGCGTTTCGCTCGCAGGAACTGGGCGAACTGCGGATAGCACGCGAGCACCTGTTGCATCGTCGCGTGGCGGTGATAGGTGAGGAAGAAACTGCCGCAGTGATGAAGGGCGATGTCGATGAGCCTTCGGAAATGTTCGGCCGAACGAGCGATGCCTTGCGGCGTGTGGTCGACGTGCAGATTGAAAATGACGCAGGCGAAACGTTCGCGCGCCCACGGCAGGGCGGATTCGGTGTCGGGTTCGATGAGGCGCACCGTGCCGTAGATCAGATGGACGTCGTTCTCGCGGAAGTCCTTGCGGACGTCCTCCATGAATGCGGTCAATCGCGCCGGCGGAACGTAAAGCTCAGTGATCACTTCCGATCCTGGCACGCCGGCGTCGCAGTAGCGATCGAGCTCGGTGTGATAGTCGTCCAGGTACAAGCTGAGCTGATGGGTGTCGCTCCAGTAGATCTGTCCGGACGAGCGCAGATAGAAATCCGCGAACTCGTAGAAGGCGCGCGGTTTGTTGTAGTGCGCTAGGTATATGAGTCGCCGCCAGTCTGCGGGCGACAAGCGGATCTGATCCGATGGGATCGGCGTGTCGGGCGCGACCGGTCGATAGCAGGAGAACACCCCACGCTGGAGGAACAGATCGTCCTCGGGCGCGGTGGAAAATTGAAAGTCGCCGTACAAGTAGCCTGAGGCGATGCGCTCCTCGAACGCTTCGGCAACTTCCTCGATATGACGTAGTTGCACGATGCGCTGCACCTTTTGTCGCTCGGTGAGCCGGATGACGGCGGACGTCACGATGCCGAACAAGCCGTAGCCACCGACGACGTGTCGGAACAGCTCTGGATGATTATTCCGGCTGCACTCGACGACGGAGCCGTCGGCCAGTACGACTTCGAGGCTTTCTAGATCCGACGCGAACGGCGAGAAGGTGAGTCCCCGGCCATGAATGTTCGCGCTGACGGCTCCGCCGATCGTAAGCCGGTCGGCGCCCGTTTGCTTTTGCCGGATACCCCATGCGCGAGGCATGTCGTGTTGCGCAACGACGTAGTGGCGGATCAGATCCGGCCAAGTAACTCCCGCCTCAACGCGAAGAAGTCCGCGATCCAAATCGAGCCCGAGCACTCGATTCATCCCTCGCATGTCGAGCATCCAGCCGTCGGACGCGAACTGCTGTCCGCCCATCGCATGAAGCGACCCGCTCGGCATCAGGTATTCGCCGCGTTCGCGGATCGTCTGTACGGCGGACACGACTTCCTCGACGCTCATCGGCACGAGCCGGCCGCGAACGGCCGTTCGATTCAGATGCGAGTGCGTGTCGTTGAAGAAGAGGGGAGACGCTGGAGTAAGACGAGTTCTTGTTTGACCGATCATCGCAGCACCGCTGTTCTTCCGAGCTGCGATTAGCCTGGGAAGCGCTCACCGCCCTCGCAACTTTCGGGCATCGAGTATCGGGATCCGATACGCGAGGCGTTGAGACGCGCTACACGGCCATGTGCGAGCGCGCACGCCGAATCGAGCTATGAAGGATCTCGACGGAGAGGCGGGAGCGACGAGGCGGTCGATGCCTGCGTCGGATGTCGGATTTGCCCGCCTTGCTTCGTCCTAGCTACGAAGCGCACATTCGACCGCCCCAGCTAGGAGACCGACATGGCTAAGAACGTGATTTGCCTGTGGTTCGACAAAGATGCCGAGGAAGCCGCGCAGTTCTACGCAAGGACTTTCCCGAATAGCGCCGTCAAAGCAGTCCATCGTGCCCCGGGCGATTTTCCGGGCGGCAAGGAAGGTCAAGTTCTGACCGTCGAGTTCACCGTGCTGGGTGTCGACTGCGTCGGACTGAACGGCGGTCCGGTCTTCCAACAGAGCGAGGCATTCTCGTTCATGATCGTCACGGAAGACCAAGCGGAGACGGACCGCTATTGGAACGCCATCATCGAAAATGGCGGCACCGAGAGCGCGTGCGGGTGGTGCAAGGACAAGTGGGGCTTGTCGTGGCAGATCACCCCGCGCATCTTGCTCGAAGCAACGACGAGCTCCGACAAGGCCGCCGCGAAGCGGGCTTTCGAAGCGATGATGACAATGAAGAAGATCGATGTCGCGACGATCGAGGCGGCGTATCGCGGGACGGCGTAGCGGATCGAACGAATGCGGTCGCGATCGGCGACCGAATCCGGCGACGAGGCGCGATGGCTCACCGCGCCTTGCCGCGTTGCGAAAGCGTCAAGCTATCGCCGTCGTGACACGTTCCGCGATCGGCCGCGACTTCGATGCGGTGGAATCCAGCGGTTCGAGCACCAGCAAGCCCGCCGCCGTGTTCGAAATCGGAATGTGATAGTTGCGGTGAACCTCTCGAGTGAGGTCGCCGAGTGCGCCGCGTGCCGCAATCCACATCAAGAGCTCGACGCCTTGTGTGCCGGCAAGCTCCACGAGATCGATGCTCGAGTAGCGCGTCAGCGCTTCCGGATCGTTCACGAGCTTGTCCATGCATTCGAGATCGAACTCTTTGTTGATGAACCCGGCGCGCTCGCCGTCGAGCTGATGCGATAGGCCGCCGGATCCGACCACGAGCACCTTCGTGTCTTCGCCATAGGAGGCAATGGCGCGGCCGACCGCCTGACCCAGTCTGAGGCAGCGCTTCGGCGACGGCAGCGGATGCTGCACGGTGTTGATACAGATCGGCACGGCTTTGATCGCGCGTCCGCCGACGCCAGGCCACAGCAACTGCAAAGGAATCGCAAATGCGTGGTCGACGAGCATTTCCTGACACGTCGTGAGATCGAATTCGTCGTTGACGAGCGATTCGATCAAGTGCCGGGAAAGCTTCGGCTCGCCGGGCGTGGGCGGGAAGGGCGGTAACCCCCAGCCCTCATCGGCATTGCGATACTCGTCAGCCGCGCCGATCGCGAATGTCGGCAGCTTGTCGAGAAAGAAGTTGAGGCCGTGATCGTTGTAGAACATCACGACGACGTCCGGCTTCACCTGGTCCAGCCAGCGATGCGCCTCATGGAATCCGTCGAAGAACGGCTTCCAGTACGGTTCCTGCTGCAATTTCGGATTGGCGATCGCCTTGCCGATCAGCGGGACATGGGACGTGAAAATGCCACCGACGATGCGCGCCATATCAATTCCTCGCTGACAGGAGCTTCTGGTTGAACTTTTCGACGCTCATTCCCGTCTGCTGGGCGCCGATGTCCTGCATGTTGAGGCCGAAAATGCCGGCGAACTTGGCGAGGTAATAAATATTGCCGCCAGCCTCGAGCAGCTTCAGCACGTTGCGCTCCTTGACTGCCTGAATCTGTTCCGGCGTGAGCCCGAACTTCCTGCAATAGGCTTCCTCGTCCTTGAGGAATTCGGCACGGTTCTCGGCATTGTTGAACGAGAAGCACATGCGGTTGAGCGCATAGCCCTTCTGCGCTTCTTCGGTGCCGAAGATGATCGTGCCGGGAATCGATCGGTGGCGTGTCATGGGATTCTCCGATGCTCAGAACGGCAGACCCACATAGTTCTCTGCCAAGCTCGCCATCGCTGCCTCGGACGAGAACAAGTACTCGAGCTCGGTGCGCTGCAAGCCCAGGTCGTAGCTCGTGGCGTCGGGGAAGGTGTGCAGCATCATGGTCATCCACCACGAGAAGCGTTGGGCCTTCCAAACGCGGGCAAGTGCGCGCTGCGAGTAATTGTCGAGTCCCTTGTTGTCGCCTTTTTTGTAGTGATCGACGAACGCGTGATAGAGGTAATAGATGTCCGAGGCTGCGCTGTTCAAACCGCGTGCGCCGGTCGGCGGCACGATGTGTGCGGCATCGCCGGCGAGGAACAACTTGCCCCAACGCATCGGCTCGGCGACGAACGAGCGCAACGGCGCGATGGATTTCTCGATCGAAGGACCGGTGATCAGACGTTCCGCCACTTCCGAAGGCAAGCGGCGCTTGAGCTCGAGCCAGAAGGCTTCGTCCGTCCAGTCCTCGACCGTGTCGGTGAGCGGCACTTGGATGTAGTAGCGGCTCAAAACCTGCGAGCGCAGCGAGCACAACGCGAATCCGCGCGGGTGCTTGCAATAGATCAGCTCGGGCGACACGGGCTTGGTTCGCGAGAGCACGCCGAGCCAGCCGATCGGATAGAGACGCTCGTGCTCTTTGAGCACATCTTTCGGAATCGACTTGCGGCTCACGCCGTGGAAACCGTCGGCGCCGATCACGTATTCGCAGTCGATGCGTACGATTTCGTCGCCCTTACGGTAGGTCACATAGGGCGATGAAGTCAGATCGTGAAGCCGCACGTCCTCGACGTTGTGGATCACGACAGCGTTCATGCGATCGCGGGCATCGTACAGGTCGCGGGTGAGCTCGGTCTGACCGTACACGATCACCGAGGAACCGCCCGAGTACTTGTGCAGGTCGACGCGATCCATGCGGCCGTCGTGCGCAATGTAGAAGCCTTTGTGAATCTCGCCCTCGCGATCCATGCGGTCGCCGCATTTCGCTTCGCGCATGAGCTCGGCGAATCCGTGCTCGAGCACACCGGCTCGAATGCGCGACAGCACGTACTCGCGGCTGTGCTTCTCGAGCACGATAGTGTCGATGCCCTGCAGGTGCAAGAGCTGGGAGAGAAGCAGTCCCGACGGACCGCCGCCGATGATGCAGATTTGTGTCTTCGTATTCTGTGTCATGTCAGTCTCGCCCCAAGGGCCTTCGCTTCGTTGCATTCAGCCTAAGAGCGCGACATGCCTGTCTCCATGGACAATTCCCTCAGCAAGTTGGACATTTCGACGCGAATTTCGCCGCTGCATCGGCGAGATTTCGGCTCAATCAGGAAAACGCGAAAGCCGCTACGGGGCGGGGCGTAGAGAGAAAAGGTGCGGCGATCGAAGTACGGCGTGCGAAGTCGAGGCAAAATCGAGCGCCGCAAACAGCGTTGTTACGACGCACGAGAACGTGCCTGCTGGTTACTGCGGAGGTGGTGTCGATTGTGTCGAAGCATCGAACGCCAGTGCTTTGCGAAGCTGCAGCCAATCGGATGTTTCGAGCACAGGATCGTTCCATGTGTTCAGACGAATGAGCGTGAGCGGCATCTGATCCATCCCGCGACGGCCTTGCGCGACCGTGCTTTTCAATAGCTCGAGCGCTTTCGCATGCTCGCGTGTGGCGAGCAAAGCCATCGCCTCCAATGCCGGATCGACATACATGCCAGTCATGCTGCGACGAAACTCTTCGACGAGCCGGCGCGCATCGGTCTCCGCGCCGATACTAGCGTAGCTGAGCGCTAGATCGAGCCGGAGGTTCCGAGCATCGCCGAGCAGTTGTTCGGCAGCCCGCAAGGTCTCGTGAATTCTCGGCGAGTCTCCTTCGGCGGTAAGCACCCGAGCCAATGCAACGTAGCCGAGCGCCGCAGTCGGCGCGATTTCGATCATGCGGGCGGCAGCTGCGGCGGCCTCGTCACGGTGCCCGGTCATTCGCAGACCGATGCTGAGCAGCGAATACGGTCCTGGGGATCTCGGATCGAGCTCGATGGCGCGGCGCGCAGCCGCAATCGCTGCATCGGGTTCATCGCGCATGCAATGAAGTATGGCGGCGGCTTGCCAGATCGTTGGATCGTCCGGCGCCAGCTTTCGTGCGTCGTCGAGTGTGGCAAGCGCATCGTCGAGGCGGTTATCGAAGAAGTGCAGCCGTGTAAGCGCGGCATACGCGATACCGAGCGAGGGATCGATTGCCAAAGCGTCGCGCGCATCGCGCGCAATGGCGGGGGCGAGCTCGGCAATCCGCGCTGCGCGCTCCGAGATCGGAAACGAATCGACCTGAAGGGAATCGGCGCGAAGTTGCGCGCGCCACGCCAAGGCAAGCGCAAACTTCGGATCGATGGCGAGCGCCTTATCGAAGTAACGTTGAATCGATTCGCGTACTAGCGGCGACATGCTGACGCCGATCCCGCCGGAGGAACGGTACAGCGCCAATCCCTTCAGATACGACGAATAGGCCACCATCGACTCTGTCGGCGGTTGAGTGAGTTGATTGACGGTTTCATGCGTCAGCCCGGAGCCGGGCGTAGCGCTCGTGGTGTGTTCCGATGAAATGCGATCTCGTGTCATCAGCGCACCGACCAGGATTGCGGCTGCACCAACGATCGACACTGCGATCGAAGCATACGTGCGGTTACGGAGGGCAGGGGCAAAGTCGGATTGCCGTGGCGGCGGGGTCGTCGCCGGACCAGCTCGCCGAATTACGGGTGCGATGAATTGGTATCCGCGCCGCGGCACGGTGGCAATGAATCGCTGTTCTTCGGTATCGCCGAGCGCGCGCCTAATGGCAGCGATCGTCTGACTCAGATTGTTCTCCTCGACGATCGTTTGCGGCCAGAGTGCCGCATGCAGCTCCGACCGCGCGACGATCGTGCCGGCGCGCTGCACCAAGTAGACCAAGGCATCGAACGCCTTTGGGTTGATGGGGATTTCCCGGCCCGCCTCGCCGGTCAGGGACCGCTGCGCCGGATCCAGCACGAAGCTGCCGAACTCGAAGATTTCCTTGGGCGGGGCCGTGTTCATAACCGGCGTTACGCGTCCAGCACGTCCTTTCACATCAATTCATCCGGCCACAACGACTTTTCACTGACATCGCCGGCAGGGTGACGCCGTGCGGGAGCATGCAGGCTCGCGCCTCGATGTGGCAACTGTCCCAAGGAGACTCGAATGAATACGAACGTACTACCCCCGCTCGCATCGGCGCCGTCCCGAGCGGATCGAACGACCCCGCGCCTGTTCTACATCGGCATTGCGGCGCTGCTGGCGATCATCATTTTTCTTGCGTTCGCCAGAACGTACTGGATTCCCTTGGCCGACGGATCCTCGAGCGTACACAGCGCGATTCATGTGCACGCGGTGCTCTATTTCGCCTGGACCGCCTTGTTCTTCACCCAAGCGGTGCTCGCCGCGCGCGGACACATTGCGCTGCATCAACGGCTCGGTCTGTTCGGCATCGCATTGGCAGGCGCGATGGTGCTATCGGGATTGTTGGCAGCCGTGGTCACCATGAACGGCGCCCTCGGCACGCCGCGCGAGCCGATCGTCCGCGCGAACACCGCACTCAGCCTCGGCGCGATGCTCATGTTCAGCACGTTCATCGGCCTGGCCGTTGCCAACCTCGCCAGACCGGAACGCCACAAGCGTTACATCGTGCTCGCGATGTTTTCGATTCTGCAGGCGGCGATCGCTCGCATCATCATGCTCGTGCCGTCGATCGGCCATCCGCTGCGCACGCTCTTGGGCGCAATCTTTGTGGATGTCCTGCTGCTGATCGTCATCGCGCTCGATGCCCGAAAACACGGACGCATTCATCCGGTCTACGTGGGCGGCCTCGTGTTTCTATTGATCGTGCAGATCGTGCGTCGCGCGGTGCTGAACACTCCGCAATGGATTGAATTCACGAATTGGATGGCGGGGTTGGCGGGGTGAGAGCCGGGCACCGCATGCACTCGTCGTTGCTGATGTGATATCAAACCGGCGGGGCACAAACCGACCGGACCCTCCAGTTATGCATGAAATCTGTGAGGCGATCACCGCTTCAGCGCTGCCGTACTCGGCGACATTATTTATGAAGGAGTGGAGACTTGAGTACCTGAGTCGAAGAGCCGACGCTAAGGCGGAAGATCGTTCGTCGGCTTGAGG
This sequence comes from uncultured Sinobacteraceae bacterium, assembly GCA_937902995.1. GTDB lineage: Bacteria > Pseudomonadota > Gammaproteobacteria > Steroidobacterales > Steroidobacteraceae > Steroidobacter. Next base: position 123,652 of record CALEKY010000093.1, read on the forward strand.
TCCGTAACCGGGTCAGTCTTTCCGATTCGATCAGCGCGCTCGCACAGGTCTGCTTGGGCGTTTGTCTGCAGGTGCTTTCTGATATGCGCAGCCTCGACGATCCTCAACAGTGGATGTAACACCGCCTGCAAATGATGCGTTCTTCTGCGCGAGAGGTGGCAATCCTGTCGGTTTGTGGGGCTCCCCCCATGCTCGTGACGAATCGAGTTCTTCAAGGCGACAGGATGGCCTACCGTCGCCTCTCTTGAATCTCTTGAAGGATGCGATCTGCTTCCGCCTGTGCCGCCCTCCATTCCGCATCGGCTGCCTCAAGTTCGTCCAAAGCCTCCATCGTCGGCTGCCCGTTGCCATGCGGCAGAAATTGCGAATGCACAGCCAATAACGCCTTCTGTCGACGTTCCCAAGTTTCGTCCTGCCGAACTAATGACCTCAACTCTTCGTTGGTACGTCGCAAGCGTAGCGCTTCTTGCATTGCTGCACTCGTCTTTAGGGACTCTAGCTTTGCTATCCGCCTCTCGTTGGCGAGAATCTGCTCTTTGTTCAGCTCGCGCATGATGTTATGCGTCCAACGGATACCTGCCGAAATCGATCCCTTTCCATGCTTTTTCAGGATCTTTGCCACCCGCGGTGGAAGATGAACCTGAAATCGTCGTCCTGGCTCATCCGAGATAGGAGGACGACCTCTACCGCGTTTCTTTCGAGCTTTCATTGAATCCCCCTGATATAGAAGGCGAGCGTTTTAGCTAATATTGTACACCGTAATATACTACGAAGTAACTTCGGGTATGAATGCGCGCTTCACAAGTGCTTGTGCTCACGGTGAATCGGGTGTGGTTCGGGATTGCGCCTGGTCCATCCGTGGACCGGCGCGCGTTCGCGCCAGCTATCGCTGTCCAAAAATCACATCCATGTGATTTTTGTCGAACCCCCGACCACTCCGTTCGCCGGTGGGTTGTGACCCCCAGGCCGAGAGCGAGTGAAACGAAAAAGGCTCCAACGTGTGGAGCCTTTTCCGTTATTCACTGGCGCGGCCGGAGGGATTCGAACCCCCGACCACCTGGTTCGAAGCCAGGTACTCTATCCAACTGAGCTACGGCCGCGCGGGGGCGTGCAGTTTACTCCTTGATTGCAAACTCCGCGAGTTTCATCCGAGATACAGAAGTTCGTGGCTGCCGCCAAAGCAAACGCGGCCGGAGAAAATTCGAACCCCTGACCACCGGGTTCGAAGGGGAGTCTGACCGCGCGATGAACGTCGTCGCGACGGTGTATCTGCAACGACGGCCGCGAACTGTCTCTGGACCCCCGCCTTCGCTGGGGTGACGATTCGTCTATGTCCAAGGCAGTCCTCATTACCGGTGCCAGCCGTGGGATCGGCGCCGCGACGGCCCGCATTGCCGCAGCTCGCGGCTATCACGTCTGCGTGAACTACCGTTCCGACGCGCGTGCCGCAAACGAAGTCGTCGCGCAGATCAAGGCCAACGGGGGAAGCGCGTTCGCCACTCAGGCCGACGTCTCCCTCGAATCCGACGTCCTCCGTCTCTTCGAAACGCTCGACCGCAAAATCGGCCCGCTGAGCGCCCTCGTCAACAACGCCGGAATTCTCGAACGCCAGATGCGCGTCGAAGAGATGAGCGCGGAGCGAATACAGCGCGTGTTTGCGACGAACGTTATCGGCGCAATGCTTTGCGCGCGCGAAGCCGTCAAGCGCATGTCGACGAAGCACGGCGGAAGCGGCGGGGCGATCGTGAATGTTTCCTCGATGGCCGCGCGGCTCGGTTCGCCGAACGAATATGTCGACTACGCCGCTTCGAAAGGCGCTATTGACACCTTTACCGTCGGGCTCGCGAAGGAGGTCGCCGCCGAAGGCATCCGCGTCAACGCCGTTCGTCCGGGTCTCATCTACACCGACATGCACGCAAGCGGCGGCGAGCCAGGTCGCGTTGATCGGCTGAAAGCATCGCTGCCTATGCAGCGCGGTGGTGAACCCGAAGAAGTTGCGCGAGCCATCCTTTGGCTGCTATCGGACGAGGCCTCATTCGTCACCGGAACGTTCATCGACGTGTCCGGCGGTCGCTAGCCGCGATCCGCGTTACAACTCCCGCTCCCAAATCTGCCCCACGAGATCCTTTCCGAAGCTCTGATGGCGGTTCTCGCTGACGAGTCGGAAGCCTTCGGCTTCGTAGATCTTGCGGGCGCTGACCAGGATGTCGTTCGTCCAGAGCACCATTTTCTTGTAGCCGGCGGCTTTGGCGAACGAGATGCACTCTTGCACGAGGCGGCGGCCGACGCCTTTGCCGCGGGCCTTCGGGTCGACGAGCAGGCAGCGCAGTTGCGCGGCGGTCGGATCCTCGGCGTTTCGAACGACGAAGACGCAGCCGACGCGTTCGCCGTCGAGCTCGGCGATCCACATCCGCTCGCAGCTCGGGTCGTGTTTCGTCGCGAAGTTCGCGAACAGCGTGGCGACGAGCGCATCGAATTCGATGCTCCAGCCGTACTCCTGTGCGTAGAGTGCACCGTGGCGCTCGATGGCCCAGCCGATATCGCCTGGGCGAGGGCCGCGTAGAACGATCTCGCCTGAAGGCGCGTCTTTCGATTCGAGCGTTCGACGAACCTCGCGCAAGCACGCGAGCAGTCTTTGTCTGTCGCTGTCGCGCAGGTTCTCCAACATCTGCGCGGTCGCGCGATGCGAGCTGCTGTCCAGTTGTTTGAAGGTCTTGCGCCCGAGCGCGGTTAGGGAGATGACGGCGCGGCGCGAGTCCTCTTTCGAGCGCTCGCGGACGATCAGTCGCCGCTTCTCGAAGCCGGCAAGGATCCGGCTCAAGTAACCGGCGTCGAGCTCGAGCGCATCGCCGATCTCTTTGGCGGTCGCTTGCGTGCGCTGTGCAAGCTCGAACAGCACGCGCGCCTGCGTCAGCGTGAACGCGCTGTCGAGCAGGCTCTCATTCAATACACCGATCTGTCGCGTGTAGAAGCGGTTGAAGCTTCGCACCGCGTCGACGTGTTCTTTGGCAGGCGAGAACGTCATGGGATGCGTTTCCTGGGCCTCGAGCCAAAGGGTAAAAGCGGATACTTGACTGAGTCAAGTATCTGTCGGGGCGCCCGCCGTTGGGCGGCAAGCGCCCCGCTCTGGGGCGCTCGGAGTTGATCGACTTCTCATTGCGGTGCTGCCTGTCGGGCTGAGGACACGTCAACAGTTCCAATTTGGGACTCCGCGCTCGCCCGTCTCAAGAATAGGGAATTCCCGCCGATAGATACGGAGGAGAACTGCTGACTGAACAACAGGCGGTTCTCTCTGCCACTCCCTGGCAGAGCTGTGCGGCCCTCTCCCCGCCGACAGGTTCATCGTGTTCCGGTGATTTGTCATGCGAGGAAGCAGCGATGCGTTACAACGGGCCAGTCACGAACGAGGAATACGTCCTCCCTGACGGCGAGGTGATCATCACGCGCACGGATGTCGGCGGGCGGATCACGTACGCGAACCAAGCCTTTCTGACGAGCAGCGGTTTCAGCCTAGAAGAATGTCTGGGCGAGCCGCAGAACATCGTTCGTCATCCCGACATGCCGCCCGAAGCGTTTGCAGATCTGTGGAAGACGATCCGATCTGGCCTGCCTTGGACCGGCTTGGTCAAGAATCGCCGCAAGGACGGCGGCTTCTACTGGGTGCGCGCGAACGTCACGCCCATCGTCGAAGATGGAAAGATCGTCGGCTACATGTCCGTGCGCGTACGGCCGACGCGTGAGGAGGTTCGGTTCGCCGACGATCTGTATCGCAAGATGCGCCAGGGCACGGCGAAGCATGTGCGCCTCGTGCAAGGCGAGGCTATCGACGCCCGCTGGCTGCAGCGTTCGATTCGTGCGATCAACGACTCGAGCATCGCTCGAACGGCACTCGTCTTCGGCACGTTGCTCGCAGCCTCGAGTGCGCAGATGTTGGCATCGCTTGCGCCGGAAGCGTCCGCCATCCGTGGTTTCGGTCCGATTTTCGCCGCCGTCGGCGCGGCGCTCAGCTTGGCCGGCTGGATCTACTATGTGACCCGCATCATTCATCCGATCCGGCAGGCCAAGGACATTGCGATTCGCATTCTGTCCGGCGACTTGCGTTCCAGCTTCGCTTCCGCGCGCGAGCGCGACATCGACCGTTTCATGCGCGTGCTGAATCAAATGAACGCGAAGCTCATCGGCGTATTGCGCGACACGCGTATCGGCATCGAACGCGCGTTGCACGGTGCGCAACAGATCGAGCAGGCGAATGTCGAGCTGTCGCGGCGCACGCAGGCGAATTCGGCAAGCCTCGAGGAAGTCGCCGCGTCCATGGAAGAGTTGTCATCTGCTGTGCAGCAGAACTCGGCGAATGCGCAGCAGGCCAACGTGCTGAGCGGCGAGGCGTTCAAAGTCACCGGGCGCGGCCGCGAGGTCGTGCAGGAGGTTGTCGCCCGCATGGGCAACATTGCCGATGCATCCCGCAGGATGTCGGACATCGTCTCGCTGATGCAGGAGATCACGTTTCAGACGAATTTGCTCGCCTTGAATGCCGCCGTGGAGGCTGCACGTGCGGGCGAGTCCGGCCGAGGATTCGCTGTCGTCGCCCAGGAAGTGCGTGCGCTAGCGCAGCGATCGGCCAATGCTGCCAAGGAGATCAAGACGCTGATCGAAGATTCGCTCCAGAAAGTGGACGACGGCGTGCAGTTGGTGCAGCGAGCCGACGAAACGATGGAATCGGTCGTGAAGTCGGTTCGGCTCGTCACGAGCCTGGTCACCGACATCATGACTGCAAATCAAGGGCAGTCGGCCGGTATCGAGCAGGTCACACGTGCAGTTTCCGATATGGATGCGGTCACGCAACGAGACTCGGCGCTGGCGGAGCAATTGATCGATGTTGCGCGCGAGCTGCGATTCCAGGCAGGACGCATGCTGGAAGCCATCGCAGCGTTCGAAATGCGGGAATCGGCTTCGGCCGTTCCCGCCGTCGAGATGCACGGGAGCGAGGGCGACACCGAGTCGCGCCAGGAATTGCAGCAGCGAGCCGCCTGAACGAGCCGATCAAGACTCGTTCGGTTCGCTCTCGGTCTTCGTGCGCGGCGCGCTGCTCATGAGCTCGGCCGTGATTCGGGCGCACTCCGGCGTCGTACCGAACAGCGCGCGCGACACGTCGACGATGCGCATGCGATGCGAACGTGCATAGGCGCGCAAGTGATTGAAGGCGGCCTCGCGCGACAGCTGCAGCCGCTCCATCACGATGCCGATGGCCGTATTGATATCCCGCTCTGCCAACAGCGCGGCGCGCATGCGCTCCTCGTTGATGCGTAGCTGCGTGAGCTCTTCGGCGCGGGAGATCATCGCGTGCACGGCACGCGCGAAATCGCAGCTCCCGACGGACTTCGGTAAGTAGCCGATGGCCCCTGCGGCCGCGACGTCCTGCGGTGCAGGTCCTGCATCGTGCAACGACAAGAACGCGGAATGGATGTGATGGCGCGAGTAGAGCTCGGTGGCGAGCGCCAACGCTCGATCGAAGTCGCCGTTGTGACACAGCACGGCCAAACCGACGCTCTGCGTTTCCGCCAATGCGAGAGCGTCCCCTGCGTTGTGCGCCTCGAGCACCGGCAAATCGGCTCGCTCCAACGCGGCACGTAGTTCGGTGATTCGTGTCCGATCCTTGTCGACGAGCAATACCGTTTTGCGTTTGCTGGGCGCGTTTCCCCGACTCTCGGGCATACGTTCCTACTTCAATGGTCGTCGACGCGCGGAAGGGCCACATGCGTGGCGCCGCGTTCGTCTCAACCAGCTTGTGAATCACCGCAGGGAAAGGGCGGCTAGGGTCGATTGCTTCAAGGACGGCTGCTCTGAGTGGCGGTCTTCGGCAATCGGGTTTTTCCTGATAATGAGCGTAGGCATCGTCCGCGCGAGTGTCAACGAACTTGCCGAGTTACTTGCATTATGAGTTCTTCATTCTTGCCGAATGTTTAGTTTGTGGCCGATTCGGAGGGAAGGAAAGGGAAGGTAAAAGGGAAAAGGGAAAAGGGAAAAGGGAAAAGGGGAAGGGGTGCTGCGCGCCCGACCACTCACGACTCACCGTTCACCACATACGAATCGCGATCGAGTCACGAGTCACTACAGAAGCAGATCCATCTGCCGTTCATCGCCAATGACTTGCTCGAAGTTCAAACCGAGCGTGTCGAGGATGGGTTCGGCGACCGGCTTTACTTGTCTGACGACGTAGTGCTCTCGATCGAGCGGGCTTTGCACATTGTCGATGGGCTCGGGACCGTTTGTCGTCATGACGTAACTAATCGAGCGGCCGGTGGCGGCGTTCGACTTGCGTGCGGCGGCGACGTGCGGAGGTGTCGTCGCGGTGTACTCGTCGGCATCCTTGCGTAAATTCTTGCGATAGACGAGCAGGTCATCGAGCTTGCCGCTGCGCACCTTTTTGACGATGTCGGCGAGATAGGTGTCGACGGGTTGGTCGGTGAAGAGGCGCTGATAGAGCTCGCGTTGCACTTCTTTGGCGAGCGCCGTCCAGTCGCTGCGAACGACTTCCATGCCGACGAATTCGACAGTGTGCTGGCCGTCCTTGCCCTGCTTGAGCCCCGCATATCGCTTGCTCGCGCCGCGTCCGCTATGACGAGCGCGCGACAGGAACAGGCGCAGATAGAGCTTTTCGTACTTGAGCTCGAGCCGGCTGGTCACGCGCCAACGCTGCTGGATGTAGTTCGCCAGATCGGCGGTCAGTTGGCGCGCGAGCTCGATGCCTTCGTCCCGCGCTCGCTCGGGGTCGTCGCGGCCCGAGCGCACGAACAAACTGTCCGTGTCGCCGTACAGCACCGTGAAGCCCTTCGATTCGAACCAGCGCTTCGACCAGAGCAGTACTTCGCGGCCCATGCCGGTGATCGAGTTCGCGAGCGCGGGGTTGTGGAAGCGGCACGCGGGCGTACCGAGCACGCCGTAGAACGAGTTCATGAGGATCTTGATGGCGTTCGAGGCGACATCGTCGCCTGCTTTCTTCGCGGCTTCGCGCCGCGGGAACAACTCGTCGAGCAGTCGCGGCAGGATGGCGGGCTCGCGGCGGAATTTGCCGCCGGGCGTCTCGATCAGATCTTCGTCGGGACTCGGATTCTCGACGTACGACAGCGGATCGATGTTGAACGTGCGGATGACGCTCGGGTACAGGCTCTTGAAATCGAACACCCAGACATTGCGATGCAAGCCCGCGGTCGGCTCGAGTACGTACCCGCCTTGCTGCGCGAGATGAACGCGAGAGTCGTCGCCGCGGACCGAAGGTGCGACGAGGCGTTTGCGTTCGAGCTCGCTCAAGTACACGAAATCGAACGAGGCGATGCTCGCTGCGACACGATCCGGTGTCATGCCGGCGAGCTCGCTGCGCGCGAATGCCAGGCGCACGAGATCGAGCTTTTCGACGATCTGATATGCCAGCCGTGCATCGGTACGGGCGTAGAGTGCGAAAGCGGGCAGATCGTGCGCGTAGTTGTGCAGGATCTCGCCGAGCCGGTCGCGCACATCGCCGTGCACGGCCTTGCCTTCGCCGAGCACTTTGCGGGCGACGGCATCGAGCGAGTAATCCTCCATGCGCACGAATGCACCGCGCAGCAGGTCGATGCCGTCGAGCACGAGCCGGCCGGGAATGCTCGCCTGCCCGCTGCCGAAATAGCCTTCCGGTTTGCGAAGCCTCAACGCGCCCGAGTCGCGGCCGAACTCGAACGGATGTCGCACGCGTGCGGCGATCTTCTGCAGCATCGCGAAATCGAAATCGATCGTGTTCCAGCCGGTGATGACGTCCGGGTCCCATTTCGCGATGCGCTCGCAGAACGCTTGCAGCGCGGCGTATTCGGATTCGCAGCGCGTCGCCTTTTCGGGCATCGGGCGATTCTTGTCGTCGACGATGAGCACTTCGTCGAGGTCCGGCGCGAACATCGAGATCGCAAGCAGCCGGTCGTCGTCGGTTTCGATGTCGAACGCGAACACGCGCGGCTCGACCTTGACGGAGGCCGGACGAAGCGTCGGATTCTCGAACACGAGCAAGCCGCGCGGGCTTTCGGTCGGTTCGCCTTCGATCTCGCAGCCGCCTTTGATACTGCGTTCGATCAAATAACGGACTGCGAAGCGCACGTCGGCTTCGTAAGTATCGATGCCCGCCGCGTGCAGGCGGTCGCGAATCGCCGGAACGTCGCCAGGCTCGATGGTTTCGATGCGGCAGACCGGTTCGCCGGCAAAGGTGCGCTTATCGGTCGGAATCGGCACCGGCGTGCGCAGCGCTCGGGCGCGCTCGACATCGGCCGCGCGTATATAGAAGTGAGGACGTTGCCGGTCGTCCCGGACCAGGAAGGCGCGGCCGTCTTCCAGACGCCCATATATATGTATGACCGGTACGCGGCCGCCGTCGGCGCCGGCCTGAACCCGATACGTGGTTTGGAGAATGAATCCGCGGTAGCTCACGCGATGAATTGTGCGGGAGCGACCGCGAGCTTGCGAGTCGAATTCCGGCGACGAGAGTGATCGGGTCCGGCGGAGCCCGCCGAACCCGTACGGATCATCCCTGAAGGATCGGCGTCAATGCCTTGACGATGCGCTCCAATTGCTCGGTCGTGGTCATGGACGAGAGCAGCTTGCTGAAACGAGGGTGCTGCACGCCCGAGACGATGTACTGCCAGCGATACGCGCGCAGTACGCCTTCGCGCAGCCGTTGCTGCTGCTCGGCATCGAACGAAGCACCGCTCGCCGCGATGAAATAGTCGACGTCGCTGGCGGACTGCGCCTGGAGAATGCCGTCCACGGCGGCAACGAGATCGATGAGATCGTCCACGGCGCGATCGCGTTCGGCATCGTCGATGCGGGCATTCTCGGCCTTCCACTCGAGCTCATCGAGCACCGCGTGCTGACATTCCTCTTTCCAATGGTAGAAGAACACGTCCTTCCACAGCGGGCAGATGTTCTCTTCCGGCGCGATGCTTTCCTCGAAATGTTTCTGCACGAAGAGCTCGATGTGGCAGATGAGCGCGAGCACAGCCCACGTGCGCTTGCCGAGCACTGCGCGCGCGACCGCATTCGGGTCCGCCACCATTCGATAGCCCGGTGCCATGCGCTCGTCCATCAGCGCTTCGAGCCGGCGGAACAGCTCCTGATGCTTGATCTCCTCGTCGGAGAAACGCACGAGCGCTTCGAGCGCGACCTGATCGCCGAGCCAGTGCTGGCCGGAGAGCTGCAGCACCTTCGCACCGATGAAGCGCTCGACGAGCCCGAAGAGGTATGCGTACGAACGTCCTTGTACTTGGCTCAACAAGCGGCGCTGGCTTGCGTCGAGGAATTCGAGCTCGTCCACTTTCGACAGGCCTGTCGGCAGGAACGTCCGATCGAAGTCGAACGTGCGGCCGCGAATCACGTCCTTGTCGATGTCCCAGCGGACTCGCTTCGACGCTTTGACGCAACGCGCGTATTGCTTGGCATCGGATTCCGCCACTTCGACGGGTTCGATGTAGTGAAGGGCAGTAGCTTCTTGCATGATCGTCTCCCTTGGTCTTGCACGTCGATGGACGCCCGATCAAGCGGGCGCCATCGTCGGATCGAGCATCGAGCGGATCTCGATGATCTTGTTCGCCGGAAAGCCCGACTCCTCCGCGTGACGGCGGATCAAGGCCTCATCGCGCGCGAGGTACACGCAGTACGTCTTGTCGTTCGCGACGTACGAGTGCACCCATTGAATGCCCGTGCCGATGCTGTCGAGCACGTTGTTCGAGTGCTGCGCGGCGGCGCACAAGGCCTCGGGCTGTTGCGTGCCGATGCCCGGAAGCTCTCGCTCGATGATGAACTTGCGAAGCATGGTCGTCTCCTTACGAGTGGCTGGCGGAATCAGAGAAAAAGCCCGATCGAGGACCCACGCGGCTTGACTGCCGTGAAGTTCGCGCCGTACACGTCGAGCTTGTTGCGGAAGCGTTGCGGTACGACGGTGTTCTTGAAGCAGTCGAAGCACTCGCCGAACGTGCCGCCGACCAAGCCAACCAGGGCTGCGTATCGCAGCACGTCGATGCGGGTCATTGCGCCGCCGACGCATGCGGCCCACAGGTCGGCATTGGTGCGCACAGCGGGCGACAGGTCGCGGTCGACGATCACGTCGGCCATCAACAAGCGTCCGCCGGGCCGCAACACACGCACGATTTCCCGGAAGACCTTGGTCTTGTCCGGCGCGAGATTGATGACGCCGTTCGAGATCACGTAATCGACGCTGGCGTCTTCGACGGGCAGCCTCTCGAAATAGCCTTCGTGGACGGTGACATTGTCGAGACCGGCTTGCTCTGCCGCCTTGATCGCGCACTCGCGCATCGCAGGCGTGGCATCGACGCCGATTGCGCGCCCCGTGGGGCCGACGAGCTTGGCGGCGAGCAGCAGATCCATGCCCGCGCCGCACGCATGATCCAGAACGGTGCTGCCGGGACGGATTTCCGCGAGACGCAGCGGGTTGCCGACACCGGCGAATCGCGACGTTGCGAGCGGCGGCAGTGCAGCAAGCGCTTCGCGGTCGTAGCGGAGATACTCGACGGCGTAGTCGAGACCGCGATGAAAATGGAAGTCGCCTTGCGGCTCGCGTGCGACGCGGTCGTAGGTCTCGCGCACGCGCTCGCGAAGGTACTCGACGTCCAAACCGAGCGGACTGATGGGACAAGTTTGCATGGCCGAATCTCCTGCGACTGTTCGATGGGCGACACGTTAAGTGGCCCATGTTTCGCGGAAATGTCGGCTCGATGCCTTTTTGTATCCGTTCGTAACAGCGTCGTGCGCGAGCGGTTATACTGCGAAAAACTACAATTTCCTGGGGCAGTCATGACGCAGAGCGCCCGTGTGCTGATCGTCGACGACGATCGATCCGCGCGAGAAATGCTCGCCGAATACCTTCGCACGCATGGGCTGAATGTTCGCGAGGCCGTCGACGGCGCTCAAATGCGGGTCGAGATCGAGCGCGAGCTCCCCGACATCGTGCTGCTCGATATCCGAATGCCCGGCGAAGACGGGCTCACGCTTGCACGCTACCTCCGTGAACGCTACGACCTCGGCATCATCATGGTCACGGGGTCGGGCGAAGTGATCGACCGCATCGTCGGGCTCGAAGTGGGTGCCGACGATTATGTTGCGAAGCCGTTCGACCCGCGCGAGCTGCTCGCCCGTATCAAGAGCGTGCTGCGGCGAATTCAGGCGAAACCGAGCGGCGCACCGGTGGCGAGCGGCACTGAGCGCGTAGCGGTCGGTAAGTGCTTCGTGGATCTGGATTCTCATCAGTTGTTCGATGCCGAAGGGCAGGAAGTGCTGCTCACCAGCATGGAGTTCGACCTGCTGAAGGTCTTCATCGAGAATCCGGGCAAGGCGCTGTCGCGAGATCGGATTCTGACCCTCACCAAGAATCGCGAATGGGAGCCGTTCGACCGCTCGATCGACATCCGCATTGCGCGTCTGCGCCGCAAGGTCGAGATCGATCCGGAGAATCCGCAGGCGATCCGTACGGTACGCGGCGTCGGCTACATGTTCGTGCCTGGAAGGGCCGCATCCGGTTGATCCGCCAACTGCCGGCCATGGATTCCGGCCGCGAACGCGGGAATTTTGTTTCAGTCATGTAACAGCTGCGCACCGCTCGCGTCCGGCTGCCTATACTGCGAGTCATCCCAGACTCGGTCCGGCGTATGAACTTCAGCGAGCTTGCGGCAACCCAGGAGACGGCCGAACGCGCGCTGCGCGAAAGCGAAGCGCGTTTCCGGCAGTTGTTAGAGCATGCACCGTCGGCGATTTTCGCGAAGGATCGCGACGGTCGTTACTTGTGGGTCAGCCGCGAGTTCGAGCGGCTCGTCGGCGCCCGTGCCGACCAGATCGTCGGGCACACCGATGCGGAAATATTCGGGCCCACGATGGCCGCGCTGTTTCGCAAGAACGACCTGCGCGTGATGCTCGAAGGCCGGCCGCTCGAGTTCGAGGAAACCGGCCAGTTCGTGCAAGGCACACGCACCTACTTGACCTCGAAGTTTCCGCTCTTCAACGAGCAGGGCGAGCCGTACGCGGTGTGCGGGCTAGCCACCGACATTACCGCGCGCAAGCGGATCGAAGCTGCATTGGGCAGCGCTGCGCTCGCGGTGTCGAGCGCTCAAGGCGAGTCGTTGTTCGTCGTCTTGGCGCGGTATCTCGCACGCATTCTCCAAGTCGAATGCGCGTTCGTTGCGGCGCTCGAAGACGATGGTTCCGAACTGCGTATGCTTGCCTTCGTCGCCCGTGACAAGGCACTGGAGCCGTTCGCGTATCCGCTGTCCGGCTCGGCGTGCGAAACCGTCATCGGTTCGGGATTCCGGATTTATCCGGATCAGCTCGGCGACCGGTTCAAGATCGGTGCGCCGTTCTCCGATCTCGGTGTCGTCAGCTATGCAGGTTATCCGCTCAACGATTCGTCGGGCCGAGCTCTGGGCGTAATGTCCGTATTGTCGAGCAATCCTCTCGTGGAGCCGGAGCTCGTCGAATCCGTACTGAAGATCTTCGCCGTACGTGCGTCCGCCGAGCTCGAGCGCATGCAAGCCGATGCGCGTCTGCGAGCTTCCGAGGCGAGCTACCGAGAAATCTTCGATGCGAGCGAAGACGCGATCTTCGTGCACGACTGGGACACGGGCGCATTCATCGATGTCAATCCGAAGGCGTGCGCGGCCTACGGCTACACGCGCGAAGAGCTCTTATCCATTGATGTGTCCGAGATCAGCTTGGGCGAGCCGCCGTATACGCTGGCGGACGCGGTCGCACACATCGAGCGCGCCAAGGCGCACGGCTCGCATCGTTTCGAATGGCGGCGCAAGAACAAGGACGGGAGTCTCCATTGGGATGAGGTGTATTTGCGCGCTGCGCGCATCGGCGGTGCGATGCGCGTGCTCGCGTTCACGCGCGAGATCACGGAGCGCAAGCTCGCGCTCGAAGAGGTTCGGCGTAGCGAAGATCTGCTGCGTGCGACAGTCGATGCCGCGCTCGACTGCATCGTCACGATGGACGAGAACGGCGCGATTCTCAGCTTCAATCCAGCGGCCGAGGCCTGCTTCGGGCTCACGCAGGCGCAGGTGATCGGCAAGCCGCTATCGCAGGTGCTCATTCCGGAGCGGTACCGAGAAGCGCACGAACGCGGGCTGCGCAATTATCTGAAAACCGGACACGGACCCTATCTCGGCAGACGCATCGAGATTCATGCGTTGCGCGGTGATGGCACCGAGTTTCCGGCAGAGCTCGCGGTGGGTGTCGCCGAAGGATCGAACGGCAAAGTCTTCATCGGCTACTTGCGCGATCTCACGGAAACGAAGCGGGCCGAGGCACGTCGCGCCGAATTGGAGACGCAATTGCGCCAGGCGCAGAAGATGGAGGCGCTCGGTCAGCTCACCGGCGGCATCGCGCACGACTTCAACAATCTGCTTGCGAGCATCATGGGCTATGTCGTGCTGTCGCTCGAGCGCAGCGAAGTGCTCGCGGACGAGCGGCTCGCGGGCTATCTCGAAAAGGCTCACGAATCCTGCACGCGCGCACGCGATCTGGTGCAGCAGATGCTCATGTTCAGCCGCGGCCAAAAGGGCGCGACGCATCCGGTCGATTTGCGGGTGCTTGCCGGCCGCGCGCTCACGTTGTTGAGGGCTTCGCTGCCGGCTTCGATCGAAGTCGAGTTCGCGCCCGAGGGCGAATCGCCGATCGTCAACGCCGATCCACTGCAGATCGAGCGCGTCATTTCCAACTTGTGCTTGAACGCTCGCGATGCGCTCGGCGGCGCGGGCTCGATCCGCCTGTCGCTTCATGCAGCGACGCACATGCGAGGCGTGTGCACGGCCTGTCGGCAGGCGTTCGACGAGAAGCTCGTGGAGATCAGGGTCGAGGACAAAGGCTGCGGCATCCCGCCCGAAGTTCTCGAGCGCATTTTCGAGCCGTTCTTTTCGACGAAAGCGCTCGGCAAGGGCATGGGCATGGGGCTTGCGACCGTGCACGGCATCGTGCACGACCATCGAGGCCATGTCGTCGTGACTTCGACAGTCGGCGCCGGAACGACATTTCGGGTGCTGCTGCCTTCGGCCGAGCACATGCAGGCGCATACATCGCGAGAAAATCGCAAGCGGTTTGCGGCGCCGAAGGTCGCCGGCAACATTCTCATCGTCGACGACGAAACGAGTGTCGGCGAGTTCATGCGCGAGCTGCTCACCAATTGGGGTGCGAACGCGACCTTCGTCGACGACCCCGCTGCAGGATTGCAGCTCGTGACTCGACAACCTACGCATTTCGATCTGATCGTCACCGATCAGGCGATGCCGAACATGAGCGGTCTGGACCTCGCTCGCGCCGTGCGTGCATTGCGCGCGGATCTACCGGTCATTCTCTATACCGGATTCGGCGATCGGATCGATGCGGAAGATCTTGCTGCGGTCGGTGTGCGACACGTGCTTGGCAAACCCGTCGAACCGCACGCCTTGGCGGCGGCGTTGGAAGATTGTTTGAGATAGACGACGGCTACGAGCTACGGCCGGGCGCGCAACAACGCGCGCCAAGCTCGCCTCTCCTCTGGTGAGAGGCAGGCCGAGCGAAGCGTGCCGGTGAGGGGAGGCTCGCGAAGCGCGCGTGATCACTACAGCCTCCAGCCCACAGCCTGCAGCCTAGGGCAAACAGATTGCCGAGTGGACATCCGCCTTGAAGATGCTCGACCGCAAGATCGAATTGCTGGACGAGTGGATACGGACCGGCAAGCGGCCCGAATCGAATGCGGGCGAGCATCCCGCCAAGCAGTCCCCGGCTCGGTCTAAGCGGCGGTTGAGCGTCGCCTGAGAGGTGCGCGGGGCGATGCGTTTCACCCCATCTTGACAAGCTCTCGCTAAGTGGCGAGGGTTTCTTTCGGGTTTCCCTTCCGTCGCATCGTTCGCTATGTCCGCTGCACGCTCTGCTATCGAATCTCTCTTGGAAGGAACGCAGGTTGCGCTGGACGGACCCAATCCCTGGGATATCAAAGTCCGCGATCCGAGTTTCTTCCGTCGGGTGCTGACGACCGGTTCGCTCGGCGTCGGCGAGGCCTACATGGAAGGCCAGTGGGACTGCGAACGTCTCGACCAGATGCTGTATCGCGTGTTTCGCGCGGCTGCGGAAGAACGCCTGCCCAAACTTTTGAGGTTCGCGTCGGCATTGCAGACCTACATCATCAACCCGCAGTCCCGGTCGCGCGCCTTCAAAGTAGGGCAGCAGCACTACGATATCGGCGACGATCTTTATCAGCGCATGCTCGATTCGCGCATGATCTATAGCTGTGCGTATTGGAAGGATGCGCAGGATCTCGATGCTGCGCAGGAAGCGAAACTCGATCTGGTGTGCCGAAAGCTGCGGCTCGAGCCCGGGATGCGCGTGCTCGATATCGGCTGCGGCTGGGGCGGTGCGGCGCAGTTCGCAGCAGAACGATATGGGGTGAGCGTCACCGGAGTGACGGTTTCGAAGAATCAGGCAGAGACTGCGCGGGAGCGCTGCAAAGGCCTGCCGGTGGACATCCTCCTGCAGGACTATCGCGAGCTGCAAGGACGTTTCGATCGGATTTTCTCGATCGGCATGTTCGAGCACGTCGGCTTGCGCAACTATCGCACGTATTTCGAGCATGCACGCCGGTTGCTCGCGGAAGACGGCTTGATGCTGCTGCACACGATCGGCAGCAACACGTCCGAGCGCGCGAACGATCCGTGGATCGAGAAATACATCTTCCCGAACTCGATGCTGCCTTCGATGGCGCAGATTGCCGAGGCGGTCGAAGGATTGTTCGTCATCGAGGATTGGCACAGCTTCGGTCCGTACTACGACCGCACGCTGCTCGCGTGGTACGAGCGCTTCCGTGCCGGCTGGCCGGAAATCGCCGAGCGCTACGGCGAACGATTCAAGCGGATGTGGGAGTTCTATCTGCTTTCGTCCGCCGCTTCATTCCGCGCACGCCGCATTCAACTTTGGCAAGTGCTGATGTCGCCGAAAGGCGTGGTCGGCGGGTTGGAGGAAGTGCGCTGAGCGCACGACGTCGCCTGTAGTCCGCGGCCTGCAGTCACTCGCCGTCCAGCTCATCGACTTCGTCGTCTTCCGCGTTCTTCCATTCGCGCGGGGTGCTGCAGAGTACGAGGTCCTTCATCTCCCACTCGCCGAAATCGATTTCGTCGATTCGTCGCGGACGTCGATGAATCCTTCTTCTTCATCGACGCCGATGACCAAGAGGAAATCGTGCTGGTCGCGATCCAAGTACCAGTCGCCGATTTTTACGTTCCGACCGTTCATGGGCGCTACCTCCAGCGTCGGAGGCGAGGTGCTCGCCACTCGCGGAAACGTTCGATACGCTGAAAAAGTTCGTGCGCCGACCAATCACGAATCGCGACTCATTACTTGTCGAGCGGCGAGCTACGCATCTGGAAATGCACGACGAGCGGTTTCGTGCCTTGTCCGCCTTCCTTGTGCCAGGGCGTGCGATCGCCGCTCGGCACCCACAAACCGCGGCCTTTCCAGCCGGCGTTCGGATCGTCGATGCGTCCTTCGAATCCCTTCGTATAGAAGCCGAGCGGGTAGGGAATGCGGAGCGTCACGAATTTCCCGTCGACGAATGCGTGCACGCCATCGAACAGGTTGCCCGTCACGATCGGAACGTTCGCGCCAAGGCCGAGCGTGTTGTGTTGGTCGACCCATGTGTAATAGCTCGACTCCACGCTGTTGTCACCGTCGCCGGGAAAGCTCGGCCCCGGAAGTCGATGGAACCGCCAGCCTTCGGGGCAATGATCGCCGGTTGCTTGCGGACCGTTGAGCGGACCTTTGCACCTGCGGCGGTCGAATTCGCCAAGATGCCCGCTGCCGAGCGAGACCCAGACGACGCCGTTGCGATCGATGTCCGCGCCGCGCACGCCGTAGCCGGGAAGCGGCGGCGCATAGATTTCCGTGAGTAGCGTTTTCGGATCGAACCGTAGCAACGCGCCGGGATAACGAAACGCGACCGAGCCCCACACCGAGCCGTCGGCCGGATTCGGCATGACGGCATAGAACCCGCCGGGGATTCGCGCATCGCGCGTCGGATCGATGGGCTCGTTGGGCTCGGTCCAGCCTTCGTCGAGCTTGCCGTTGCCGTTCGTGTCGAGCACGAAGGGCGCCCAGCCTTGCGATGCGGCTGCATCTCCGGTTTCGTCGAACATCTTCGTGTTGAACCAGCCGACGACCGGACCGCCGCCGCTCGTCCACAGCGTGTGATTCTCGTCTTCTGCGAACTGCAGGTGATGCGTGCTGTAGCACGTGTCGATGAAGGTGTACTTCTGCGTGTCCGGTTCGTAGATCGCTAGATGACGCGAGGTCTGCCGCGTCGGAAACAGCTTCGTCGAAGGATGCAGCGAGCCGTCTTTGCAGAAATCGGGATTGTCGGGTCCACGGATGCGTGCCGTGTACCAGACGCGTCCCTTGTGATCGAGCATCGGATTGTGCGCGTTCGCCTTGCTGTCCCAGATCGGCTCATCGCCCCAGTAGGGCGAAGGCGCGACAACCGGATCGCTCTTCGTCGTCGGCGTATCGGGGTCGCGCACCGGCGCATGAAACGTCGTTGCCGTATTACGCACGGGATCGAGGATCGGGAAATGATCCGTGCTGAGCTCGGGCGCGCCGTACAACGGGCCGTAAGCATTGACGGTTGGATTGCGGCGATCCGTGCCGGACAAATCGTGCAGGTACGCTTTCGGATCCGACCAATCGCGGATGGTGGCAACGACGTTGCGCTCGGGTCCCATCGGACGGTTCGGTTGTGCGGACGGCAATTCGCCGGCTGCGATGCGATCGGTCCAGTCGGCGAAATATCGGATCGGTACGCCGCTTAGCATTCCGAGTGCGATACGCGCCATTTGTCCGCCGGCCTGTCCGGATTGAATGCGGCGAATCCAGGCTTCGTGCGACGACTCGAACTCGCCGAGGTTTTCGGGGATCGTGCGCGTCGCGAGATTGCCCATCTGGTGGCAGCCGACGCACGCCATGTTCTTGATCCACATCAAGTACTCGTTGCGCTTGCCGGGGAGCTGCGCAACTTCGTGCTCTTCCGGCAGCTTCATCATCGCGTACCAATACGCGGCCGGATAAACCTGTGCCGCCTCGGCGGCATCGCGCGCGGGCGAGACCTCGATGTCGACGCGTTGCCCTGGGCTGGCTTGCGTCTTCTCGGAATCTCGAAGGCCGTAGCCGCGCACCCACACCGAATACGTTGCGTTCGGCAGATCGGGAATGACGAACCTTCCACGGTCGTCGGTCACGACGATGCGTGCGAAGCGCGTATCGAAGGCGTCGGTTTCGGCGATGACCCATACGCCCGCTTCGGGTCCGTTCGCACCGGTGACGACGCCGCCGATGTCGTCCGGATCGATGGCTGGGCCACGCGTGCAGGCGGACGTTGCGATGACAAGGACGAGCGCGCTCGCGACGAACCGGGTTCGATGCATTGTCGATACTCCACGCCGATGTCGCGCCGATTCTAAGCGCATCGGATCGAAGCTGGACGATGCGCCGAGTTGTTTCGCGTGTGCGCAGCCGGTGATAAGTTCAAGATTCGTCAACGAGAGGCGTCAGAATCGCAAGCCATCCACGCCCGAGCGGCGCCATCTCGCTGAGGGCGACGGCTGAAGACTGAAAACTGAAAACTGAAGGCTGAAGACTGAAGGCTGAAGGTAGAAGCGCGCGGGGGCGCGCAAAGAACGCCTCTCCCATTGGGAGAGGCAGTGCAGAGCGGAGCGTGCCGGTGAGGGGATCGGCGACGGCTGAACTGAAGACTGAAGGCTGAAGGCTGAAGAAGAGCCCCGACTCTGTCGGTTCTCTCCACCCTGCAACGTCCTTGAATCGCGTTCATACTTGCAGGCAACCACAATCAAGAAGGAAAGGTCATGCTCAAGAAAATTGTCATCGGCATTGCGGTGATCGTCGCGGCAGTGCTCGCGTTCGCGGCGACGAAGCCGGATACGTTCCATTTCGAGCGGTCGACGACAATTACCGCATCGCCCGAGAAGATCGCGGCGCTGGTGACGGATTTCCGTCAATGGCGGGCATGGTCGCCGTGGGAGAATCTCGATCCGCAGATGCAGAGGACGTACAGCGGACCGGAACGCGGGCCGGGTGCTGTTTACGAGTGGTCCGGAAATTCGAGCGCAGGGCAGGGACGTATGGAGGTTCTTTCGGAGAGCGAGGAGGCAATCGAATTCAAGCTCGATTTCCTCAAGCCGATGGCGACGTCCAACACGCTTCGCTTCGCATTGACGCCGCACCCGCAAGGAACGGAAGTCGTTTGGTCGATGGATGGGCCGATGCCGTACATTTCCAAGCTGCTGACCGTTTTCGTCAGCATGGACACGCTGCTGGCCAAGGATTTCGAAAAAGGTCTGGTCGATTTGAAAGCTGCGGCGGAGCAGGGGTAGAGCGCAGCCGCCACAGTTCGCCTCTCCCCAAGGAGAGGCGGGTTTGCGCTTCGCGCTTGCCGAGCCCAACGCGTGACGTTCGTTACGCGCTCTTCAGTTCGCTCAACAGTGTCGGCAAGAGCTCGGAAACGGTCGGGTGGATCGGCACGGCCCATTTGAGAGTCGTGAACGGCGCCCGTGCGTTCATCATGTCGATCACGCCATGGATGGCTTCATCGCCGCTCGTGCCGAGGATCGCGGCGCCGAGAATCTCGTGCGAGTGTGCATCGACGATGATCTGCATGGTCCCGAGCGTTTCGCCTCGCTCGATTGCACGGCCGACGCGCGACATCGGTCGTGTAGCGACCAGGATCGATCGTCCGCTCTTGCGTGCCTGCGCTAACGTCATCCCGACCCGGCCGAGCGGCGGATCCGTGTACAACGCATAAGCGAGGATGCGATCGCTGACGCGCCGCCTGTCGCCATCGAGCAAATTCGCCGCGACGATCTCATAGTCGTTGTAAGCGGTGTGTGTGAACGCGCCGCGGCCGTTGCATTCGCCGAGCGCCCAAATGCCAGGGACGTTCGTCGCCAGCGAGTCGTCCACGCGGACGAAACCCTTCTCGTCCAATTGGACGCCGGCCTTGTCGAGCGCAAGATCGTCCGTGTTCGGCGTGCGACCCACTGCCAGCAGTACGTGCGAGCCGACGACCTCGGGCTCGCCCGAGTCGCAATCGAGTCCGACGGCAATGCCGCGCTCGTGCTTTGCAAGACGGATGCACTTGGCATTCGTCCGAATTGCGATGCCTTCCTGAGCGAGGATCTCGCGGAGCTGTTCGGAGATCTCCGGATCTTCGCGCGCAATCAAGCGCGGTCCTTGCTCGACGATCGTGACTTCGGAACCGAACCGCCGAAACATCTGCGCGAACTCGAGTCCCACGTAGCTGCCGCCGATCACGACC
The DNA here is from genome assembly GCA_937902995.1 of uncultured Sinobacteraceae bacterium. Taxonomy (GTDB): domain Bacteria; phylum Pseudomonadota; class Gammaproteobacteria; order Steroidobacterales; family Steroidobacteraceae; genus Steroidobacter. The sequence continues at coordinate 144,026 of CALEKY010000093.1, forward strand.
AAGTGCTTCGGCAGCTCGCGCAGCTCGAGAATCGAGCTGTTCGTCAGCGTCGGTACCGTGGATACGCCAGGGATGTCCGGGGTCTTCGCGCGCGCACCGACGTTGAGGAATATTCTCTCCGCGCTGAGCCGCTGATCGCCGACGCGTACGGTCGAGCGGTCCGCGAATCGTGCGTGGCCCTCGATGACCGTGCAGTTCTGCATCGAATCGAGCCACTTGCGCACGTTCGCCCGCGCATTCGCGGCGATGTCCCGCGCGCGCTGCATGGCGCGCGCGAAATCGACGCGCACCGTTCCCTCGATCTCGACGCCGTAATCGGCAGCGCGGCGCGCGAGATGCGCCGCATATGCGCTTGCGACGAGAGCCTTGGTCGGGATGCAGCCGGTGTTCACGCACGTGCCGCCGACGAGCTTGCGCTCGATCAACGCAACCGACATGCCTGCTTCGGTCAAGCGCTGTGCAAGCGGGGGACCTGCCTGCCCAGCGCCGATTACGATGGCGTCGAATGACGAACCCATCGGGTCACCTCCGAACGCAAACGCGTTCGGAGCTGAAATTCCGACGTCCCTGTCTTGTTCCGTCGATCAGTTGGAATCCGGGCGGGGCTCGGGGCTCTTTACGTCCAGGACGGTGAGCATTTCCATGTCGCCGCCGGGCGTCGGCCATTCGATCGACTGCCCGGGGCTCATCCCGAGCAGTGCAGCACCGATCGGCGTGAGCACGGAAATGCGCTGCTGATCGATGTTCGCATCTTTCGGCAGCACGAGCGTCACCGTGCGTTCGCGCCCGGTCGAGTTCTCGCGATAAGTGATCGTCGAGCCGAGACGCACGACGTTCTCGGCGCAGTCCTCATCGGGAACGACCTGCGCTCGACTGAGCTCTTCGACCAAGTATTCGCCGACCGGCAAATCGCGCTCCACGGCGCGTTCGGCGAGTCCCGTCAGCAAAGCGTGTTCGCTCGCTGCGATGACGATGCGAGGACGAGCAGACTGTGCCAATTCAACTTTGGACATGATGCACCTGAATGGAAAAGCGCTTTGAAGCCGGAAAACGGCGACCAAGCAATCGAAACTAAAGTGAATGAGTTGAAAAACGATTCGCTCGGTGCCCCGAGCGAACAGCGCGGAGACGCTACGCTCGGGGTGAACGACCCTGGATGAGCTGGCCTGCGTGGGTCAGGCAGCGGCAAAAAGCGATCATCGTAAGCATGACCCGAGAATAGCGACTGATTTTGCGGAGTCAACCCAATGGTCGGCAGTTGATAGTGGACAGTTGATAGTTGACAGCGAAGGGAGGTGGGCCGACCACCACTTTCCGTACAGGTCGGCCCCAATTGACAGCCAGAAGAGCCGGGTACGCAAAGAATCGGGCGGGGCTCAGGCTGAGCAGGCGAAGGCGGCCGCTCAACAGCCGTGGGCAATCTGCAACGAGACGGAAGTACGCGATCCGCTGCGCGAGGACCGAGGGTTGTTAATTGGCAACGGCGACGCACGGGCGTGAGAGTTCTTCGCTGTCAACTATCAACTGTCACTGTGAGCGGCCGAGGCCGGCCGCTCACGGCTTCTGGTACCCCTCCCCCCTGATCTCCAGCTCGAGCCGGCGGGGATCGTGCTCGAAATAGAACCCGCCTTGTTGCGAGGAGTGGCCGGCGAGGTAATCGAAGACGGCAGTCGCACGTTCGACTTCGCGGCGGTCGCTATCGAGCAGGCGAGCACGGACGTGCAAATTGGCGAGCGTTTGGCTTCCCGAGTTGTGGATGGCGAATCGCACGACATAGCCGTCGCCAGTGGTCGCAATGCTGAGCACGGTCGGTACCAGGCGTCCGGGCCGGTCGCCGTCGTTCAGGCCCTGATAGACGAGAAAGGCGATGCAGGCGATGACGAGCGCACAACCGATGCCGCCGAGCAGCCACTCCAGTATCGGCGTTTCCGGATGCGGCCCGTGCGCAGCGCGCTTGGTTTTCGAGTCGGTCATGGCTACAGCACGAGCCGCGCGGCAGCGGCGCCGATTGCGGCGGGAAACGAGAGCACGATGGTCATGCTGAGGATCTCGGTTGCTGCTATGCCGTCGAAACGTCCGAGGCACCAGCAGATCGACGCGCTGATCGCCGCTGCCAGCAGATAGCCGATGACGGTGAAGCGGATGAACTCACGCGGCAGCGAAACGTGCTCGGCGCGAGCGTGTTGGCCCTTGAAGTCGACCGCGTAGACGAACGCGTGCATCAAGACGAGCGAAAGGACGATCAAGGCAAGGGCGTGCCACGGGCCCATCAGATGCGCGATCACTGCGACCTCTTCGGTTGGCGCTACGTTCGCGCTGAGGAACAATGCGCCGGCGGCCATGTAGAAGTATTCGGCGAAGACGCTCTCGCGCCGACGGTCTCTCTTGCGCTCGGCTTGGCCGAGCTGGCTTTGTGCAAGCAAGGCGCCGATGCTGCCGGCAATGCCTTGCAAGGCGACTCTCCCGATCGATTCTTCCAGCGTGTCTTGCGGATCGAGTACGCCGAACACGAACAAGATCGCGGTGGCGAGAAATGCGGCGACTGCCACGGCGACGAAAGCATCCAGAATCGCATCGAATAGATTGGAAACGCGCTCGAATCCGAGATAGAACGCAAGGCCGACGAGCAGCGGCAGAAGTCCGACGATCAAGAGGGTCAGTCGAAGTCGGCTCATCTGGGCGCCTAGCTCCCATGTCTCCATGGTCATGAGAACTGGCAGCCCGAACAGCAAGGCGCCGCCGAATGCGCGAGCCAGTCCGACGAGGTAAGCTCGCTCCGAGTCCCAGGAATATGTACGGCTCGCCACGGCGAGCTTAACGTGCGCCCCGAATCTCTGTTCCGCGATGATCTCTCGGGGCTTCGCGTAGTCTGTGTTCGACGTGTAAGCGCTCTCTGGGCGCAAAGACTCACAACCGCGGCGACATGCGTGGGAAACGCTGGGCTATGAAGAGGCAGAAAATGCTGATTGCAGGTGTTCTTGGATACCTCGTGTTTGCCGCGCTGTATGTCGGCTGGTCGGGAGCAGTGAGCGCCGACGATTGGCGCACGGCCTATCGCGGCCCGGCAGGCATTGCACCGGATCCTGCAACGACGCCTGAAGCGGTCGTGCAGGTGTATGCCGCGCGCACGGTCGGTTGGCGCGGATACGTCGGCGTTCATACGTGGATCGCCGTGAAGCGTTCGCATGCAAGCGAGTTCACGGTCCATGAAGTCATCGGTTATCGATTGCGCCGCACCGGAACGGCCGTCGTTTCGAGTAATCGTCCAGCCGATGGCTATTGGTTCGGTGCACGTCCGGAGCTGCTCGCCGATTTGCGCGGCGAGGGCGTCGATGAAGTGATCGATCGCATCGAAGAGGCCGTGCAACGTTATCCATATGCAGACCGCTACACGGTGTGGCCCGGTCCGAACTCGAACACCTTCACGGCATGGGTGTTGCGCCACGCACCCGAAGTGCGCGCCGATCTGCCGCCCACTGCGATCGGCAAGGATTATCTCGGAATCGTGCCGGTGAACAAAACGCCAAGCGGCACTGGCGCGCAGCTGAGTGTCTTCGGTATTGCTGGCGTGATGGCGGGCCTCGAAGAAGGACTCGAACTGAACTTGCTCGGGCTCACGTTCGGCATCGATCCCAAGAGCCTGAGCTTGAAGCTTCCGATCATCGGCCGCATCGGCTTGCGCGGCGAAACCTTTCCGTCGCGTTTGCAGCCGGCATCTGCAGCGCCGGCGGAAACGCTCTGAGCGCGCAGTGCGTGGGCAGAAAGCTGAAGACGGAAGGCTGAAGGTAGAGCGCGTTCGCGCAAAGACGTGCCAGGCGGGCCTGCGCGCAGCGCGACTCCCCTCTCCTCGGGGAGAGGCACGCAGAGCGAAGCATGCAGCTGAGGGGATTGCGCGAACGCGCACCTGAACTGCCAACGGTCAACTATCAACCGCAGTCGAGCACCCTAGAACGGAACTTCTGGCGTCGGCGGAAACAACGCGAGCACATTCCTAACCGTCATTGCGATCAGCACCAGCGTCCCGGCGTTGAAGACCAAGAAGCGGACGGGGACGAAGTTCGTGGTGCATTGAATCAACGAATGCACGATACGAATGCCGACGTAGCTCCAAGCGAGCCACACATTGATTGGATCGGCGGTGCCGGCGACATGCGAGTAAATCGCGAGCGCGTAGAAGATCGTCGGCTGCTCGTGCAAATGGTTGTAGTTGTCGGCGACTTGTTTGACCTTGACCGGGAGCGCGTCCAGCTCTTCCTTGCGTTTGATCTTTGCCGGATCGATGTGTGCCGCGCGCATGGCAGGAAGGCGCGTTGCATACATCCAGAACCAGATGACGAACGTCCAGACGATGAGGGCGAGGACGGGGGTGAGAGTGCTCATGAGCAGGCTACAGGCTACAGGTGGTAGTTGCGGGCTCTGGCAGAGCCTAGGCACTTGATCGTGCGCCGGACTTCCTTCTCTTTGCCGAGACTCTCTTATACGCGCGCAAGATGAGAGGGGGAAGCGCAGTTCTATCTTCGCGCGAACTTGATCTGGAACTCGATCTCTTCTGCGCTGCGCGTGCGTTCGTGCTCGATGTTGAAGATCGCATTTGCGGGGACTCGAATACGTTCGCCAGCGACTTGAATGGTGAAACGCTTGCCGGTCTCGACGGCATCTGCGAGCCGTCGCAGTTTCGCGGCGAATGCGGCGTTCGAGTAGCCCTTTTCGATATCGCGCGCTGTCGACTTCTTTCTTGCGCTGGCCACGGAAGATCCTCCGCTTCTGTTCGGGACGATCAGGGTATGCGAGCTGGCCGGACATCTCTACCGTTACGCCTGGCGAAACGTTTGGCGACGCGATTCGTTACCGGAAGTCAATTGTGTGGCAGGTAAGAGTGCGCAGGGGCGAAGACTCAGCACCCAATTTGAGCAGCGGCCGACTTTGAGCGCACTCTAAACGAGCGGCTGCACAAAGCGATTTCGACGGCAGGGTCTCAATACGCTGTATTCGATGAATCCTCTGCTCGCCCGCTCTAGCCAATGTCCGGCGGCATACTCGTTTTCTAAAAGCCGCACGCCGGGTCATCCATCTCTCACTCTGGAATATCGACCTCACTCGACGTGATGAGCCCGAGGCCGTCATTGCTGCCGCAACGGCATGAGTGAGTTTCGTCGTCGCGCATTTCTCCCGCCGCCTGCGCTCAGTACCGTACCTGCCTCTGAGTTTCACGGTTTGGGGAGCACATATGGATCGTCGAGGTTGGATCGCGCCTTTGGTGCTGATTGGCGTCGTTGTCGGAACCGGCACTGCGCTTGCTGCATGGAAGCATTCCTCGCTGGAGCAGGCTGCCATCGAGGCAGCGAGTCAGCCTGAGCCCGCTGAAGCCGTGGTCGTGGCTATTGCCCGCGAGCGTGAGCACGTTCCCACGACGACGTCGATCGGCACGGTCGTTGCCACGCGCTCGATCAGCGTGCGCAACGAGTTGCCCGGCACCGTTCGTTACGTCGCTTTGACGCCCGGTCAGATCGTCGAGGCCGGTACGTTGCTGGTTGCGCTCGACGTCTCCGTCGAGCAAGCGGAGCTGCAGGCGGCGCAGGCGCAGGCCGATCTTGCGCAGGTTCAATACGAGCGCTTGCAACGGATGGTCCGCGACCGTGCGGCTTCGGAAATGGAAGTCGATACGGCGCGCGCGGAGCGCGATGTCGCGCTGGCTCGCATCGAGCAGATCAAGGCCATCATCGAACGCAAGACGATTCGCGCGCCGTTCCGTGCACGCATCGGCATCTCCGATGTGCATCCCGGACAGTATCTCGATCAAGGCACGCTGCTCACGACCTTGCAAGGCGTCGACGATCGTGCGTTCGTAGATTTCACCGTTGCGCAGCAGATCGCCGTCGCTTTGAAGCCCGGCGACAAAGTGACGGTGTTTCCGCGCGGCGACACCCAGCCGATCGAAGCGGAAATTCTGGCCACCGATGCCCGTGTCGATCCGACGACGCGAAACGCGACCGTTCGCGCGCAGCTGACGGCGCAGGAATTCGCCTTGCAGCCCGGTGCGTCGGTCCGTGTCCGTGTCGCAACGGATGCGCCGCGGCTCGCCGTGACCGTGCCGGCCAGCGCCGTTCGCAAGGGACCGGAAGGCGATCACGTGTTCGTGCTCATCGAGGACGGAAGCGGACAAGTCCGCGCGCGTGCACGGCAGGTGCGCGTCGAATCGGTTGCAGGCGACGAGGCCATCGTTGCCGGCGGTTTGAACCCAGGCGAGAAGGTCGCAGCTTCGGGCTCGTTCAAGCTGCGCGACTCCGCGCTCGTCGCAGTGCTCGACGAAGCTGAGTCCGTCGCCTTCGCGACACCGTGACCGGCGCAGCAGCCGTCAACCATCAACTATCAACTGTCAATCAACAGTCATGCGCTCACTCACCGACGTCTTCATCAAACATCCGGTATTGGCGGCCGTCGCCAATCTCGTCATCGTGCTCGTCGGCGTGCGCGCATTGCTCACGCTGCCCGTGCAGCAATTTCCGAGCATCGAGAGCTCGTCGATCGTGATCACGACCGTGTACACCGGCGCGAGCGCCGAGACCGTGCGCGGCTTCCTCACGACGCCGATCGAACGCGTGGTCTCGGCCGTCAGCGGCGTCGATTACATCGAATCGACGAGCCGCGCCGGCGTCAGTACGGTCACGGTGCATCTCAAGCTCGACCATGACAGTACGGATGCGCTGGCGGAAGTGACGGCGCGCTTACAGCAAGTGCGTTCGGAGCTTCCGTCCGAAGCGGAGCCGCCGGTCGTGGAAGTGCAGCGGGCGGATCGTCCGTACGCGACGTTCTACATCGGCTTTACGTCCGAACAGCGTACGGTGCCGGAGCTGACCGACTGGTTGTCGCGAACCTTGCAACCGCAACTCTCGACGCTGCCTGGCGTGCAGCGCGTGAGCTTCGAGGGCGCGCAGCCGATCGCGATGCGCGTGTGGATCGATCCGGACCGGCTTGCAGCGCGCAATCTAGCGCCCGGCGACGTGCACGCAGCGCTGCAACGCAACAACTACCTCGCAGCCGTCGGCCAGACGAAGGGCAATCTCGTTCAGGTCAATTTGCTCGCGAACACCGATCTACGTGCCGTCGAGGAATTCAGGAACCTCATCGTGGCCGATCGGGATGGCGCCATTGTGCGTCTCAGCGATGTCGCCCGCGTCGAGCTCGGGGCCGAAGAGGCCACGATGACCGCGAAATACAACACTCGGCAGAGCGTGTATCTCGGCGTGTGGCCGCTGCCAGGTTCGAACGAGATCGAAGTTGCGGCGAGCTTGCGCAAGGAAATGGAACGTATCGAGCTCACGTTGCCCCGCGACGTGAAGATGCGGCTCGTCTGGGACGGCACGATGTTCATGCGCAATGCGCTGGAGGAGATCACGAAGACGCTCGGCGAGACGGTGCTGATCGTCGCGATCGTCGTGTTCTTGTTCATGGGCTCGATCCGAACCGCGCTCGTGCCGCTCGTCGCGATGCCTGTGTCGCTCATCGGCGCAGCCATCATCATGCTCGCGTGCGGATTCAGTCTGAATTTGCTCACGATCCTGGCCATCGTGCTGTCGGTCGGCTTGGTCGTCGACGATGCGATCGTCGTCGTCGAGAACGTCGAACGTCATGTGCGTGCGGGCAAATCGCGAATCGAAGCGGCGCTCGTCGGCGCGCGCGAACTTGCGGGTCCGGTCGTTGCGATGACGATCACGCTGGCGACGGTGTACACGCCGATCGCCTTCCAAGGTGGGCTGACCGGATCTCTGTTCCTCGAATTTGCGATCACGCTGGCGGCGGCCGTCGTCGTCTCGGGTATCGTGGCATTGACGCTGTCGCCGGTCATGAGCTCGCGGTTCGTGCATCCGCACGGCAAGGAAGGGCGCCTGACGACGTTGGTCAATCGCGGATTCGAGCGCGTGAGCCGCGTGTATGCGCGGTTGCTGGATGGCGCGCTCGGCATGCGTTGGGCGGTCGTTGTCGCGGCGTTGCTCGTCACGGCTGCCGCTTGGCCGCTGTACGAATACTCGCGGCGCGAGCTGGCGCCGGTCGAGGATCAAAGCCATATCAGCTTCTTCTTCGAGGCATCCCCCGATTCCACGCTTGCGGCGACGGACCGCGCGTCGCGCGAAGTCGTCGAGAAAGTCACTGCGTTCGCGGAAGCCGACTTCATGTGGACGCTGACCGCGGCGTGGGGCGGATTCGGCGGTGTGGTGCTCAAGGATTGGCAGGCGCGGGAGCGCTCGTCGCAGGAAATGTTCGGCGAGGTGTACGGCACGGTGTCGCAAGTGCCGGGGCTGCGCGTGTTCCCGCGACTCGACCCGCCGCTGCCGTCGCCCGGGCAATACGACGTCGAGCTCATCGTGCAGACCGATGCCGACATTCAACGCTTGCTGGAAGCGACGCACAACGTGCTGGATCAGGGAATGAAGAGCGGCAAGTTCCTGTACGTCGATACCGATCTCAAGTTCGATCTGCCCGAAGCGCGCGTCGTGTTGGATCGCGAGCGCCTTGCGGATCTCGGGCTCGATCTTGCGACGGTGGGGCGCGAGCTCGGCACCTTGCTCGGCGGCGCCTACGTCAACCGTTTCAACTATTTCGAGCGCAGCTACAAGGTCATTCCGCAGATCGGCGATGAGGATCGGGCGACGCTCGAGCCGTTGCTCGATCTGAAGATCAAGACGCCGGACGGCAGTCTCGTGCCGGTTTCGAGCTTTACGCGCATCGAGTCCAGCACAGGGCCGCGCGCATTGAATCGATTCCAGCAGCGCAATTCGGCGCGCGTGTTCGCCGGCGTTGCCCCGGGCGTGACGAAAGAGGAGGGGCTTGCGATTCTAGAGAAGGCGGCACTCGCCTCGGGCGCGGATGTCACGATCGATCATGCGGGCGAGTCGCGGCAGATCCGACAGGAAGGCGGTGCGCTGACCACGACGCTCGGCTTCGCGTTGATCCTGATTTATCTCGTGCTGGCTGCGCAGTTCCAGAGCTTTCGCGATCCGCTCATCGTGCTGCTCGGCTCGGTGCCGCTCGCGATTTCGGGTGCGCTGACGTTCACGTTCCTGGATTGGACGACGCTCAATATTTATTCGCAGGTCGGATTGATCACGCTCGTCGGCTTGATCGCGAAGAACGGCATCCTGATCGTGGAGTTTGCCAATACGTTGCAGAAGCGCGGGCTCGAGAAGATCGCCGCGCTACGCGAGGCATCGCTGACACGGTTACGTCCTGTGCTGATGACTTCGGCTGCGACGGTGTTCGGTCATTTCCCGCTCGTGCTCGTCTCGGGTCCAGGCGCGGAAGCCCGCAACAGCATCGGCATCGTGCTCGTCACCGGCATGGTCGTCGGTACGCTGTTCACGCTGTTCGTCGTGCCGGTGTTCTACACCTTGATCGCGGCGGATCGCAGCAAGGCGGCAGCAACGGAAGCCGAGCTCGCACGTAGCGAGCCGGCGGCGGTCGCAGGCTGAGCGTGGCCTCTCACACGTCGCGTCGCTTTGCGGCCTTGATGCGCGTGGACGCACGAAAACTGCGGACGCAGGATGCGTATCGATTGCCTCTCCTTGGGGAGCGAGGCAGCGAGCGAATGCGTCGCGGTGAGGGCGATCGCGGACCCGCGCCTCCGGCCGTCAACTACCAGCTATTCCCACGGCGTCCACTTGCCGTCCGGCGTGCGCATCATGAAATGCTCGCCGATCTGCATGATTACCGTGCCCTCGTTCTCGGCGACGGAGACGGTTTCCGGAAGGTTTTGCGTGTAGCGCGAAAGCTGCAGGGCTGGAGCGTCGAACGGGCTGTCGGCGATGAAGCGAGATAGCAGTTCGTTGACCGCGAGATAGCTGGTCGACGCGTCGATGCGCTGCGGCGCGTTCGGCAACTCGATCGACGCGTCGATCAATGCGATGCCGACGGGGACGTGCGTGATCGCCGGCGTCGGTATCTCGCGCAGGCCGGGAATCTGTCGGCGGTCGCCGCGCAGCGCAGCGCCGTGCTCGGGAACGAATACGATGATGGCGCGCCGCTTGGAGCGCTGCACGTCGTCCATGAAGCGTCCGAGGTCGTCGAACAGCTGGCCGAGCCGTGTCTTGAACGACGAATCGGACTTGCCGTTCACGCGATTGCCGTCGTGCAGGCTGATCGTGTTGTAGTAGAGCGCAACGCGCGGCGCCGGATTCGCGAGGCGCATCTGCCACCAGCGCGACAAGGTCGCGTAGTCGTCGTAGATCGGCGAGCCGTCGAAGGCGAATTGCGAGGTGCGCAAGCCGCGAAACTCGATCGGGGCGCCGGGGAAGGCGCCGCGGGCACGGTCGCGGATATCGGCCAAGAAGTCGCCGAAATGGCCGTCGTGATTCATGACCCAGTGCGGCTCGAAACCGGCCTCTTGCAGGCCGTCGAACACGAGACACTCGCGCGGAGCCGCTTCATAGATCTTCTTGTGCGGAACCTGGCCGCAATTGCCGCGCAGGAGCCGGATCGCCGCCGGACCGCTGTAGCTCGCGGCGGTGTTGAACGCTGTGAAGATCACCTGAAAGCGCGAGAAGAACGGATGTTGTGCGCGCTCGACCGCCCGCAGATCGTCCCAAGACAGCGAGCACGCGTGCACGAAAATGATGTCGAATGATTCGTCGTGGGCGGCAGGCGTGCCGAACCGCACCTGGCGCAGCTGCTCGCGCGCGTAGAACTCTTCCAGGTGTCGATCCAGCATCTCCGGCCGCATGTTGCGCGGATCGACTTGCTGGAACGTCGTCGTCGGTCCGGCGACGGCCGTTGCCACGACGGGCTCCTGCACTCCGAACCGCGGCAATCCGTCGGGCATCAAGATGATCGCGAAGATGGCGATGAACACGAACGTGCTGAGTCTGAGCTTGCGCCGCGCGATCGAGTAGACGACGAACAGCACGGCGAGCTGCAGGATCACTTGCCAATTCACGAACCGGCCGAGCAGCTCGATCAGATACGGCAGCGAGAACGAGGCGAGGTTGTGCGTCTGCGACAGCACGCGCGTAATCGGCGGCAGCCACGAATCGTGGTAGAGCAGCATGATGCCGAGCGGCACGGTGACCAAGTTCTTGGCGAACCGTTGCCGGGCATTCTGCGGCGGCAGCGCCGTGAGCACGGCAAAGCCCAAGTTCAGCCACGGGTTGAATCCCAGGTAGCCGCCGGCGAACAGCAGCAGCTTGGCAAAGAAATAAGCGCTCCACAAACCCATCAGTGGGCCTCCTGAGGCTGCTTGCTGCTCCCGAAGAAGCTACGCAAGCCCGCATACAGGCTTTCGAACAATCGCAAGTAGCCGCTCGCGCCGAACGAGAACACTTCCGCAAAGCTGGCGAGCGGTCGATCGAGCTGTCCCGACTTGTACGCATCCGCCCACGTGTCCGGTTGGCCGAAGGTGCAGCGGACGTAGTCGCGTTCTTGCTCGATCGTCAGCGGACCGAGCTTCAATCCGATCTCGTTGTCGCACGCGAACACGACTTTGACCGGGAACCGGTATTCGACGCCGTCGGCGACTAAGCCGATCTGCGCGGGATCGCCGCCGGACAACGAGTGCATCGCATACGTCTTCGCGCCGATGCCGAGCATCGAGTAGTCCTCGGTGTCGCAGGGCAGCGCCGTGCCGTCGGACAGGTACAGCGTCGCCGACATCTGTTTCGCGACGCGGTGCGCCGCGCGCACCTGCCGCGTCTCGGCTGCAACGCCGAGCACCGCACCGAGCAAGATGAGGTTGAACAGCGTCCAGATCAGGTTGAGCAGCACGGTGTCGGCTTCGTACGAGTTCCACAGGAACAGCCGCGGAACGGCAATGAGCGCGCCGCCCATGTTCAAGAGCACCAAGGCGAGGTAGGGCGCGGAGATCTTCCAGTCGAAGAAATCGTGCTCGACCAGACCGCCCTTCGCCGTCACGTTGAACTTGCCGAGGCGCGGATTGATGAGCGCAATCGTCGTCGGCAGCGCGATGTACCAGGACAGCGTTGCTTCGTACGCCTCGTTCCAGAACGAGTGTCGGAAGCGCCCTTGCAGATGCGAATTCGCGAGACTCGATTGCACGAGGTGCGGAATCGCGTATGCGGCGAGGGTGATCGCCGTGGCGTTGATGATGTGGAGCTCGAAATACAGGTAGGCGAGCGGCGCCGTCAGGAACACGAGCCGCGGAATGCCCGAGAAGAAGTGCAGCATTGCGTTCGAATAGCAAAGCCGCTGGAAGAAGGTCAGGCCCTTGCCGAGGAACGGATTGTCCAGCCGGAAGATCTGCGCCATGCCGCGCGCCCAGCGGATGCGCTGGCCGATGTGGCTCGACAAGCTTTCGGTCGCCAAACCGCCGGCGAGCACTTCGCGCAGGTACGCCGTCGTATAGCCGCGGCGGTGCAGCTTGAGCGCCGTGTGCGCGTCTTCGGTGACGGTCTCGACGGACACGCCGCCGACTTCCTCGAGCGGACCGCGTCGGAGCACGGCGCACGAACCGCAGAAGAACGCGGCGTTCCAGAAATCGTTGCCGTCCTGAATCAGGCCGTAGAACAGATTGCCTTCGTTCGGCACGCGACGGAACGTGCCGAGATTGCGCTCGAAGGGATCCGGCGAGAAGAAATGATGGGGCGTTTGCACCAGCGCGCATTTCGGATCGCGCAGGAACCACCCGATCGTCGACGTCAAGAACGATCGCACCGGAATGTGGTCGCAATCGAAGATGGCGATGAATTCGCCGCGGGTGAGTTGCAACGCGTGATTCAAGTTGCCGGCTTTCGCGTGCTCATTGTTCGGACGCGTCACGTAGTGCGCGCCGCATTGCTCGGCGAACTCGCGGACTTCCGACCGTCGCCCGTCGTCGAGGATGTAGACGTTCAGCTTGTCGGCCGGCCAGTCGAGCGTGAGCGCTGCGAGCACGGTCGGTTTCAAGACCTTGAGCGGCTCGTTGTACGTGGGAATGAAGACGTCGACGGTCGGCCACGTGGAGCGATCGGCCGGCAACGGCGCGGGCTTGCGCCGAAGCGGCCGGGCGTTCTGGATGTAGCCGAGCAGCATGATCAGCCAGGTGTAGCATTCGGCGGCGAGCAAGCCGTAGCCGAGAAAGGCTTCGATGCTGGAGGCGAAGTCCGTCGTTTCGGTGAGGCGCCACCAGATGTATCGGGACGTGGCGACGACCGAGAACGAGATCATGATCAAGCCGGGGCCGAAGCCCGCCAAATGGCGGATCACCAGCGTGGCGAGCCACATCGCCGCGAGCAGGACGAACTGTTGCTGCAGGTCGAGCGGCGTCGTGGCGGCGACGACCAGGAAGAACACGGCCGCGGCAATGACCAGAGCGCGCACGACGACGTGCGCCTTCGAATAGGCGGCATAGAGGGTCTGCGCCGCGCGCTCGATCTTCTGCGCGAGCGACCACGCGACCGGCGTGACGTGCGGATACAGCGCGTGGTGCAGCAGCGTGCCGAGGCCGACCGGCGGCCGCGGGCGGGATGCGGACGTCGCCGGCGCGGTCTTCGGCTGCGGCGGATTCACGAGCAGCAGGCTCAATATCCACGAGCGCAGGCTGTGCGGATCGGCAACGCGCAGTTGACGCGCGAAGAACCTCAGCGGCGGGCCGAAAATGCGCTGAACCCATTTCGGCCACGGCTGCGCCTGGTCGGGCGTCAGCACGAACAGATGCCACAACCAGCGCGCAAACTCCTGTCCCCAGCCGACCTCGAGAGGCCGCCCGGGCGGTGTCCGCGGATGGAAGCGCGGCACGCGAACTGTGTCGTTCGGATTCAGCATGGGAGAAGCCGAAAAATCCGGCGATTACGGTCTTGTGCGCAGAAATCGGGAATCGTAGCGATGCGCGTTGCCGAGGTAATCCGACGGCATCTCATCCTCGCGAGATGTTCGAGCTCTTCGGCGCCTCTTCGGAGGGATCTCCGATCCATCTCTTCCTGCGATAGAAGGTAAGCGTGACGAGCGTCACATGCGCATTGCTTCAACGAATCGCAATCGGCCGCGGCGGGATCTCTACGCGCGTCGTCGCTTTGCCGAACGCGTGACGCAGATAAAGCATGAAGTTGGTCGGCTCGTAGTAGTCGGCGCGGTCGATGTCGAGCTTCATGCCGAGGACGAGGCCGGGCAGCACGCGACGCTCCACGGCCGCGTAAGCGGAAACGCTCTTGCCGCCGCCGTCGCCGCCGTCGTAGTACGGTGCGGCGAAGCCGCTCGGCAGGGGCGAGGTTTCCGCAAGCGCCTGCAGCTGCGCATCCGTCGGATAGAACGGCGCTCGTGCAACTTTGCTGTCGCTGTGCGAGAGCGAGACGCGCAGCCGATAGCTCCAGCCGCGCCAGAGCCCTTGCAGCTCGAGAGGAATCGACACGCTCAGATACGAGTCCGGACTGTAATAGCCCCCGTGGCCGAACGTGTAGTGTTGGAGGTTGCGCTCGTAGCTCCAGAAGTTTGCAGTCACGCCGACGAAGGCTTCGAGCTCGGGCCGCGCGATGAACTTCCAATCCGTCGCAACACGCACGCCGGTGAAGGTGTTGTTGGGCACATTCGTGCCGCGAAGTTGCATGTGACGAACCGAGCCGGCGACGCTGAAGCGCTCGCGATACAAGCCGGCCCACACGTAAGGACCCGTCTCCACGACGCCGCCCCACGTGCGCCCGCTGATCGGATCGCGCATACCGGCATAGGACAGCACGCTGCTCGTGACGGCGCGACGCTCGACGCCGAGCGCGAAATCGATGCCGCGCCAATCGGGCGTCCATTCGAGGCCGCCGACCACGTTGCGCAGCAGGAATCCGAGTGGCGTCGTTCCCACGTCCGCGACGAAGGTGTCCGTCGCATATTCCAGGCTCAAGGCAAGCCCGTCTTCGGTGCCGTTGCCGTACGGCCGCGGTGCGGCGGGTCCTGCAGCTTGGATCGTTCCTAGCCGCGCCGCCGTGTCGTAGTCGGCGCCGAGTCTGCCTGCATCGATCGAAATCGCATCTGCGCGCAACGTGAAGCGGCGGTCGTAGTCGTGGGCATAGCTCCACACGGTCGGAACGATCACGGCATCGAACTGCGAAACGCCTGGATCGCCTGGCTTGTGGCGAATCTCGATGCCGGCTTCCATCCAGTCGCGCGCGCGCGCATCGAGCGCCAGGAGCGCTTCCCGGGCTTGCGCGGACGCCGCGGTGTCGGTGCCCGCGTCGGCGCGTGCGAAGAAGGCGCGTGCGCCTTCGAAATCGCGTTGCGCCAGCTTCGCGCGTCCGGCGAGCACGAGCGCATCGCTGCGGTGAGGAGCGCGGAGCAATACGCCATCGAGCGTGCGGCTGGCGTCCTCGGTCGAGCCGAGGTCGAGCTGGCGACGCGCAATGCCGAGCTGCAGCTCGAGGTCTTCGGCCGGCGCGCGCTCGATCACGTATTCCAATTGAGCGAGCGCAAGGTCGCGACTCCTGTCGGCAGTCAGCGCGCGTACGTAGGAAAGCCGCGTGTCCAGATCGTCGGGATCCTCCGCGACGAGCGCGGCGTAGCGGTCGCGGGCAACGCGAATCTGATTCCGGCTCAACGCAAGGTCTGCCTGTGCGACGCGCAAGGCGCGGTCTTCGGGATCTGCAGCGAGCAGGGCATCGAGCTTTGCAGCTGCTGCCTCGTAGGCGCCGGCGCGTTGCAAGCTGCGAACGGTGCGCAGTTCGAACGCGCGCTGCAATCGCGCAACGGTTTGGCGTTCCTCAGGCTTCAGCTGCGGCTCTGCACGCAACGAGGCGAGCGTCGCTTCGAGCCGCGGATCCTCGGCGGCATTCAGAATCTCCGCCCACGCTAGTTGCACGCTCGTCTCGTGCGCTCGCTCTTCCTGCAAATACGGTGCGAACGTGCGCAGCGCACGCTCGCTCTCGTCGAGCTCGATCCACCCGTACGCCACGTCGCGGGCGCGGTCTACGTGCACGAGCGCAAGGGGCTCCACGCTTTCCAGCACCGCGATGGCCGCCGCACGGTCGCCGGCATTGCGACGGGTGCGGGCAATTTCGCGGGCTTCGGCGATTCGGGCCCGAGCGTCGAGCTCCTGCATATCGCGAGTGCGCGCCGGCTCGGGAACCTGTGCGATGGCGGCGCGCGCTTCGGCGTATGCATCGATGCTCGCGAAGTAGAGCCCGCGCGCGTATGCCATTTGCGGATCGCGCCGATTCGGCGCGCTGCGCATGAGCGCCGTGGCGCGCTCCGGCTCGCCCTGAGCGACGAGTAGGTTCGCCAGTCGGTAGCGAATCCAGGGATCGTCCGGTGCGAGCTCTAGTGCGCGCTCGAAATCGGCGCGTGCGCGCGCAAGATCTCCCGCCGTTTGGGCCGCGCGTGCCCGACCGTCGAAGGCGACGGCCAGCAACTCGTCGCGTGCGGCGCTGGTCCAGCGTCGATCTGTCGGCCGCGACTGCAGCCGCTCGATGGCGGCGTCGTAAAGCCCGCGATCCAGGAGCAAGCGCACATGCGTCTCGAACAGCCATGCCGAGGACGGCTCGAGCCGCATGGCGTCCTCGAGCGCTCGCTGAGCGGTATCGACGTCGCCTGCGGCGACGAAGCGTTCGCTGACGGCGATGACCGACTCGGCATTGCCGGATGCGAGGGCTGCCGCGACGTCTCTCTCCAATTCGGCGCGCGGCGCGTTAGTACGCAGAGAAGCGAGGCTGCGTCGCGCCCACTGCAACGCGGTGTCGGTCACGGCATCGAATTGCCGAGCGTCCGGTTGCAAAGGCGCGTCGAGCGCACGCATCACGGCGAGCGCGCCTTTGGCGCTTCTTGCCGCCGCAGGCGTGGACAAGAGGGCATCGCGCAACCCGCGGGCGATGGTGCGCTGAGGCTCGGATGCTGCGTCGTTCGCGACGGTGTCTTCGAATGCACGAATCGCGGCGTCGAATTGCGCGCGGTCGGCCAGCATCCGCGCGGCGACGGGGTCGTCCGGGTTCTTGCGTCGGTATGCGCGCAGGATCTCGGCCGGTACGCGCCGGTAGCCGAGCGATGCGATCGCGTCCGCTAAAACAGGCTGCACATCGCGAGCGCGAACATCGTCGCGTTGCGCGAGCTCATGAAGCATGCGCAAGCCTTGTACCGCAGTCGCATCGCGATCCAGCAGATGACGTGCCAGCGCCAGCCGATAGCGTGGATCGTGCGGCCGGCGTGCGGCGAGACGGCTCAAGCCGACGCGCGCCGATTCCCAGCCGCCCGGCGTGCGTGCGAGCAGCAGGTAGTATTCGATGCCGTACATGCCGTCCGGCGCGCCGTCGGGAAACAAACGGTCGAGCTCCTGTCGCGCTTCGGTGCCGCGGCCGAGTTGAATCAGGCGTTGGATCGAGGCGAGCTGCAGGCGATCGCGCGTTGCCACACGCAGCTCGGTTGCGAACGTGCGCGTCTCGCGCGAATGCGGGAACCGTTCCTCGAGCAGTTGCAGGATGCGGCGCGCCTCGGCGATGTTGCCTTCGCGAAGTTGCAACTCGCCGAGCTCGAATAACGGTTCCGGCGAGTCGGGCCGCGCGGCGATGAGCTTTTCGAGCGCAAGGCGCGCCAGATCGCCGCGATCGCGGGCTTCCCAAAGTCGGGCGCTGTGCAGCAGCTCGTCGTTCGCCGTCGGCGGCTCCTGCGCGGCGGCGAAGCCGAGCCACAGCAGACAGCTAAGAATCAACGCGCGGCGCGGCATGTCGCAGTCCACCTCGAAGCGAGCGTGCCGTTGCGCTCGAATCGATAGCGATTCTCGATCCAGCCGCTACCGAACAGCGACAGCACATCGCTGTAGTACGACTCGCCGTCTTGCAACGCCTCGCGCTCGACCCGGGCGCGATGCGCGGCGAGCGCATCGTCTCGCTTGCTCGCGGCGAGCAGCGGCAGCATCGCCGCGGAAAAACCGGGCGAGCCCTCGCCTGCCGTCTCGAGCGTGTTCGTATCGACGCGCTCCACGGGCGCGGCGCGCGCCGCGGTGCTCGCGATCATCGGCTCGAAGTGCCGCACGAGTTTCGCGCGCATAGGATCGTTCGGCGCGAGCATGCCGGCCCATAAATAGACTCGAATCGCGTTGTAGCTGCCGATGCCCTGCGTCGTGCGGTCGGTGGCGAAGCCTTCCGGCGCGCGATACTCGATCCAGTCGGCGGCGAAACCGCGCGGGGCGGAAGCGAGAATCACGCGCTCCGACGAGGAGATCAATCGCTTCCACGCGGCGTCGCGCGTCTGCGTCGCCAGTCCGCGCAGCAGCTGGATCGGCACATAGCTGGCGTTCAAGCGCCAGGTGTTGTGCTCCACGAATCCTTTCGGACCCGGAAGCAGCGTCGGGCCGAGCCCGGGCACGTACGCAACTTCTTCTCTTAGGATCCTCGCGGCGAGTCGTTTGCCGAGCGTGGCGTATTCCGGAACGCACCACAGGCGGGCAGCTTCGCCGAGTGTGTATGCGAGCCAAAGGTCGGCGTCCGACGCGGAGTTGGCATCCAACACGCGCCAGGTGCCGTCGAATGCACGTCCCCACTTCCATGCGGGCAGTCGAGCAGCAAGATCGCCGGCCGCGAGATTGTTCTCGGTCCAGCGCAGGAGCTTTACGAAGGCGTCGCGGTCGTTGGCGACGAGCGCAAAGAACAGCGCGTACGACTGGCCTTCGGACGTGGTGATGTGCTCCGGAACGCTGCGATCGATGACGCGTCCGTCCTCGCTCACGTAGAGCGCTGCGAAACGCTCCCAGGCCGGCCACTCTTGCGCAGCGGCAACCCGCGCGCAGCAGAGCGCCACCAGCAGCACCGCGGACAACGAGCGCCGTTCACGCACGCGTCACTCGCCTTCGGCCTTCAGGCGCTGTTTGGCGCGGCGTTGCAGCCAGCCGTAGACCCACAATGCGACGACGGCCGCTACGGCGAGCGTAAACAACGTCAGCAGGATCGAATGCCGCGACAGGTGGAACCAGAGCCGCTTCCACCACGACAGCGAGCCGACGTAATAGACCGATTCGCCTTGATAGCTCTCCACGTTGCCGCCGCGCACGATCGTCAAATCGCCGCGGACGCGCGAGACCTTGCCCGCGTCTTCGAGCACGTCGGCGAGCGCCGCTTGCGCGTGCGTATCGGTGCCGATCAGCGCGACGACGGTGCGGCCGCTGCGCAACGGTGATTCGAAACTGATGATGGCGCCGAGCGATCCGTCGGCTTCGACCTGCACGCGAGTATCCGTCGACCGGCGGTCGGGCTTGGCGAGGAGGTCGTAGTTGCCGAAATGTTGGGCGGCTGCGGCGTCGCGCAGCGCACGGTTGCGGGAGCGCAGCTGGAGAAGACGATTCTTGCTCCAGGTCTCGAGCAGGCGATCCGTGCCGACGCTCAGGATCAACAGATCCAGGTTGCCAAACTTGAGCGCTTCATCGGTGTCGAGCAGCCGATAGGCGGCGGCCACGGCGCCGGTGTGCCGGCCCATGCGCCCGAGCACGAAGAACAATTGCTCGAGGTTCTCGGGCGAGGCGATGTCGCTCAGCACGATCGCCGTTTCGCCGAGGTCGGCGTAGCGCGTGAACGGATAGCCGGCGTTGGCGAAGAGCGCCAGGTTCGGCATCGCGGCGTAATGCGGGAACTTGGAGATGTCGATCGTCGAATCCGGATCGAGCGCCTGACGAGGCGTTCCCGTGAACACCGTCGTACACATTCCCCTGCGGTGGAGCTCCATCGCGAACTGGAATTCCATCACGTTGTTGCTCGCCAGCTGGAAGGCCGGGATCACGAAATCGTCGGCTTGCTGAGCCGTCGGCTCTTGCAAGAGCGGCACGAGCAATCTGTCGCCGAGCGTGCGTTCGGCTTCGGAACGCAGCCGATACGACCGCAGCAACTGATTGTTGATGCTGATGCTGAGCATCGAGTTGTCGCCTTCGTGCGGCACCGTGTAGCGGTAGCGCAGCTCGACGGGTACGCCGCTGCGATTCCAAGTGAACAGATCCGGCGGGAGCCGCAGATTGACGTGGATCGGCTCAGGCGCGAAGCCGGAACTCTGCAGCTGTTCCTGGAACTCGACCAGCTCGCCGAGCTTCACCGGTCGGTCGGAGCGCAGCCAGCGCGGTACGTCGTAGGCTTTACGCCGCTCGTACTCGACCGCCTCGATCGTGGCGGTCGATCCGGTCAGCACCGGGTTGCCGAGCACCAAGCCTTCGACCGCGGCGCGCAGTTGAGCTTCGTCCTTGCCCTGAAAGACGAGTAACTTGACGTACGGATCGAGCGGATGATCGACGATGCTCACCGTCGGTTTCGATACCTCGTCGAGCGGCAGGCCGGCCGGGCGCGCCGCGTTCGTCGCGAAGACCAGCGCATGCCGCAGCGGCGCTTCGTCGAAGCTGACCGGGAAGCGTGCGCTGCGGTAGTCGGCGAGAGCGCCGAACCACGAGGCGATGACGCCTGCGCTGCGTACGATCTCGCGCGACGCCGCGCGCGGCAGGACGATCGGCAGCACGAGACGGCGGTTGTCGCGTCTGTCGAAGAAGGGCGCGGGCAGCAACGCAAGATCGTTGCGCAGCTCGAGCGGCCGAATCGTCAGCTCGAGCTCGCTTTGCGGACTGATCACCGCCCAGATCGAGGAGTGCTGCGGATCCTCGCATTCCAGCGTGTAGTGCCCGATCAGCTCGAAACGGAGCTGGTTGTAGTCGGTGAAGTAACGAGGATCGAGCGCGATCTCGCGTTCGTTCTCCCGACCCGCCTGTTCCCTCGGCAGAGGCAACGTCGCGAGCAACTGATCGTTCATGTGCACTCGCAGGTGCGACAGGTCGGGTAGCAGCGCGGGCGAATAGGTCAGACGCAGGCGCAGCTTCGCGCCGACGATGACCTCGTCGATGCGCGCGCCGACGTTCACAGTGCCTCGGGTCTTGATCCCGTGAAGCTCGATCGGGCCGGCGCCCAGCTCTGCAAGTGTGATCTTCGTCTCGCGCAGCGGCTTGGATGCTGTGGGATCCGTCGCACTTCGCGCGGCGGACACGTGACCGAGGAAGGCCAGCAAGCACGCGAACAGGATGCCACCTGTCCAGCGTGCGCGGGGAATCGATGGTTTAGTTCGATGGGCTAGCAGACTCATTGCGCACGCAAGTATCGCGCATTCGCGACGAAGCGTGCCGACGCAGAGTTCACACTCTGATTGAGTGGAACAGTTGAAAGGAGTAGTTGATAGCGTGTCGCGCGCGTTTCGATCAGCGGCTCGCTTCGCCTTCACCCCGCTGCAACGTCGCGCGTACCTGTTCGCGCTTGCCGTCGCGCCAGATCGTGAGCGTGATCGTGTCGCCGACCTGGTAATCGTCGAGCCGTGCGTTGAGCAGCGCCGCACTCGTGACCTGCTTGCCGTCGACCTCGAGGATCACGTCGCCGGGAATGATCGTGTTCCGTGGCCCGATGCGAATGCCGCGCAAGCCTGCGCGCTCGGCACCCGTTCCGGGACGTACACGGACGACGGCGACGCCGTCGATGCCGAGCTGACGCTCGATCGCCCGATTCAAGACTTCGTCGGTCTCGATCCCGAGGCTTGGTGGGGCGTAGCGTCCCGTCGCGATCAGTTGCGGCACGACGCGGTTCACCGTGTCGACCGGCACTGCAAAGCCGATTCCGGCGCTTGCACCCGAAGGGCTGTAGATCGCGGTATTGATGCCGATCAGGCGCCCGGCACTGTCGAGCAGCGGACCGCCCGAGTTGCCGGGATTGATCGCCGCATCCGTCTGAATCAAATGTTGGATGATTCTGCCGTCATCCTGAGTGAGCGAACGATCGAGCGCGGAAACGATGCCCGTCGTGAGCGTCCAGTCGAGACCGAACGGGTTGCCGATCGCAAAGACCTTCTGTCCGACACGCAAATCGTGACTCGTGCCGATGGCAATGGGCGTAGGCAGATTCTCCGGCACACGAATTCGCAACACGGCAATGTCGTGAGCAGCGCTCGCGCCGACGAGGCTTGCCGAATAGTCGCGACCATCGGCAAGCCGCACGATCGCCTCGGCCGCGCCGGAGATCACGTGCCAGTTCGTCACGACGTGGCCGTTCTCGTCCCAAATGAAACCGGAGCCCGTGCCGCGCGGGACGCTGAGGACGTTGCGCGTCCAGAAATCCACGACGCGATCGCGCGTGGAAATGAACACGACCGACGACTTCCAGCGCTCGAAGATGTCGATCGTGCTGAGCTCTTCCGCCGTCAGCTCGCCGCGCGGCGTGACCTCGCGCGGCGCTGCTTCCACGCGTCCGACACGCGAGAGCAACTCCGGCGCCAGCGTCCATACGGCAAAAATACCGAGCAGGGCGATCGCAACGATGCGCGCCGCCCGGACGAATGGGTCAGTGGGATTTTTGTGCATCGAAGACTCCAGCTCGCGCGAGAAGCGCGAGAGAGAATCGAAAGTATAAATCCTGATTCGTGATTCGTGATTCGTGATTCGTAGCGCGCTGGGCTCCGGTCGGAATCGACAGCGACGAGCTAGGTGCGCTGGAAGCGCAGTGCCACGTGAGTCTCGGGAGGAAGCGGAAGGCTCGGTGTGACCCCTGATTTGTGGTTCGAGGTCGAGGATGAAGATGGCGGCGTAGTAACGCGTCTTCCTCTTGCCTTCAGCCATCAGCCATCAGTCTTCAGCCTTCAGCCTTCAGCCATCAGTTTTCAGTCTTCAGCCTTCAGTCTTCCACCTCCTGCCTCTTCGGAATCTCCACTCCTCGAATCACCGCCGGACGTCCGAGGAAGGCGTCGAGCGCGCGGAGCACTTGCGGGAAGTCGGAGATGCGGACGAGGTCGCCGGCGTTGTAGAAGCCGACGAGATTACGCACGAGCGAGAAGATCGCGATGTCGGCGATGGTGTACTCGCGACCCATGATCCATTCGCGTGTCTCGAGGCGTGCGTTGAGCACCTCGAGGAGCCTACGGCTTTCGGCCACGTAATGATCGAGCGGGCGCTTGTCTTCCCAATCCTTGCCTTCGAATTTGTAGTAGAAGCCCACTTGACCGAACATCGGTCCGATGTTGGCGACCTGGAAGATCACCCATTGCATGGTTTCGTAACGCGCGGCCGGATCGCGAGGGAGGAACTTTCCGGTTTTCTCTGCCAGATAGATCAGAATTGCGCCCGATTCGAAGAGCGCTAGCGGTTTGCCGCCGGGTCCGTTCGGGTCGATGATCGCCGGAATCTTTCCGTACGGGTTGAGCGAGCGGAATTCGACAGACCGTTGGTCGCCTTTGGCGAAGTCGACCAAGTGCGGTTCGTAGGGCAGCCCAGTCTCCTCCAGCATGATCGACGCCTTGACGCCGTTCGGCGTGTTGAGCGCATAGAGCTGGAGCCGGTCAGGAAATTTCGCGGGCCATTTCTTGGTGATCGGATAGACGGATAGATCGGTCATCGTATGGATCGCCGGTTGCGGAGCCTGCAAGCCTAACGCAGGGCCGCCGGCAAGTGTTCGCCGGAGGGTTGCGAACGTTGCTTGCCGGGCGGCCGGCAACCGACTCAGCTCATTGCGAGCTGCTGCCTGGCGGCGCGGACGGCTCCCGCGGCCGCACCCGTCCATTTACGAATTGCACGTCGCAGGCTCGAAGAGTTCGAGAAACCCATGAGCGCCGAGATTTCGTCCACGCTCAGTTTCGAAGCGCGCAAGTGGTAGGACGTGAGCTCCATGCGCACTTCATGGAGCAGGGCGCGAAACGACGTCCCTTCCTGCGCGAGTTGTCGTGTGAGCTGGCGTGGCGTCATGTGCATCATCTCGGCGACGCGTTCGAGCGTGAGCTGTTTTT
The DNA here is from genome assembly GCA_937902995.1 of uncultured Sinobacteraceae bacterium. Classification (GTDB taxonomy): domain Bacteria; phylum Pseudomonadota; class Gammaproteobacteria; order Steroidobacterales; family Steroidobacteraceae; genus Steroidobacter. Next base: position 167,699 of record CALEKY010000093.1, read on the forward strand.
CGAAGTTCTCGACGAGATACCAGCGGACCTCTGCGGTGCACGTCGTTGCAATGGACGCGCTTCGTAACTCCTCTTCGCAGCGCCGGACGATTTCCTCGAACGCATGGCGGCGATACTCGCGAAACGGCTTGAGGCAGAAATCCACGTGCGCGGAAATCTGCGAGCGCTGTCCGCCGAAACGGACGTGCGTGCAGGGGAGCGCTCGATACATGTCTGCATGTGCCGGAGGCGGTCCAGCCAAGGTCACGAGCACGGACGGATCCGCAACCGACTTGTTGCCGCAGGCATCCCAGAACAGCAATGTCGAGGCGAGTCGAAAGTCCAGCTCGAATTGCCGAACTTCCGGCGGACACTTCTCCGCGCCTGGAAAACATTCTAGCGGATAGACGAGCCGGTAATTCTCGTCGACGTATGTGTCCGGTCGGCGTTTTCTCAGCGCGTAATAAGGCTGCGCGAGACGCAAGTAACGACGGAAGATATCGGCCGCTTCGCGCAGCGTCGGCGCGCAGTGCACGACATAGCCGGCGGTGCCGTAGAACGACATATCGAACAGCTTGGCGACTTCGAGGCCCAGACCCGGCCGCCGACACAGCGCGACACCGTTGCAAATCAGCTGGTGTTGCTGAGCGTACGAGATCTTGGCGGCGGAATACTCGAGGTGATGGCGCGCGATGCCGGTATCTCGCAGCAACGCATCCAGGTCCGCACCGAGTCGCGTAAATGCCTCGATGAAGCCGAGCGGATGCAAGCGCAATGGAATGACCTTGGCGTGAATGTCCATGACGTGTTCCCCCAAACTTCTTCCATGCGTCGCGAGCACTATTGACTTATTAACGACCCACGAATCACGCGACATAGATATATGCCAGCGCCGCGCGCTCCCGGCAACGACGCACAAACCGTGACAGGGATTGTTGTAGGCGCAGGATTTCGATGCGCGGAATGCGCGATGGCGAAACGCTTGCCGATCCGCGTAAGCTAACCGTATGAAGCTGGGATCGAAGAGTGCGCTGCTGCTCGTCGGAATTGCGTGTGCGGCGTTTGTCATATGGCGCACGAATGCGCCGGACGACCGCGAGGTGCATCGCTCGAGCGTGTCGCAAACCGTCGAACCGCGAACGGTCGCGAATACATGGCGATCTGCGCCATCCGAACAGCGGAATGAAACCGCTTTCACAGTGTTCGGATCCGCGACGACGATCGACGAGCGCGCCGTGCGCGAGGCACTGCGGGAGGTGCGGATCGACGAGCATGGCAATGTCGTGATCGATCACATGGCCTTGAGCGCCTTGCGCGATGGCATCGCTTCGCTCGGGCCCATGGATGCGGATCGGATCGCCGAGCTCCAGCGAATCGTTCGCGACGGTCTACCGCCGCCTGCGGGAGAGCAGGCAGCAACACTCATCGGCAGCTACTACGAGTATCAACAAGCCGCGCGGACGCTCGAGAGTACCGGCGAGGCAGATCTTGCGCAGGCGCAGACTCGGCTCGATCGCCTCGTCGAGCTGCGGCATGCGTACTTCGGCACGGAGACGGCCGAAAAGCTGTTCGGCGAAGAACAGGCCTACGCGCGCTTCATGCTTGCGAGCATGCAGCTTGCCGCCGACGAAACGTTGTCGCCGGAGGAGAAGCAGCAACGTCAGCAGGCGCTATCTCGAGAACTTCCGGAGCGTCTGAGAGTCGCGGAAGTGCCTTCGGAGCCGCAAGCGACGGAGCTGGCCGCTGACTTCCCTGCACGCTATGCCGCGTTCGAGCGCGAGAAACAGGCGATTCTGTCGGCCGGCCTGGCAGAGGAGGACAAGAACGCGCAGATCGAACAGCTGTTGCATGACTATTTCGCGCCGGAGGAAATCGACCTGGCGCTGCGCTACGATCCCAACGCCGCTCCTTGATTCCGTCTCGCCAGCGCGATCGCAATCAGAATGGCAAGTGCAATGGTCAACCCGTCGACGAACCAGCGCGGGTGGCGATTGAAGAATGTGCCATTGCTGTCGGAATACGGAATTTCCGCGACATAGCCGCCTTCCGACCCGGGCGGAGATCTGAATCTCAACTTTCCGCGCGCATCGACCAGTCCCGAAGGGCCGTTGTTGATCGCATGCACGAGAGGAAGCCGATTTTCGACCGCACGTAGAATCGAGCTGTACAGATGTTGCTCGGCCGCGCGCGTCGTGCCGAACCATGTGTCGTTCGACAGGGCAACGAGCAGTGTGCGTCCTGGTGCTTGAGCGGCAGCGCCGGCGACGTAGCGTGCCGCCGTCGTTTCGTAACAGATCAATGGAATCAGCCCGATTTCGTCCAGCGCAAAGACGCGGGAACCGTCGCCTGGCGTGACCTCGTCGAAAAAATCTCCGAGATAGGCAGCAAGCGCATTGCGTGCGGCGGGAAAGATCTCGGGGACCGGCAAGTATTCGCCGAATGCGATGCGCTCGACTTTACGGTAACGATCGGACAGCGCGCCGTCTGCGACGAGCGCCGCCGAGTTGAACACGTGCGACGACGCTGTGTCGTGGATGCGCTCCATGTCCTGGAAGATGACGGGTACGTCGATACGCTCGAGCTCGCGCAAATAACTGTCGCGAACCAGCGGCCGATCGAAGAACCCGCGATAGCGCGCCTCGGGCCATACGACGAGTTGCGCACCGTGTTGCGCGAGACGCTCGGTCGTGGCGAGCTCGAGCGGATAGGCGTACGAAAACCCGGCACGCGGCTCGGGAATCGATGCGCTCGGCGGATCGTTCGGTTGCACGATGCCGACGCGAAGGGTAGGGGCATTCTCGAGTCGGCGTTCCCAATCCTGCAAAGCGTAGAGGCCGTAGCCGAGCCAGCCGAGGACGACGAGCCCTGCGACTGCGAGCGCTACGCGATCCCATTTCGTCATAGCCCTGGCGAGCAGCACGTAGATCGCGGCGTTGACGAGCGCTATCAAGGCATCGAGGCCATAGACGCCCGTGACATCGATTGCTTGTATGGCCAGCGCAAATTGCGCTTGCGTCTGGCCGAGCTTGATCTCGATCGGCATCGGCAGCAGCGCAAAGCCACTCGCGAGTAAGACCGGCCAAAGCAGCAGCTCGTGAAAACGGGTGCGGCGTTCGAGCCAGCGGAACCCCAAAGCCGGGAGTGCGAGCAGATGCGCACCGTAGAGCCAGGCAAGCGCAGCCAACGATGCGCTTTGAGCCGTGCCGTAGCCTTTCAAGTTCGAAACGAACTCGACGAGCCAGTAGCTGCCGACCGTTTGCATTGCCATACCGGCAACGAGTCCGAGTGCGTACGCCTGGAGGGGACGCGTTCCGCGCAAGGCGAACAGCAGCGGGACGAACGCCATCCAAGCCAATGCGTAGAACGCCGGATCGAGAAAAGCGAGCGCTGAAGCGCAGCCGGACGCGACAGCCAAAGCGACGCGCTTGGTCGGGTCGACACGTGCGGCTGCTGTAAGAGGAAGGACGTGCGTCGAGCTCATGGGAATTGAGCCATCCTCGAATCGAGCGCGGATTGCGCTTGCTCGAGCGCGGCAGCTTTCTGCGTATCCGTCAGCGTGTCGTCTGCTTCGATGCGCCGCACGGTCAACATGTGCTCGGCGAGCGCTTCCTCTCTCCCGAACAGCGCATCGGCTTCGGCCGGAAAATGCTCGCGGCGCAACGCACGCAGCTTCGCCCATCGAGCGGTTTCCTGCTCGAGCGTTTCGGACTCGCGCGGAAACAGCAGCTCGCCGGCGGCAGACCGGTACGCCGCGTAGCGCGCGAAAAGCTCGAAGAATTCGCCGCCCGCCGGGTGTGGCAGAGTCTTCTCGATGAGCAGTCGATACCGATTCATGGCTTCGAAGGGGAGCCTTCGATCCGGCGGAATCTCTGCTAGCGACTGTGCCAACGCGGATTCGAGGGAGGCATCGATGATCAACCGCGTGTCATCGGACAGCGACACGCGCTCCAGCGCACGTTCCAGTTGCGCAGATCGGATTCGTTCGGCCGGCTGGAGCTGCGGGGTCGCGATGTAGTCGCCTCGCCAGTCATCCGGTGGTGAGCGGTACGAGACCGCATGCAGGCCGGCAAGCGCGACGAAAGCCGCAACCGCGATACGTTGTAAGAGCAAGCGCGTGTCTGGTATGAGTCGATCGTGTGGTTTTTTCATGGTGTTTGCCGGCCTTACCGGTGCGCAAGAGACAACCTCACTCTCTGCTTGCCCGCCAGTGCACGAGCTTCCCATTCGGCCTCATTTTGGTCACTCGTGTCATATCGGGAGATTTTCTCTGGTACCTAGAATCTTGGGTCCTTTGCGGAAGCGCTCCGGGGGATGCGGTTCATTGCGAGCCGTTCGGACCAACAAGCTTCGCGCGCTCTAAAGGCGCTTGCACAAAAGGGGCCCACCATGAAGTCGAGAATCGTCTTGTTTAGTAGGGCAGCAGTCGCCGCATTCGCGGCAGTCTTCGTCACGTCTTCGTTTGCCATCACACCGGGCGGCGGCGATCCTTCGGCACGTTATGCGTCGGCCGGTCCGTACTCCGTGACTCAGCAGTCGGGCGGCACGAGCTGTACGATCTATCGCCCGACCAACCTGACGAGCGGCCATCCCATCATTCTGTGGGGCAATGGTACCGGCGCATCGCCGAGCACTTATGCCTCCGGATTGCGGCACTGGGCCTCTTACGGATTCGTCGTCGCCGCTGCAAATACCTCCAATGCCGGTACCGGCTCCGAAATGCTCGGGTGCTTGAACTGGCTCGCGAACTCGAGCTTGCGCGGCGCGCTCGATCTGAATCGCGTGGCGACTTCGGGGCATTCGCAAGGTGGCGGTGGCTCGATCATGGCCGGACGCGATTCCCGCATAGATGCGACCGCGCCGATCCAGCCGTACATTCTGGGACTCGGTCATCAAACTTCATCGCAATCGCAACAACGCGGTCCGATGCTGTTGCTCTCGGGCAGCAGCGATATCATCGCCGGGCCGACGTTGAACCAGGCGCCGGTGTTCGCACGTGCGAACGTTCCGGTGTTCTGGGCGACGCGCAGCGGCGCAAGCCATTTCGAGCCGGTCGGCGATTTCGGCGACTTCCGCGGCATCACCACGGCGTGGTTCCTGTATCAGTTGCGCGGCGATGCGCAAGCTGCAGCCCTGTTCACCGGTCAGTGCCAGATGTGCAGCGCGAGCGGCTGGTCCGTGCAACGCAAGGGCTTCTAACCGCACGCAATGACGGCTCGAGTCAAGCTCGAGCCGGATTCGAAACGAAGACGCCGGCGGCGAAAACCGCCGGCGTCGTCTCGTCAGCTCATCGGTTCAGGAGGCGGCGGAGGGTCGTCCGGGAGCGGGATGAACTCCTGATCGTCGTCGACCGGCAATGCAAAACGCTGCGCGCGCCAGTCGGCCTTGGCGCGGTCGATGCGCGTCTTGCTCGATGAGACGAAATTCCAATCGACGAATCGCTCGCCCACCGGCTCCCCGCCGAGCAACATGACGGTTGCGGGCTCGGTTGCTTGCAGCACGACATCCGCGCTCGGCTCGAGCACGACCATTTGCCCTGCCTCGATCGATGCCGAGCCGATCGACGCGCGGCCTGCGGCGACGAACGCGGCGCGTTCGCTATATCGGTCGGGAACGACGATCGTTGCGCCATTCGTCATCTCTGCGTGCACGTAGAACAGCGGCGAGTACGTTCGAACGGGGCTGTTGCGCCCGAACGCTTCGCCGGCGATCAGCGTGATTCTTGCGCCGTTTTCTTCCCAGCGCGGCAGATTGGCCGAATCGACGTGGAAGAATGCGGGCTCCGTTTCCTCGTCCTCGACCGGCAAGGCCACCCAGGCTTGGATGCCGTGCATCGGTCCGCCGTGTTCGCGCATCGTGTCGAAGCGTTCCGAGTGCGTGATGCCGCGACCCGCCGTCATCCAGTTCACTTCGCCGGGACGGATTACTTGGTGGTAGCCGAGGCTGTCTCGATGCACGAGCTCGCCGACGAACAAGTAAGTAATCGTCGCAAGCCCGATGTGCGGATGCGGCCGAACATCGGTGGTCTTCGGAATCTGAGGCGGAAACGTCGTCGGACCGATGTGATCGAAGAAAATGAACGGCCCTACCATGCGACGCTTCGACCAGGGCAAGACTCTGCCGACTTCGAGCCCGCCGCCCAGGCTACGACGCCGCGAATCGATGAAGAGCTCAATAGGAGACATGCGTGACTCGTGATTCGTGGTGGGGCATCCAGCGCTCGCAATCGGGCTCGAGCGGCAGGACGGTGCCGTGTCTCGTGGAGCTTATCAGGAGACGCGCGCCCGGGAAGTCCGTTCTTGCCCTGTACCATGGATGTCGAATCGCGAAATTGCTCGGCGGCAAGGCGTCAGCGTCGACGCCGTCAAGTTCATCTCGGAAACATTCGCGCCAAGCTCGGGATCAGCGCACGAAACATCGCTCGAGCAATGGTTCCGGACGCCGAAGTCGAGCAGGCTCAAAGCCCGTAGGCAAGTCATGGGTGCATTCGGGCTGTGACGAATCGGGCAGATCTCGCGATCGGTGCGCAACGTCGAAGACGCCGAGCGCTGGTACAAGAACGTGCTCGGCCTCGAGCACTTGTACACATTCGTAAGCTCGCGATCATGGCGCAAGCGAAAGACTCGTGAACGAGAGGGAGCGCGGGGCTCTGGGCACTGGGCTCCGGAAAGAAAAAGACGCGCTGGCGCGCGCCTTCAGCGGTTAATACGTCTTGTCATGGTGCGCTCGATCGCACCCAGCGAGTCACTACTCACTCCCTTCTTCTCTATCCTGCTTCTCTTCCTTCGGCTTGCGCACGAGACTCACGTGGTACTTCTCCTCCAACGCGCGCAGCTCGTCGATGTCGAGACGCGAAATGCTCTTGATGGAGGAGGACTCCTTCATGCCGAGATCGCTCGTGCCGATTCGGTCGCGACCGAATGCGCAGAGCCGTCCGTCGCGATCGCGGTCGATGGTGGCCATCTTCCACGAGCCCTCGAGGCCCATCAGAGGCATCGTGAGCTCGACGAGATAGGCATTGTTCGAGCCTGGCCCGAACAGGACGATCTTGTCGCGATCGAGCGCCTGATAATGATTGATCTGACTGATGAAGATACAGGTGTCGCCGCGCTTCTTTTCCGGTGCGGCCTGCGCTGCCTGCGCAACGCCAAAGACCGCCAGCAAGGACAATCCCAAGAGCAAGTTTTTCATGACACATCCCTCATCCCTTCGTCGCAAAGACTACTGCGATGAGGATGAATGCGTCCTTAAGGGATTCAAGCCGGCGAATCAGGGCGGTCCATGAATTCGGGTTCGACCGTCCTGCCGGGGAGCTGGGGAAACGGCGGCAGTTTGGCTTCGAAACGTGCGCGCGTGCCCTCGGGGTCCGCAAGGGCAGCGGCCAGCGCGGCATTGAGCTCGTAGACCGCAGCATCGTAGCCGGCTTCCGCGAGCGCTGCCGCAAATGCGTCGACGTGCGCGCTGCCGCTCTGATACACGAGCGGTGCGAATTCCGGGTCGATGTCGTCGTTGTCCGGTTCGCGAAACGCCTGCTCGCAGCCCGCGGCGTCGGTGGCGTGATAGTTACGGCAGGTCTGCGGACGCGCCTCGTAGATGGAACAACGGCCGAATCTCAGGAAGGGGCACTTGAGCGTGTGGCGCAAGCGGGCCTCATCGTCCAAACCGGCGAGCGTCGCGCTGTTCGTCCGAATCTCGGCTGCGATACGTGCGCGGGTTTCATCGTCGAGCGCGGCCATGACCTCGAGGATCCGAAACACTTCGGCGGCGCGCACATCGACCGTGAAATAGCAGCACCAATAACAGCCGTTCTTGCACGCGAGCGTCGACGCGTCCCCTGCGGCGGCCAGCCGTTCGTCGTGGCGGCGTTGTGAGCGAACGAGCGCAGCGATGGGGCCGCCATGTTTCAGATCGGCACGAGCCTGCTCCAATTCGTCGCGCACGATCGAATCGATCAAGTGCTCGTCGATCTCGATTTCCATGGGCGAGCCCGGCTTACGGACGCATGCCGAACTTGGACGGGCCGGGCTCGCGCAACTTGGCCGCCAGCCACGCGAACTCGCAGATCAACGGGCGCGTGTCGCGCGGGTCGATGATTTCCTCGATCTGGAAATCCTCGGCGCTACGGAACGGCGAGCGAAGCTTTTCGAGGCGCGCTTTGATCTCCGCGATCTTTGCGGCCGGATCGGGTGCGGCATCGATCTCGGCGCGATAAGCGGCCTCGATACCGCCTGCGAGCGGCAACGATCCCCACGCGGCGGATAGCCACGCATAGCGCACGGCATAGCGCCCGGTTGGGCGGTGCGCACCGCCTGCGACGCCGAACGAATTGCGGACGATGATGCTGCACCAGGGCACCGTGGTTTGTTCGATCGCGGCCATCGCGCGCACTCCGTGCCGTATCGTGCCGGCGCGCTCGGCTTCCAAACCGACGGAGAAGCCGAGGCAATCGGCCAGGTAGACGATGGGCAGATGGAACGTTTGGGCCAGATCTACGAACCGGATGATTTTCTGGCATGCCGCGGCGGTCCAGGTGCCTCCTTGGTAGAAGGGATCGCTTGCCATGAGCGCGACGGGCCAGCCGTCGAAGCGCGCAAAGCCGGTGATGATCGATCTGCCGAACATCTGGCCCATTTCGAAAAAGCTGCCGCGGTCGACGATCGCTTCGATGATCGTGCGCATCTTGTACACGCTGTGGCGTTCGCGCGGCACGATGGAGAACAGCGCTTCTTCGCGCCGGTTCGGATCGTCGCCGATCGGCTTTCGTGCTGCGCACTCGTACACGGAGGAGGGCAAATAGGAGAGAAAGCGGCGCGCCGCTGCAAATGCTTCCTCCTCGGTATCCACGGCGTGATCGACGGCTCCGGCGCTCAATTGAATCTCATAGCCGCCGAGCTCCTGTTGCGTGAGCGTCTCGCCGAGTCCGGCGACGACCGGCGGACCGGCGACGAACAGTGCGGATTTGTCGCGGACCATGACGGAGTAGTGGCTGGCTGCGAGACGTGCGGCACCTAGCCCTGCGACGGGCCCGAGACCGAGTGCGACGACGGGCACGGTCGCCATGTTCTCGAACATCAGATCGAGGGACATCGCCGGCGTGTGACCGCCGGGCAGATGCGTGCGACCCGTCGTTTCGATGACGCGTACCGAACCGCCGCCGCCCGAGCCTTCGATGATTCGGATGATCGGCAAGCGCAGCTCGTTCGCCATCTGTTCGGGATAACGGCTCTTCGATGGAATCGTCGCTTCGTTGGAACCGCCGCGCACGGTGAAATCGTCGCCGGTGACGACGACAGGGCGTCCGTCGATTCGGGCGCGGCCCATGACCACATTGCTCGGCGTGACGCCGATCAAGTTGCCTTGTTCGTCGTACTGGCCTTTTCCGGCCAGAGCGCCGATCTCATGAAACGAACCGGGATCGACGAGCTTGTCGATCCGCTCGCGCACGGTGTATCGGCCTTTGCTGTGTTGTCGGTCGATTTTGTCCTGACCGCCCAGCTTGCGGGCCTCGGCCATACGCCGTTCGAGCTCTTCGCGCTCCGGTGTCCAATCGCTCACGATCCAGACTCTAGGTAAGGCATGAAAACAATGGTCAATGGTCCGTGCGCGATGGAGAATGGTCAATGCCATCTCTCAGTGGAGCGTTTTCGTGTTGTACTCGATTTTGATCTATGTCGATGAGGACAAAGTCGCTGAGATGACGCCCGAGGAGGAAGATGCGCACATCGCGCAGCACCTGAAAGTACACGACCGACTGCGGCCGCAGGGCAAGCTCGGTCCGGTCGTCCGGCTGGAGCCGACGAGCACCGCCAAGCGTCTGCACACCGATCGCGAGCTCCGCGTGCTCGATGGGCCGTTCGCAGAGACGAAGGAACAGCTGCTCGGCTTCTACATCGTCGATTGCGAAACGGAGGAAGAGGCGCTCTCGATCGCCCGATCGCTTCCGAGTATCGGAACGATTTTCGAAGTTCGGCCCGTGAAACGAATCTTCAACTAGTCGTGGCGGTGGGTAGTGAGTGGTGAGTGGTAGCGCGCCCGATCTCCAGTCTTCGGTGTAGCCTGCGGAGCGGCGGCGGGCCACAGGCGACGGCTGGAGCGCGGGGCGCGATGCCTTCAGTCTTCAGCCTTCAGTCTTCAGTCCACCATTCGCGTCGCCGCTCCACGCCGGTCCCGAGAATTCCGTTTCGACGATCACTTCGACTTCATCGCTCACGCCCATCTTCGTGCCGGCGGGAGGAATGCCGTTCGAAATGCCGAAGTCCGAGCGCTTGAATGTGCCGCGAGCCGAGAAACCGACGCGTGCATTCGGATCGAACGGATGTCCGGCCCAACCGCCATTCAGTGTGGCTTCGAGGACGACCGGATGCGTAACGCCGTGGAGAGTCAGATCGCCGGTGATGCGCACGGCGTACGGACCGACGGGTTCGACCGTCGTCGAGCGATATGTGATGTCCGGGAACTGTGCCGCGTCCAACCATTGCGCTCCGAGCAGCTCTTCGAGGAAGCCCTCAGGCGGACCGTCCAGATCCAGGGATTTCGGGTCGACGGTGACGTTCACGCTCGAGGCAGCCAGATTCCGGGGATCCAGCTGCAGTTGCGCATCGAACGTCTTGAATCGCGCGGTGTACTTGGAGAAGCCGAGATGATCGACGCGGAACAACAAGCTCGCGTGGGACCGATCGAGCGTGTAGGCACCTGCCGGTAGGTCGCTCGGCACGGTCGATTCCGAGGTGTTCGGTGCCGAGGGCGCTGCTTCGGCAGCGTGTTCCTGTTTGGAGCACGCAGTTATTGCAAGGACCGACAGAACGAGTAGCAGTGCTTTCATCGAGCTCTCCCGAGAATGATCGAAATCGTCTCAAAGACGCGCGAGCTGATTGGAATCCGACACCCAAGTTAGGCTGTAGACCGTAGGCTGTAGCAAACGCCGCGTGATCGATGCTCTAGCCTCGATGCTCGCGGCTCCCCCACATCCACTCACCACTCACGATTCACGAGCCGCGAATCACGAGCAGGAAGGGTATCCTTTACACCTTTTCCCAACTACGCGGAGCAGATTCCCGATGGCGATGGATGTAGTCGATTACGAAATCTTCGGCGACGACATGCAATATGTGGAGATCGAGCTCGATCCCGGCGAAGCAGCGGTCGGCGAAGCGGGTGCGATGATGATGATGCAAGACGGTATCGAGATGGATACCGTCTTCGGCGACGGCTCGTCGCAGCAGGGCGGTTTGTTCGGCAAGCTGCTCGGTGCCGGCAAACGGTTGCTGACCGGCGAGTCGCTGTTCACGACGATTTTCCACAACGAGTCGAAGAGCAAGCGGCGCGTCGCCTTCGCGGCGCCGTATCCCGGCAAGATCATCGCCGTGGATCTCAAAGAGGTCGGCGGCACGCTCATTTGTCAGAAGGACAGTTTCCTGTGCGCGGCGCGCGGCGTGTCGCTCGGTATCGCGTTCAATCGGAAGCTCGGTGCCGGCCTGTTCGGCGGCGAAGGCTTCATCATGCAGAAGCTGGAGGGCGACGGTCTCGTCTTCGTGCATGCCGGCGGCACGTTGATGTCGCGAGATCTGCAGCCGGGTGAGCGCGTGCGCGTCGACACGGGTTGCATCGTGGCGTTCCAACCGAGCGTCGACTTCGACATTCAATACGTCGGCAAGCTGAAGAGCGCGCTGTTCTCGGGCGAAGGTTTGTTCTTTGCGACATTGACCGGCCCCGGCCGGATTTGGCTGCAGTCGTTGCCGTTCTCGCGCCTGGCCAACCGCATCATCGCATCTGCACCTGCCGTGGGCGGACGGCGGCAAGGCGAAGGCTCAGTGCTCGGCGCATTTGGCGATTTGCTGGACGGCGACAACTAAAACCTATCTCAAAGCTACTGCGCGCCCGCAGGAACCCCGCGAGCCGCGCGGTCGCGTCTTTACGGTACTCCATGCACGACATCCAGGGTTCGGGCCGGCTGTTCGGAGGATCGTCGGGCGCCACGGGCGAGGACGTGCGTTTCTCGCTTGCAGAGTCGCTCACTGTCAGCGGGCGCGATCGGATCCACACGGTTCCGGTCGGCACGCTTGAGATTCGCGAGGTGAGCAACGTCGCGCTCGGTCTCGAGCTTTCCTGGAACAGCGGCGACACCATCTACGCCTTGCAGATCTTCGATGCCGAAACGCTCGCGGCCGTGCGATCTCATCTCGGCACGCTGCCGCAGATGCAGGCGTTGCAGAAGCGACAGCGTCGAGCCGGTATCGGTCGAGCGCTCGGTTGGACGGCGCTCATCGTTTTCCTGTTGCTGCCTTTGCTCTTGATCCTGCTATTCGTGTGGCAGGCCGATCGTATTGCTGCAGCCGCGGCGTCGCGCGTGCCGATCGAGCAGGAAGTGCGCTTCGGTGAGCAAGCTTTCGAAGGAATGCGCGGGTCCTTGCAGATCGTCGAGGAAGGGCCTGCGTATGAGGCAGTAAGAACGCTCGGCGAGCGGCTCACTTCCGGTTCGAAATACCGTTATCGATTCCTGGTTGCCAAGGACGACACGGTGAACGCATTCGCGGTGCCCGGCGGCATCATCGTCGTGCACACGGGATTGATCGCCGCGACGCGTCGGCCCGAGGAATTGGCGGGCGTGCTGGCGCACGAAGTGCAGCACGTCGAGCAGCGTCACAGCCTCCAGGCAATGATCAAGAACCTCGGACTGCGAGGCTTGTGGGCGCTCGTTTCCGGCGATTTGGGCGGTGGGCTCATCGGACGCGCTGCCGTCGAGCTGACGAGCTTGAGCTTCTCGCGCGCTGCCGAAGCGCAAGCCGACGAGAAGGGCTTCGACCTGCTGTTGGATGCGGGTATCGATCCGCGCGGCATGGCGGACTTCTTCGCGATCCTCGGTGAGCGCGATCGCAGCGTCTCGCCGCCGCCGTTCATGTCCACGCATCCGGCGAGCGCTGCGCGCGAGGCCGCGCTACGAGCGCGCTTGGCTGCGATCGAAGGCCGGACGTTCGCGCCGCTCGAGCTCGGACCGTGGCCGCCGACGTTCTAACGGCTGAAGACTGAAGGCTGAAGGCCGAAGGTGGAGGCACGCTCGCGCGTGCTGACCCGGGCCCAGCGCCCCAATCAAGCGAGGTTGTGATAGACCTTCTGGACGTCGTCGTCCTGCTCGAGCTTGTCGATCAACTGCAGCACTTCCGTCGCTTGCTCTTCGGGTAGCTCCGTCGGGCTCAAGCAGATGTACTCGTGCTCGGCGGAAATCGGCGTGATGTTGCGGTCTTCCAGCGCCTTCTGCACCTGGCCGAAGTTCTCGAATTCGCAACGGATGACGAGCTGCGGCTCGCCTTTCTCGCCCGTGCTCTCGCCCATTTCTTCGAGGCCGTGGTCGATGAGATAGAGCTCGAGATCGTCCTGATCGATGCCTTCGGGCTTGAGCCGGAACACGCCCATCTTCTTGAACATGAAGCTCACGCTGTTGGTCGTGCCGAGATTGCCGCCGTACTTGGAAAAGATGCTGCGGACGCTGGCCACCGTGCGGGTTGGATTGTCGGTCGCGCATTCGACGAGGACCGCAATGCCGTGCGGCGCGTAGCCTTCGTAGATGACCTCGGTGTAGTCCGCCGCCTCCTTGCCCGAGGCGCGCCGAATCGCCGCCTCGACCTTGTCTTTCGGCATATTCACCGAACGCGCGTTCTGGATGACACGCCGCAGATGGGGATTCGATTTCGGGTCGGGGCCGCCTTTGCGGACGGCGATCGTGATGTCTTTACCGATGCGCGCGAACTGCTTCGCCATTCGGTCCCAGCGCGCGAACATCGTGGCCTTGCGGGTTTCGAAAATGCGACCCATGGGTTGATCCAGTGCTGAGATTCGGGCGGGCAATTATGCCTCAGACCGCCAAGAGTGGGCTCAGGGCACTGGGCTCTGGTTAGAACGAAGCGCGCAGCTCGAAGATTTCGCCTCCTCTTTGCGGGAGGAAATCATGATGGGGAAGCTCATCTTCCTCATTTGGCCAGCCTCCGCTCCACCAGCCATATCGCTACCACGACGCTCGCGACGGCGTAGATGACGAGCACGAAGGTGTGAAGCGGAATGTTGTCGAGCGGAGTGCCGACGACGAGGCCGCGGGTGAGTTGCGTCGCGTGGACGAGGGGGAAGATCTGGGCAATGTAGTGGACGATCTTGGGGAGCTGCTCGGCCGGAAAGAACACGCCGGAGATCAGCATCATCGGCATGAGCAGCAGGCTGAAGTAGTACGTGAACACGTCGTAGGATTTCGCGAGCGCCGTCACGATCAATGCAAGCCCGCCGAATGCGAGACCGACGAGCAGCAAGACGGGCAAGACCCAGAGCGCGGCAAACGACTCCACCAAGCCGAGCAGCGCCATGACGAGCAGAATCGCGATGCCGGACAGCATCGCTTTCGACGCCGCCCACACCCACTCGCCGATGACGACATCCGCGACCGTCATGGGGGCCTGCAAAATCGCTTCCCACGTCCGTTGCATTTTCAGTCGCGTGAATGCGGACCACAGTCCTTCGAACGACGCGGAGTTCATCACGCTGTAGCAGAGCATTCCCGAGCCCAGAAAGGCCATGTAGCTCAAGCCGCCGATCGACGGCAGCAAGCTGCCCAAGCCGAAGCCGAGGCCGACGAGCCAGATCAACGGGTCGGCCAAATGGCCGACGAGTGCCGAGCCGATGAGCTTGCGCCACACCAGGTAGTTGCGCCGCACGACGTGCACGAAGCGCCACCGATTCGCGGTCGGTGCGTGGTCGCTCAATGCGGCAGTCAAGGTCGCTTCAGTCACGTAGGTCGCGTCCCGTCAGTTTGAGGAACACATCTTCCAAATTCGCCGCACGGCGCAATGCACGTAGCTCCGGTTTGGATTCCAAGGTCTTCATCAGCGGCTCGGGATCGCGGCAGTAACAAAATGCCGTGTCGCCCGCGAGCTCGGCGCGCGACGAATGCGCATGCGCGTGCTCGTTGAACCACTCCTCGACGCCTTCGCCGTAAACCTCGACGACGACCGGTTCGATCTCGCGTTCGATGAGCGCGCGCGGCGCATCTTCGGTGATGAGCGTCCCGTGGTCGATGATGGCGACGCGATCGCAGAGGCGTTGCGCCTCATCCATGAAGTGCGTGGTCAGCACGATCGTGCGGCCTTCATTGAGCAGCATCTTGAGCCGATCCCACACCAAGTGACGCGCCTGCGGATCGAGACCGGTCGTCGGCTCGTCCAGGAACAGCACGGCCGGATCGTTGATCATGGCCCGTGCGAGCGTCAGGCGGCGCTTCATGCCTCCCGACAATTCCTCGATGCGTGCATTCGCCTTGTCCGTGAGTCCGGCGAAATCGAGCAGCTTGGGTACGCGTGCCAGACACTCTCGCTTGGACAGCCCGAAGTACCGGCCGTAGACGATCAAGTTCTCGGTGACGGTGAAATCCGGATCGAGCGTGTCGAATTGCGGCACGACGCCCACGCGCATTCGCGCTTCGCGCGCGCGTTCGGGAACGGGCAGACCAGCCAAACGAATCGTCCCGGAGTCGGGTTTCGTATGGCCGAGGCAACACCGCAGCGTCGTCGTTTTGCCGGCACCGTTCGGGCCCAGCAATCCGAAACACTGTCCGGACGGAACGTCGAAGCTCAGATTCTTGACGACGTCGAGATCGCCGTAGCGTTTGTTGAGGTTGGAGACGGAGAGCATGCGTGGAGGATACATGTTGGGGCTTGGGGCAAAGTGACGCATGCGACATACCGCTCTCAACAGGCTCCCCGCCGATCTCTGCGGCTCGAGGAGCAAGGAAATCGTCGTAACCGCCGCAGAGCCCTGACAGGGGGACGTTAGCGCGTCTGCTCGATTCTCTGTTTCTTTGTTCTTTCGTGATCACTCAAGCTGACGCGATCACCACACCGCGATCTAGCCCCAAGCCCCCATCCCTACTGTGCTTCCCACACCACACCCTTCTTCGCCTCCACCGCGCGTTTCAACATGTCGATCAGGGGTGCGGCACGGGTGACGATGGAGATGGGAGGTTCTTTGGGCTTTTCGTCGTCCGATTCTTCGTCTCCATCGCTTGTCGGCGCGGGATTCGAGGACTCGGACGCTTTCAATGCTTGAATTTCCCGCTCGAGCCGGGCCAATGCGGCAGGGACATCTTCGGCGAGCAGCGCTCCGGGAATGCGGCCGGTCGCGCCCATCATCTTGAGGAGCGTTTCTGCGATGTCGCCGAACATCATGACGGATTCGGTGGCGGGGGAGCGGAAGGTCACGATCATGTCGAGATCCCGTTGGGGCTGAGAGTCGACGATGCAACGAAAGCGTGAATAGGGCAGTTCCGCGCGTTCAAGTTGCCCAGTCGGCAAGACTGGATGCACGCAACACCGTGTCCGCCACCTGTTCCGTCAGACCCTGTACCAGAAGAATCGCGCGCGCCTCGTCGGTCGAATAAAGGCCGTGATGCGTGGCAACGCCGAGTGTCCCGGCGAGCTCGCCGTAATACACCGCACGACCGAGCGAGCTCATCTCGAGCGGCGAGATCTCTCGACATTGCTCGTCGAGCGCAGCCAAAGATGCGTCCGATAATTGCCACGTTTTCGCAATTTCGAGCGCGAGCCGGCTGCGATGCGATTGCATGATGCGTACGAAGACCTCGGGGCGCGGCAACACGTTCGGCGCCGAGCGGTACTTTTCGAGCGCGAGCCGAAATAGCACGAGCAGCGCCAGCGACCGCACGACGCCGAGCACTTGCGCAACCAACGGATCGTTCTCGCCGGCGGCTGCGGCGTAGGCTTCGGCGCCCGCAGCGCTGCGCTGGGCTCTTTCCCAAGCGAGATCCGGGAAGCGATCGAAAAGACCTTTCGGCACGCGGAATACCGGCTGCAGAATCGCGAGCGAAACCAGGCTGCGAAGGCCGTCCGTTCCGAGCAAGGCGACTGCTCGATCGAGACTTTCCACCGGCTGCGCGCTCATTCGATAGAACGCCGTGTTTGCGCGCTGGAGCGTCGCGCCTGCAAGTGCGGGATCTTCGAGAATGAGCCGCACGAGGTCTTGGCGGGTGGTTTCGTTGTCGTTCAGCGCTTGCAACAACTTCGGCAGCAGTAGGGGCCGGCGAGGCAAGTGCTCGCGCCGCTCGGCCGCTTCGCCGAGCGCCTTTTCCACGAGCTCGATGACGCGCGAGTGATCGTCGAAAATTTCATAGTCGAAACGGGGAACGCCGAACGCCAGCTTGAAGTACCGGGTTTCCGCTTCTTCGATCGCCTCGTTGGAATGCGCGATGCCCGCGGTCTGCCCGGCATCCGGCGCAGCGAATGCAAGCGCGGCGGTTTCGAACGCATCGCTCACCCGGCGGCGCAGGATGAGGAAAGCGGCGACTGCGGCCACGACAACTACGGCAATCAGGGCAAGCCAAATGGAGGACGGCATTCTTCGTATCGATTGCGGCTCCGCCCGGCATCATAGCGCGATCGGGCGGATCCGCCAGCGAAAGCCGGTTGACAGGCGCAGCTCAGGTGTTGAGAGTGCGCCCTCTGCCAAATACCTTGCCTAGATCGTGAATCGTCCTTCACTCGCCTCAGGTCAGCTCGACGAGATCGCGCCGCACGTGCGGCGGCTGGTCGCCAACAATCCCGGCTTCATGACCGGAGCCGGCACGAATACCTATCTACTCGGGCGGGAGCGATTCGTGGTGATCGATCCAGGTCCCGCCGAGCCGCGTCACATCCAGCGCATTCTTGCCGAGACAGGGCGTGCCATCGATGCGGTGCTCGTTACGCACACGCACTCCGATCATTCGCCCGGAGCGCGCGTTCTCGCCGAGGCCGTTGGCGCTCCGTTGCTCGGCCAGCCGGCACCGGTCGGCGATCATCAAGACATGACTTTCGTGCCGACGCGGACGCTCGCCGACAATGATCGCATCGAGCTCGACATCGGCGTGGTGCGGGCATTGCACACTCCGGGTCATGCGTCGAATCACTTGTGCTATCTGCTCGAAGGTGCGGGTCTGCTGTTCACCGGCGATCACTTGATGCAGGGCTCGACGGTCGTCATCGCCTATCCCGACGGCAACATGAAGGCGTATCTCGAGTCGCTCCAGCGCTTGCAGCGCGAGCCGGTCACGCGCCTTGCACCGGGGCATGGCCTCACGATCGAAGATGCGCAAGCGGAGATCGCGCGCATCATCGCCCATCGCCTGAAGCGCGAAGCGAAGGTCATCGAGAGACTCGTTGCACACGGGCCGTTGCTGCTCGATGAGTTGCTGAAGCTCGTTTACGACGATGTCGATCCGCGCTTGCATGCGCTCGCGCGCGCCTCGTTGCTCGCACACCTGGAAAAGTTGCAGGAAGAGGGGAGAGCGGCAAGTCCTGCATCCGGCATATGGAAGGCGGTCTCCGCATGAAGCTCACGATTCGATTCTCTGCGATTGCGCATGCGGTCTGATTCGCACCCGCTCATCTCGCTTCGAAACTGTTCGCTGATTCTCGACGGTCATTCGATTCTGGATGACGTCAGTTTCGAGCTGCGGGGCGGACAGCGTTGGGCGCTGATCGGCGCGAACGGTTCCGGCAAGACGATGTTCCTGAAAATGCTGCGGGGCGACGTCTGGCCGACCCCGACCGGACGCGAGGAGCGCATCTACAACTTCGCTGGCGTCGCCAATGAGCCCGCCGGCAACAAACATCGCATCGCGTACGTCGGCTCGGAGCGCCAGGACAAATACGTTCGTTACGGCTGGAATCCGACGGTTGCGCAAGTCGTCGCAACGGGTCTGTTCGACGAAGACATCCCGCTCACCAAACCGACGGCTGCGCAGCGCGCGAGAGTTGCGCGCATGCTGAAACGATTCGGCATCTGGCGACTGCGCGACCGTAAGTTTCTGTCGCTCTCTTACGGACAGCGGCGCCTGACGCTGATTGCGCGGGCATTCGTATCGGATGCCCAGGTCTTGCTGCTCGATGAGGTGTTCAACGGGCTGGATGTGCAGGCGAAACGCAAGCTTCGGCACGCGCTCGAGACGCCGCGCGAACGTCATGCATGGATCATCACTTCGCATCGGCCCGAGGAGCTTCCGAAAAGCATCACGCACGTCGCGCACATCGCACGCGGCAAGCTCGGCATCGGTACGCGCGATGAGCTGCAACGCGTGCGTCGCTCCAAATCGAAGCGGGTCGCTGCAAGAGCCGAAGCGCATCCGCTCGTGGAGAAACGATCGACACGGAAGGCGCGGACGACAAAAGGGACAGGCGATTGGCTCGTGCGCATCTCTTCGGTCGATCTGTATCGCGACTATCGGCCGGTCATCAAGAATCTCGATTGGACGATTCGCCGCGGCGAGCATTGGGCCGTGCTCGGCGCGAACGGATCGGGCAAATCGACGCTGCTCAGCATGCTCTACGGAGATTTGCATCCGGCGCTGGGCGGCACGATCGAGCGGCAGGGTGTGCCGACGGGCACGCACATTTCCGAGTGGAAGAAGCGCGTCGGTTGGGTATCGCCTGAGCTGCAGGCGGATCACTATCTCGCGAAATCGATCGAAGAGATCGTCATCTCCGGACGCTACTCGAGCGTCGGCCTCGACGAGCCGCCGACGAACGCAGATCGACGCGCCGCCCGCCGTTGGATGCGCTTCTTCGGCATCGATCACTTACGTGAGCGAGGTCCGCGGCAAGTGTCGTACGGCCAGATGCGCCTGGCCTTGATCGCTCGGGCGATGGTGAACGAACCGGAACTGCTGCTGCTCGACGAGCCGTGCACCGGCCTCGACGGCGACGCGCGCGAGCACGTGCTCGCGCTGCTACAAACGCTTGCGCAGCGTCATACGCAACTCGTCATGGCCGTTCACGACGCAGGGGACATCGTCCCGGCCATCAAGCACGTGCTCCGGATTGGGGCGGGAGGCCGGGTGAGGGTGGGAAGTAAGGGAAGAAAGGAATGAGAGAAGGACTGGGCTCGTGATCCGTGATTGGTGATTCGTACGGGCGCGCGAAGCGCGCGTCTTCCGATATTCCCTTTTCCCTTTTCCCCTTTTCCCGCCTATAGCCAGTCGCCTGTCGCCTAAATCTGCACTTCCGCCTCGTACACAATCACCGCGTCGCCGATGATGCGCACGGATTGGGCGACCTTGCCTGAGGTCTCCACTTCGACCTGAACGGTGCCGGGGCGGCGTACCCAGCGGCCTTGGCGACCTTCGAATGCGACGCGGCCATCGACCGGTGTGAGCAAGCCTTGATTGACGAGGTACACGCCCAGCATGCCGTGGGCGTTGCCGCTGACGGGATCTTCGGGAATACCGAGTGCCGGGCAGAACATGCGCGATTCGGTGCCGGGTCCGCGCTCCGTGGGGCTGACTGCAAAAACGAAATAACCTTCCGCGCCGACGTGCGGCGTCAGTCGGGCCAGCGCTTCGAAATCGGGCTTGAGCGAATCGAGCAGCTCGGGCGAGCGCAGGCCGATCAACAGGCGCGACGTGCCCTTCGTCATGATCTGCAGCGGGCAGTCGTTGTGCAGGCTCGGGCTCGAAATGCCGAGCGCATTCAAGACTTGCGTGCGGTGATGATCCGGAATGATCGGGCCGAAGGAGGGCGGATTCTGGGTGATCGCCACCCGATAATCGCCGTCGACTTCGGTCACTTCGATCTCGACGACGCCCGCACCGGTGCGTTGCCGCAATTGTCCGGTCGGTTTACCGTCCTTCTTTGCGCGCACGTATTGCGCCGCGATGGTGGCGTGGCCCACGAACGCGATCGGATGCCGCGGAGTGAAGTATTTCACCTGCATGTCGTGATCGTTCGATTCCGCCTCCAGCACGAACGCGGTTTCGCAGTTCACTTCCGAAGCGATCATCTGCATCTGCTGTTCCGACAGCTCGTCGGCATCGAAGACGACGACGGCTGGATTGCCGCAGAAGCGCTCGCGTGTGAACGCATCTACATGGAACAAGCGGCAACGGTGCTTGGACATAACGGTTCGGGGTCCCAGTAAGAGAGCAACAGGGCGTCTTATAGCGTGATGGAACGCTAGAGGCTACAGCCAGGGCATGGGGCGTGGAGCTTGGGGCATAAGGACCGTGGCAGTTGGGGCGATTTTCTAGCGCACAAACGTCGTCTCTCAGCTGCGTGCTGCACAGTTGCTTGTTGGACGGCGATCCGAAAGATGGCCGTCATCGAAGCTGCGAGCGAATGCTCACGCGCATCCTTCTTGCCCAACGAGCGAAGCAAGTGATTCGCGCACTCTCAATCTTTCACTTGGATCCGGGCCTGTAGTTCGTACGAGATCCGCATCGGAGCCCCAAGCCCCGAGCTCCGCGCCCCAAGCCCTGGCTGTCGCCTCTCGCCTGCCGTACACTTCCCCCCGCCTTAGGGGTGGCCCTGACTCGGGCCTGAGATGCCGGCCGCGATCGCTCGATCGCTCATCGGCGGACCCGTTGAACCTGATCCGGTTAGTACCGGCGTAGGGAGCAGGACATGCGATTTTCTCGCCTCGAATCCATCTGCTTATCTCGCGCTGCCTAACGGATCTTCTTTGCGGAGAGGATCTGTATGCGTGCTCTTGTCTTTCGTTCTTGCATAGCCCTTGGTGCGTTCGCTTGCAGCACCGCCGTTGCCGACGTGCTCGAAGAAGTCGTCGTGACCGCAACGCTGCGCGAACAACGGCTCGTCCAAGCGCCGGTCAGCATTACCGTGCTCGATGAGCAATCGTTGCGCGACGCGGGTCGGCAGCACTTCGAAGACGTGCTGACGGCCGTGCCCAACCTGCATTGGGCTTCGGGTACGTCGCGTCCGCGCTTCTTCTTGATTCGCGGCATCGGCGAACGCGAACAATGGGAAGGCGCACCGAATCCGTCGGTCGGTTTCCTGATCGACGGCATCGATTTCAGCGGCATCGGCATGGCGGCAACGACGTTCGATGTCGACCGCATCGAAGTGCTGCGCGGTCCGCAAGGCTTGCGTTACGGCGCGAATGCGCTGGCCGGCTTGATCTTGCTCGAAAGTCGCGATCCGCAGCCGGACTTCGGCTTCGAAACGTCGGCGTCCTACGGTTCGTACGGCAGCAGCTCCTTCGGAGCCGTCGCGACCGGACCTGCAGCGGCGCTCGACTCTGCGTGGCGCATAGCAGTCCAGCGATATCGCACGGACGGCTTTCGCGACAATGTCTACTTGGGTCGCGACGACACGAACGGACGCGACGAGCTCACTGCGCGCGCAAAGTGGCGATGGCAGCCGGGCGATGCGACGACCGTCGATTTCGTGTGGCTGCACGCCGATCTGGACAACAACTACGATGGGTGGTCGATCGACAATTCGCGGCGTTCGCTCGCCGATCGTCCCGGCAAGGATACGCAGCGCGCGAATGCCGGCGCGGTGCGTTTGAATTCGAGCCTGGCGAACGGCGGCGAAGTCTTCGTCGCCGCGACGTACGGCGAATCGAAGGGCGAGTACAGCTACGACGAGGATTGGGGTAACCCCGAGAGCTGGGCGCCGTTCACGTACGATTACTTCTATCGCGCATTGAGCACGCGCCGCGCTACGTCGTTCGAAGCGCGATATACGTCCGGACCCGCGGCGAATCCTGGCGAGGTCGCTTGGATCGCGGGTGCATATGCGCTCGATACGAGCTACGACCTCCAAGACGGGCGTATCGGTGTATTCATCGATCCGATCTACGAGTACTCGTCCGAGTCGAACGAGTTTCTCTCGAGCAACTACGATGCCCTGAACGTCGCGCTGTTCGGTCAACTCGAAGGCCGATGGAGCGATCGTTGGGGCTGGTCGTTCGGCTTGCGCGCCGAGCAGCGCGAGGCCGACTACGCCGATCGAGGTTTCGACGATGCAGGTCCGCGCGCGACGCGCGCCAGCCAACGCGACCGCATGCTCGGCGGCGAGGTATCGCTGCACTACGACATCGCGGATGACAAGCGCGTGTTCGCGCGACTCGGCCGCGGCTACAAGGCCGGCGGTTTCAATCTCGGCCAGGGTGCCGAGCACCGCCCGCGTTTCGATCCCGAGTATCTCTGGAGCTTCGAGCTCGGATTCAAGGCGGAATGGCTCGACCGCAGGCTGTACACGGATGTCGCCGCGTTCTACATGCGACGCGAGGACATGCAAGTGTCGACCGGCATCCAGGAGGAAGGTGTCGCGGGCGGCTATTGGTTCCTGACCGACAACGCTTCGCGAGGTACGAATGCCGGGCTCGAAGCAACGGCGAGTTGGCGGGTCTCCGATCAGATCGAAATCGGCGGATCGCTTGCGCTGCTACGCACTCGGTACTCGGGTTACCGGCCGATGGGCGAGGATGTGAGCGACCGCGATCAGGCGCACGCACCCGAATATCAACTCTCGCTGCATGCCGCTTGGCGCAGTCCTACAGGTTGGATGGCCCGTGTCGATTTCGCTGCCATCGACGATTTCTACTTCGATGTTCCACCGGCCAATCAGCGCGCGGATGCCTACTCGCTTACGCACCTGAAGGTCGGCTACGAAGGCGATCGTTGGGGCGTTTACCTGTGGGCGCGCAACGTCTTCGACGAGGACTACATCGTCCGCGGGTTCTACTTTGCCAACGAGCCGCCGGATTGGGAGGACAAGCGCTATGTCCAGCTCGGCGAGCCGAGGCAGGTGGGAGTGAGTATGAGATGGGAGATGTAGGGCATGGGGCTCGGGGCGTGGGGCTCGAGGAAGAATGTGCGAGCGAAGCGTGTAGCCCAAGTCCCATGGCCCAAGCCCCAAGTCCCAAGCCCTCGGAGAGAAGCATGCATACCTCTATCGAAATCAGTCTCTATCCGCTCGATTCGGACTACATTCCGCCGATCAAAGCGTTCATCGAGCGCTTGAACACGTATCCGGAATTACATGTCGTGACGAACTCGATGAGCACGCAGGTATCGGGCGAGCATCGGCGACTTTTCGAGATCCTGGCGAAAGAGACCGAAGCGACGTTTGCCGAAGGCGGGCGGAAAGTGTTCGTGATGAAAGTGCTCGGCGGGACGGCGCCTGAGCAAAAGGGTTGACGGTGAGTCGCCGATGTTGCGCAGGTGCTGCAACCCGTGAACGAGCTCTTGAGTCAACTGCGTGAGACGTCGATGAGCGAAGCGATAGCCGCTGCGCTCGGGTTGGCGTACTTGCTGTTGGCCGTCCGGCGGAATCTGTTGTGCTGGCTGTGCGCCTTCGTCAGCACCGCGATCTATCTCGTGGTGTTCGCGCAGGCGGCGCTGTACATGCAGTCCTTGCTGCAGGTGTTCTACCTGGCAATGGCGGTCGTCGGCTTCTTGGACTGGCGTAAAGGACGCACGGAGGAGGCCGGCGTGCTCATTCGGGTTTGGGGTGCGCGCGAGCATGCTGTGGCGGCGGTTGCAGTCGCTGTGGCCACGCTGCTGAACGGTTGGCTACTTGCAACCCACACGGACGCCGCTGCGCCGTATCTGGATTCGTTAGTGACGTGGGGAAGCGTCGTGACGACTTGGATGGTTGCTCGACGCGTGCTCGAGAACTGGTTGTATTGGATCGTCGTCGATGGTCTGGCGGCTTGCTTGTACTTCAGTCAGGGATTGCTCGTGACGACCCTGTTGTTCCTGATCTACTTGGGCATCGTCGTGCGCGGATATTTCGTCTGGCGACGCGAATGGCGTGCTCAGGCTCGGGTCGAGGCCGCGCATGTCGCCGCGTGATCTGGCGGCTCGCGCGCTCGGTGTGGAGCGAAGCGACATCGTCGATGTCGAACCGATTCAGCACGGACTGACGAATCGCAGTTGGATCGTTCGCACGCGGACGGAAGCGGTCGTCGTGCGGATCAACAGCCCGCATTGGGCGTCCTTGCAAATCGATCGCGACAGCGAGGCAATCGTCCTCGACACCGTTGCCGCGGCGGGTATCGGGGCGCCGCTCGTTGCGCGCGACTTGCAGCAGGGCGTGCTCATCACGGGCTACGTCGGTCCGACGTGTGCGGCGGAGCAGATGCGTGCACCGGAGTACATCGATCGGTTGGGCGAGCGATTCAGGGCGCTGCATGCGCTCGATCCGCCGCGCGATGCACGCGCGGTGCATCTGCCGACATTGATCGACGGCTATCTGGACACGCTGCGCACGCTCCAACCACAGAGTCCGCTGCTCGAACCGCACATTCGTGCGCGCGGTCTCATACTGGCCAGCGAAATTGCCGATACGTGCACACCGCGCCTCTGTCACAACGACGTACACTATCTGAATGTCGTCGATGCCGAGCCTTTGCGGCTGATCGACTGGGAGTACGCCGGAGTCGGCGAGCCGCTGTTCGACCTCGCCTCGGTGTGCGTCTATCACGACTATTCGATGGAAGAGCGCGACCGGCTGTTGTCGGCGTACCTCGATGCGCCGCCGGATTCGCATCGCGACCGACTGGCGAAGTGTTGCTGGTTGTTCGAATACGTGCGAGACCTGTGGTCCGCCGTGCGTACGGCCATCGATGCGCAGCCTACGGGTGCCATCCGCCGCTCTTAGCGCTACAGTCGAGTGCAAGCGCACGACGACGCTGGTTGCCTCGTTTCGGATTCAATTCTTCATGCCCACGATTTACGTCACCGACATCTACGGCCAGGAACACACGATCGACGCGCCCGCGGGACGCAAGCTGATGGAGATCTTGCGCGAGTACGATTTCGGGATTGCGGCGAGCTGCGGCGGCTATTGCTCGTGCGCCACCTGCCACGTTTACGTCGATCCGTCCTGGGTCGATCGCTTGCCCCAGATTCAATCCGACGAGCAGGATCTGTTGTCGATGCTCACGACCTACGACAAGCACACTTCGCGCCTGTCGTGCCAGGTCTTGTTCACCGACGCGCTCGACGGTATTCGGTTGACGGTGGCGCCGGAGGAGTAGCGCGCATTGAGTGTGACTCGTGACTGGTGACTCGTCGGGCAGTGCGTGCCGACACGAATCACGGATTACGGAGCACGAATCACGTCAATTGCGGTTTCACTGATCTCCACTGATTGAGTGGCGAGTCACCAGTCACTAGTCGCGAGTCACGGCTTCTTCGCTTCCGTCTGCTTCGCCACCGCCTCGGCCGCCGCTTTGATGGCTTCCGGATCGCCGAGGAATTGGCGCGACTTCGGCTGCAGGTTGTCGTCGAGCTCGTAGTAGATCGGTACGCCGGTCGGGATGTTGAACTCGACGATGTCGGCGTCCGAGATGTTGTCGAGCATCTTGACGAGCGCACGTAGGCTGTTGCCGTGGGCGACGACCAGAACGTTCTTGCCGGATTTCAATGCGGGCGCGATGCGGTCGGTCCAGAACGGCAGCACGCGATCCAGCGTCGTCTTCAGCGACTCGGTCGACGGCAACTGACGCGGATCGACCGAGGCGTAGCGCGGATCGAAACGCGGATGCATTTTGTCGTCGGCCGAGAGGGCCGGTGGCGGAATGTCGTAGCTGCGCCGCCAGATCTTCACTTGCTCGGCGCCGTGCTTGGCGACGGTTTCCGCTTTGTTGAGTCCTTGCAGCGCGCCATAGTGACGCTCGTTCAGTCGCCACGTGCGCTCGACGGGCAGCCACATCAGATCCATTTCGTCGAGCACGAGCCACATCGTGCGAATGGCGCGCTTCAGTACCGACGTGAACACGAGATCGAATTTGAAGCCCTCGGCCTTGAGTAGACGGCCGGCATCGCGCGCTTCGTTGCGGCCTTGGTCCGTCAGGTCGACATCCACCCATCCTGTGAAGAGGTTCTCGAGGTTCCAGGCGCTCTGGCCATGACGAAGCAGTACGAGTTTGCCGGGCATATGTAATAAGCGGTCAAGAGTCGAAGGGGAGGCGATTTATACCAGACGCGTTGGTCCGCCGCGACGGACCAACGACCAGGCCACAGGCGATGGGGTACAGGCGCGCGGCAGCGCGCTTCTACCTTCAGCCTTCAGCCTTCAGTCTTCAGCCTTTCGTTTCAGTCTCGCGGCGCGGCTCCGCCGTGCCTCAGCCGCGCTCCGCAATCTTCCTCACCGCCTGCAACGCAACCGACAGCGTGGCGAAGTCGGTCTGGGGCAGTGTGCGCATCTCGTTGATCGACTGGCGCAAAGCTGCGATCTCGGTGCGCTGCTTCTCGAGCCAACTCTCGAGCGCTTGTTGCGGTTTCGCACGGCCTTTCGATCTCAATACCTGCAGCGCGAGCGCGCGCTGCAGGCCGTAGATCGTGTCGCGGAGCGTGGCGCGCGCGACTGCCTGCCAGTGGCCTTCGACAGTGAGCTGCTCGATCCGACTGCGCAGCCAATCGAGCGAGAGCGACGTGCTCAAGCCGAAATACACGCGCGCCGCCGCGGCGACGTCGAGATTCGTCGCTTGCGCGATCTCGACGAGATCCGGGCCCGAACGCAGCGCAGGCAGCAAAGCAATGCGTTTGGCCAGTGCCGCCGGCGCGCTCGCAGCCAGCATCCGCTCGCGCCGCTGTTCGAAGTCCTTGCGGTCGGCACCGGAGAGCGCAGAGGGCAGCGCATCGTCCAGCTCGGCCAAGCCGCCGCGCAACCGATGCACTTGCTGCTCGATGTGCAACGCGCCGCGATGTCGATGGATCAGCCAGTAGGTGACGAAGCTCAACAGCCGCGTCGTTTCGTACATCATCTCGTACTGCAGCTTCGCCTCGATGGCATTGTCGAGCGCTTCGATCTGACTCCAAGTCCTGCGCATGTCGAAGCTTTCGCGCGCGATCGCATATGCCCGCACGACAGTTGCCGCATCGGCGCCGGTGTCCTCCTGGACGCGCCGTGCGAAGCTCGGCCCCATACGATTGACCAGGCTGTTCGTCGTCGCCGTCGCAATGATTTCGCGCCGCAACGGATGCTTGTCCAAATGACGTCCGAACCGACGCTGGATCACGGGCGGGAAATAGCGCTGCAGCTCGTTGCTCAGATACGGATCTTCGGGCACGTCCGAATCGATCAAGCGCTGAAACAGCGCCATCTTGCTGTAGGCGAGCAGTACGGCGAGCTCGGGCCGCGTGAGGCCGCGCCGGTTGCGATGACGTTCGGCGATTTCCTCGACGGAAGGGAGGAACTCGAGCGCGCGATCGAGATGCCCGGTGAGCTCGAGCGATCGAATCGTGTGCGCATGCTCGGGCAGATCCTGTTCCGCGCGCGCCTCGAGCATCGAAATCGCCTGGCTCTGCAAGTAGTTGTCGCGCAGCACGTGCTCGGCGACGTCTTCGGTCATCTGTGCGAGCAGGCGATTGCGCTCCGCCAGACTGAGCGCGGCGCGCGCCGGCAGCGAGCGCAACATGATCTTGATGTTCACTTCGTGGTCGGAGCAATCCACACCGGCAGAGTTGTCGATGAAGTCGGTATTCAACCGTCCGCCGTGCAGCGCGTATTCGATGCGGCCGCGCTGCGAGAAACCGAGATTGCCGCCTTCGCCGACGATCTTCGCGCGCAGGTCCTTGCCGTTCACGCGTACAGCGTCGTTGGCGCGATCGCCGACTTCCGCATTGGTTTCGTCGCTCGCCTTCACGTACGTGCCGATGCCGCCGTTCCACAACAGATCGACGGGCAGGCACAGGATCGCGCGGATGAGCTCGTTCGGTGCGAACGTGTCGCGCGGCAGACCGAAGGCTTGTTGCGCTTCGCGCGAAATGCGGATCGTTTTGGCCGACCGCGGATAGATGCCGCCGCCTTTCGAGAGCACCTTGCGGTCGTAGTCGTCCCAAGTGGAGCGCGGTAGCGCGAACAGGCGTGCGCGCTCTTCGTAGCTGCGTGCCGGATCCGGATCCGGGTCGATGAAGATGTGCTGGTGATTGAACGCGGCCACCAGCTTGATGTGTTTCGAGCGGAGCATGCCGTTGCCGAACACATCGCCCGACATGTCGCCGATGCCGACGACGGTGAAGTCCTGGGTCTGCGTGTCGATGCCGATCTCGCGGAAATGCCGCTTCACGCATTCCCAGGCACCGCGCGCGGTGATGCCCATCTTCTTGTGGTCGTATCCCGCGGAGCCGCCAGAGGCGAAGGCATCGCCGAGCCAGAAGTTGTACTCGGCGGAAATGCGATTGGCGATGTCCGAGAACGTCGCAGTGCCTTTGTCCGCGGCGACGACTAGATATGCATCGTCGCCGTCGCGGCGTACGACGTGCGTAGGCGGTACGACGCGTCCGCCGACGATGTTGTCGGTGACGTCGAGCAAGCCGCGAATGAAGGTGCGATAGCATTCGACGCCTTCGCGTTGAATGTCCTCGCGATTGCCGCCCGTCGGCAGTTGCTTCGGAACGAAGCCGCCCTTTGCGCCGACCGGCACGATGAGCGTGTTCTTCACGGTCTGCGCCTTCATGAGGCCGAGGACTTCGGTGCGGAAGTCCTCGCGGCGGTCCGACCAGCGAATGCCGCCGCGCGCCACATGTCCCATGCGCAAGTGCACGCCTTCGACGCGCGGCGAGTACACGAAGATCTCGAACGCAGGCTTGGGTAGGGGTAGTTCGTCGATGGCGCGCGGATTGAGCTTGAACGAGACGTACGATTTGAACGTCGTGGTGCCCGGTGTCTGCGTCTCCGGCTGGAAATAATTCGTACGCAACGTTGCCGCAATGACGTTCGAGAAGCGGCGCAGGATGCGATCCTCGTCGAGACTCTTCACCGCATCGAGTCGTTTTGCGAATTGTTCGCGCAGCTTCGTCAAGTCCGCTTCGCGGCGACGCGGGTCGTACGCGGGATCGAACTGCGTCCTGAAAATGTCCCAAAGCAGCCTTGCGAGCTGCGGATTCGATGCCAGCACCTGTTCCATGTACGCCTGGCTGAACGTCGAGGACGTTTGCAGGATGTAGCGGCAATAGGCGCGCAGCATCATCGCTTCGCGCCACGTGAGTCCGGCGAGAACGACCAGGCGATTGAAGCCGTCGTTCTCGGCGCGGCCCGTCCAGACCGCGAGGAATGCATCGTTGAATCGCGGCCCCAGATCCGCGAAATCGATGCGCACGCCATCGCGCCGCTGCATTTCGAAGTTCTGCAGCCAGACCGCTGGGGAGCCAGGCACGCTCAACTTGTAAGGACGTTCGCTGACGACGGTGAACCCCATGTTCTCCAAAATGGGCAGCGCGCGGGACAGTGCGATCGGCGAAGCCGAACGCAACAGGCGTAGATGCAGCGTCTGTCCGTCGCCGGGCACGAGACGCAGCATCATTCGATCCCTGTCCTCGACGACGACGCGCAGATGTTCGATGTCGTCCAGCGCGATCGCGGTGCTCGTGTCTTCTTGATAAGACGCCGGGAACGCACCGGTCAGGCGGTTGGCGAGCTCGAGCCCATCGGCCTCGCCGAGCTTCGTCACGAGCGCTTCGCGCAAGCGGTCCTCCCAGGTCGTCACCGCGTCGGCGATACGCGCTTCCAGTGCGTCGATGTCGATACGCTCTTTCAAAGCGCTCGGCAGGCGAATGATCATGTGTACGCGAGCGAGCGCCGATTCGGAAATCTGCACTTGGGATTCGATGGCCGTCGCATGCAATGCCTGTTTGATGACGGCTTCCATCTTCTGGCGCACTTGCGTGGTGTAACGGTCGCGCGGCACGTAGATCAGCGCCGAATAGAAGCGGCCGAAGACATCGCGCCGCAGCAGCACGCGGACGCGCTGACGCTCGTAGAGATTTACGACGGCGCGCACGATGCGGATCAGATCGGCGACGTTCGCCTGGAAGAGCTCGTCGCGGGGATACGTGTCGAGGACGTGGACGATGGCCTTCGCATCGTGGCTCGCCGGATCGAGGCCGAAGTGAGCGACGACGCGTTCGACCTTTTCGCGCAGTAGCGGAATGTCGCGCGGGCTACGCCGATAGACGGCCGACGTGAACAGGCCGAGAAATCGCTTCTCGCCAATGACGCGTCCCGACTTGTCGAAGGTCTTGATGCCGATGTAATCGAGGTGAGTCGCGCGATGCACGGTCGCGAAGGAATTCGCCTTCGTGATCGTCAGAAGTTGCGGGTCTCGTGCATGCTCGCGCATCGCGCCTGTCAATGTCTTCGGCTTGGCCGCACGGTTGCGACGCGGCCGGAGAATGCCGAGACCGGTGTCCGGCAGCGGTTTAGCAACATCGAACGATCGTCCCCGCTCGAGTCGATACTCCCGATAGCCGAGGAACGTGAAGTTGTCGTCGGCCAGCCAATGCAGGAATGCCTGGACTTCGCGCCGCTCGGCGGCGGAGGAAGGCGCCGAGGAATCGTCGAGCTCGCTTGCGAGCTTCAGCGCGGCTTCGCGCATCGGCTGCCAATCCGCCACGGCGAGCCGCACGTCTTCGAGCACCGCAAGGATCTGTCGTTCGAGCGCCTGTTGCGCCGATTCGTCTTCGAGCCGGTCGACCTCGAAGCGCTGCCACGATTCGTGAATGACGCCGCGTTGGTTGTCTGCCGCGTCCGGCAGCAATTCGAGAAGATCGCCGCGACGGTCGCGCTTCATCGGCAGCACCGGATGCATCATGCGATGGATCCGCAAGCCGGCACGCGTCATCACCATGCTGAGCGAGTCGACGAGGAAGGGCATGTCCTCGAGCGTCGTTTCGACGATGGTGTGCGTCGACGCGTAGCCGTCCCGCTCGACGCTCGGGTTGTAGACGCGTACGAGCGCACGGCCGCGGGGACGACGCGAAGCGAAGCGCAAATGCGCAATCGCCGCCGCGGCCAGTTCGGACGCCGGCGAAGCGCGCAGGTCGTCTTCGTCGACACCGTGAAAGTATTCTTTTATGAAAGCGGCCGCCGGAATCGGTGTCCGGCGCATGCCGCGCGTGCAGGCGGCGATATCGGCAATCAGCTTTTGTCGCGCGACTGGAATGGCAGACATGATGCAGCTCGCTCAACGACTCCAGAAAACCCGAGATTTGCGGAACGGCTTGCTAATAAACGCTTGAAGTGCGGACGCGGCACCGACGGGCGCGGCGATCTTGCCGACTCTTCGCTCGTCTCCGGCTGCGCTCGATGCGCTTGGTCCGCGTCGTGGTGCTCCGAGGCGGCTGAGCCAGATCCCGAAGCGCAACGCGAAACGAATCGAATCTCAATCGGGCCGGCTCAAGTCGGCGATGACTGCAGCCAGGAACCGGCAGGCTTCGCCTCCTGTGATGCACCGATGATCGAAGGTGAGCGACAACGGAATCCGAGTGTGAATTTCGGGAGCATTCGCGCCGGCGACGACATCGCGCTGGAGCTTACCCGCACCGAGAATGGCAACCGTCGGCGGCACGACGAGCGGCGTCGCATAACGGCCTGCCATCATGCCGAAGTTCGACAGCGTGAACGTGTAGTCGCGCATTTCTTCCGGTGCAATGGCGCGCTCGCGCGTGCGTCGTTTCAAATCGTTTACCGCCTCCCGCAGCTCCGCGGGCGATTTCGTTCCGACGTCTCTTAGCACGGGCACGATCAAGCCATCTTCCGTGTCTACCGCAATTGCCAGATGCACATCGCTGCAGATCTTGCGGGCGGGCACTGACGGATCGAACAGCGCGTTCAATCCAGGTTCGGCTTTCACGCCGGCGACGATCGCGCGAATCAATCGCACCGTGATGTCCTCGCCTTTGCGCCACGCTTCGATGTCCGCATCGTCGAAGATGGTGCACATCGCGATCTCATCGCGCGACAGCGTCATGCTGTGTGCCATCGCTTTGCGGGTGCCGCGCAAACGATCCGCGTCGGTGAGACCCGCGATCGGCGGCAGACCTGGGCGCGATGCGGACGTTCGCAGATTCGCGGCGGCAAGCACGTCATCGACGGTGATCAAGCCGTAGCGTCCGGAGGATCGGCATCGGTTCAGATCCACGTTCAAGCGTTTCGCGAGCATGCGAACGGCCGGTGCGGCGCGCACACGCGATCGGGCGCGGCGGGTTGCGGCGCTGCCGATGATGGCGCGATCGACGAGTTCCTCGTCGCTCGAGGCCATGTGTCCGACGACCATGCCTTGATTGGAGGCGGGTGCCGCCTCGCTATGCGACGGTGTTTCTTGTTTCGTCGCGCCGGCGACTTCGGCGAAATCGACGAGCGGGTGCCCGACCTGCACGGTCTCGCCGACTTTGGCGTGAATCTTCGCGATGACGCCCGTGTAGGGACTGGGCACTTCGACGACCGCTTTCGCAGTCTCGACCGAGAGCATGGGCTGATCGACTTCGATGCGATCGCCTTCCTTGACGTGCCACGTGACGATTTCCGCCTCGGGCAGCCCTTCGCCAAGATCCGGAAGATTGAACGTGGTCATGCGGACAGCTCGGGTTTCATCGCGGCGCGCACTGCATCGACGATGCGTGCGACGCTCGGAATGTAGTCGTTTTCCAATCGATAGAGCGGCATGATCGTATCGAAGCCGGTCACGCGCTGAATCGGCGCGAGCAGATCGTACAGCCCGCGTTCGGCCACGAGCGCAGCGATTTCCGCTCCGACGCCGCAGTTGCGGGCAGCTTCGTGCACGATGACGAGCCGCCCGGTTTTCGCAACCGAGGCGAGAATCGTTTCGGCGTCGATCGGACTGATCGTCGCAAGATCGATCACTTCGGCGCTGATGTTTTCTTGCGCGAGCTGATCGGCGGCTTTCAAGACATCGACGACCATCGCGCCCCAGGTCACGATCGTGACATCGTCGCCCTCGCGCAACGTGAAGCAGACATCGAGCGGCAGCGCTTGGCCGTCGTCGGCGACTTCTTGTTTCACATAGCGATACAGGCGCACCGGTTCGAGGAAGATCACCGGATCGGGATCGCGAATCGATGCGAGCAGCAAGCCGTAGGCTCGGGCGGGCGAGGAGGGGCAGACGACGCGAATGCCGGGCACGTGTGCCAGCATCGCTTCGACAGATTCCGAGTGGTGCTCGGGTGCATGGATGCCGCCGCCATGCGGCATGCGCAGGACGACCGGGCAGCTCATGCGCCCGCGCGTTCGGTGCCGCAATCGGCTCATGTGATTGACGATCTGATCGATCGCGGGATAAACGAAGCCCATGAACTGAATTTCGGCGACCGGCCGCAAGCCTTGCGCTGCCATGCCGACGCACATCCCCGCGATCATGTTCTCCGCGAGCGGCGTATCCTGTACGCGCTCTGCGCCGAATCGCTCGTACAAACCAGCGGTCGCGCGAAACACGCCGCCGCCTTTGCCGACGTCTTCTCCGAGCACGACGACACTCGGGTCGTGCTCGAGCTCCCAGGCTTGGGCCATCGCAATGGCCTCGACCATCGTCACCTTAGGCATATGCGCGAAGCCTCAAGCTGATTCGGCTCGTTGGCCTCGAGCCGCTGCGCGCGGTTCCGGCGGAAAAAATCCATGTGTTCGAGTCCACGAACGCCTCTTTTTGGATCCGATGTCGTCGTGCGCCATCAATGCGAAGGGCCTCTCGTGCCGGCATAACGGCGCGCGATCTCTTTCTGTTCGCGAAGGTGTGCAGGCGGATTGGCAAACAGATAGTCGAACATGGCATCGATCGGCTGCTTCGGCGTGTTCAGATATTCCTGTACCGCTGCGTCGACCTCACGTTGATATTCGGCCTTCATCGCCTGCTCGCGATGTTCGTCGAGCGCGCCGCGCGAGACGAGGAGCTTGCGCAGCCGAATGAGCGGCTCGGCCTTCCAGGCTTCGGCGACTTCCTCTTCGGAACGATAACGGCTCGCATCGTCGGCCGTCGTGTGATCGCTCAATCTATATGAGAGCGCCTCGATGACCGTCGGTCCTCCGCCCGCGCGCGCCTTCGCCAAGGCGCGGGCCGTGCACTCGCGGACCGCGATCACGTCGTTGCCGTCAACCTGAATACCAGGAATGCCGGCGGCAATGGCTTTTTGGGCCAAGGTTTGCGCTGCCGTCTGCTGCTCGATCGGTACCGAGATCGCCCACTTGTTGTTGACGATCACGAACACGACCGGGAGCTGTTTCGCACCCGCGAGATTGATGGCTTCGTAGAACGAGCCTTCGGAGGTGCCGCCATCGCCGATGTAGGCAAGTGCGCAGCGCGGTTCCTTGCGGATCTTGAAGGCCAGCGCAGCGCCGGCCGCGTGCAACGTCTGCGTCGCGATCGGCACGCACCAGGGGAAGTCGTGTTTCGGGCCACCGAAATCGTTGCCGCGCTCGTCGCCGCCCCAGTACATCAATACGTCTTTCATCCGCACGCCGCGCCAAAACAGGGTGCCGATCTCCCGGTAAACGATCGCGACGCAGTCTTCGGGGCGTAGCGCTGCGGCGACACCGACATGCGTGGCTTCCTGGCCGAGGCACGGCGCGTAGGTACCCAACTTACCGGTGCGCTGCAGGTTGATGGCCTTTGCGTCGAACGTGCGGGCGCGCAGCATCGCACCGAACATCTTCAAGAGCTCGGCATCATCCTGCGCGAAGCGCGGCAGCTCTTGAACGATCTGTCCCTGCGCGTCCAGATAGCGCAGCAGTTGGATTTGGAATTCTGCGACGACTCGCACCGTCTCCTCGCTAGTGGCAGAACCGCGCGGATTATAGCCGTGTGCAGTCGCCGAGGTCGCATCAATCGCATGTGACCGGACTGTCATCCGTACTGTCGTGATGTCGAGCGTTCGTGCCGGAAGTCACCGGCGCTTCCTTACACCGTTGCCATCGAGCATGCGCGCTCGCTCGAGCAGTCGTGCGATGAGGCGATCGAGCGCGCGTCGCTCGGCGCGACTCAACGCCGCCAACAGTTGCCGCTCGTAGCGCAGTGCGAGCGGCGCAACGCGCATGTATACAGCACGTCCCGACGGCGACAGATTCAGCACGAGTCGACGACGGTCGCCTCGGTCGAGCGTACGCACGACGCGTCCGGCGGCAACCAGCGATTGCAGCGCGCGGCTCACCGCAACTTTGTCCATTGCGGAGCGTTCGCTCACTTCGATGGCCGATGAGTTCGGATGGCGCGCGAGTATGGCCAGGACGCGCCATTGCGGAATCGTGAGGCCGAACTCGCGCTCGTAGGCGGCCGCAATGCTCGTACTGACGATGTTCGACAGCACGGCGAGCCGATAGGGGATGAAGTGCTCGAGGCGAAGCTCGGTCGCCGGGCGCTTACGGTCGTTCGCATTGCGTGTCGTCAATTTCGGACTTTCCTTGACTCGTCACGGGGCAATAGTTTCAATTGTAACCATCATCGGCGCGGCGCCAAGGTTTGTGTATGCAATGCGGCGCCGCAAAGCGGAGGGTTCACTCATGAGCGAAGCGTCGCGCGTCGCGATTTCCAACGACAATCCCATGGGCACGGACGGATTCGAGTTCGTCGAGTACACCGCGCCGGATCCGGAGCTGCTGCGAACGTTGTTCGAGCGTTTCGGCTTTCCCGTGACGGCACGTCATCGTCACAAGAACGTCACGTTGCATCGTCAAGGCGATATCAACTTCATCATCAACGCCGAGCCGAACAGCTTTGCGCAACGTTTCGCCCAGGAACACGGACCGTCGGCGTGCGCGATGGCGTTTCGCGTCAAGGATGCGGCATATGCCTACAAGCGGGCGATCGAGCTCGGTGCGAAGCCGGTCGAAACGGACGTCGGCCCCATGGAGCTCAAGATTCCGGCCATCGAAGGCATCGGGGGCAGTCTCATTTATCTGGTCGATCGCTACGGCGAGCGGACCATCTACGACGTGGACTTCGTTCCGGTCGAGAATCGTGCGCCGATGCCCGATGCCGGACTCACGTACATCGATCACCTGACCCACAACGTTGCGCGCGGAAATATGGACAAGTGGGCCGGGTTCTACGAGCGGCTGTTCAACTTCCGCGAGATCCGTTACTTCGATATCGAAGGTCAGAAGACCGGACTCTTCAGCCGCGCCATGACGAGCCCCTGCGGCAAGATCCGTATCCCGATCAACGAATCGCAGGACGACAAGTCGCAGATCGAGGAGTACCTGCGCGAATATCGCGGCGAGGGTATTCAGCACATTGCGCTCGGCACGGACGACATTTTCAGAACCGTCGATGTGCTACGCCGGCAAGGCGTGCAGTTCCAAGACACGCCCGATACTTATTACGAGCGCATCAACGAGCGCGTACCCGGTCATCAAGAGAAGCTCGAGGAGCTCAAGAAGCGCCGTATCCTGATCGACGGCAATCCCGAGAAGGGCGAGGGACTGCTGCTGCAGATCTTCACGCGCAACGTGATCGGCCCGATCTTCTTCGAAATCATTCAGCGCAAAGGCAACCAGGGCTTCGGCGAAGGCAACTTCAAGGCGCTGTTCGAATCGATCGAGCTCGATCAGATTCGACGGGGCGTGATTTGAGGGGAAAAGGGAAAGGGGAAAGGGGAAAGGGAAGAAGGGAAGGGTGGGCGCTGTGCGCCCGCCTCTTGCCACTCACTACCCACCACTCACCGACTCACTACTCGATCTTCGCCAGCACGGCCGTGCCGCCGAGGCTGCGCATCTGCTCGAGAATCCATTGCTGGCGCGAGCGCACGTAAGCCGACGGCGCATTCGCATGGAATCGTTTGGGACTGGGTAAGACGGCTGCGAGCAAGGCAGCTTCTTCGGTAGTGAGTCGCGCAGCGGGCTTGCCGAAAAATGTTTGGGAGGCGGCATCGACGCCGTAGATGCCGCGCCCGAATTCGGCGATGTTGAGATACACCTCGAGAATTCGCCGCTTCGGCCACAGCGTCTCGATCAGCACGGTGAAATACGCTTCGAGGCCTTTGCGCAACCAGCTACGGCCCGGCCATAGAAAAAGGTTCTTCGCGACTTGTTGCGAGATCGTGCTTGCGCCGCGAATGCGGCCGCGTTCGCGCTCCGCGAGCGCGCGATCGATCGATTCCAAATCGAAGCCATGATGAGTCGGGAAGCGTTGGTCTTCGGCCGCAATGACTGCGACCTTCATCGGTCCTGCAATGCGGTCCCAATCGGTCCACGCATGACGCAATTTCTGATCGGGTTGGCGCCAGCGCTCCTGAAGCATGAAGGTGCTCGTGGGCGGATCGATCCAGCGCAACGCGGCGACGACCGAAGCGGTGAGCGCAACCCACGCAAACGCGATGAAGGCGAGCAAACGGAGCAGCCGGCTTGTGATCGAGCGCTTTCTCATCGCGTGTTATGTGCAAAACGATGCTGCGAGCGTGACGCAGTTATCATTGTTCCGCCGGCATTCCGCTAAAATCCACCCCGGTTGCACGTATCTACATCAATAGGATGCGGTGCATATATAAGACACTGGGTGATAAGGGACGCGGGAGACCTTTCGCATGAATGCAAAGCAAGCTGTGTGCTCGGGAATCGTGGCGGCAGTGTTGGGTTTCGGCCCCACGGTTGCTTCCGCGGATCCTTATTTCGCGCTGTTCTTCGGTACCGGACAAATCGATCTCAGCCAGAGCGACCTGAACAGGGTCGCGGCCAATCGTACGGCACAGCTCGGCGGCACTGCGCCCACGGGCCGATCGGATCTCGATGACATGGACAAGGTTTGGGGTGTGCAGATCGGCTATCGCTTCAATCGTTGGGTGGCCGCCGAAGTCGGTTATGTGGATCTCGGCAGAGCGAACTATGTTGCCGATCTCACGTCGGATTTCGGGACCGGCCCGTTCGACTACCAAGTGCGCGGCCGTTTCATTTCTTCCGGTCCGACGCTGGCGGTCGTGCCCACGATTCCGTTGGGTGAGCGTTTCGAGTTGTACGGGCGTGCCGGCATTTACTTTGCGGACACGCGTTTCCGCGTCCGCACGGAGACACCCGCTGAGCTCGACTCGGTCGAGGCGAAGGCGGGCACCCAGGATCTGTTCGGCGGCCTCGGCTTTGCGTGGAACATCAACGACAGCTATGCGCTGCGCGTCGAAGGCACGTACTTCCTCAACGTCGGCGACGACGATCGCACCGGCGAGACCGATGTGGCGATGATCGCGATCGGTCTGGCGTTCCGATAATTCCCCCCTCTCGTCGAGCTGCTTCGACGATCCGCACACGCCGTCGCATCCGCGACGGCGTGTGTTTTTGTGCGTCTGAATGCTCTCTGCCGCGGTCTCATTCCGCGGGCTTTTCTATGCGTCGCACGGACTCGATGGTGACCGTTTCCTTCGGTACGTCCTGATATCCCGCGCGGCTGCCGGTTTCCACGGCCGCGATCGCATCGACGACTTCCATTCCAGAGGCGACCCGTCCGAACACGGCATAGCCGAAATCGCGCGGGCTGTGATTCAGGAAGTCGTTGTCGACGACGTTGATGAAGAACTGCGAGGTTGCGCTGTCGACAGCGCTCGTGCGTGCCATGGCAAGCGTGCCGCGCTTGTTCTTCAGGCCATTGTTCGCTTCGTTCTTGATCGGCGCACGCTGGCCCGGTTTAGTCTTCAGGTTCGCATCCAAGCCGCCGCCTTGAATCATGAAACCGGCGATGACGCGGTGGAAGATCGTGCCGTCGAAGTAACCGTCATCGACGTACTGCAGGAAGTTCTGGCAGGTGATCGGTGCTTGCTTCTCGAAGAGCTGGACCGTGAACGTGCCTTTCGATGTCTTGAACTCGAGCATTCGCTGTTCCTGATGGTTGAGGGAGCGTAGGTACGCAATCGCTGCATCGCGACTGCGCGCGGTAAAGGGCTGTGAAGCGTAGGCGGCCCGTTCAGGTCGCAGGGAGGGAACCTTCCGTGACGCGCTCGTGGCCGGCCAGATCGGTGTGCGAGCGTACGTGAGTAAAGCCTGCACGCACAAGCAGGTCGCGAACGTAAGCGGATTGCTTCCAGCCGTGCTCGAGCACGAGCCAGCCGCCCGGCAACAAGTGTTGCGCTGCGCCTGCAACGATCGTCTTGAGCGCCTCATACCCGGACGGTCCTGCGATGAGCGCTTCTTTCGGTTCGTAGCGGCGCACGAACGGGTCCAGATCCGGATCGTCCACGGCGATGTACGGCGGATTCGACACGATCGCATGAAAGCGCGTCGGTTCCTCTTTGAGCGCGGAATACCAATGACCTTGCAAGAACCGGACGTGCGGGATCTGTAGCCGCGCGGCGTTGCGCGAAGCGATCATGAGCGCGTCTTGCGATTCGTCGACGGCGGTCACGCGCGCTTTCGGCCGTTCGTTCGCAATCGCGAGCGCAATGGCACCGCTGCCGGTGCCGAGATCGAGCACTTGATATTCGTTGTCGGGATTCAAATGCGCGAGCGCGCGTTCGACGACGAGCTCCGTCTCGGGCCGCGGAATGAGCACCGCAGGAGAGACTTCGAACAGCAGCGACCAGAATTCTTGCTGTCCGCGGATGTACGCAATCGGCTCGCCTTTCATCCGGCGTTTCACGAGCTGCTGGAACGACCAACCGGCTTGCGGCGGCAGCTCGCGTTCCGGGTAGGTATGAAATTGCACGCGCGGCAAACCAGTTACGTGCTCGAGCAGCAACTCCGCATCGAGGCGCGGGGAAGACGACACGCGCGACAGCATCGCGGTCGCGGTATGCAATGCGTCGGAAACGGTTTGTGCGGGATCGGAAACGGGCATTCGCGTGTTCAACTCATTAGAATGCGCGAAGTTCGCGGCGACGTAGACGGTCGGCGCTGTCGTTGGGCGCGCCGCACATCGGCGATGCGTTTTACCGTCCGCTCGCGCGCACGTCCACTCGGCCGCGCTGTCTTCTTCAGGCGCGCTTGGAGCCAATCATGCAAGTCTATGCCAATGCGCTCGAAATGATCGGCCGCACTCCGATGTTGCGTTTGCAGCGGATGGACACCGGCCCCTGCGAGCTCTTTCTAAAGCTCGAAATGATGAATCCCGGCGGCTCGATCAAAGACCGCATCGGCTTGTACATGATCCAGGAAGCCGAGAAGCGGGGCGAGCTCAAGCCCGGCGGCACGATCGTCGAGGCGACTGCGGGCAACACAGGTCTCGGCCTCGCCTTGGTCGCGGCTCAGAAGGGTTATCACTTGGTCCTCGTGATTCCCGACAAGATGAGCCAGGAGAAAATTTTCAATCTGCGCGCAATGGGTGCCGAGGTCGTGCTTACGCGCTCGGACGTCGCGAAAGGCCATCCGGAGTATTACCAGGATCTAGGCGCGCGCATCGCGAAGGAACGCGGTGCGTATTTCATCAACCAGTTCGCCAATCCCGACAATCCGAAGGCGCACGAAGAGACGACGGCGCCGGAAATCTGGGAGCAGATGGAACACAAACTCGACGCGATCGTCGTCGGCGTCGGCTCGAGCGGCACGATCGCGGGGCTCACGGCGTTCTTCAAGAAGCACGCGCCGCACGTCGAGATCGTGTTGGCCGATCCGCGCGGCTCGATCCTTGCCGAATACATTCAGACCGGCAAGCTCACCGAAAAGGGCAGCACTTGGCTCGTCGAGGGCATCGGCGAGGATTTCATTCCTTCGATCTGCGATTTTTCTCTCACCAAGCGCGCGTACAGCATTCCAGACGGTGAGTCGTTCTCCGTCGCGCGCGAGCTGCTGCTCAAGGAAGGCGTGCTGGCTGGTTCATCGACGGGAACATTGATGGCTGCGGCGCTGCGTTTCTGCCGCGAGCAAAAGGAGCCGAAACGCGTCGTCACATTTGCTTGCGACACGGGTGCGCGCTATCTCTCGAAGCTCTACAACGATTTCTGGATGGAGGATCAAGGCTTCATCCAACGCAAACAATATGGCGATTTGCGCGATTTGATCGGCCGGCCGCACGGCGAGCGCGCGACGGTGACCGTCGGTCCGAACGACGTGCTGACGACGGCGCACAATCGCTTGCGCAATGCCGGCTTCTCGCAATTGCCGGTCATGGAAAACGATCGGCTGATCGGAATCGTGACGGAGGACGACATCCTGCGGTTTGCGTTCGGTCGTCCGGAGCGTTTCAACGAGCCGGTCAGCAAAGCGATGACCTCGACGTTCCTGCGCGTCGACAAGTCGATGTCCATCGACAACCTCGTTGCTATGCTCGAAGTGCGTTCGTCGGCGGCCGTCATGGATGGCGACCGTTTCCTCGGCTTGATCACGCGTTCCGACGTGCTCAACTACTTGCGCAGACAGGTGAGCTGAGCGCCAGGAGATTCCCGCAGTTCGTGCGCCTGCACGCCGCCAATTTAGTAGGATTCCGCAACTTCTCCACTTTCGAGCTTCGTTCATGTCAGACGCCAAGACGCTGGGTTTTGCCACCCGATGCATTCACGCCGGCCAATCGCCCGATCCTTCGACGGGCGCGGTGATGCCGCCGATTTACACGACGTCCACGTATGCGCAGTCGAGCCCGGGCGTTCACAAGGGGTACGACTATTCGCGCACGCGCAATCCGACGCGCGGCGCCTACGAGCGCTGCATCGCCGACCTGGAAGGCGGCGTGCGCGGTTTTGCATTTGCATCGGGGATGGCGGCCACGAGCACGTTAATCGAGCTCTTGGACGCGGGCAGTCACATCGTCGCGATGAACGATCTCTACGGCGGAACCTTCCGCCTGTTCGAGCGCGTGCGCAAGCGCAGCGCCAAGCTCGAGGTGACGTATGCGGATCTGTCCGATCCGGAGACGCTGCCGAAGGTCGTGCGTCCGGAGACGCGGCTCATCTGGATCGAATCGCCGACGAATCCGACGCTGCGGCTCGTCGACATCGCGCAGGTCGCGGAATTCGCGCGCAGCCGCGGCATCCTTACGGTTGTCGACAACACGTTTGCGAGCCCGTGGGTGCAGCGGCCACTCGAGCTCGGCGCGGACATCGTCATGCATTCCGCGACGAAGTATTTGAACGGTCACTCCGACATGATCGGCGGTGTGGCCGTGACGGCGAGCGAAGAGCTTGCTGAGAAGATTGCATTCCTACAGAACGCGGTGGGTGCGATCAGCGGACCTTTCGATAGCTTCCTGGCGCTGCGCGGCTTGAAGACGCTCGCATTGCGCATGCGTCAGACGAGCGAGAATGCGTTGGCGATTGCCGAATGGCTCGAACGTCAGCCGAACGTCGCGCGCGTGCTCTATCCGGGATTGCCGAGCCATCCGCAACACGAGTTGGCGAAGCGTCAGATGAAGAACGGTTTCAGCGGGATCGTCACGTTTTTCGTGAAGGGAGGATTGGAGGAGGCGAAGCGTTTCCTCGAACGGCTCCAGATCTTCACGATTGCCGAGAGCCTCGGCGGCGTCGAGAGTCTCGTCGATCATCCGGGTCTCATGACTCACGCCTCGATTCCGCCGGAGCAGCGCAAAGCGCTCGGCATCGACGACTCGCTGATTCGCCTGTCGGTCGGTATCGAAGATGCCTCGGACTTGATCGCGGATCTCGACCAAGCGCTGCGCGCGGTAGGCTGAAGACTGAAGGATGAAGGTAGGGCGCGCACATCGTGCGCGCATCTTCTAGCCGTCGTTTAGAACGGCGATACGAGGCCGCGTCGCAAGCTTTTCCTGCAGCCTACAGCCTTGAGTTACTCGACGATCTTCGCCAGCTGCTCCGCCTGGTATTCCTGCATCAACGGCTGGATGACGGGATCCAGGTCGCCGTCCATCACGTCGGCGAGCTTGTAGAGCGTCAGATTGATGCGGTGATCGGTGACGCGACCCTGAGGAAAGTTGTAGGTGCGAATGCGCTCCGAGCGGTCGCCCGAGCCGACTTGGAGCCGGCGCGATTGCGCTTCTGCTTGCTCGCGCTTTTCCTGTTCGGCGGCCAGCAAGCGCGCTTTGAGCAACGCCATCGCTTTCGAGCGGTTCTTGTGTTGCGAGCGCTCGTCCTGACACTCCACGACGATGCCGGTCGGCAAGTGCGTGATGCGGATGGCCGAGTCCGTCTTGTTGACGTGCTGGCCGCCCGCGCCTGAGGCACGAAACGTATCGATGCGAAGATCGGCCGGGTTGATTTCGACCGATTCGATTTCGGCGATTTCCGGCAGCACGGCGACCGTGCAGGCCGAGGTGTGAATGCGGCCCTGCGCTTCGGTTTCCGGAACGCGCTGCACGCGATGCGTACCGGCTTCGAACTTGAAGTGCGAGAACGCGCCGCGGCCGACGATGCGGCTGATGATCTCTTTGTACCCGCCGTGCTCGCCGGGGCTCTCGGAAAGCACTTCGACTTTCCAGCCGTGCCGGTCGGCATAGCGCGAATACATGCGGAACAAATCGCCCGCGAAGATCGCCGCTTCGTCGCCGCCCGTGCCGGCGCGCACTTCGAGATAAATATTGCTCTCGTCGCGCTCGTCTTTCGGCAACAGGAGCTTCGCGAGCTCCGTTTCTTCTTCCTCGATGCGCGCGCCGAGCGCGGAATATTCTTCGCGGCCGAGCTCTTTGAGCTCCGGATCGTCGCCTTCCATCATTTCCTTGGCATGCTCGCGCTCGCGCAGCAGTCCCTGGTATTCGCGATAACGCGTGACGACAGGTTCAAGGCGCGAATATTCGACCGAGAGCTCGCGGAACTTGTTCGTATCGGCAATGACCGCAGGATCGGAGAGCAGAGCGCCGACTTCTTCATGGCGCTCCACGAGCTTCTCGAGCTTGTTACGAATCGAGTCTTTCATCGGCAAGGAAATTATCGCTCGTCGATCGGCGATGCGAGCGGGACGTCGTTCGAACGGGTACCGTTCTCCTCGGCGTCGGCTTGGTGCGGTTTGTCGAGTGCGAACAAGGTTTGCGCCGCGCGGATGATGTCGGCATCGCCGCGCTCGGCCGCTTCGCGCAGCCGCTGACTGGGAGCGTGCATGAGCCGGTTCGTGAGCGTCGTCGCAAGGAACTCCAGCAC
This sequence comes from uncultured Sinobacteraceae bacterium, assembly GCA_937902995.1. GTDB lineage: Bacteria > Pseudomonadota > Gammaproteobacteria > Steroidobacterales > Steroidobacteraceae > Steroidobacter. Next base: position 212,193 of record CALEKY010000093.1, read on the forward strand.
TTCGCCGGCGTCGCGTCCCGCCGCCAGCATCCTGCGGGCCTGATCGAGCGTCTGTGCGCGCGTCGCTTCGGCATCTTCGCGAAGCCGACGGATGGTCGGTACCGCATCGAGCGTGCGCAACTCGCGCTCGAACCGCTCGATCTCGCGCGCGAGCATTTGGCTCGCATCGCGCGCCGCCTCGCGCCGCGACGCCAGGTTTTCGTTCACGACGTTCTGCAAATCGTCGATCGTGAACAGGTACACGTCTTCGAGCTCGGCCACTTCGGGCTCGATGTCGCGCGGAACGGCGATGTCCACCATGAACATCGGTCTGCGGCGCCGTGCGCGCAGCGCTTCGCGGACGTCTGCGTGCGTGATCACCGGCGTCGGGCTCGCCGTCGAGCTGATGACGATGTCGGCTTCCTTCAAATGCGCGGACAACGCGTCGAGCGAAATGGCGAATCCGTTGAACTCGCTCGCGAGCGCCTGAGCGCGATCGAGGCTGCGGTTCGCGATGATCATCCGTTGCAGGCCGTGCGCATGCAGATGCCGCGCGGCGAGCGAGATCGTTTCGCCGGCACCCACGAGCAGTGCCGTATGTTCTTCGAACCGTTCGAACACCGTGCGCGCCATGGAGACTGCGGCCGATGCGACCGACACGGCATTCGCACCGATTCGAGTATTGGTCCGAATCCGTTTCGCTACGGAGAAAGTCGTCTGCAGCAGGCGGTTGAGGTACGGGCCGGTCGTACCTTGATCGTGCGCAGCGCGATACGCGTCCTTGATCTGGCCGAGGATCTGCGGCTCGCCGAGTACCAGCGAATCGAGCCCGCACGCGACCGCAAACAAATGTTCGATCGCTTTCGTGCCCTGTAGTCGATATAAGGACCCTCGCACATCGATTCCGTGGTCGGTGAGGTCGTGCCAATGCTCGAGCCAATCCGACACGGCCTGACCGACATTGCCGGGGTCGGCCGCATCCGTGCAGCAGTACAGCTCGGTGCGGTTGCAGGTCGAGACGATGAGGGCTTCCTGGACGCCGGGCACGCGTGCCAGTTCGCGCAACGCTTCCGGCAACTCCTCACCCGCGAATACGACTTTTTCGCGGATATCGACGGGCGCGGTGCGGTGATTGATGCCTATGACGACGAGTGACATGCGAGTGCTGTCGCGGACCGGCCGGGATTGTCCGGGAAGGGGGTTGGGATGACAAGGACAACCGTCGCTGCCGCAACTTTTTCGGCGGCTTCCAAGCGTTTGAAAGTGTGGAGACTCGGCGATTCCGAGCATTACGGCCCGCCTGGGCGGCAAGCCGGAATCCAAGCCCGCGTCGGCTTTCCAGCCGGCGCAACCGGCGACTGATATATTGAGCGCTATGTCGCAACTGAAATGGAATCGATTCGCATGCGCGTTACTGGTCGGCGTCCTCGTTGCAGGATGCGCAGGGACGGACGCGCTGCACTCTGGCACTTCCGCGGAACAGGACCCTGATCTGCCGAAGGATCCCAATGCGCTCGTGCTCGGGGCGGAGCTCGCGCTCCAACGCAAGCAGTATCGGAATGCCGCACGCGCGTATGTGCGGGCCGCGCAAGCCGCAGATGACGAATCGCTCGCCGAGCAGGCCGCGAAAGTGGCGTACGAGCACCAGCAATGGACGCTCGTGCAGACGGCTGCTGACCGTTGGCTGCAGCTGAATCCGACGAACGAGGAAGCGCGCCGTTTCGCAGCCTTCGCGGCGCTGCATCTGTATCAGATCGATCGCGCTGCCGAGCATCTCGGTGCGCTGCTCGAATCGGCTTTCATCAATCCGCAAGCAGGCTTTCTGGCGCTGCTGCCGCAACTCGCCGAAGAAGGGACGCCGCCCGCGATGATGGCGGTGCTGCAACGGCTCGTCGAGAAATATCCGAACCTCGCCGAAGCGCACTATGCGCTCGCGCGTGCGGCGCTCCGAGCAGAGAACATGGCGCTCGCGCACGAGCACGCCAAGCGGGCTACGGAGCTTGCTCCGTACTGGTCGCGTGCGACGCTTTTCCTGGGTCAGGTGCAACTCGCGCTGGGCGAGAACGAAACCGGGCTCGCGACCGCGCGCAAAGCGTTGGAGCAGGATCCGCAGGCCGAATATCGGCTCGAGTACGCCGTGATGCTGATCCAGGCGGGCAAGGACGAGGAAGGCAGGCGCGAGCTCGAGCAGTTGGCGAAGAACGAAGAGACCTCGGCGTTTGCCGAGCGCACGCTCGCCGATATCGAATTCCAGATGGGCAATCGCGAAAGCGCGCGCCAGCGGTACATGAATCTGCTGGCGAACGGCCGCTTCGTTTACGAGTCGCTCTTCTATCTCGGCGCGATCGCAGAATCGCGCGAAGCCTGGGACGAGGCCCTGCAGATCTACGAGCGCGTCACGGGCGGCGATTTCGCAGTTGCGGCGCAAGTGCGTGCGGCGGTCATCAAGACACGGCAGAAGGGTCTGCAAGCCGGGCTTCAGCACCTGGAGCAGTTCGGCTCGACGCGGCCGCTCTACATATTGGATACGGTCACGGCGCGCGCGAACTTGCTTGCGAACAACGGCGATCGTGCCGGCGCCATCGCATTGCTCGAGGATGCGCTCGATGAATATCCGGATTCGGCGGAGCTGCGGTTTGCGCGCATCTTTCAGCTCGAAGCCGCCGACCGGGTCGACGAGGCCATCGAAGCGCTTCGCGACCTCGTCGAAGATCGTCCGGAAGATCCGGCAGCGACGAATGCGCTCGGCTACACGCTGGTCGATCGCACGCGGCGTTACAAAGAAGGGCTGAAGTACATCGAGGAAGCGATGGCCGTGACGCCGGATAGCGGTGCGGTCCTCGACAGCATGGGCTGGGCGCTGCATCGGCTTAAGCGCAACGAAGAAGCGCTCGAATATCTCGAGCGGGCGAGCCGGCGCATCAACGATCCCGAAGTCGATCTGCACTTGGTCGAAGTCTTGCTCGCGCTCGGACGCAAGGACGATGCGATCGCCAGATTGAAAGAGGCTCGCGAGCGCTTTCCTCAGGATGAAGATCTGAAGCGGCGTGCGGAATCGCTGCTCGATTGATGCTCCCGCTCATGCGCGCGATGCGCGGCTTGTCTCGTGTTCTCCTCGCCATGCTGTGCGCGGCCGGCTTGTTGGCCGGCTGCAAGACCGTGCCTCGCGCGCCTGTGCCGCCGGTGTCGCTCGAGCAATTGGAGGCGTGGCAAGTGCGCGGTCGCTTGGCAGTGTCGGGTCCGAGCGGAGGCGGCTCAGGTACGTTCAATTGGACGCAGCGTCCGGATGGATCGACGGTTCAGATCCGCGGACCTGTCGGCATCGGCAGCGTGCGGCTCGAGCTGCGCGGCGCACCCGATCGGCCGGAAATCGAGCTGCAAACCGGCGATGGCGAAGTTCTGGAAGCCGACGCGGCGTGGTCCGAGCTCGAATCGCGTCTCGGTGCGGCTTTGCCTGCGGGGTATTTGCGCTATTGGCTGCTCGGATTGGCCGCGCCCGGCGAGCACCGCTGGAGCGAATCGGGATCCGACGGCGAAGTCAGCTTGGAGCAGCAGGGCTGGCGGATCGACTATCAGCGTTATTCCGATGAGCTCGGTGCGCGTTTGCCGATGCGATTGCGTGCGACGAGCGGCGCCGCGCGCGTGCGGATCGTAATCGACCGCTGGAAGCTCGGCCGATGAGCGCGACGCAGGAGAATTTCGACGATGTGCTCGGCGAGCCGCTGCCGTGGCCTGCGCCCGCCAAGCTGAACCTGTGTCTGCACATCGTCGGTCGCCGTCCGGACGGCTATCACCTGCTCCAAACTGCCATCCAGTTCATCGATTTGTGCGACGAGCTCATGTTTTATGCGCGCCCGTCCGGCGTCATCGAGCGCGTCGCCGGTCCCGAGGGCGTTCCAGCGAACGAAGACTTGGCCGTTCGGGCTGCGCGATTGCTGGCGAGCGAGGCGGGGATCGATGCCGGGGTGGCGATCGAGCTGCGCAAGCAGGTGCCGATGCAGGCGGGCTTGGGCGGCGGGAGCTCCGATGCAGCGACCGTGCTGGTGGCGCTCAATCGTTTATGGGGCGTGGATTTCGGCCTCGAACGGTTGACCGAAATCGGATTGCGTTTGGGTGCCGATGTGCCGGTGTTCGTCCGCGGCCATGCGGCGTGGGTCGAGGGTGTCGGTGAGCGGATCGAGCCGGCCGAATATCCCGAGTCGGTGTATTTGGTGATCAAGCCGCGCGCCGCCGTGAGCACGGCCGAGATCTTTCAGGCCGCTGAATTGACACGTAATTCCCCCGTCACGACAATACGCGACTTTCTCGCGGGGGGTGGCCGCAACGACTGCACTTCCACCGTGCGCGGACGCTATCCAGAGATCGCGGAAGCGCTTGATTGGCTCGGGAATTTCGGGACGGCGAGATTGACCGGCACCGGTGCTTGCGTCTTCGCTGCCATGCCCGATATCGAGAGTGCGGCGTCGGCGAAAGCGCAGCTTCCAGCGCACTGGACCGGTTATGTCGTGCGCGGATTGAACCGCTCGCCGCTGTTGGACCGGCTCGCATTCGAGTCCTAGCCGCGCAGGTTGATTATGGCTGTCCGCACGGGCGGGCAGCGAACAAAGGTTTCGTTGGGGCGTCGCCAAGTGGTAAGGCAGCGGGTTTTGATCCCGCCATTCGGAGGTTCGAATCCTTCCGCCCCAGCCAGATTCAGGCTGTAGACCGTAGGCTGTGGGCTGCAGGCAAAGCGCAGTCCTACAGCCTAGAGCCTATCGCCTACAGTCTCTCCCAAGGGTTTTCCGAATGGATCGTTCCACAATGGCGGTGTTTGCGGGGAATGCGAACCCGCGACTCGCGCAAGACATCGCTCGGCATCTGATGGTGCCGCTCGGTCGAGCCACCGTGGGTCGTTTCAGCGATGGCGAGACCACGGTCGAACTGCTCGAGAACGTGCGCGGCCGCGACGTGTTCATCGTTCAGCCGACCTGTCCGCCCGCCAACGATCACCTGATGGAATTGCTCGTGATGGTCGATGCGTGCCGACGTGCATCGGCAGCTCGCATCACGGCGGTCGTCCCGTATTTTGGTTACGCGCGGCAGGATCGCCGTCCGCGTGCGACTCGCGTGCCGATCACGGCGAAGCTCGTGGCGAACATGATCGCGAGCGCCGGCGTGGATCGCTTGCTGACGGTGGACTTGCACGCCGATCAGATTCAAGGCTTCTTCGACATACCGGTCGATAATGTCTACGCGTCGCCCGTGCTGCTCGGCGATGTGTGGAAACAGAAGTACGAGAATCTGATGGTCGTCTCGCCGGACGTCGGCGGCGTCGTGCGCGCACGCGCGCTCGCCAAGCGGCTCGACGATGCGGATCTCGCCATCATCGACAAGCGTCGTCCGCGCGCGAACGAGTCCGAAGTGATGAACATCATCGGCGAGGTCGCGAACAAGACGTGCGTGCTGATCGACGACCTGGTCGATACTGCAGGTACGCTGTGTCATGCGGCGAAGGCGTTGAAAGATGCGGGCGCGAAGAAAGTCGTCGCCTACATCACGCACGCGGTGTTGTCGGGTCCTGCGATCGAGCGGATCACGAAGTCCGAGCTCGACGAGCTGGTCGTGACGGACACGATCCCCTTGCGGGAGGATGCGAAACAGTGCCGCAAGATTCGTCAGCTCTCGGTCGCCGGGCTGCTCGCAGAGACGATGCGCCGTATCCGGGATGAAGAGAGCGTCAGCTCGCTGTACATAGATTGATGGATTCGTGCGCCGCGAGCCGCGTGTCACGCTCGGCTCGAGGCCATGTTGGTGAAGCGCCTCGGACTGGTCGCGGTCGTGGCGCTTCGTATCGGTGATGAATGAACCCGCGAGGGCGCTCACTGCGCCGCTCGAGGTTCACGAATCACTCGCTGTTGTTGGAGCTCAATCATGAAAACCTCGTTCGAACTCGTCGCCGATCCACGGGACGCCAAAGGGAAGGGTGCGAGCCGCCGCCTGCGTCGTTCCGGCAAGGTGCCGGCGATTCTCTACGGCGGAAACTCCGATCCCCGTCAGTTGATCCTCGACCATCAGAATCTGCTGACGCTGCTCGACAATGAGCGCTTCTATACGACGATCCTGTCGTTGTCCGTCAAAGGCGAGAAGCAGCCTGTGATCCTCAAGGACGTGCAGCGTCATCCTGCCAAGAATCAGGTGTTGCACGTCGATCTGCAGCGCGTGCTCGAAAACGAGCCGATCCGCATGCGTATTCCGCTGCACTTCAAGAACGCGTCGATTGCACCGGGCGTGAAGTCGCAAGGCGGTATCGTTTCGCACTTGTTGAACGACGTCGAAGTCTCCTGCTTGCCGAAGGACTTGCCGGAGTATCTCGAAGTCGACATGGCGGACATGCAGATCAACGACATCAAGCGTTTGTCCGATATCCCGCTGCCCGAAGGCGTGTCGCTGGTTGCGCTCTCGCACGGCCGCGACGAGGCGGTGGTCTCGATCCACCATCCGCGTGCCGAGGAAGCGGAGACGCCGGCAGCCGAAGCGGCTGCGCAGGCCGCTGCTCCGGCGGCTGCGGCTCCTGCGAAGGAAGCCGCCAAGAAGTAACGGTAAGAGGCGTACGGGCGGCCGGCTTGGACGGCCGCCCGTTCTGTTTTTTCGTTACGCCCCCAGTTCAAGGCTTGGTGTCGCGAGGACGTCGTCCGAAGCTATTGAACGTCGAACGCTACCGGTGAGGTCATGTCCGGTACGGAACTCAAAATCATCGTGGGTCTCGGCAATCCCGGTCCCGAACACTTGATGACCCGTCACAACGCCGGGTTCTGGTTCGTGGATGCGCTGGCCGGCAAATTCGGCGGCCGGTTCCGCAGCCATGCGCGGTATCAGGGCGAGGTTGCCCGTATCGAAATCGCGGGCAACGAGATCACCTTGCTGAAGCCCATGACCTACATGAATCGCAGCGGGCTCGCCATCCGGGCGCTGGTCGATTACTTGAAGGTGCCCGTTGAGCAGGTGCTCGTCGCGCACGACGAACTCGACCTGCCGGTCGGCCAGACGCGCTTCAAGCTCGGCGGCGGCCACGGCGGTCACAATGGACTGCGTGACACGATCACGCACGTGGGGCCCGATTTCTGGCGGTTGCGCATCGGTATCGGTCATCCCGGAGACAAATCCGAAGTCATCGATTACGTCCTGCGGCGTGCGCCGAAGGAAGAAGAGGAGAAGATCCTCGCCGCAGTCGGATATGCCGTCGAAGCGACGCAAATGTTCGTCGAGAAGGGCTCCGAGCGCGCGATGAACTGGTTGCACGGCGCGAAGCGGCAGAACGAAGCAACTGCGAAGTAGACGGCAGAGTGCCGCCTCGTCAGTATCCGCTCCACATCGTTTCACTCATTAATTTTCCGAAAATCTCGCCATGGGCATGAAAGTCGGCATCGTCGGTCTGCCGAACGTCGGCAAATCGACGCTCTTCAATGCGCTCACGCGCGCGCAGATCGCGGCCGAGAACTATCCGTTTTGCACCATTGATCCCAACGTCGGTGTCGTGCCGGTTCCGGATCCGCGTCTGCAAGCGCTCGCAGAGATCGTCAAACCCGAGCGCGTCGTGCCGACGACGGTCGAGTTCGTGGATATCGCAGGACTCGTTGCGGGCGCGTCGAAAGGCGAGGGGCTCGGCAATCAATTTCTGTCGCACATCCGCGAGACCGATGCGATCGCGCAAGTCGTGCGCTGCTTCGAGAACGACGACATCGTTCACGTCGCTGGCAAAGTGAAGCCGCTCGACGACATCGATGTGATCAACACCGAGCTTGCGCTCGCCGACCTGGATACGGTCGAGCGTGCGTTGCAGCGGGCGGAAAAAGCATCGAAGGCCGGCGACAAGGATGCGATTCGTCTGCGCGATCTCATCAAGAAGGTGAAAGAGCATCTCGATGCAGGCAAGCCGGTGCGTTCGCTCATCAAGGATCCGGAGGAACGGCGTTTGCTGCGGGATCTGCACCTGATCACGCTCAAGCCGCTCATGTACGTCGCAAACGTTTCCGAGGACGGATTCACGAACAATCCGCACCTCGATGCCGTGCGCGAATTGGCGGAGAGCGAAGGTTCGATCGTCGTGCCCGTGTGTGCCGCGATCGAGGCCGAAATCGCGCAGCTCGACGAGGGCGATCGGGCGGAGTTCTTGAAAGAGCTCGGACTCGAGGAACCGGGCCTGAATCGCGTGATCCGCGCAGGCTACAAATTGCTCGGGCTGCAGACTTATTTCACCGCGGGCGTGAAAGAGGTGAGGGCGTGGACGGTGCCGGTCGGTGCAACGGCGCCGCAAGCGGCCGGCGTCATTCACACCGACTTCGAAAAAGGTTTCATTCGCGCCGAAGTGATTGCGTACGAGGATTTCATCGCCCACCGCGGCGAGCAGGGTGCGAAGGAAGCCGGAAAGCTCCGTCTCGAAGGCAAGGAGTACATCGTCCAGGAAGGTGACGTCATGCACTTCAGGTTCAACGTCTGAAGCGCCGGCCGCGAGTCGCCTGGGTTCGTGTGAGCGCGCAAGTCGCGTGGATACCTGCGGGCGCTCAGTAGTTTTGAGGCAGGTTCCAAGACAGGTTTTAGTCGACGCTTAGAAAGTCGAGCATCGCACGATTGAACTCTTCCGCGCGCTCGACGTTCGACAGATGCATGCAGTCGAGCGTGACGAGCTTGGCGGCGCCGATCCGATCCGCGATGAACTGAGCGTGCTCTGGCGTCGTCCCGGCATCCTTCGAGCCGCAAATCACCAGCGTGCGAGCGGTAATCGAGCTCAGCGCATCGCGAAGGTCCATGTCGCGAACGGCTGCGGCGCACGCAGCGTAGCCTTTGGGATCGGCGCTCAACAGCATCTGGCGGATGCGGTCGACCTTTTCCGGATGGGTTTGGTGGAACTCCGGCGTGAGCCAGCGCGCCAACGTCGGTTCTGTGACTGCCGACATGCCTTGCGCGCGTACGGCCGCGATCCGTTGATCCCATGCCTCGCGCGGCGGCATGTGTGCCGCCGTGTTTGCCAGGACCAACTTCAACACGCGGTCCGGCCATTTGTGGGCCAGGTACATTGCCGTCATCCCGCCGAGCGAGATGCCGCACACGTGTGCGCGCACGATCCCGCAAGCGTCGAGCACGGCGAGCGCATCGCGGGCGAGATCCTCGAGCGACACTTCGTCGAGATCCCCGCTCGTCGACTTGCCGTGCCCGCGCGCGTCGTAGCGCACGCATTCGAAACGCTCGCTGCACGCAGCGAGCTGGTCATCCCACATTTCGAGACTCGCGCCGAGCGAATTGATGAACAGCAGCGCGGGCGCACCCGGACGCGGCGTGTGTTCGTAGCGGAGCTCGGCGTTGGCGGAGGTAGTGACTTTCATAGGGCTCGGGGCGTGGGGCCGGGGACTCGAATTCCACGGACTGAGAGCGAGTGCAACTTCTTATAGCCCACAGTCTACAGCTTATGACACTGGGCTTGAGGCGTGGGGCACGGCCGCCGGCAATCGGCGGCGCTCCCGGTCGCGTGCAAGCACACTTGCCGATAGCCTTACGGCTCGCAGCCCAAGCCAAGGGCCGCGGGAATGTAATAGGCTCGTCTGCGCCTACCTTTGGCCTTCAGTCTTCAGCCTAGGAGACAAGTCTTTGTCTGCTCTTCAACAATCGCTCGAGCCGCCTGCCGGTGCACTCGTTTTCCGACGCGACGTCCGGATCGAATGGGGCGACTGCGATCCGGCGCGAATCGTATTCTTTCCGCGCTATTTCGCCTTCTTCGATGCGAATACGGCGTACCTGTTCGAAGCTGCGGGGCTGCCGAAGCCTGCGATGATCGAGCGCTACGACATCGTCGGCATCCCGCTCGTCGACGTCGCCGCGAAGTTCTCGGTGGCGTCCAAATTCGGCGAAACCATTACGATCGAGAGCCACATGGTGAGCTTCGGGCGGTCGAGCATGAAAATCGCACACCGGGTGCTGAAGGAGGGCGGGGTGGTCGCGATCGAGGCACTGGAAACGCGTGTCTGGGCGGGCCACGACCCGGAGCGCCCGCAGGGCATCCGGGCCAAACCGATTCCCCAGGAGGTCATC
>CALEKY010000094.1 GCA_937902995.1 uncultured Sinobacteraceae bacterium
GCAAGAGTAGCGTCCTTCAGCCTATCGCCTTCAGCCTTCAGCCTTCAGTCTTCAGCCTGACGATCTGCCTAATCGTCTTCCCCTCCGCCAACCGATCGAACGCCTCATTGATGTCATCGAGCGCAATGCGTTCGCTCAGCAAACGATCGATCGGCAAGCGTCCGGCGCGATACCACTCGATGTAGCGTGGAATATCGCGTGCAGGATCGCAGCTTCCCAAGTAGCTGCCTTTGATCGTGCGCTCTTCGGCGACGATACCGACGTGCGGGATCGAAAATAGGTGTTGGGGATTCGACAAGCCTGCAGTGACCGTCGTACCGCCGCGGCGAGTGATCTGATAGCTCAGCTCCATGGCTTTCACCGAGCCGGCCATTTCGAAGGCGTAGTGCACCCCACCGCGCGTCCAGTCCTTTATCTTCTCGACGGCCTGCGAATCGCGGGCGTTTACGGTGTGAGTTGCGCCGAGCTCTCGCGCCAGCGCGAGTTTCTCGTCCGACAGATCGCAAGCGACGATCGTCCCTGCCTCTGCGACCTTCGCACCCAACAGCGCTGCAAGGCCGACGCCGCCGAGCCCGACGACAGCGATCGAAGAACCCGGCTCCGGATGCACCGTGTTCGTCACAGCGCCGACCCCGGTCATCACCGCACAGCCGAAAACCGCCGCCTCCTCGAACGACAGCGATGTGTCGATCTTCACGAGCGATTCGCGCGCCATCACGGCATAGTCGGCGAACGCCGAAACACCCAAGTGATGATTCACATCGCGGCCGTCGCGATGCAGTCGGCGAGCACCGCTCAGGAGCTCGCCAGCAGAATTGGCCTTGAAGCCGGGCTCGCACAACGCCGGACGCCCGTGCGTGCACGGCTCGCACATGCGACAACATGGAACGAACGCAGCGACGACGTGATCGCCGACGCGAAGATCGGTCACGCCCGCCCCCACTTCGACGACTTCGCCTGCGCCCTCGTGACCGAGCGCCATCGGCAACGGACGCGGACGATCGCCGTTGATGACCGAGAGATCCGAATGGCACAGCCCCGCTGCGCGCATCTTGACGAGCACTTCGCCCGGTCCCGGAGGATCGAGGTCGATTTCGACCACCTGCAACGGACGCGATTGGGCGTAGGGCCGCGGCAGACACATCTCATTCAGTACGGCAGCGCGAGTTTTCATGAGCGGCTCTCGGGTTCTTTGGAAGTTGCAGGCTCGCGATTCTAGCGAGCCGAATGCAAAATGGCGCCCCGCACAATCTCGATGGTTCCCGCTCCATGTCCTCGCCAGCACCGACACCGACTCGCGCCGATTTCAAGGTCCTGCGTCCGATGCAGACGCGTTGGATGGATAACGATCAGTACGGACACGTGAACAATGTGGCCTACTACTCTTATTTCGACTCGGCGGTGAACGGCTACTTGATGGAGGCGACGCGCACGGATACGTCCAAACTTTCCGCCATCGGCATCGTTGCCGAGACCGGCTGTCGGTATCTGAAGGAGCTCAGCTTTCCCGAGCGCCTGCATGTCGGACTGCGACTCGAGAAGCTCGGCAATTCCAGCGTCATATATCAACTGGCCGTCTTTCGCGAAGACGAGCAGGATCCTGCCGCCATCGGCCGATTCGTGCACGTCTACGTGGATCGGCAGACGCGGCGACCCGTGCCGATTCCGCAAGAGATTCGAAGTGCGCTCGAGGCATTGCAGTGAACGGACGGAGGCGCAGATTTCTGCTGGAAGCCTGCGCCCTCTGCGCCGCCAGCGCTGCGCGCCCGCTCTACGCGAATGACGAAGATCACGAGATCCCCGCGTCTTTTCCGCCGCTGGAACGGCGCGATTTGCCCTGGCACGAGCTGCTCGAACCCGAACGGTTCGAAGTCTTGTTTCTCCAGGAAACCGAATTTCCGGGCAGCAGCCCGCTCAACGACGAGCACCGCAACGGTACCTATATCTGCGCCGCGTGTTATTTGCCGCTCTTTCGCTCGCGGCACAAATATGACAGCGGCACGGGCTGGCCGAGCTTCACCCAGCCGATCGAAGGACACATCGAAACGCGTGTCGATGGCCGAGGACGCGAACCCATCGTGGAATATCACTGCAAACGCTGCGGAGGCCATCAAGGGCACGTCTTTCGCGACGGACCGCCGCCGCGCGGCGAGCGCTGGTGCAACAACGGCTTGGCACTGATCTTCGTCCCTCGCGAGCAGCCGCTACCGCCCCTGCGTAAATGATTCATTCGCTCGCCGAATGAATTTTATAGCCCGCAGGCCAATGATCCCCGGGCGTTCCATCGTTATCTTGGGTCCCAACAATCGTAAGGAGACACACATGCCCAAGACCGTTGCCGTTCTCGTCGGAAGCCTGCGCCGCGACTCGTTGAGCAAGAAGCTCGCTTTGGCGATTGCCGATCTGGCCCCGTCCGATCTGACATTCGATCTAGTGCCGATCGCAGATCTGCCTTTGTACAACGAAGACCTGGAGACTCACGAGCCTCCAGCAGCTTGGACCGCGTTTCGTAACCGCATCCGCAACGCCGATGCCGTGCTCTTCGTGACACCCGAGTACAACCGCTCGATTCCCGCGGCGCTCAAGAATGCCGTGGATGTCGGTTCGCGGCCCTACGGCAAGAACGTGTTCAACGGCAAGCCCACCGCGATCGTCTCGACGTCGCTCGGCGCGCTCGGTGGTTTCGGCGCGAACCATCACCTGCGCCAGGCGCTGTCGTTCTTGAACATGCCGCTGTTGCCGCAGCCGGAAGCGTACATCGGCAACACTTCGCAGCTGTTCGACGAGCACGGCAAGCTCACGAACGAATCGACGGAGCAGTTCCTGCGTCAGTTTGCCGAGTCGTTCGCGAACTGGATCCGGAAAAATTCTGTGGGTGTCGCCACGGAGAAAGCCGCATAGGCTTCTGTCGTAGACATCGGCGCCTGGCGCCGCAAGGAATGCGGCGTCAGATGAACCCGATCATTCTCCCAGCCATCGCAACCGCGAACCAGGATGCAACGGACAGGACGATCGCCGCGCGGGCAAAGGCGGAGCTGGTCGCCGGCTCGCGAGCAAGCTTTCGGAACAGTACCGCCTGCGCAATGCCGGCGAAGACCATGAGCCCCATCTTCCAGCCGAACGCGGTGTTGAAGAAGTAGAGCCGCGGCGTCGCAACGAACATCAGCATGCCGCTCAGCACGACGAGCGCCAACCCCAGCCACATCGCTCGCGACGTGTCGCATATGACGTCTCGCAAGGATTGATCGGCCAGCACCCGGCCGCTCGCTCTCAGCGCAATGAGCACGAGCGAGCCCAAGAACAAGATCAAGCCGAGCACGTGAAGGATCTGCAGGCTTGCACCGACCAAATGATCGGTTTTGCTGATCGCGTGTGCGATCGCGCTCTCTTCGATCGCGGCAAGAACTTCGAGAATCGTCATGTCAGGACCACGCCGGCAAGTACGGAATCAGGCGTCCGAAGGCGATCGTCAGCGTCCACAACGTGAGCGACGCGAAACCGGCATAACGGAGCGCCCTCGGCAGCGAAGCAAGCTGGGGCTTGCCCAAGTGGCGAGGTGCTAAAACGAACTCGAAGACGCAGGCGTTGATACCCGCAAGCAGCAGGAACAGCAGCTTGAACGCGAACGCCGGGCTCGAGAGCATCCGCTCGGCGGACGACCAGAACAACAGACCGCCGGATAGGGACGTCGCCGCAAATCCCCACAGCACGAACGGCCGCAAATCGCGTAGCAGCCGCTCCAGAGGAATGCGCCGCAGAAAGACACCCATCAAGCGCAGATCGATGGCAAACAACAGCCCGGTCGAGATCGCCAGACCGATCAGATGCACGCCTTCGATGATCGGATACGCCAGATTCGACTCGGCGATCGCCGTTCCGACCGTCGAGCCTTCGACCCGCTGCGCCCAGGCCATCAAAGTCGTCGTGAGCTCGCTCATTGACGCTTACCTCTGCACGGCGACTTGACCGAACGGCCCGTTGTTCTCGACGCAGATGCGCTCGTACCGCTCGATGATCCGCTCGCCCTTCGGGTGGTTCGCGAACGCCACTTCGAAATGCCAGCCGTCCGGCTCGTCGGCTTCGGTGTAGCGCCGCATCGGAATCGTCACCGTCCATGGCCGCGTGAAGACCGTGGGATCGGTGATCGTCGCCACGTAATTGAAGCGGTGTCCGTTGTTATCGAAGATGTAGCGCTCGACGATGTGCACGTTCTCGCTCGCGAACTCTCCGGTTCGCGCGAATCGTGCTTTCGCGTTGTTGTTCCGTACGTCGACAATGAGCGTGTTGCCCTCCCACCGTCCGCGCGAATCGGCATTCCAGAGCTTGATGTCCTCCGGCAAATGCGGTTTGCCGTCGAGATGAACGATGCGCGTGCCGGAATTGAACAGCAGCAGCACGTAGCCCGGATACTGACGGATCTCGAAGCCGTGCCAAGTGAACGACTTCGGCACGCCAGCCGGCGCGCAGCGCGCCAGCGGCTCGATGTATTCGGGTTTGATGGGGTTGTGGAAGAACTCGAGAAACTCCTGCTGCTTCGCGCGGGCCCACGGCTGGAACGGCACTTGTCCGTCCGGCGGATCGCTGACCCGGCTCGGCGCACGCGACTCTCGCGGCCCCTTGGCGACGCGCCCGGTCGGATCGCCCGGCACGCCGCCCTGCGGATCGGTCAGATTGTTGTGGTTTGCGATCGTGTTCGACCAATGCCCTTGCACGTCGGGTTGTCCGTCGCTCAGGCGCGGTCCTTTCCACGCGCCCGACTCGATCACCGGCACCGTGGTTTCTCGATGAATGCCCGAGCTCGAGGAGCGATTGGCCGTCTCTTGTGCGCCCGCGAACAACGGCGCGAGCGCGCAACCGAGAACCAACGCCCGCAAGTAGGTGCTCGAAGTGCGACGCATGCGAGCGTCGCGATGAATATGTGCACGGATCACGTCATTCGCCCTTCGGAAACGGGTAGTACTGCTCGTAGTCGAGCGTGTAGCAGTAGTTCTCGATCAGCTGGAAGTTCGGCTCGCGATGACGGTGCAGGTGCACAGCGAGCGTCCACGGCCGGCTGAAGACGTTCGGATCTTCGAGCGTGGCGCGATACTCGATCGTGTTCGCGTCGAGGAACCTCCATCGCTCCACGACGTGCAGCGCCGTGCTGTGGAAGTTTCCGGAACGGTCGAGCCAGGTCTCGTCGGTGAAGTCGCGCACGTCGACGACGAGCGTGTCCCCTTCCCAGTGACCGCGCGAATCGCCGAGCCAGAACTCGTGCTCTTCCTCCGGATGCAACGTGCCGTTCGTGTGGATCGTCCGCACGGAATGACCGAACTGAAACACGATCGTCAGATCGCGCTCGCGCTGGAAGATCTGGAACGGTTCCGGATAGTAGATCCCGCGCGGCGTGCCGAGCGTCCAGCACTTCAGCCGCGGATCGTCGGTGAATCGGCGCTCGAAGTTACGCTTACGCTTTTCGAGCGCCGCAGGCAGGTACGGAATCTTGCCGCCTTCGACGACGCCCGGACTCGGCGGCGCGTCCTTGCGCGGACCGTGCGGTTCCAAATCGAAGTCGGCAGCGCTCGTCGTTTGCCAGATTCCCGAGAAGTCGGGCTTGCCGCTCGGCAACCGGGGGATCTTCTCGCCCGCGAATGCCGCGAACGGCATGCAGATGAGGCTCAGCATCGCGACCATCGCACCGGTCCGATGCCGCGCGTGAGCCACGGAGCCGCGTCCAGAATCAAACGCTTCGGCCATGATGCGCTCCATCAGCGTCCGGACGCGTTCGCTGCGGTGCGCGGCGCATCTTGCGCACCGCCCGTCTGGAACGTGCGGCCGTCCGGCAACGTCACGGTCACCGAATAACCGTACGGGCCGCCGTTCTTCGCGCGATAGCCTTTGATGTGCACCTCAGTGCCCACCGCCACATCGGCTTTCGTCAAGCCGATCTTGGATAGTTGATTCGGTGCGCCGAATTCGACGCCCCAGTTCGTCACCGTTCCGTCCGGCTGTTGCACATCGAAGTACAACCAACTGTGCGGGTTCACCCACTTCACCTTCGTCACGGTGCCCTTGAGATCGATCGGCTGATCGGCATCGAACTCGGCAGCGAAGGCGTGATGGGCAACGCTGCGCCCGGCGATTGCGATCACCGCCAACCCTGCGAAGGCCAACAGCGCGGCACGCGAAGTGCGGCTGGAAATCGACATAGGTTCCTCCACGAGAATCAGAAGCTGTACGTCAGGCTGCCCTGCACGAAGCGACCGGACGCGCCGTTCGGGGCGATGAACGAGTACGGATTGATGCCGCTCGCGCGATTGCCGAGGACGTACTTGTCCGGATACTTGTTCAACACGTTCTGGACGAGGACATCGATGCGCCAAGCGCCGCCGCTCAAGTAGCTCACGCCCAGATCGAGATAGGTTTCGGGCGAGAATTCTTGATCGACGTTGCCGTTCGCCGCAGGCACGCCCGCAACGTCGCCGACGTTGTAGCGATAGCTTCCGTAGCGCGTCACCGTCGCATCGGCCACCCACGAACCGATCGAATAGCGGCCGTTCAAGATCACCTTGCTGCGCGGCGTACCGGTTTCGGCATCGCGAACCTTGGCGTTGCGGATCGCAATGATCTGCGCGCCGCCGACCGTCACTTCGCGATTGACGTTCTCCACCTCCGTATCGAGGAAGCTGGCAGCCGCCGTGATGTCCAACGTGCTCTCGTCGAAGTCGAACCGCTTGCGGCCGACGATGTCGACGCCGTACGTCGTTTGATCCCAGGCATTCATGTAGTAGGAGGCCTGAGTGAAGCCGTTCAAGCCGACCGACTCGAACGCCGCCGTCACGGTCGGGCCTTGAATGGTCTCCGATACCTGAATGACGTCCTTGATTCTGAGCTTGTAGGCGTCGATCGTGATCGAGCTCGTCGCATCGGGCCGAATGACGGCGCCGAGCGAGAACGTCGTCGACTCTTCCGGTTCGAGCGGCTTGGCGCCGAATGCTCTCGAAGTCGGGTCGGCCGTACGGAACATTCGCGTACGTCCCGGCGCAAACACACCGGTGCCCGAGTTGCTCCAGTTGCTCGTGTAGCCGCTCGTCTGGTTGCCGAGCTGCGCGAGGCTGGGCGCATGGAATCCAGTGCTCACGGTGCCGCGCAAAGCAAAGGCGGGAACGAACTCGTAACGCGCGGTCAGTCGATAGTTGCTGGTACCGCCGAAATCGGAGTAATCCTCGTAGCGCGCAGTGACACCGACATCGAGCTTGTCCGTCACGGCCGCATCGAAGCCGAGATATCCGCCCTTCACGTTGCGCGTGATCGAGCCGACATCTTCGGGCGTGACGCCCGCGGTCGACGAACCGGTCGTGGGGATGCGCGAGTTGTCGTTCGCGAAATCGACGCCCGGGAATTGCGGCACGAAGCGCTCGTACACGCCGCCCGGTCCATACACCTGCGCGATCGTGAGTCCCGCCAGCGGGCCGGGTTCATAGCCCTGGCGATCGCCAATGTCCTCCGTACCCCAGTACTCGTGCCGATACAACGCACCCGCCGAGAACACGAGCGATTCGAAGGCACTGACGTCCAGATCCTTGCGATAGTCGACGGTGACCGACGTCGTGCGGCTCTCCCACGAACCCAGATAAAAATCGGTCGGGCTTTCCTCGCCCCAGCTCGGATTCACCGTCTCGTACGTGTGACGGCCCGTCTCGTTACGACCGAACGACACGGCCGTATCGAGCGTGCCGAACACATCATTGCCGAAGCGCAGACCCGCCACGGCGGCGATGTCCTCCGCGTGGTACGTGATGTACGGCTGATGAATGTCCGGATAGATGCTGAGCACCGCCTGTTCGGAAATGCGCCGGCCGTCCGTCACCGTCGGCGAGTTCGTCACCGACTTCACGATGCGTGAGGGATTGACGTAGTTCAGACCCTCTTTGTCGGCGTAATTGACCCAGCCGTACGCCTCGAGCGAGTCGGTGAGCTCGTAACCGAAGTTCACGAGCGCGCTGAAGTGCTCGCGCGCCTGCTGGCCCCATTGACCGTACTTCTTGTTGAAAGTCTCGTTGCGCGGATCGCCATCCGGAAAGAGTTGCCGCCAGTCTGCTTCGCTACGATCGACGTTGTCGTTCTTCAAGTAATCGGCACTGACGTTCACGAAGCCGCGATCGCCGAGCGTGAAGCCGTTCCAGGCGTTCACTGAGCGAGTGAAGCCGCCGCCGTCGGTGTAGCCGCCGATGTTCGCCGTCGCGGCGCCGCCGATCGATTCCTTCAGCACGATGTTGATGACACCCGCGATCGCGTCCGAGCCGTATTGCGCGGCTGCGCCGTCTCGCAGCACTTCGACGCGTTCCACTGCGCTGACCGGAATCATATTGATGTCGACGACCTGCGCAGCCGGCCAAGGATCGGTGCCGGAGAGCTGCGCCGAGACGTTGCGGCGCTTGCCGTTCACGAGGATCAACGTATACGCCGGGCCGACGCCGCGTAGCGATGCGGCCCGCACGCTTTGCCCCTTCACGGCGTTCTGACCCTGCGGAAAATTGAACGACGGATGCAGCTTGGACAGCGCCTGATTGAGGGTCACCGCGCCCGTCTCCTTGAGACGTTCCGGAGTAATCACGTCGACAGGCGCCGTGCTCGTCAGCGCTGTCGCATCTTGTCGTGACGTACCGAGCACCACGACGGTGTCGAGCACATTCAGATTGGCGGGAGGTGTCGTCGTCTCCTGAGCCAAGAGTGCAGGAGCGGCAGTCGCCAATGCGACGGCTATGGAAGCGGAAAGAACACGCATCGTACTAGTCCCCATATTGCGCGCACGTCCAGTGCATTCCGACAATCGGCAATGCGACTTCAACCGTGCTGAAGTGCGGCGCAATGTAGGTTCGCGCGATACGCAGCGACAAATGCCGCGTCGTTATGTTTTCGGCGTGCCGAGCTATGTGATCGTCTTGTTACGCGCGCTCGTCATCCGACCAATGTTCCAAATCCCGAATCGGCGAAGAACTGCGTCACTCGCACGTCTGCGCGGATCGTTGCTTTCGCCGACGAATGCACGTCGCGGCCTCCCATATCCTGTGCAGGAGCCGCGAGAATTCATGCCAAAAACATCGTGACGCTTTTGTTACCGCGAAGCGACCGCTGCAATACGCTTCACACGTCGCACACAACGGCCAGTTCGCACACACAGCGTGCGAACCGCGCAGTCAATGCGCAATGGTTGTGCCTAACAACGATCGTCTCGAGGTCGAATGGTGACGTCGTTCTCTCGTGATAGCGGATCGGTATTTGGCGCTCGCTGTCGCGTTCGCTATGTTGCACGCGTGGACTTCTTCTCCGGCGAGCTGCCGGTCGGATGGATCAATCCCCCAAGAGCCAACCGATTTCGGTCCACGGATGGCCCCGATCTTTTTCTTCGAGCGGCACGAAGACATCGCGCGGGCGCGAATCGCATGTCATTCGCTCATGCGAAACCTTCCTGGTCGTCAAGGAAGAAACCGACGCGCACTCGTCAGCGAAATGCTTGCTACCGAATTGTTACGGCGTTGCGACTGATCCCTTACCGGCGTCTTCTTAAGATGCGCCGATCGGCGCCCGCACGCGCCTCGCAAACGATTTCGATGAACGATTTAGCCGTGAGACGCATGAGCATCTTCGACCGCTTGGGCTCCCCACACAGTCATACATCGTCCCTGCAGCGCACGTGATCGCATTCTCGGGTGCGAACGCGATGAAAATTCTGGTCGTCGATGACGATGCGGATCTCGCGAGTCTGGTCAGCTTCACGCTGACGCAGGCCGGATTCGACGTGTGCAGTGCACGCGACGGCGTTACCGCGCTCGAGATATTCGAGCGCGATTCGCCGAGCTTGCTCGTGCTGGACGTGAACTTGCCCGCCCTCGACGGCTTCGAGGTGTGCCGCACCATTCGCCGCCGATCCACCGTGCCGATCATGATGCTCACGGTGCGCGACGGTGAGGACGACCTCGTGATGGGGCTCGAGTGCGGCGCCGACGATTTCGTGCGCAAGCCCGTCAGCCCGAAAGCCTTGGTTGCACGCGTGCGAGCGCTTGCGCGGCGCGCGATTCCCTCGGACCCGGACACGTTGGTGCTCGGGTCGCTGCGCTTGGACGTCGAATCTCACACACTGACGGTCGGCACAGAGGCGCAGATTCAGCTCACGCCGCTGCAACTCAAGGCATTGCAGCTCATGTTTGCCAACAACGGCCGCACCGTAACGGCCGAGCGACTGACGGCCCACCTTTGGGGAAAGAGCACGCAACGCGAGCGGCATTCGCTCAAGCAACTCATCCATCGCCTGCGCCAACGGCTCGAACAGGAGGCCGGATTGCCCGACCTGCTACAAACGACGCCTGGCGCGGGCTATCGGGTCGTTGCGCTCAGCCGCGCAACGGAAGAGTCGCCAGCGTCCTCGTAACGTTCTTGCTCAGGCCGCATCGGCGTCCGTATCGACATCGTAGCCGAGATTCGGCGCGAGCCACCGCTGCACGTCCTCGACCGACATCTTCTTCCGTGCCGCATAGTTCTGGACCTGATCGAGATCGATCTTGCCGAGCGGGAAGTAATGCGCACCGGGATGCGCAAAATACCACCCGCTCACCGCCGCCGTCGGGTACATGGCGAACGATTCGGTCAGCTTGATGCCCGTACTCGTCTCGACATCCAACAAGCGCCACAGCGTCGCCTTCTCCGTGTGATCCGGACAGGCCGGGTAGCCCGGTGCCGGACGGATGCCGCGATACTCTTCTTTGATCAGCTGTTCGTTCGTCAGCCGCTCATCAGGCGCATAGCCCCAGAATTCGCGGCGCACGCGTTCGTGCAGCCGTTCGGCGAACGCCTCGGCGAACCGGTCCGCGAGCGCCTTGAGCATGATGCTCGAGTAATCGTCGTGCGTGCTGGCGAAACGCTCGAGGTGCTCTTCGATGCCATGACCGGCCGTCACGGCAAAGGCGCCGATGTAATCGCGCTTGCCCGAAGACTTCGGCGCAATGAAATCGGCGAGACAGACGTGCGGCTGGCCTTCTGCTTTGCCCTTCTGCTGGCGAAGGAAATGCAGCCGCGCGAGTACTTGCGTGCGCGACTCGTCCGTGTAGATCTCCACATCGTCATCGTCGACGGTATTCGCCGGGAACAAGCCGATGACGCCGCGCGCCCGCAGCCAGCGTTCGCGAACGATCTGTTTCAATAGCCGTCTGGCATCGGCGTACAGGTTGCTTGCCTGCTCACCGACGATCGGGTCGGTGAGGATGTCCGGGAACTTGCCCGAGAACTCCCACGCATTGAAGAACGGCATCCAATCGATATAGCGCGTCAAATCTTCGAGCGAATAGTCGTCGAACACGCGCACGCCGAGCATTCGCGGCACGGGCGGCGTGTATGAATCCCAACCGCCCTGAAATCGATTCGCCCGCGCCTGGGCGAGCGAGAGCTGCGGCGCCTTGGTCTTCTTGCCTTGATGCTGCGCACGCCGCGTTGCGTGCTCTTCCTTGACCTTGGCAATGAACTCGGCACGCGTCGTCGACGTGAGCAGCTGCTGGCAGATGCCGACGCTGCGCGACGCATCCTTCACGTAGACGACCGGTCCTTTGTATTGCGGGTCGATCTTCACGGACGTGTGCGCCGGCGATGTCGTCGCGCCGCCGATCAGAAGCGGCTGCGTGAAGCCCTGCCGCTGCATTTCCTTCGCGACGTGCACCATTTCATCCAGCGACGGCGTGATCAGTCCTGACAGACCGATCATGTCGGCGCCTTCGCGCCGTGCGGTCTCCAGGATGCGCTCGCACGGCACCATTACGCCCAAGTCGATGACGTCGAAGTTGTTGCACTGGAGCACGACACCGACGATGTTCTTACCGATGTCGTGCACATCGCCCTTCACCGTCGCCATGACGATCTTGCCGTTCGACTTGCCGACGTTGCCGCTCGCGGCCTTCTGGGCTTCGATGTACGGGATGAGGTGCGCCACCGCACGCTTCATTACGCGCGCCGACTTCACGACTTGCGGCAGGAACATCTTGCCGGCGCCGAATAGATCGCCGACCACGTTCATGCCGTCCATGAGCGGGCCTTCGATCACTTGCAAAGGCTGCGCGAACTTCTGGCGCGCCTCCTCGGTGTCCTCGACGATGAACTCGTCGATACCCTTCACCAGCGCGTACTCGAGACGCTTCTCGACAGGCCAACTGCGCCACGCCAGATCCTCGGCCTTCTTCGCGCCCGCCTCGCCCTTGTATTTCGCGGCGATCTCCAGCAAGCGCTCGGTTGCATCCGGCCGGCGATTCAGAATCACGTCCTCGACGCGCTCGCGAAGCTCCTGCGCAATATCTTCGTAAATCGCGAGCTGCCCTGCATTGACGATGCCCATCGTCATACCGGCCTTGATGGCGTGATATAGGAACACAGAGTGCATCGCCTCGCGTACCGGGTCGTTGCCGCGGAACGAGAACGACACGTTGCTCACGCCGCCGCTTACTTGCACGTGCGGGAAGAGCTGTCGGATCTCGCGCGTCGCCTCGATGAAATCGACCGAATAGTTGTTGTGCTCTTCGATGCCCGTCGCGACCGCGAAAATGTTCGGATCGAAAATGATGTCCTCGGGCGCAAAGCCGACCTTCTGAGTCAGCAACTCGTACGAGCGCTTGCAAATCTCGACCTTGCGCTCCTTGGTGTCGGCCTGCCCCTGCTCGTCGAATGCCATCACGACGACGGCCGCACCGTACGCCTGCACTTTGCGCGCATGCTCGAGGAAAGCCTCCTCGCCTTCCTTGAGACTGATCGAGTTCACGATGCACTTGCCTTGCACGCACTTGAGGCCGGCTTCGATCACCGACCACTTGGACGAGTCGATCATGATCGGCACGCGCGCGATATCCGGCTCGGAGGCGATGAGGTTCAGGAACTTCACCATCGCTGCCTCCGAATCGAGCATGCCTTCGTCCATGTTCACGTCGATGACCTGCGCACCTGCGGCCACTTGCTGGCGCGCTATATCGAGCGCCGCGTTGTAATCGCCCGCCTCGATCAGACGCCGAAACTTCGCCGAACCCGTTACGTTCGTGCGCTCGCCGACGTTTACGAACAGACTGTCGGGACCGATGTTCAGCGGTTCGAGCCCCGCGAGCCGGCAACGCCGTTCGATCGTGGGAATCTTGCGAGGCGCGACGCCCGCGACGGCCTCCTTGATGTGCCGGATGTGATGCGGCGTCGTGCCGCAGCAGCCGCCAACGATGTTCACGAGACCGCTCGTCGCAAACTCCTTGATGAGCGATGCGGTATCACAAGGCTGCTCGTCGTACTCGCCGAAGGCATTGGGCAGCCCGGCGTTCGGATACGCGCTCACGTAGGTATCCGCAATGCGCGACAGTTCTTCGATGTACGGACGAAGCTGCTTGGCGCCGAGCGCGCAATTCAGGCCAATGGCGAGCGGCTTCGCGTGGCGCACCGAATTCCAGAACGCTTCCGTGGTTTGGCCGGACAGCGTGCGGCCCGAGGCGTCGGTGATGGTGCCCGAAATGATGAGCGGCAGCTCGACGCCCAAGGATTCCTGGGCCTTACGAATCGCATAGATCGCGGCCTTCGCATTGAGCGTGTCGAAAATGGTTTCGATCAACAGCAGATCGACACCGCCCTCGATGAGCGCCCGCGCCGCGACGTAATACGTGTCGGCGAGCTGATCGAAGTTGATCGCGCGATAGGCCGGGTCATTCACATCGGGCGACAACGACGCCGTGCGGTTCGTCGGGCCGATAGCGCCGGCCACGAAACGCACGCCGCCGTGTTCGGCCATGAACTCGTCCGCCGCATGCCGGGCAATCTTCGCGGCCTCGAAGTTGATCTCGGCGACGAGATCCTCCGTGCGGTAGTCCGCCTGCGACGGATAGTTCGCCGTGAATGTGTTCGTTTCGATGATGTCCGAGCCGGCTTCGAGATACTGGCGATGAATGTCCGCAATGACGTCCGGCTGCGTGAGCACGAGAATGTCGGTATTGCCCTTGAGATCGCAGGGCCAGTCGGCGAAGCGCGAACCGCGATAGTCTTTTTCGCTCAACTTGCGCGCTTGCACGAGCGTGCCGAAACCGCCGTCGAGCAAGACGATGCGCTCTTCCAGCAAGCGATGAAGTTGGGCGATGCGTTCTTCCCGTGTCATCGAACTCTCCGTTGCGCGTGGAGCGCCTCTTCTGCTTCTCTCGAGAATTGCAGCGCCGGTCAGCCGACTGCAGCCCTTGCGGGTTCCGGCCGGACGCCGAGCGCGTGACAGATCGCGTACGTCAGCTCCGACCGATTCAGGGTATAGAAATGAAAGTGCTCGACGCCGTGCTTCTGCAGCTGCTGCACCTGCTCGATGGCGACCGAAGCAGCGATCAAGCGCCGTGTCTCGGGATCGTCATCCAGCCCATCGAAGCGATGGACGAGCCAATCCGGAACGCTCGCCCCGCAGCGCTGCGCCATGCGCAGCATTTGCGGAAAGCGCGTGATCGGCAGGATGCCTGGAATGATCGCCGCGGTAATGCCCGCCTTCACGCACTTGTCGCGGAAACGCAGGAACACATCGGGATCGAAGAAAAACTGCGTGATGGCGCGACTCGCGCCCGCATCGATCTTCGCCTTCAGGTACTCGAGCTCGAAATCGGCGCTCGGCGCTTCGGGATGCACTTCAGGATAGGCGGCGACCGAAATCTCGAAGTCGGCGACGCTCTTCAACCCTTTCACGAGATCGATCGCATAAGCGAAACCGTCCGGATGCGGCGTGTACTTCGCCTGGCCCTGCGGCGGATCGCCGCGCAAAGCGACGATGTGGCGGATGCCGTGCGCCCAGTAGTTGCGCGCGATGTCCAGGATTTCGCTGCGAGGTGCGTCGACACACGTGAGGTGAGGCGCTGCCGTGAGCGGCGTCGTCTCTTGAATCTTCGTGACGATGTTGTGAGTGCGCGTGCGCGTCGAGCCGTCTGCGCCGTACGTGACCGAGACGAAGCTGGGCTGAAGCGGCACGAGACGTTCGACCGATTTCCACAGCGTGCGCTCCATCTCCTCGTCCTTCGGCGGGAAGAACTCGAACGACACTTGCGGTCGACGGCGCAGGCTGGAAGCCGCGTGAGCGATTCGATCCTGAAGCGATTGCACGGACATGATGCTTCAATCCTTTGCTTGAGTTATGCGGCTGCCTCGGCCGCAATCCGACGCCGGCCGACCGCGATCAGCAGGTGGCCATGCTCGGTATCGATGGGATGAACACGAACGAAGTCGAGACCGGCATCCGAAAACCAGCCCTTCAGCACGGTGAGCGGATTGCCCCCGAACGCCTGCTCCAGCGCATCGAAGTCGTCGATCAAGAGCAGTCGGCCGCCTTCTTTCAAAACGCGTGCGATCTCTTTGATCGCAACAGCAGGATGCTCTGCGCCTGCCAGCACGCGGCCCACGGTGACGACATCGAACGTCGGTTCGTCGAACGGCAGGTCGTACATATCGCCGCGCCGCAGCTCGCAATGACGCAATCCCGCGCCGTAGACGTTCGTGCGCGCGAGGCGTAACGCATCGCTCGAGATATCGACACCGACGGCACGGCTCGCTCGACTGGCGAGCAGCTCGAGCATGTGCCCGGAACCGGTTCCGACATCGAGCAATGCACCGATCGAACCGCTGCCCACTTCCTTTTCGATCACCTGACGAATGTGCTCGGAGAGTCGCGCATCGTTTGCCGCCGCGGCTGCAGCTCTGCGCACCCGTTCGCCGAGCACGCGCTCCATCCGCTGTCGATCGCGCACGAACACTTCGTCCTCGGGATCCACGAATCCCAAGAGCTGCTCGACCGCCACTTGCCCGGGCCCGGTCGCGGGCACGCGGTAATAGACCCAGTACTGCTCGCGCAACCGATCGATCAGCTCGGCATCGGCCAACAACTTCAAATGACGCGAAACCCGTGGCTGGCTCTGCCCGAGCACATCGCAGATCTCACCCACCGTCAGCTCGGCCCGCGCCAGCAACGCCAGGATTCGCAAACGCGTCGGCTCCGCCGCAGCCCGAAGCTGCGCCAGAGCCTCCATGAATGTTCTTCGCGGGGGATTTAAGGACATAAAGAAATCCTGATATGACTCGCACGATAGCTCAGGCGGGACCTCACGGGCAAGGACCTGGAGGGTGGGCTCGGGGCTCGGGGCGTGGGGCGTGGGGCGTGGCGAGGAGGCTAACCAGATGGGCTGGTAGCTTCGCAAGCAAATTCCGATATTTACCAATCAAAGCTCTCAGCGCGCTGAAAATTTGCGGCTAAGCGCGAAGCGGGTGCCCAGGTCTCGGGAGAGAGGTTGTCCGAAAGCTAAGGATGAGTCGGACTCGCGCGAGCCGAGATTCGTGCGCCCTTGGGTATGCTCGCTTGGATACCCGCCAGGTTAGTTGGCGGGGTACGCATTGAAATTGAGCTGAACCAGCTTCTCCGAGCCTTGAGCCTTAAGCCCAGCGCCAAATTCAGCGGCGACCTGAGGGAGGTCACGCACTCGGCAGCCCCTGTCGCTCTTGCCCAGGCCCCAGGTCCCGAGCCCCAGCCCTCAGTGCATCGCCCCGCTCCGCTCAGCATGCAACCCATCGCTGAGCAGGTGCTCGATGTCGACCGCATCGAACTGGTAGGCGCGGTTACAGAAATCGCAGCGCACTTCGACGCTGCCGCGCTCCGCGAGAATGGACCGGAGCTCCTCCGGTCCGAGCGCGCGGAGCATGCCGATGACGCGCTCGCGCGAGCAGCGACAACTGAAGTACACGCGGGAGGACTCGAACATGCGGATGTCGTCCTCGGAGAACACGCGCTGCAGGATCTGTTGATCGGTGAGCGTCCGTAACTCGCCGGGCCGCAACGTATCGGCCATGAGCTGCGCTCGACGCCACGCATCCTCGATTTCTTCGGCGGTCGCTTTCGAGCGCGTCGACCCGCCCTTCGCACCAGCCGTGACCGTCTCGGCAGGCAAGCGCTGCAAGAGCATTCCGGAAACGCCGTTCTCCTCTGTTTGCAGCCAGAGTCGCGTCGGCAGCTGCTCGGACTGAGCAAAATACGTTTCCAAGCACTTCGCCAACGAATCGCTCTCCAGCGGCACGATGCCCTGATAGCGCTGCGACAGATCTTCGGTCTCGAGCGTGACCGTGAGGTTGCCCGATCCGGAGAGCGCAATCAGGCCGCCCTTCTCGATGTTGCCGCGGTAACGAGCTACAGCTCGCACGCCCAAATCGTTCGTGGACTGTGCCAACAGGAGATGCATCGGACCTTCGCCACGAAGCTGCAGGCTCAAGTTGCCGTCGAACTTCAGCGTCGCTGCCATCAGAACGGATGCCACAACCGCTTCTCCGAGCACTTCCCGGATGGGGGCCGGATAGTCGCGATGTTCGAGCAGTGCCCGCCAAGCCGCATCCAAATGAACGATGTTGCCGCGGATCGGGTAGTGCTCGAACAGGAAACGACGCAGAGTATCGGAGTCGTGCATGAGGGGACCCAGCAGGCCGGAGCACCTGAGTGTACCGGGGACGAAGCGATCCGTGTGGATCGGCGCTGTAGGGCCGCGCCTACCTACCGCGGTTATTTGCCGCTCGGTCGACGGCGCTTGCGCTTCGCGGTCGATTTACTCGACCGGCGGGTGGATTTCTCAGGCTCCCACGGCATCCCTGTCCGCTCCTCGATGTAACGACGCAGAAGTCGACGCACGACCTGCGAGGGCGTTGCATCCTCTTCCGCGCAGAGGCGCTCGAATACCGCCTTCTTGCGCGGATCGATGAGGATCGTCAGGCGCGCGGTTCGTTCTTCCAGCGGCAATGTGGGCCTCGCGTTCAATGACAATTCGATGTGCATAGAATTATAATTTCCTGCACATGCGGGACCAACCGTAATTCCCTCGCTCTTCACATCAGGCTCGTCCATTCGCTCGTCTAATTCGTGACCGACGTGCTTCCCTCGCCCCTGAGTCTCTGTCTTGCGGTACTGCTGGCATGGCTCACGATCGGCGTTGTAGGTATTTCGCGACCGAACAACCTGCGACTGACGCGCCAACTGTTTGCGATCGGCGCCGCGTGCGGTGCAGCGCTCGCGGTCATTGCAGCACTCAGCCTGACGACACCGACCGAGCAATACGTGCTTGCGCTCGGACTGCCCGATTTGCCGTTTCATGTGCGTCGGGATGCGCTTTCGAGCGTGTTCCTGTTCCTGCTGGGCGCTGCTAGCGCCGGCATTTCCACGTTCGCAGCAGGCTACTTCCGCGAGGGGCAAGGCACTCCGCCCGGACTGTTGTGCCTCGAATATCACGCGTTCCTGGCGAGCATGGGCTTCGTCGTGTTGGCCGACGACGCGTACATGTTCATGGTGGCGTGGGAGGCCATGGCGTTGTCGTCGTACTTTCTCGTCACGACACAGCACCGGATCCCGGAGATTCGCAGCGCCGGCTTCATTTATCTGCTCATTGCGCATCTCGGGGCGATTGCGATCCTGCTGAGCTTCGGCTTGTTGCAAGGCGGAAGTTGGCAGTTCACGTTCGATGCGATGCGCGAAGCGCGGCTCGATCCGATTCCCGCAAGCTTCGCATTCCTGCTCGCACTGATCGGCTTCGGCGCGAAAGCGGGTCTCGTCCCGTTACACGTTTGGCTGCCGGAGGCACATCCCGCAGCCCCCTCCCCCGTCTCGGCATTGATGAGCGGCGTCATGCTCAAGACCGCTCTTTACGGCATCACCCGTGTCGCGTTCGATTTGCTTGCCGAGCCGATCTGGTGGTGGGGGCTCGTCGCACTCGGCATTGGGCTGTTCACCGCGGTCTTCGGCGTCATCTTCGCCGCGGTTCAATCGGACATGAAACGGCTGCTGGCGTATTCGTCCATCGAGAACGTCGGCATTCTGTTCACCGGCTTCGGGCTCGCAATCATTTTCAAAGGCGTCGGAATGCCGGCTCTGGCTGCAATTGCGTTTGCGGCCATGCTGTATCACGCAACGAATCATGCCTTCATGAAGAGCTTGCTGTTCCTCGGCACCGGCGCAGTCTTGCACGCGACCGGAGAACGCAATCTCGGGCGTCTCGGCGGATTGATTCATCGCATGCCCTGGGTTGCGTGGTTGACGCTCGTCGGAGCGCTGGCCATTGCCAGCCTACCGCCCCTGAACGGTTTCGTTTCCGAGTGGCTGTTGCTGCAATCGCTCTTGTTCTCGTACGAGGTGCCGCGGCCGTTCGTCCATATGCTGCTGCCGCTGGGCGCCGCACTGCTGGCGCTGGCAGCGGCACTGGCCGCCTATGTGATGGTGAAATTCTATGGCGTGATCTTTCTCGGTCAGCCGCGCGAGAGCACGCTCCATCGAGCGCACGATGCCGGTTGGCTCGAACGCATCGGTCTTATCTGGCTGGCACTCGGCTGCGTCATGTTCGGTTTGTTCCCGACCTTTGTGCTCGGCTGCTTGAGCAACGTCGGCGAGCAACTCGGTTTTTCGGGTCTCGAATTGGAGACCGGCTCTTGGTGGTTGCTCGTTCCGCTCGCCGACCGCGAAGCATCGTATGCGCCGCTGATCTTCCTCGGTACGGCCACCCTCCTCGTCATTCTCACGATCTACGGCGTACGCCGCTTCTATCACCAGCGCGTGCGTCTAGGACCAGCATGGGGATGCGGCTTCGGCGAGTTCTCGGCCCGCATGCAGGACACGGCGGAGGGATTCGGTCAGCCGATCCGTCACCTGTTCAAACCGTTCTTCGATATGAAGCGGGATCTGCCGACCCCGTTCGACACGGAGCCTCGCTATCGCGTCGTCGTCGGCGATCGTTTGTGGCAATTGCTGTACGTCCCTCTCGGCCGGTTGGTGCAGCTCGCTGCCAATTCGGTCGCGTGGCTCCAGCAGGGACGCATCGCTTCTTATCTGCTCTATAGCTTCGTGACGCTCATTGCGCTCTTGGCCTTGATGCTATGAACGTCACCACCTGGATTCTGCAAGTCCTGGAGATTCTCGCCGCAGTCGCCGCGGCGCCGCTATTCCTCGGCTGGGTGAATCAGTGCCGCGCATGGCTGCAGAACCGCAACGCACCGAGCGTGCTGCAGCCCTATCGGAATATTCGCAAGCTGTTCCACAAGGAAGCCGTCATTGCGAGCAACGCCTCGCAGCTCTTCCGTTTGGCGCCTTACATCGTATTCGGAACGATGGTCACCGCGGCCGCCGTCATTCCTTCGTTGGGCACGCGTCTGCCGTTCACGCGCGCAGCGGACGCGATCGCGCTCGTCGGTTTGCTGGCGACCGCACGCGTCTTTCTGTCGCTGGCCGCAATGGATGTCGGCACTGCGTTCGGCACGCTCGGCGCGCGGCGCGAAATGATGGTCGGCTTCCTCGCCGAACCCGCCTTGTTGATGGTGATCTTCGTCGCCTCGATGATCTCGGCGACCACCGCGCTTCCGGATATTTCCGAGCGGCTCGCGACGCAAGCGCTCGGCTTGTACCCCAGCCTGGCCTTCACGGCCGTGGCGTTCACGATGGTACTGCTCGCCGAAAACGCGCGTATTCCCGTGGACAATCCGAGCACGCACCTCGAATTGACGATGATTCATGAAGCGCTGCTGCTCGAGTACTCCGCACGGCATCTAGCGCTCATGGAATGGGCTTCGGCGCTCAAACTGTTCAATTACGCGTGCATCGGCTTCGCCTTGTTCGTGCCTTGGGGTGCAGCCATGCAGCAAACGCCTCTCGCGCTTCTGGCTGCCATTCCGGCGCTTGCCCTCAAGCTGTTGATCGCCGGTGCGGGGCTCGCTTTCATCGAAACGGTGTCGGCGAAGCTGCGCGTCTTCCGTGCGCCCGAATTCTTGGCGACGGCGTTCCTGTTCGCCGTGCTCGGGCTGCTCGTCCACTTGCTGCTGGGAGCCTGACGATGTCGCTGCCGCTCGACCTGCAGATCCTGAATTCGCTCGCAGCTCTGCTCCTGCTCGTTTCGTTTGCGATGTTGTCCCAGCGCCGGATCGTTACGTTGGTCAACCTCTTGGCGTTCCAGGGTGCCTTGTTGTGCGCGGCAACGCTCCTGCTCGCCTGGCGTACCGGCGCCAATCACCTCTACGTTTCCGCCGGACTGACGCTGGCACTCAAAGTCATCGTGCTGCCCTGGCTGCTGCACCGGCTGATCAGACGGCTGGACGTGTACTGGGACACCGAGCCTTTGTTGAATGTCGCCGGCACGATGTTGATCGGCTTGTTGATCGTCGTGTTCTCGTTCGGTCTGGCGCAGCCGATTTCGGAGCTCGCGAGCACGGCGACGCGCAGCTCGATCGGCATTGCGGTTGCCGTGGTTCTGCTCGCCTTCTTCACCATGATCACTCGCCGCAAAGCGACCTCGCAAGTCGTCGGCTTCTTGTCGATGGAGAACGGTCTGTTCTTCGGCGCAATGAGCGCGACCTATGGCATGCCGATGATCGTGGAATTCGGTGTGGCGCTCGACGTGCTCGTCGCAATGCTCGTGTTGGGCGTCTTCTTCTTCCAGATCCGCGAGCAATTCGACAGCCTCGATCTGCAGCACCTGGAAGCGCTGAAGGAGGACCGCTGACGTGGAATTCATCGCGCTGATCGGGCTGCCGCTCGTTGGAGCACTGATTCTGGCCGTCATCGGCGAGAACCGTCGCGCGCCCGAGATCAATGTGGCGTTCTCGCTCACAACGTTCCTGGCGGCCTGCGCTTTGACCGCGCGAGTCATCGCCGAAGGCAATCTACTGCTCATCCACAAGCAGATCTTCATCGATGCGTTCAACGTTTTCCTCGTCACGCTGACCGCTTTCGTCGGCCTCACGACCTCGCTGTTCTCGCGGCCGTACATGCGCGTCGAATCGGAGCATCGACGGATTCGTCCGGCTCAGCTGCGCCTCTACCACAGCATGTATCAGCTGTTCATGGCGACCATGCTGATCGCGCTCACCTCGAACAACATGGGACTGATGTGGGTGGCGATGGAAGCCGCCACGTTGTCGACGGTGCTGCTCGTGACGCTGTACCGCACGCCGGCCAGCCTCGAAGCAGGCTGGAAGTATTTCGTGTTGTGCGGCGTCGGCATCGCGCAAGCCTTGTTCGGCACGATCCTCTTGTACTTTGCAGCCGAGAAGATTCTCGGCGCAGAGGGCGTCAGCGCGCTGTTGTGGACGGATCTGAACAGCGTCAAGACACAGCTCGAGCCGGCGGTGCTCGGCCTTGCCTTCGTGTTCCTGCTCGTCGGCTACGGCACGAAGGTTGGACTTGCGCCGCTGCACAATTGGTTGCCCGATGCGCACGCCGAAGGCCCAACGCCGATTTCTGCAGTGCTGTCCGGTCTGCTGCTGAACGTCGCGCTCTATGCAGTCATTCGCTGCAAGGTGCTCGTCGAGGGCTCGCTGCAATCGGATCTGCCGGGCCGCATGTTGATGGGCTTCGGTTTGCTCTCGGTCGTGCTCGCGGCCTTGTTCCTCTGGCGACAGAAGGACATCAAACGCCTGTTCGCCTATTCGTCGATCGAGCACATGGGCATCATGACGTTTGCCTTCGGAATGGGCGGTCAAGTCGCCAACTTCGCGGCGCTCCTGCACATGACGGTGCACTCGTTGACGAAGTCGGCGATTTTCTTTGCCGTCGGTCATGCCGCGCAAAAGGCGGGGTCGCAGCTCATGGACGACATCCGCGGCCTCATCACGTTGAGCCCGACCGTCGGTTGGGGATTGTTGCTCGGCACGGTGGCCATCCTCGGCATCCCGCCCTTCGGCGTGTTCGCGAGCGAATTCCTCATTCTGACGACCGCCATGCGCGAGCAGCCGTGGGCGACACCGATTCTGTTGTTTGCGCTCGGCATCGCCTTCGCGGCGATCTTCGGCCGCGTACAGCCGATGGTGTTCGGCGAAACGACCGCAAAGCGGCTCCCGCATCC
Source organism: uncultured Sinobacteraceae bacterium (assembly GCA_937902995.1). Lineage (GTDB taxonomy): Bacteria > Pseudomonadota > Gammaproteobacteria > Steroidobacterales > Steroidobacteraceae > Steroidobacter. The sequence continues at coordinate 22,860 of CALEKY010000094.1, forward strand.
TCCGGCGCTCATTCCCGTGTTCACGCACTTGGCGCTCGTACTGATGCTCGGCGTGTTCATTCCGCCTTCGCTGGCCGAGTGGTATCGCACGGCGGCGCAACTCATCGGAGGCCAATGACATGATGCGGGCACGTTGGTGGTTCGATCGCGGTTTGCCGATCGCCGGCATCGCTGGAGCGGCCCGCCTCCCGGTTTCGTCCGAAGAGTGGCGGCAAGCCGCTGAAGACTTCAATGCCACCGGCGTGCGCCTCTTGGCTCTCTGGGCGACGCGCAACGAGCACGACCGAAATCTCGTACGCGCGGCCTACACGATGGAAGATCGTTTGCTCGTTTTGGATCTCGAGCTGGCCGGATGGCACTATCCGGCCATCGATCACCTCTTTCCCGCAGCGCTTCGTATGCAGCGCGCTGCTGCGGATTTGTCGGGCGTTCGCGCCATGCCGATCGACCAGCGACCCTGGCTGCGTCACGCAGGCTGGCCCGAAGATTTCTACCCGCTCGCGAATCGGGAGAATCCGGCGCTGACCGAGCCCGTCGACGAGCACTACCCGTTCGTTCGCGTGCAGGGTGACGGCGTGCATGAAATCGCCGTCGGCCCCGTCCACGCCGGCATCATCGAACCCGGGCATTTCCGTTTCTCCGTCGTGGGCGAGAAAGTGCTGAAGCTCGAGGAACGGCTCGGCTACGTGCACAAGGGCATCGAACGGCGCTTCTCCGAATTGCCGCTGCTCGAAGCACACCGGCTCGCCGCGCGTGTCAGCGGCGATTCTGCCGTTGCATTCTCGTGGGCGTACTGTCAGGCGCTCGAAGGAATTGCAGCCGCTCCGGCGCCGCCGCGCGCTGCGTATTTGCGCGCCATCGCGCTGGAATGCGAACGCATTGCCAATCATCTCGGCGACTTGGGCGCCCTCGGCAACGACGCGGGCTTCGCCTTCGGACTCGCGCAATTCTCGCGTTTGAAGGAAATCCTGCTTCGTTCTCTGCAAACGACATTCGGTCAACGCTACTTGATGGACTTCATCGTGCCGGGCGGTGTGCGTAACGATGTCGGTGCGAGCACGCTCGACGCGTTGATCGAAACGCTACGCACGATCGAAGGCGAGACCCGAAAGCTCCGGACGATTTACGACGAGCATTCAGGTGTGCGCGACCGATTCGCGGGAACCGGTACCGTGGCTCCGCAGCTCGCTGCAAAGCTCGGGCTCACGGGCCTCGCCGGCCGCGCGAGCGGACAGAATTACGATCTGCGCGTGGACATGCCCTGTCTGCCGTACACCGAGGTCGCGCCGCGAAAAGTCTGTCTCGAGGACGGCGACGTCGCCGCACGTGTTGCAGTTCGTTTCGACGAGCTCGCCGAATCGATCATGCTCACCCGGAAATTGGCCAAGCGCCTTCCGGACGGCGCAATTCGCACCGACGTGCCGATCCCTGCAGAAGGCCGTTTCGGCGTGGGTGCCATAGAAGGCTGGCGCGGTCCGGTGTTCGTCGCATTGGAGAGCGGACCCGAAGGATGGGTGCGTCGCTGCCATCCGCACGATCCTTCGTGGCAGAACTGGCCGGTGCTCGAACACGCGATCATCGGCAACATCGTTCCCGACTTTCCGCTCATCAATAAGTCGTTCAACTTGTCGTACAGCGGGCACGATCTATGAAGAACGATGCTGCGGAATCGCGGATCGCGGCGGCGCGCTAGGCGGACATTCCTATGTGGAAGACACTTCGCCAGATTCAAAAAGTCGGCCTCGTCACAGAGGCGCCGCCGAGCGCGGACGAAACCTTGCGCGTTCGCGAGGCGCTCCAGCAGCAGATTCTCGCTGTGCTCGGGCGCGCACTCTGCATTCGACAAGTGGATGCCGGCTCCTGTAACGGGTGCGAGCTCGAAATCCACGCGCTCAACAATCCGATCTACAACCTCGAAGGTCTCGGCATCAAATTCGTCGCGAGCCCTCGACACGCCGACATGTTGCTCGTAACCGGTCCCGTCACGCGCAACATGGAGCTCGCCCTTCTCCGCACGTATGAAGCGACCCCCGATCCCAAGCTCGTCGTCGCCGTCGGCGACTGCGGATGCACCGGAGGAATTTTCGGCGAGAGCTATGCGACGCGCGGCCGAGTCTCGAACGTCATCCCAGTGGATGTGACGGTTCCAGGATGTCCGCCGGATCCGGTGAAGATCATGCAGGGAATCCTCACGGCGATCACCGCGCGGGAGAAAGCGCGGTAGCGAAGATCAGGCTGAAGGCTGCAGACTGTAGCCTGTAGGTAGGCGCGCGGTGCGCGTCGATAATGGGCGCTGGGCTCTGGTTGGAAAGTTTGCGCGCGAACACGCGCTTACCCTTTGCCCCCTCCCTACCCCTCCCCACTTCGCAAGGGAGGGAATCGGGCGGCGCATTCGCGCCGCGGACCGTAGCGAATCAGCCGCAGCCTGCGACCTTCTCCTTCAGCCTACAGCCTTCAGTCTACCCAGCGAGCTTCTTCTTCAGCAGCTCATTCACCTGCGCCGGATTTGCCTTGCCGGCGGTCAGCTTCATGACTTGACCGACGAAGAAGCCGAAGAGCTTGTCCTTACCGGAACGATACTCGGCGAGCTGTTTGGGATTCGCGGCGATCACCTCGTCGATCACTTTCTCGATCGCGCTCGTATCGGTGATCTGTTTGAGGCCCTTCGCTTCGATGATCGCATCGGCGTCCTTACCTTCGGCCCACATTTGCTCGAATACTTCCTTGGCGATCTTGCCCGAAATGGTCTGATCGACGATGCGCTTGAGCAGACCGGCCAGACGCTCTGCGTCGACGCGCGATTGTGTGATCTCGAGGTTCTCCTTGTTCAGCGCCGCCGACAATTCGACCATCACCCAGTTGGCGGCGAGCTTCTCGTTGCCGCCGAGCGCCGCAACGACCGTCTCATAGTAGTCGGCGATTTCGCGGCTCGAGGTAAGCACACCGGCGTCGTACTCCGACAAACCGAATTTTTCGATGTACCGCGCCGCCTTCTCGTCGGGCAGCTCGGGCAACGTGCCGCGCACCGTCTCGATGAACTCATCGTCCAGCACCAGCGGCAACAGGTCGGGATCCGGGAAATAACGATAGTCGTTGGCCTCTTCCTTCGTGCGCAGCGACCGCGTCTCGCCCTTGTCGGGATCGTACAGGCGCGTTTCCTGCTGGACCTTGCCGCCGCTTTCGAGAATGTCGATCTGGCGCGCCACTTCGTAGTTGATCGCTTTCTCGATGAAACGGAACGAGTTGAGATTCTTGATCTCGCAGCGCGTACCGAATTCCTTCTGACCGACCGGGCGCACGGACACATTGGCGTCGCATCGGAACGAGCCTTCCTGCATGTTGCCGTCGCAGATGTCGAGGTAGCGCACGAGCGTGTGCACCTTCTTCATGTAGGCGACGGCTTCTTTGGCCGAGCGCATATCCGGCTCGGAAACGATTTCGAGCAAGGGCGTACCGGCACGGTTCAAGTCGATACCGGAAGCGCCCTGAAAATCTTCGTGCAGGGACTTGCCGGCATCCTCTTCGAGATGCGCGCGCGTGATACCGATGGTCTTGCGCGTGCCGTCCTCCAACACGATGTCCAGCTTGCCCTTCGCGACGATCGGCAGCTCGTACTGACTGATTTGGTAGCCCTTGGGAAGATCCGGATAAAAGTAGTTCTTACGGGCGAAGACCGAACGCCGCGCAATCGTGGCGTTACAGGCCAGACCGAACTTCACGGCCATCCGCACCGCCTCGCGATTCAGGACCGGCAGCACACCCGGATAACCGAGATCGACGAGATTTGCCTGCGCGTTCGGCGGCGCTCCGAACGCCGTGGGTGCGCTCGAGAAGATTTTGCTCTTCGTCGAGAGTTGCGCGTGGATTTCGAGGCCGATGACGGTTTCCCACTTCATTGTTCAGGACTCGGGGCTTGGGGCTCGGGGCTCGGGACCCCGGCCGGATACAGACGAATACCGGATACTCTTTGGCGGATTTCGCTTGCTCGACCCGAGCCGGTGAGTCGAGCCTTGCGCCAGTCTCTCACTCGTACCCTCGCGGAATCTGTTTGTGCCACTCGGTTTCGCGCTGGTACATGTGCGCGAAGTTGAGCAGCCTCGCTTCGGCGAAGTGCGGACCGATGATCTGCAGACCGACGGGCAGCCCGCTCATGAATCCGCAGGGAACCGAGATGGCCGGCAAGCCCGCGAGATTCGCGCCGATCGTGTAAATGTCGTTCAAGTACATCGTGATCGGATCGTCCACTTTCGCGCCAATGTCGAACGCCGGCGTTGGCGCAGTCGGTCCCATCAGCACGTCGACCTCTTTGAACGCGCGCGCGAAGTCGTCGGTGATGAGGCGCCGCACTTTCTGGGCGCGCAGGTAATAGGCGTCGTAGTAACCGGCCGAGAGCACATAGGTACCGGTCATGATGCGGCGCTTGACCTCGGCACCGAATCCTTCGCCGCGCGTGCGCTTGTACATGTCCATGAGATCGACCGGATTCTCGCAGCGATAACCGAAGCGCACGCCGTCGAAGCGGGAAAGATTCGACGAGCATTCCGCCGGCGCGACGACGTAATACGTGGGCACCGACAGCGGCAGATTGGGCAGACTGACGTCGACGAGCTTCGCGCCCAGCCGCTCGTAGACTTTCAACGCCTCGCGCACGAGTTGCTCGTTCGCAGGGTCGAGCCCGCTTTCGAAGAACTCTTTCAAGAGACCGATCTTGAGTCCCTCGAGCGGCTGTTCGAGGGTCGCGAGGTAATCGGGCACCGGGGCATCGACGCTCGTCGAGTCTTTCGGATCGAAGCCCGCCATGGCCTGCAGCAGCATTGCCGCATCGCGTGCCGTGACCGTGAGCGTTCCGGCCTGATCGAGACTGGAGGCGAACGCGATCATTCCGTAGCGCGATATCCGACCGTATGTAGGCTTCAACCCGGTCAGACCGGTCAGCGCCGCGGGTTGCCGGATCGAACCGCCCGTGTCCGTACCGGTTGCCGCAGGCGCCAAACGCGCGGCCACGGCTGCTGCGGATCCACCGGACGATCCGCCGGGCACCTTGCTCGGATCCCAGGGATTCTTCACCGGACCGTACCAGCTCGTTTCGTTCGAGGAGCCCATCGCGAACTCATCCATGTTCGCCTTGCCGAGCATCACGGTGCCGGCCTGTGCCAAGCGCTCCACGACGGTGGCGTCATAGGGAGCGACGAAGTTCGACAGCATGCGAGAGCCGCACGTGGTCAAAACACCGTCCGTGCAGAAAATGTCCTTGTGTGCGATCGGAAGTCCTGCGAGTCCGCCTGCCCCACCTTTGGCCAACTGCTCGTCTGCGCGCGCCGCGGCAGCAAGCGCCTGCTCTGCGGTTACCGTTACGAACGCATTCAATGCGGGATTGAAGCGCTCGATGCGGGCGAGGAAATGCCGGGTGAGCTCGACGCTCGAGAACTGCCGGGAACGCAATCCGTCGGCAAGCTCGGCCAGCGTCAAATGATGCAGTTCGGTCATGGGGCGGTACTCGTCGATGGCAAAACGCAGGAAAGCACCGGGAGCCTGGTGCTGGGCGCCGAAGCTGGCTACTCGATGACCTTGGGTACGAGGTACAAGCCGGCTTCCACGCGCGGTGCGTTCCGCTGATATTTCTCGCGCTGATCCTCGTGGACGACTTCGTCCGGCCGCAGCCGCTGCACCTGATCGGCGAGCGGATGCGCCATGGGCTCTACGTCGTCCACCGAAGCGCTATTGAGCTGCTCGACGAAAGTCAGGATCTTCGAAAGGCTATCGACGTAGACAGGCAGCTCTGCTTCGGTGATCGAGAGGCGCGCAAGGTGTGCGATGCCTTCGACGTCTTTACGGGTCAGGCTCATTGACTTGATTCCGGTCGAGCGCGAAAACGCTGTAAAAACCGCTGAAAAATGCTCGCGTAATCATACACCGTTGTCTTGTGCAAAGTCCTACCCGTTGTTAGAGTACGGCCACTTTTTTGCCCCGCGTCGTTCGCTTCGCAACAACCATGTTCAAAAATCTTCGAGGCTTCTTTTCGAACGACCTGTCGATCGATCTCGGCACCGCCAACACGCTGATCTACGTTCGCGGCAAGGGCATCGTTTTGAACGAGCCGTCGGTTGTTGCGATTCGCGAAGAGCCCGGTCGAGCGGGCAAGAAGATCGAGGCCGTCGGTCAGGAAGCGAAGAACATGCTGGGCCGCACGCCGGGGCACATCACTGCCATCCGGCCGATGAAGGACGGAGTGATCGCGGACTTCACGGTCACCGAGAAGATGCTCCAGTACTTCATCGAGAAGGTGCACGGCAACCGTCTCATGCGCCCGAGCCCGCGAGTGCTCATTTGCGTGCCTTACGGCTCGACGCAAGTGGAACGCCGAGCGATTCAGGAATCCGCAGAAGGCGCCGGTGCGCGCTGGGTGCGATTGATCGAGGAACCGATGGCTGCCGCCGTCGGCGCAGGCCTTCCGGTTCATGAAGCGCGCGGCTCCATGGTGCTCGACATCGGCGGCGGCACGTCCGAAGTGGCGGTGATCTCCTTGAACGGCATCGTCTATGCCTCCTCGGTCCGCATCGGCGGCGATCGCTTCGACGATGCGATCATCAACTACGTGCGCCGCAACTACGGCATCCTCATCGGCGAGTCCACGGCGGAGCGGATCAAGATCGAGATCGGTTCGGCGTATCCGGGCCAGCAGGTCAACGAAATCTCGGTCAAGGGACGGAATTTGTCCGAAGGTGTGCCGCGCAGCTTCACATTGAACTCGAACGAAATTCTCGAGGCGCTGCAGGAACCCCTCGCGGGAATCGTCGGCGCCGTCAAAGTCGCGTTGGAGCAGACCCCGCCCGAGCTCGGCGCCGATGTCGCCGAACGCGGCATCGTGTTGACCGGCGGCGGTGCGCTGCTGCGCGACATCGACAAGCTGCTGATGGAAGAAACCGGCCTGCCGGTCGTCGTCTCCGAAGATCCGCTGACGTGCGTCGCTCGCGGCGGCGGGCGCATGCTGGAGCTGATCGACGAGCATGGTCCGGGATTGTTCAACTTGGAATAACTAGCGGGTACGCGCCACGACGCGCCAACGGCAAACTTCCTTCGCTCGGCGGGCCACGTCGCACAGGGTGGCAGCACTGCGCTCGCCTCTTCCGCCGCGATCCGTTCCCTGGATCGCTTGATCGAGCTGCCGCCTGGGTCATGGCATCCACTCCCCTCCAAGGTCTTGGAAAGATTCCGGCGCGAGTCACCGCATGGTCACGTTGAGCTCGGATAGTCGCCCGATCATCGGTCGAGGGCCCCCACTCGGCGCGCGCTTTTTCTTTCTCGCGGTCGTCTCGATCACCCTGATGGTGCTCGACCATCGCGGCGGATATCTCGAAACCGCGAAGATGTGGATGGGCGTGGTGACGCACCCGTTCTACACCATCGTGCAAGCGCCGTTCGACTTCTGGAACTGGCTGACGAGCAGCTTTGCAGATCGCGCCCGACTGAGAGCCGAGAACGAGCGACTGACCGAAGAGCTGCGTGTCGCCCGCATTCGCGCGCTGCAGTTCGAAGCGTTGAGCGAGGAGAACCGTCGACTCCGCGCCATTCGGGCTGCCTCCGACGGCATTGCCGAGCGCACGTTGATCGCGGAGATCATCCGTGTGGACATCGATCCGTTCCGTCACCGCGTTCGCATCAACAAAGGCGCCAACCACGGCGTGTTCAAGGGTCAGCCGGTGCTCGATGCCTTCGGCATCGTGGGCCAGGTCACCGAAGTCGACCGCTACACCGCCGAGCTGATCCTGATCAGCGACAGTGCGCATGCCACCCCGGTGCAGGTCAATCGCAACGGCATCCGTTCGATCGCCGTTGGCACAGGGGACATGGGCAAGTTGTCCCTGCCCTTTCTCACGATCGAGGCCGACGTGAAGGTCGACGATCTGCTCGTGTCCTCAGGGCTCGATGGCGTGTTCCCGGCGGGCTATCCGGTCGCGCGCATCACGAAGGTCGAACGCGACCCGTCGCAGACGTTTGCCGTCGTCGAGGCCAGGCCCATGGCACAACTCGACCGGGTCCGCGAAGTGTTGCTGCTGTGGTTCGACGCGAATGCTCAGGAGCCGGAACGGACCGAAGTTTCATCCGCAACCGGAGCGCCGGCGGAGGCATCGCGCCCATGAACCCGCGGCAACCCCATTCTTGTTTGATGCGACGAGGTTTCAGCCATGGCGGTCGGTGAGATGCGCTCCAGCGTCATGCGCGTCACCATCACCGCCGTCGTCGCGCTGATCTTCGCCATTCTGCCGTTGCCTGCGGAATCGGAAGTGGCGCGTCCGAATCTGCTGCTGCTCTTGATCGTTTACTGGTCGCTGAGCGCTCCACGCATCGCCGGGCTCATGTTCGCCTGGTTCTGCGGCTTGGCGCTCGACCTGCTGCAGGGTCCGCTGCTCGGTCAGCACGCCGTCGCTTTTCTGCTGATCGCGTTTCTGACGCACAAATTCCAGCTGCGCATGCGGGTCTTTCCCATCTACCACCAGACCCTGACCGTCTTCATGTTGCTCACCCTCTACGAGTTCGTGCTGTTCTGGATCGACGGCATCATCGGCCAGGCGGTCACGAGCTGGATGCGCTGGCTGCCGGTGCTCACGAGCACCCTGCTCTGGCCAGTCGTCGTCGCGGTGTTGGATACGTGGAATCGGAGAAGCCGGTGACGACTGTCAGGCTACAGGCAACAGGCTACAGCCGACAGCAAGAGCAGCCGCGCCAGGCACGACGATCTCAATCGCAGGGCTGACGACGACGCCAGCGAAGGATCCGACCCATGACAACTCCAAACACGGCGTCTTGTTCTCGATACTGGTCGTTTAATGTATGTGCGCTTCAAGCGTACGTTCTAACTGTTGCCCTTGGCCTGCCGCCTTTCGTCTGTCGCCTGTCGCCTGTCGCCTAACGAGCAATGCCCCGCCCGGTCCGCATCAAAGATCATCACCAGGAGCTGCAGCTCTTCGAGCGGCGTGCCCTGGCTGCGGCCGTAATCATGGCGATCGGGTTCCTCGCAATCGTGGCCCGGCTGGTCTGGCTGCAGGTCGTCAAGTACGACTACTACGTTCAAGAGTCGCAGGGTAATCGCATCAAGATCGAGCCCATTCCGCCGAACCGCGGATTGATCCTCGACCGGCACGGGCAACCGCTCGCGACGAATGCGCCTTCGTACCAGCTGGAGCTGACGCGCGAACAAGTGCCGGACCTGGATGAGACCCTGCTCAGGCTGGCAGATCTCGAGCTGATCGACGCCCGAGACATTCCGACTTTGCGCAAGGAGATTCGCGGGCGCCGCGCCTTCGATGCCGTGCCTGTGAAACTGCAGCTCACCGACGAAGAGCTCGCGAGATTTGCAGCCCGGCGCCACGAGTTCCCAGGCGTCGAAATCGTTCCTCGTCTCACGCGCTATTACCCGCTCGGCACGAGCAGCGTCCATGCGATCGGGTATGTCGGTGCCATCAGCGAAGACGACAAGAAGGTGCTCGACTTGAACGAGTACGCCGGCACGACGTTGACCGGCAAGACGGGCGTGGAACGGGCCTACGAGCGCGAGCTGCACGGCAAGGCGGGATTCCAGCAGCTGCTCGTCAATGCGCAAGGAAGACGTGTCGAGGTTGCCGGGCGCGCAACAGCCGATCTCGTTCGCAAGGAGCCGATCGCTGGCAACGATTTGTTCCTGACGATCGACCATCGCGTGCAGAAAGTTGCCGAAGACGCGTTGCAAGGCCATCGCGGCACGATCGTCGCGATCGATCCGGAGAACGGCGACGTGATCGCCTACGTGAGCTCGCCGGCCTTCGATCCGAATCTATTCGCACGAGGGCTCACGCGCGCCCAATACATCGCCTTGACCGAAGATCCCAATCGCCCGATGTACGACCGCGCCGTTCGCGGCGTGTATCCCCCGGGTTCCACGGTCAAGCCGTTGTTTGCGATGGCCGCGCTCGAGTACGGCGTGGTCACCCCGACTCAGACGCATTTCTGCCGCGGAACTTGGTCCGCACCGGGCTACGGACGCGCTCGACGCGACTGGGATCTGCGCGGCCATGGCTATGTCGACATGCGCAAAGCCATTGCTACATCGTGCGACGTCTATTTCTTCGAGATTGCCCGCCTGATGGGCATCGATCGCATGGCCGCGTTCTTGAGCCAATTCGGACTTGGCCAGCCGACCGGCATCGATATTCCGGGCGAGCGCATCGGCATTCTGCCCTCGACCGAATGGAAAAAGCGCGCGTATCGCACGAACAAGGCCCTTGCCGTCTGGTTTCCGGGAGACACGATCAGCGTCGGCATCGGACAAGGCCAGATGCAGGTGACGCCGATGCAGTTGGCGCACTCCGTTGCGACGATCGCTGCGCGCGGCAAGCGTTATCAGCCGCGTCTCGTGCGCGCGATCCGCGACGTGCAAACCGGCGAGGTGCGAGAGCTTCCGCCCAAGGAGCTGCCGAGCGTGAAGACCTCCGATCCCGGCATCTGGGACGTGGCGATCGCCGGCATGGTCGATGTGGCAAATGCACCGCACGGTACCGCACGCCCGTATGTCATGGGTACGCCGTACAAGATGGCCGGCAAGAGCGGCACGGCGCAGGTCTTCACCGTGGCGATCACCGAGCGTATGCGCAAAGCTGCGGAGCTGGCCGAGCACTTGCGCGACCACGCATTGTTCGTCGCCTTTGCGCCCGTGGAGTCGCCGAAGATCGCTGTTGCGGTCATCGTCGAAAACGCACCGCGAGGCGGCTCGGCCTATGCATCACCGATCGCGCGCCGGGTACTCGATGCGTATCTGTTGACGCCCGAAGAGTTCGCGGCCCAGGAAGCGAAGCGCAAGTCCGCGCCGGCTGCGAAGCCGGCACAGAACGAGCCGCGAGGCGAGTAAAGAATGAGCTACGACGCCCTGGACGCCTCACGGACACAACGCACGCTGACGACGACAGCGCGCCTCCTGCTCGCGTTGCACCTCGACGGTCCGCTGTTCATCGGCCTTTGCCTGCTCGTCGGGGTCGGAACGATCGTGCTGTACAGCGCCTCGGGCGGCAACATCGCCATGCTGAAGGCGAAAGCGTTGCACTTCAGCTTGGCACTGGTGGTCATGGTCGCGCTCGCGCAGGTGCCGCCGCGCATGATTCGAATCGCTGCACCCTGGGCTTATATGACCGGATTGGCGCTGTTGATTGCAGTGATGCTGACCGGCGACATCGCGATGGGCGCTCAACGATGGCTGGATCTCGGCATCGTACGTTTTCAACCGTCCGAGCTCATGAAGATTGCCGTGCCGCTTGCCTGCGCGTGGTATCTGCACGAACGCGCGCTGCCGCCGAGTCTGCCGACTACGCTCGCGCTCGGCATCGCAATCGTCATCCCGACAGCGCTGATCGCTGAACAACCCGATTTGGGCACCGCCCTACTCGTCGCAGCGGCGGGCGGCATGGTCGTTCTGCTGGCGGGACTGCGCCTGCGCTACATTCTCTGTGCGATCGGGCTGCTGATCCCGCTTGCGTACGTCGCGTGGAAGTTCTTATTGCACGATTATCAGCGTCAGCGCGTGCTGACATTCCTGGATCCGCAGAACGATCCGCTCGGTGCGGGCTACCACATCATCCAATCGCAGATCGCCATCGGTTCGGGCGGCGTCTTCGGTAAGGGTTACTTGCGCGGCAGCCAAGCTCAGCTGGAATTCCTGCCCGAACGCTCGACGGACTTCATCTTCGCCGTCATCGGCGAAGAATGGGGTCTCTTGGGGCTCCTGACGCTTCTCTTGTTGTTCATGTTCGTCATCGGTCGCGCGCTGTATCTCGCGGCCAGCGCTCAAGACACATTCGCACGGCTCGCTTCTGGAAGCTTCGCGCTCACCTTCTGCGTGTATGTCTTCGTGAACAGCGGCATGGTCATTGGCCTGCTGCCGGTCGTCGGCGTGCCGCTGCCGCTCGTCAGTTACGGCGGCACAGCGATGGTGACCCTCATGGCGGGTTTCGGTATTCTCATGTCGTTGTGCGCTAAGCGAAAGCTCGTGAGCCGATAGCGCAAATTTGCACGCAAGGCTGCCATCGAGTGTTCAGATTCCCCGTCATCCCTTTCATCTGCGCCTTCGCGATCGCTCCTGCTTCCGCTGCGCTCGATCATTCGAGAGCGGACGTGCGTGCCTTCATCAAGGAAACGGCCGCGGAGTTCGATCTCGACGAGCGCGAGATCCGCGATCTGCTCGCGCAGGCCGAAACCAAACAGTCCATCCTGGATGCGATCAGCCGCCCGGCCGAACGTGTCGTGCCTTGGTTCGAATATCGCGAGCGCTTTCTGACAGAGCGCCGCATTCAACAGGGCGCGGATTTCTGGTCGGCGAATTCTTCCCGGTTGGCGGACCTGAGAGACCCCGGCCTGGCGGCGACCATCGCCGGCATTCTCGGAGTCGAAACTTCGTACGGCCGCATCACCGGCCGCTATCGCGTGATCGATGCGCTTGCCACGCTCGCTTTCGACTATCCGCCCCGCGCACCGTTCTTTCGCGGCGAGCTGCAACAGTTCCTGTTGCTGGTCCGTGAGGAAAACGTGGATCCCAAGCGCGCCTTGGGCTCGTATGCAGGCGCCATGGGCATTCCGCAGTTCATTCCGACGAGCTATCGAAAGTTCGCCATTGACGGCGACGGCGACGGCAAACGCGACCTATGGTCGAGTTGGGACGACGTGATCAGCAGCGTCGCGAACTATCTGCGCGTTCACGGCTGGCGCGAAGGCGAGCCGGTGGTCGCAGCCGCCACTCTGGAAGATCCGGACCTCAGCCGCTTCAACCTCGCCCTCGAGCTCAACGAAACCGTGGAATCGCTCCGCAGCAAGGGCGTCAGCTTCAAGACCGATCAACCGGACGACGCACCCGCAATGTTCTTCGTGCTGCAAGGGAAGAACGGCCCGGAGTATCGCGTGGGCTTCAACAACTTCTACGTCATCACGCGATACAACCGCAGCACCATGTACGCGCTCGCGGTTCACGAGCTCGGTAACGCCATCCAAGGCTTCATGCAGGACGTGCGGCGCTGATGCGAGTGAGTCCCGGGATTCGAACGCTCGCACGCTCTTTACTCGCGCTGCTCTGCGCTATCGGCGCGCTCGCCGGGTGCTCGAATGCGCCGCGCCGCCCTCAACCCTCTCCGCCGCCTCAAACCGCACCGGCCGACGTTGCTGCGATTCCCGACGCCATACCCAAACCGGAACCGCGCTCGGCCAAGGGCAATCCGCCTTTCTATACCGTTCTCGGTAAGCGCTACTTCGTCATGCAGTCGGCGGAGGGCTATGTCGAGCGCGGAGTGGCCTCGTGGTACGGGCCCGGTTTTCATTCCAAGTACACCTCCAACGGCGAGGTCTACGACATGTACGCGATGACCGCCGCGCACAAGACTTTGCCGTTGCCCACCTATGTGCAGGTGACGAACCTGAGCAACGGGCGGAGCGTCGTCGTGCGGGTCAATGATCGGGGGCCTTTCAAGGAAGGCCGCATCATCGATTTGTCGTACACGGCTGCAGCCAAGCTCGACATGCTTCGCAGCGGGACGGCCTTCGTGGAAGTCCGAGCCATTTCCGCAAATGCTCCGCCGCTGCAGCAAACAGCCGCTTCGACACCGAGCGCATTGTTCGTCCAAGCAGGCGCGTTCTCGTCCGAAGCCAATGCTTCCAAGCTCGTCGCTCAACTTCGCGCCGAAGGCATCTCGAACGCAAGCATCCGCGCCGACACCGTGGATGGTCGCACGCTGTTTCGAGTGAGAGTCGGCCCCGTCCCCAGTGTCGCCGATTTCGACCGCACGCTTGCCCGATTGAAGAAGCTCGGCATCGAGGATGCCCATCTCGCAACGTACTGACGCGCTGCCCGCAATCGGTCATCGATAATCATCGGCAGCGCATTTTTCGCCTACTTTCCGGCCGATTCGGCCGTTAAGATTCGTCTTCGGATTCAGCTCAGATTCGAGAATCTTCAATGCACATGCTGTCTCGTTCTGTTCGCACCGTCGCCTGTATGCTTGCCGCGCTCGCCTGCGCTGCCTGCTCGGATTCGGAAACGTCGGAAGCAGCCGATGCCACGAGCTCGGCGCCGGTCTCCGCCAGCAACGTGCCCGTGGCGCTACTTTCCGGCGAAACGTCGCCGGCGACACCAGCCATCCCCGTTCCCGCGCCGCCGCAAGTCCCTGCGCGAAGCTACTACGTCATCGACTACACGACAGGCGCCGTGATCGCGGCCTCCAACGAAAACCAACGCGTCGAACCCGCGAGCATCACGAAGCTCATGGTGGCGTACGCCGTCTTCCATGCGCTCCAGGATGGCCGCATCACTCTCGACGACCTGGTCACGATCAGCCCGCATGCACGCGCGCAGGAAGGCTCACGCATGTTCGTCGAGGTCGGCAGCAAAGTGCGCGTCGAGGATCTGATCCAGGGGATGATCGTGCAATCGGGCAACGATGCCACTGTTGCGCTCGCCGAGCACGTGGCCGGCAGCGAACCGGTCTTCGTCGACTTGATGAACCAGTACGCGCAGAAGCTCGGGCTCGTGGATACGCATTTCGAGAACAGCCCGGGCATGCCGGCGCCGCAGCACTACACGACAGCGCGCGACATCGCCGTGCTCGCTGCCGCGCTCGTGCGTGAATTCCCTCAGTACTTCAAGTGGTACTCGCAACGGGAATTCACGTGGAACAAGATCACTCAGCCGAATCGCAACGGTTTGCTCGATCGCGATCCATCCGTCGACGGCTTGAAGACCGGACACACGGAGAGTGCCGGCTACTGTCTCGTCGCCACCGGCAAGCGCGACGGCATGCGCATCATCTCGGTGGTGATGGGCGCGCCTTCGGTGCGAGCCCGCGAAGATGCGAGCCTTGCGCTCCTCAACTACGGATTCCGCTTCTTCGAGACGAAGCAGCTGCTCGAGGCGAACAAACCCGTGCTGACGGCGCGAGTGTGGAAGGGCCAGGTCAACGAGATCGCGCTCGCGCCGCGCGAGGACATTTACGTCACCGTTCCTCGCGGACAAGAAGCCGCGCTCGCAGGTGCAGCGGATATCGCAAATCCCTTGCTCGCGCCTTTGGATCGCGATACGGCCGCAGGGAAACTCCGGATTACGCGCGGCGAGAACTTGGTGGGTACTTACGACTTGTATCCGGTCGCTGACGTTTCGGCTGCCGGCATTTTCGGGCGTTTGTGGGACGACGTGTTGCTGATGTTCGAATGAGCGCTTTGCGATGGCTGCGCAGCCCTATCCGATCTGCTATCTCAACGGGAGCTTTCTCCCGTTGCAGGAAGCACGCATCTCCCCGCTAGATCGCGGCTTTCTCTTCGCCGATAGCGTGTATGAAGTGTTGCCGGCCTTCGCGGGACGCATGTTCCGGTTCCGCGAGCACTTCGATCGTCTGGCGCGGAGCCTCGCCGAAATCCGCATGTCGCCGCCGCTCACGCACGAACAATGGCTCGACGTACTGAACGAGCTGATTCGCCGCAATGGGGGCGGAGACATGTATCTCTACGCGCAGGTGAGTCGCGGCATGGAATTCGGCCGGGATCATGCGTTTCCGGTCGATGTGAGTCCCACTGTGTTTGCCATGGCCTGTCCGTTGCCGGCGCTGACGGACGAGCAGCGAGAGCGGGGAATTGCGGCAATCACGGTCGATGACTTCCGCTGGGGGCGCTGCGACATCAAGTCGACGATGCTGCTCGCCAATGTACTGATGAAGCAGCGCGCAAAAGAGGCCGGCGCTCAGGAAGCCATCATTGTCCGCGACGGCGAGGTGCTCGAAGGTGCAGCGATGAGCCTCTTTCTCGTCATCGATGACGAGATCGTGACACCGCCCGATAGTCATCGCATCCTGCCAGGTACGACTCGCGATGCGATGATCGAGATCATGGGCCAAGCTGTCCGACGACGGAGTATCAGGGTCGACGAACTCGCACGTGCGAGCGAGGTCTGGTTGTCCGCAGCCACACGCGACGTGCTGCCGGTGACCCGTATCGACGGCAAACCGGTCGGCGACGGCAGACCCGGACCTCGATGGCGCGAAGTCAGCGAACGCCTACTCGAGATGCGGAAGCGGCTCGCCGGTACGCCCGCCTACGAAGGGACTTGAATACTGGCCTCATCGCGCTCATAGAGGGCCCATGTCAGACGCAGTCATGAAATTTCCCTGCGACTTTCCGTTGAAAGTCATGGGTCGCAGATCGGACGATTTCCGCAGCCTCGTGGTCGGCATCGTGCAGAAACACGTCGGCGTCCTCGATGCCGCGAATATCGAGGAACGTCCGAGCAAGGGCGGCAACTATCTGAGCGTGACTTGTACGTTCAGCGCTCAAAGCCGAGAGCAGCTCGATGCCTTGTATCGAGAGCTGACGTCGTGCGAGCGAATCTTAGTGGTGCTTTAGCACCAATTCGGACTGAAGGCTGAAGATTGAAGTGATGGCGAGCGCGCGTACGCGCGCTCGCCTTTTTGCGCTGTGGCCTGGCGCCTGTCGCCAGCGTAGCTGACGCTACTTTTCTCCTTCCGCCACCCGAATCACGACCTTACCGGTTGCCTTGCGTCCGTTGAGGATCTCGAGGGCGTCGGTGAAACGTTCGAGGCCGTGCAATTCCGTGATGTGCGGCTTGATCTTGCCTTCCTTGAAGAGCTTGAACAGATCGCGCAAGTTTTGCGCATGCACGTCGGGCTCGCGACGCGTGTGTGCGCCCCAGAACACGCCCACGAGCGAGCAGCCTTTCAGCAAAGGTAGGTTCAGAGGAATCGCCGGGATCTTGCCGCCGGCAAAGCCGATCACGAGATAGCGTCCATTGAATCCCATGCTGCGAACGACTTGCTCGGCGTAGTCTGCGCCGACCGGATCGTAGGCCACGTCGATGCCGCGATCGCCGGTGAATTCCATCACCTTCGCCTTGATGTTCTCGGTCGTATAGTTGAACACGGCATCCGCGCCGTGCGCTTTCGCAAGCGCGAGCTTTTCGTCGGTGCTCGCGGCAGCCAGCACGCGCGCGCCCAGCGCCTTACCGATTTCGACGGCCGTCAACCCGACGCCGCCTGCAGCACCTAGTACGAGCAGGCTCTCTCCCGGTCGAAGCTTCGCGCGTTGAACCAATGCGTGATACGTCGTGCCGTAGTTGACGAGGAAGCCCGCCGCAGCAGCCATGGTCATCTCGTCGGGCAACGGAATGGCCGAGGCAGCATTGCCGACGAACTCCTCGGCAAGACCGCCCTGCCCTGCAACGAACAAGACTCGCGCACCGACGTGAAGATTCGTGACGTCCGGACCGACTTCGGTCACGACGCCGGCCACTTCGTTGCCGGGCGTAAACGGGACTTCCGGTTTGACCTGATACTTACCCGCGATCATCAACGCGTCGGGAAATCCGAAACCGACGGCATGAACGCGTACCCGCACCTGACCGGCCTGAAGCTGAGGACGAGCGACTTCCTCGACGGCCAATTGCGGTGGCGGTCCATAACTGCGTAGCACGACTGCGCGCATGAGTGTTTCCTGTATGTTCTTCGAAATCAAATCCACGCCGCCTCGTGCGGCAACCCCAAAATCCGAAGCAGTTGCGGCGCCAACGCGTGCGCCACATTGACGAGGGAATCGGCGATCCCGAGCGCCGCCAGGTCCGTGACCTGCAATCCGGCGTAACCGCAGGGATTGATTCTTCGAAACGGCTCGAGATCCATTGCGACATTGAGCGCGAGCCCATGATAGCTACATCCGCGGCTCACACGTAATCCGATGCTCGCCAACTTTCTTCCGTCGACGTACACACCGGGAGCATCACGCTTTCCAGTCGCTGTTACGCCGCGCTCGCGGCAGAACGCAATGACAGCATCTTCCAGTGCGATGACGAGCTGCCGTACGCCGATCCGTGCGCGGCGCATGTCGATCAACGGATAGACGACGAGTTGCCCCGGTCCGTGATAGGTCACTTGTCCGCCGCGATCGATGTTGATCACGGGGATGTCACCCGGCGCTAGCACGTGCTCGGGCTTGCCGTTCATCCCGAGCGTGAACACGGGCGGATGCTCGAGAAACCAGATCTGATCGGGCGTTTCGGCATCGCGCGTCGCCGTCAGCCGTTGCATCGACCGCCAGGTCGGCTCGTACTCGACGCGCCCGAGCCAACGCAGACTCGGGGTTGGTATCCGCAATGCTTCGCGAGAGAGAGCAGTCATTGCGACGGCTGACTTTGCAGCGACGAGCCGGCTATGGCTTCGCCGCCGGCAGGCCCTGCGTGAGGCCGGCGTTGTTGCGTTCCAGTGCGCGCTCGGCGCGATAGCTCGAGCGTACGAGCGGACCCGACACGCACTCGAGGAAACCTTTCGCGAGCGCCCACTCGCGATAGCGCTCGAACTCCTCCGGCGTGACCCAGCGCTCCACCGGCAAGTGATTCAACGTCGGTCGCAGATACTGTCCGAGCGTGAGGATGTCGACGCCCGCCTCGCGGATATCGTCCATGGCTTCCGCAATCTCCTCGTCGGTCTCGCCGAGCCCCAACATCAAGCTCGTCTTGGTCAAGACGTCGGGACGGAACTGCTTGGCATGGCGTAGCACGGATAACGTCTGCTCGTAGCTCGCGCGCGGATCGCGCACAGGATGTGTCAGCCGCCGCACCGTCTCGACGTTTTGCGCGAATACGTCGAGGCCGCTCGCAACGACCGTTTCGACATCGGCGAGCTTGCCCTGGAAATCGGGCGTGAGCGCTTCGACGGCGGTCTGCGGGCAGAGCTTCTTGATCTCGCGAATGCATGCGGCGAAATGTCCCGCTCCGCCATCTTCGAGATCGTCGCGATTGACGGAGGTGAGCACGACGTACTTCAGTTTCATCAACTGCACGGTGCGTGCGCTGTTCGCCGGCTCTTCTGGATCGAGCCACCCCTTCGGATTGCCGGTGTCCACTGAACAGAACCGGCACGCGCGCGTACACACGGCGCCCATGAGCATGAGCGTCGCCGTGCCGGAGTTCCAACATTCTCCGATATTCGGACACTTCGCCTCTTCGCACACCGTCGCGAGCCGATGTTGTTTCACGACTGCCTTGACGGCGTCGAACCCAACACCTGCAGGCATCGGAGCTCTGAGCCAATGCGGCTTGCGGCCGACGACGAACGGCGCCGTAGCAGACGTCGCCTTGATTCCGTCCTTGATCGCCGCGAAGCCCTGAGGCGTACGGTACTTCTGACCGCTGCGCACTGCGGTCTCCGGAACGATGGGAATACCTTTGAACTGGCTCATGTCGACGGCGGGACTCGAGGGAGCGTCATTCTACCCACGACCGAGAGCAGTGTCGCTTCGCGGGCCCGAAACGACACGGCCCGGGACGAACCCGGGCCGCGAGATTGGAACTCGAACTGTCGGATCAGGACGAAGTCGATTCAGCGTGCAGATCCCAGAGCTCGGCGAGATCCGCCCATCTGGAATCGGGCTTGACGGCCTTGAACGCTGCGCGGGCCTTGTCCTTCTCCCCGTTCTCGAGATAGGCAATGCCAAGACTGATCTGGGCCTCATCGACGTCGTTGACGCCGCCCTTCTTGAGGCCTCGCTCGATGGCGGCAATGGCTTCCGCGTACTGACCGTAGCTGAGATATGCCTCGCCCAGACCCACATCAGCCTGCCCCTTCGCAGCCTTCTCCGCTTCCTTCGCCTGTTGTGCAAGCGATGCACGGTCGGAAGCAGACAGCTTCTTGGAGTCAGCGAGCAGGCGGTCGATTCTGCTCTGCTCAGCCTTGTCGTCGCTCTTCAGAATCCCTTGCGCAAGCCCCTGCGACATGACCTTCTCGGACTCGCCTGGGACACCCATCTCGATACCCAGATTGGCCATCTCCACGATATCGCTCTTGTCCTTGAGCACGCCCACCGTATTCATCAGGCGGTAGTAACCGAACATCACACGGTCACTGTTCGTCTTGCGCCGGTACAGCTCGAGCAAGTCCTCCCAGTAGTCCGGCTTCGGGTAGTACCGAATGGTGCGCTTCAAGGAATTCTCCATACCGGCGCGATCCTGCAGCCTGACGTACGCGCTGAAGAGGTACCGCAGATAGTCTTCGTTCGGAACCTCGTTCGCCTGCTCTGCGTGCTCCACAACCTTAGTCAGCGCCGTCACGGCACTCCTGTAGTCCTCGAGCCCGTAGTACGCCAGCCCGACCAAAGCGCCCATCTCCTGATCCATGCCATAGGTGTCGATCCATCGCTGGGCCCACTCGGCCGATTTGCGATAGTCCTTCTCCTGGAAATAAATCTGGGCGATCGCCTTGGTACGAAGCGTCGCCTGGTCCTCAGGCATCCGACCGGAATTGAGCATGCGCTCGTATACGACCGCAGCCTCGGGATACCGCTTCTGCTGAACGAGGACGAAGGCCAAGAACTCGTCGATTTGATATTCGTCGTCGGCCGTCTTCTTTTCGACGGCTTGGGCTTTCTGAATCTCCGCAAGCGCCGTGTCGAAGTCTTGGGCTTGCATTGCCTGCTGCGCCTTTTGCAGCGGCCCGACAACCGCCTTGCTGAGCTTGGGCTTGGCTTCAGCCGCTTGCACGACTTCGGGAACCAAAACCGACGAGGTCGTCACCGTGCCGAGGGCGAGGGCGACTGCAATTGCAATGCGCTTCAGAGGGGTCATGACTCTTCCCGATGCAATCGTCCGAGAATGGACGGACTATGAAACCGACGACGGGGCGAAATAGTTCGCCCCGTCACCGGAAGACCTACACAGCTCCTGCAACCGCAGGCTTATTCCATGAATTGTTCGTTGCCGACGAAACCAATTCGCTGCATGCCGTTCCGTTGCGCGAGTGCCAACACCTTCGCGACGGTGTCGTAGCGCGCGCGTCGGTCTGGGCGCACGTGCAACTCCGGCTGCGGGTTCTTCGCGGCCTCGGCTCTGAAGTACCCCTCGAGCTGCCCCAGCTGCACGACCGAGCCGTTCCAAATGATCGTTCCGTCCCAGTCGATCTCGATCCGAATCGGCTCCATGATCTCCTCCGGCGGAGGCGGACTCTGACTCGGCCGCGGCATATCGAGCTTCACCGCATGCGACATGATCGGCAGCGTGATGATGAACATGATCAACAACACCAACATCACGTCGATGAGCGGCGTGGTATTGATGTCCATCATCGGCTCGCCTTCGCCGCCGCCTCCTACTTGCATGGCCATGGTGGAATTACCTCTTACTCTGACGTCTCTTGCGGACGTCCGTTACTGAACGGGACCTTGGCCAGCAGGCAACGTGATGAAGCCGACTTTCATAATACCCTTGCGTTGGGCGTCGACGATGACGCGACCGACGTTCTCGTATCGCGTCTCCCGATCGGCACGAATGTGCACTTCGGGCTGCGGCTGCATGACGGCGATTTCGCCGAGGCGCTGCAGCAACTCGTCGTTGTCCTTCACGAGGATCTGATTCCAGAACACCTGACCCTCCTTGTTGACGGAGATGTTGATGTTCTCGGGCTTCGTCTTCGTGGCCTCGTTGCTGACCTCGGGGAGATCGACGGGCACCGTGTGCGTGATCACGGGAACCGTGATCATGAACACGATCAGCAGCACCAACATGACGTCGACGAGCGGCGTCGTGTTGATGTCTGATAGCGCCCGCTCCTCTCCTTCCTCAGTCGTATTCAACTCAACTGTTGCGCTGCTCATCTGCTGCTCCAGGCCAGTGCCTGTTTACTTACGAGCGCCCGCACCGGCACCTGCACCGGCCGCCGCAGGACGTGCCTGCGAAGAGGAGGTGCCTTGCTCAACGCGCGCACCGCTGACGAGATAGGAGTGGAGATCGGCCGTGAAGTACTTGAGCTTCTCGGCGATGTCCTTGTTGCGACGGAGCAGCCAGTTGTAGCCCATCACCGCGGGCACCGCCACGAACAGACCGATCGCCGTCATGATGAGCGCTTCACCGATCGGACCGGCGACCTTGTCGAGAGATGCCTGACCGGCCAAGCTGATCGAGATCAGCGCGTTATAGATACCCCACACCGTTCCGAACAGACCGACGAACGGAGCGGTCGAACCGACGGTCGCGAGAATCGACAGACCCGTGGTCAAGCGGCTGTTCACGCTCTCTGCCGAGCGATACAGCGAGATCGTGATCCACTCGTGCAGCGGGATCTGATCCGTCAAACGACCTTCGTGATGTTGAGCGGCTCTCATGCCGTCTTCAGCCACCATCTTGAAGACGTTGTCGTTGCCCTTCAGCTTGGCGACGCCTTCGCGCAGGCTGCCGGCAGTCCAGAAGCCCTTCTCCACTTCCTTGTAAGCGACGCGGATACGGCGCTGGTCCCACAGCTTCGTGAAGATCACGAACCACGACATCAGCGACATGACCACGAGAATGGTCAGCGTTCCCATGCCGACTGCGTCGAGCTGCTTGACGAAGGCTTCGAGGCCAAATGGGTTTTCAACTTGTTCGGTGTTAGGAGCCATGAAAAGTATTCCTCTGCTGTAGATCTGTAACCTAAATCAGTCGTTCAAGTTTCTGTTGTTGCCTCAATGCCTTCGTTAGTCCGTCAGCTTGAAGGTGACGGCAAACTGTCCCCACATCGCGACTGGCTTGCCGTTTTCAGTTCCCGGCACCAGACGCCATGACCGTTTGACTTCCCTCAGAGCTGCTTCATCCAACCTTGGGTAGCCGCTCGAGGTCTTCACTCGAGCATCGCCTACGCGGCCGTTTTCCAGAACGTAGACTTCCAGAACCACGGTGCCTGCTTCGCCGGCACGGCGAGACATCGGCGGATACTCAGGCTGGCTGAGGGGTCGCCGCGGATCGGAGCGCGGCGGCGTTCTCTGAACCGCAACGGGCGCAGCAGGCTGCGGCGGCGGCTGCGGCGGAGGTAGCTGGGTCGTCGTTTGACGAATGGCGGTCGGCGGAGGTGCCTCTGCCGGAATTTCGATCGCCACGTCCGGCGGTGGGACGAACGGCGGTGGTGTTTCGATCTTGGGCGGCGGCGGCGGAGGAGGTTCGTCTAGCTTCGGAGCTTCTTCGATGATGCGGGTCTCGATCGGTCCAAGCACCACATCCACGATTCGGTGCGACATGCCCGATTTGAGTGCCCAGACCATGAGCACGTGAATCAAAACAATGACGATGAAGACGAGACCACGTCGCGTAAAAAATGAACTGTCTGTTGAAGGTGCGTAGGCCATGCTTTGTTGCCGCCCGAATTAAAGCGGGGTTTGGATGAGCCCCGTATCATTAAATGAATGCAGCGACCGATGATGAGTCGTCTACCTTCAGTATGCGCGCTGTCGCATACACCCCCGTTTCCCCTAGCTGCATCAACCTTACTGACGTCCGACATACCGGTAAACCGGCATTGACACGAAGGTCCTCGCAGACCGCAGAAACGCCGCGCAAGGTATAAAGTTTCTGCATGGAAGGCAAGCTTCTCACGCTGTCGCTGTGCTTCTTACTGCGCACTTCGAATATCACATCGCACGTGCGGATACGACCATGCC
The DNA here is from genome assembly GCA_937902995.1 of uncultured Sinobacteraceae bacterium. Taxonomy (GTDB): domain Bacteria; phylum Pseudomonadota; class Gammaproteobacteria; order Steroidobacterales; family Steroidobacteraceae; genus Steroidobacter. The sequence continues at coordinate 46,320 of CALEKY010000094.1, forward strand.
CCTGCATCGCCCAATGACGATCCCCGGATCTGAGCACGAGCGTCATCGGTAGCTAAGGCCGCCGAAATCTCCGATAGTTCCCGAGACGGTGCATCGCGTGCTCGATCTTGCGTACCGCAACATCAAGCAGAGCGGTTCAAATAGAACTCGATCAGAATCAGCACGACAGCCCGACGCGGCCGTCCATCTTCTACATAAGGCCTGAATAGTGCGCGAGATACGGCTTCGCGCGCAGCATCGTCGAGTCGGGCATAGCCGCTCGAGGTTTCGATCTCGATCGAGCATGCATTGCCCTGCTCGTCGATGAGCACTCGCAACATGACGAGGCCTTGCTCGCGCAGCTTGCGCGACATCGGCGGATAACGCGGCTTCGGCTCTCGCACGTACTCGACCGTCGAAATTACTTTTGGGACACCAGGATCGGAGGGTGCACCAACGATCGGTGCGCTCGGCGGGGGAACATTGATCGCGCGCGACGCGGGTTCAGTCGGGACAGTGTCGATGATCGGAAGTTGCGGAGGCTCGATCGTTGGCGTCGGCACAACGGTCTTCACAGGCACGAATGCAGGAGTTGCCGTCTCTTGTTGCGTCGAGATCAATCGCGCGATGAGGACATCGTGCACTGCAGCATCGGGAACTGATCTCTTTATATGCATGAGCCCAATGACCGCAGCGCCGTGCAACAGGACGATCACGGCCATGACGAACGATTTGCGACCCCACGACGGCATGGATGACTCAACCTGAAGCTTGCGATGCGCGCGAGCCAATAAATGATGCCGCGCCCAGACCACCATTGCAAATGAGAATGATTCTCACTTATAGTCGCATCATCGTCGGGGGCGCCCGCAATTGCGGTTAATCCCTCTCCCGCGAGTGCGAACCAGAAATTCAGGGAATTAAGGAGTGAATGCTCATGCGCGAAAGCTCAGCCGTCCGTTCACCACTATTGGCCGCCGCGATCGTAAGTTGTTTGAATGCGGGGGCCGCGCAGGCCGAAGCCGCTTCGGATCCCGAACCGAAACAACTCGCGAAGATCGCGGTCGGGGCCGAGGAGGAGAGCTATAAGACCGACGTCGCTTCTTCGCCGAAGTACACGCAGCCGCTTCGCGATACGCCACAGACGATTGCCGTCATTCCGGCTTCGGTCATCAAGGAGCAAGCCGCTACGACGCTGCGCGACGTGCTGCGCAACTCTCCCGGCATCACGTTTCAAGCCGGCGAAGGCGGCGGCGGTCTGCCCGGCGATCAGAACTTCTCGATGCGCGGCTTCAGCGCGCGCAACAGTCTGTTCATCGACGGTGTGCGCGACACCGGCGCGTACGCACGAGATTCCTTCAATCTCGAAAGCGTCGAAGTCATCAAAGGGCCCACCGGCGCCATCGCGGGCCGCAGCGCGTCGAGCGGAGCGATCAATCAGGTCACCAAGACGCCTCACGCCGGCGATTCCCAGGACTACTCTCTTGCCTTCGGCAGCGACAGCTACAAGCGCCTGACTGCCGACACGAACATGGAGCTCAGCGATTCGCTCGCGCTGCGTTTGAATGCGATGTATCACGACGCCGACGTTTCCAACCGCGACGTCGTGTCGAACGAGCGCTGGGGCGTTGCCCCTTCCCTAGCGCTGAACCTCTCGCCGGCGACGCGATTGACCGTCGGTCTGTTCTACCTCGAAGAAGACAACGTGCCCGATTATGGGCTGCCTTGGTTGACGATCGACCAGACGACTGCCGAGGACCCGAGCCATAACCGCACGTTCCCGACGGGCGCCTACGGCGCGGGCGTCGATCAATCGAATTTCTACGGCTTGAAGAACTACGACTTCGAGGACATCGAGAGTAAGAGCGCGACCGTGCAGATCGAGCACACGTTCAACGACTCGGTGCGCGTGCGGAACCTCTCGCGCTATCTCGACACCGATCGCGATTCAGGCATCACTGCACCACGCCCACCGAACCGCCAGTTCCATCGACGGACAATGTCGGTCGAGAACATTACGAATCTCACCGACGTGACGTTTTCGTTCGAGACCGGCGCAGCAAGCCATACGCTCGTGAGCGGATTGGAGCTGTCGCGCGAGAAAACGGCCAATCGCAACAGCGCTCAAACAACGAATCAACCCCAAGTGCCGGATTTCTTCTATCCGAATCCCAACGATCGTCCCCTCGGCCCCATGCCGCCGAACACTGGCGATCCGGCCGAGACGCGAACGGACACCGTCGCCCTGTACGCCTTCGATACGATCGCACTGAACGAGCGCTGGCTGATTGCAGCCGGCGTTCGCTGGGACCAGGTGGATATCGATTTCGAACAGCGCAGCTACTCCACCGGCGACGTTCTCAGCGACTTGTCCAAGCGCGAGGATCATGTGAGCTGGCATGCCGGCCTCACGTTCAAACCCGCGACGAACGGCAGCGTATATCTGTCCTATGGCACGAGCTTCGATCCGACAGTCGATGCTGGCGCCGTCGGACCAGGTTTGAGCACCTCGCCGACCGCTGCGAACAACATCAACCTGCGGCCCGAGAAAAGCACGAACCTCGAGCTCGGCACGAAGTGGGACGTACTGGACGAACGCTTGTCGCTCACTGCGGCCGTCTTTCGAATGAAGAAAACCAACGTGCGTACGCGAGAGACGAACGGCGATCCTTGGGTGCTCGACGGCGAGCAACGCGTCGACGGCATCGAGCTATCCGCAGCCGGGGCGATTACGCCCGCATGGTCGGTGTTCGGCGGCATTGCCTATCTCGACAGCGAGTACAGCTCGTCGGCGAACACGCTCGAACAAGGACGCGAGCTTCTGCTGGTACCTGACTTATCGCTCAATGTCTGGAGCACGTACGTGCTGCCGTTCGGCCTGACGGTTGGACTCGGCGCGCAGTACACGGACGACATCGTACGCACGCGCAGCGACACGCTCGGCGAGGTGACGATTCCGGGCTATTGGTTGATCGATGCCATGGCGAGCTACCCTGTCACCGACAGCATCGATCTGCGCTTGAACGTCACGAACCTCGCCGACAAGGACTATGTCGATCGCGTCGGCGGCGGCCACTATGTTCCAGGCCCTGGCCGGACGGTATCGTTGACGGCAACGTTTACTTTCTGACAGAGCGGGCGCTGCGGGCAGTTGTCCGCAGCGCATGGCCAATGCTGATACAAATCCCCGAAGTCTTATCGACCGAGCAAGTCGCGCAGTTTCGACGCGAGCTCGAAGCCGCCGAATGGGTGGATGGCCGCGTCACGGCAGGCCATCAATCCGCCCGCGCGAAAGACAATCTGCAATTGCCTGAAGACTCGCCGGCGGCACGCAAGCTCGGCGAAGCCATCGTCGCGGCGCTGGAGCGCAATCCGCTGTTCATCTCGGCCGCGCTCCCGGCAAAGATCTTCCCGCCCCTGTTCAACCGATATGCCGGCGGTCAGTCGTTCGGCGTGCACGTCGACAATGCAATTCGTCAGGTCCGAAACTCGCCGCATCGCGTGCGGACCGACATTTCGGCAACTTTGTTCTTGAGCGCACCCGAGGAATATGACGGCGGCGAGCTCGTGATCGACGACACGTACGGCGCACACTCGGTCAAGCTGCCGGCTGGCCACATGATTCTCTATCCGGCGACGAGCCTGCACCGAGTTCAGCCCGTCACGCGCGGCGCGCGTATCGCTTCGTTCTTCTGGATTCAGAGCATGGTCCGCGACGATCAGCAACGGGCAACGCTGTTCGATCTCGACTTGGCAATTCAGCGTCTAGGTGCGGACGTGCCGAATCACCCTGCCCTCGTGCAGCTCACGGGCGTCTACCACAATCTGCTGCGGCAGTGGGCTGAAGTCTAACCGCGACCGCTCAATTGAGCGTCCAAGGCTGCCAATTGCTGAGGCGTGCCGACGTTGTGCCACGGCCCCTCGTAGAGCTCGCCGCTCACCAGTCCGCGCTGAATCCACTCGCGGATGAGCGGTCCCAGCGCAAAGCGCTCCGGTTTTCGTCCTTCGAAGAAGCGCGGTGCGAACACGCCGATGTTCGCGTAGGTGTGCTTGGGTTCCATTTCGGTCACACGCGTCTCGACCAGCCCGAAATCTCCGCGGGGATGAAACTCGGGATTCGGCACCAAAACCAAGTGCGCAACATCGTCGCCACCGAGTCGCAGCGATTCGAATGGGAACCGTGTCCAGATGTCGCCGCTCACGACGATGAACGGATCGTCCCCGAGCAGCGGCAACGCCTTGCAGATGCCCCCGCCTGTTTCGAGCGCGAACTCGCCTTCGTCCGAATAGGCGATGCGAACGCCGAACTTTGCACCGTCGCCGATCGCTTCGCGCAGTTTCGAACCCTGCCATGCGAGATTGACCACGATCTCGCGCACACCGGCCGCCGCCAGATTCTCGATGTGATACTGGATGAGCGGCTTGCCGCCGACCTCGAGTAACGGTTTCGGCGCATCGTCGGTGAGCGGCCGCATGCGTTCGCCGCGGCCCGCCGCCAGGATCATCGCTTTCAAGGTGCGCGCTCCGGGCGTACGCGCTCGAAAGCCGGCACCACGAGCTCATCGAGCAACTGGCGAAGCGGCTGCAGCTCGGCATAGCGAGCGACAGCCTCGCGCACGTACTTCAGCGTGAGCGGCAAATCCTTGAGATAGCCCGGCTTGCCGTCGCGATGGAACAGCCGCGCGAAGATGCCGAGCACCTTCAGATGCCGTTGCACGCCCATGAAATCGAACCAGCGCTCGAACTCTTCGAGCGTCGCGCCGACCCCGATGCCCTCGCTCGCCGCCATTTCTCGGAATTGCGCCACCCAGCCGCGTACGCGCTCGGTCGGCCAGCAGATGTAACAATCCTTGAGCAGCGAGACCAAGTCGTAAGTCACCGGTCCGTACACGGCGTCCTGGAAATCGAGAATGCCGGGATTCGCCCCGTATCGTGCGCCGTCGCCCACCATCAGATTACGGGAGTGATAGTCGCGATGGACGAACACCCGCGGCTGCTTCGAAGCTTCTGCAACCAGCACGTCGAACATCGCGCCGATCACTTTCATGTGCCGATCTTCGAGCTCGAGCCCGAGGTGTCGGCCGCAAAACCACTCGGGGAACAGCGCCATCTCACGGCGCAGCAGCGCGTCGTCGTAAGGCGGTAGCGTCCGCGCCTGCTCCTGCATTCGCGATTGCATGCGCACGAGCGCCGCCATGGCGTCGCGGTACAGCTCATCGGCGCGCGAAGGCTCGGCAAGCTCGGCAAGGTACGTGCGCGTGCCGAGATCGGAGCTCAAGACGAAACCCTTGGCCATGTCGCATGCGAGAACACGAGGCGCGTTGACGCCGACCCCGACGAGCATCCCTGCGATTCGCACGTACGGCTCGATGTCTTCCTTGTCCGGCGGCGCATCCATGGCAATCGACGTTTCGCCTCGGCGCGACACGCGGAAGTAGCGGCGAAAGCTTGCGTCGGCAGAGGCAACGGCCAAGGAGAAATCGTCGTCGCCGAAGACATCGGCCAGCCATGCTCCGAGCTGTTGAAGCCGCACATCGCCGGCACGTCGCAGCGTCGCGATGTCGTTCGATGGATGTGTCACGCGAGAAACCTTGACGGAATTCCGATGCAGCATCGCAGATGAGCGATGCCAAATGAAGCTCGGTCATTATAATCGGCCGTCAATGCCGCACCCGATCGCCATACGCTCGCCGCTCGCGCCCGCCTACATGCTGCGCCGATCGGTGCGCTTGCTGATTGCAGCGGCGATGCTCCCTGCCTGGCACGTGTCGGCGAATTGCCCTGAGCCCGTTCAACCGAAGGAATCGGATGCACCGACGCTCGCTTCGATCGATCCGACGGCCCCGATTGCCGTGGAAAGCGACAGCGTCGAAGCCACAGGCGACGGGCGCATGCTGCTCAAAGGCGAAGTGACGATCAGCCAGCAGGCACGCACGATCAAGACCCAGGATGCAACCTATGACCGCGACTCGAATCGTTTCTCGGTCGAAGGCGGCGTCGACTATGCCGATCCCACGCTCAGGATCCGCGGCACCGGTGCACAGGTCGACCCCGCGGGCAGCGTGACCTTTCGGGGCGCCGAGTTCGAGCTGCCGACGATTCCTGCACGAGGCTCGGCCGATCGCATTTCCGCAACATTGGAGGGCGACATCGAGCTCGATCGCGTCCGGTACACGACCTGCCCGATCGGCAACGAAGACTGGCTCCTCAGCGCGAGCGCGATCGACATCAGTCAACAGCGCGGTCTCGGCACCGGCCGCAACGTGCGCCTGGACTTCAAAGGCGTTCCGATCCTGTACGTGCCGTATTTTTCTTTCCCCGTGGGCAACGAACGCAAATCGGGATTTCTGTATCCGAACTTCGGCAGCCACTCGCGCGACGGCCTGTCGGTACCGTGGTACTGGAACATCCGTCCGAATTTCGATGCGACGCTCGTCCCCACCTACGACATTCGGCGTGGCGTGAAGCTCGACACCGAGTGGCGCTACTTGCTGAGGAACGGTCACGGCGTACTGGAAACGCAATGGCTGCCTCACGACGAAGATCGCGACACCGACCGCAGCTACATTCGTTTCATCAACCAGACCGATTTCACGCGCGCGCTTCGCCTCGATCTGGACGCTGCGGAGGTCAGCGACGAGCAATGGTTCGAAGATTTCGGACAAGGCCCCGAGGGTACGAGCGTCCTCTACCTGAGCCGCGCCGCACAGCTGTCCTATCGCACGAATCACTGGACATGGTTCGCTCGCGCCCAGAATTTCCAAACCGTCGACGAACGTATTCCTGAAGCGAGCCGCCCGTTCACGGTGCTCCCGCAAATCGGCGTGCGCGGATTGATTCCCAATCTGGCGTACGGGTTGACCTTTGCGCTCGACGGCGAGCTCGCGCACTTCACCCACACCGTGGACGATCCTTCAACGCTCGCCACCGGCGCGCGGCTCGATGTCGCGCCGCAAATCCGCATGCCGCTTCGCGGCGCCGGGATGTATCTCGAACCGGCCCTCGCTTGGCGATACACGGCGTACCTGCTCGAGGACATGCCTGCAGGTACCGACGACTCGCCGAGTCGCTCAGCTCCCATCTTCAGTCTCGATGGGAGCCTCAGCTTCGAACGTCTCACGGGATCGCGCGGGCAGCGGCTCCAAACCCTGGAGCCCCGCCTGATGTACTTGTACGTCCCGTATCGAAATCAGGACAACCTTCCGGTATTCGATACGACTGTTGCCGACTTGAATCTCGTACAGCTCTTTCGGACGAACCGCTACACGGGTTGGGATCGATTGAGCGATGCCAATCAGCTGAGCGTTGGCATCACTTCGCGGCTGCTCGATGCCGAGAATGGCAAGCAATTCATTTCCGCCACGATCGGCCAGGCATTCTATTTCCGCGAGCCGCGCGTGACGTTACCGGGCGAGCCGCTCGACGACACCGAGAGCTCGGACATCATCGCCGAGCTGCAGCTCACGGCCTATCAGAACTGGAACATCAGGATGGGCGTGCAATGGGATCCGGACGATACGCGTTCGGAACGCGGCGAAGTGCAGATCCAGTATCGGCCCAACTACGATCGCGTCGTCAATGTCGGCTACCGCTTTCGGCGCGGCATCGGCACTTCCGACCTCGATCCGGCGGACCCGAGTGCGTCCGGACCATTCAGCGTGACGCGCCGCAGCCTCGAGCAGATCGATGGGTCGGCCGCCTGGCCCATCGGCGAGCGCTGGAGCGCCTACGCGCGGATGGTGTACTCGCTCGAAGATCGGCAGGCGCTCGACCAATTCGCGGGCATCGAGTACCGCTCGTGCTGCTGGCGACTGCGGCTCGTCGGCCGCCGCTATGTCCGCAGCCGCGAGGGCGACATGGACACGAGCATCCTGCTGCAGCTTGAACTTAACGGGCTCTCCAGTGTCGGAACCGGCGCCGATACTTTCCTGGAGCGCTCGATTCGGGGATACTCGTCGCGAGCGCCGGAACTGCGGTAACCAGCTGACCCACCGGCCATTTAGCCACGAACCGACCCACTGCCGCGAATGCAGATTCCGGGTCTCATTGATTTGTCAGGCGACACTTGCATGAAACTTGCGCGTCTTGCTTCGTTCATTTTGACGCTCGCGCTGCTGCCGGCATTGACGCTGAGCCAGACGCGGGAGCTGTCCTCGAGCGGCGTACTGCTCGATCGGATCGCAGCCATCGTCAATGACGGCGTCGTGCTCATGAGCGAGCTGGATCAACAGACCGAGCAGATCATCGAGAGACTGCGCGAGCAGAACACCGAGCTGCCGCCCCGCAACGTGCTGCGCCGACAGATTCTCGAGCGCCTGATCATCGAAGAAATCCAGATGCAACGTGCGCAACGGCTCGGCATCGAGGTATCGGACGAGATGCTGAACGGCGCGCTCGCGGACATCGCCCAGCGCAACAACATCAGCTTCGCCGATCTGCCCCGCGCGCTCGAGTCGCAAGGCATCGACTACCGCGCGTATCGCGAGGACATGCGCAAACAGATCACGCTGCAGCTATTGCGTCAGCGCGACGTGATCAACCGTATCAACATCTCGCCTCGCGAGCTCGAACAAGCGCTCGCGCGGCTGCAAAGCGCGCCCGATCAGAACAGCGAGTACAACGTCTCGCACATTCTGATCTCCGTGCCCGTCACTGCCTCGCCCGAGCAGATTCAAGCGCGCGAAGCGCGTGCACAGGAGGTGTACGAGAAGGCCAAGGCCGGTCAGGATTTCGCCCAGCTCGCCGTCACCTATTCGGACAGCACGACGAACATCGAAGGCGGTGCGCTCGGCTGGCGCAAAGGCTCGCAGCTTCCTTCGATCCTGAGCGACCTGGTTCCGAAAATGAAGCCGGGCGATATCTCCGAACCCATCCGTACGCCGAGCGGCTTCCACATCTTCCGCTTGAACGAAGTGCGCGGCGGCATTCAGCAGGCCATCGTGAGCCAAGTTCATGCTCGGCACATCCTGCTGCGTCCGAACGAGCTCGAGGACGATGAAACCGTGCGCCAGAAACTCGCGGACATTCGCCGGCGCGTGCTCGAAGGCGGCGAGGATTTCGGCGCGATCGCGGCGGTGACTTCGCAGGACCCAGGCTCCGCGCCGCAAGGCGGCGATCTCGGCTGGGCCGGTCCCGGCACCTTCGTACCGGAGTTCGAGCGTCAGCTCGATGCCTTGAACGAAAACGAAATCAGCGAGCCGTTCAGGACGCCGTACGGCTGGCACATCGTGCAGCTGCTCGGCCGCCGCGTACACGACGTCACGCAAGACCGACTGCGCCAGATGGTGTTCGCGCAACTACGCGAGTCCAAGGCCGAAGAAGAAACCGAGCTCTGGCTGCGCCGCTTGCGGGACGAAGCGTTCGTCGAATACCGAATGTAGGTTCCGCAGCGCGTTGTCGCGCCGGACCCGACGTCATGTCCCTACCCCGCATCATCGTTACGTCCGGCGAGCCGGCGGGCATCGGCCCCGATCTGTGTATCGACATCGCGCAACGCGCTTGGCCTTGCGAGCTCGTGTTCGCCGGCGACGAGCAAGTGTTCGTTGCACGCGCACGTAATCTCGGCGCAAGCGTCAACGTGGTTCCTTGGAGCCTCGAGAAACCGCGCGCCCACGAAGCAGGCGTTCTTTCGGTCCTGCACATTCCCACCGCTGCCGTACCGGTGCCGGGAAAACTGGATGTGGCGAACGCGCCCTACGTGTTGAACATGCTCGATGCAGCAATCGACGGCTGCATGCGGGGCACGTTTGCAGCGGTGGTGACGGCCCCAGTGCAAAAGAGCGTGATCGCCGACAGCGGCGTGCCGTTCACGGGTCACACCGAGTACCTCGCTGAACGGACCGGCGCGCCGTTACCGGTCATGCTGCTGGTAGCGAAGGAGCTGCGCGTTGCGCTTGCCACGACACACCTTCCGCTCACCGAAGTGAGCCGCGCCATCACACCGGATCTGTTGACCGACGTGATTCGCGTGCTCGATCGCGACTTGCGAACGCGATTCGGCATTGCTCAACCGCGCATTCTCGTTTGCGGCCTGAACCCGCATGCCGGCGAATCCGGTCATTTGGGTCGCGAGGAGATCGACACGATCGCACCGACGCTCGATCGGCTACGTCGCGACGGGCTCGTGCTCATCGGCCCGGCTCCAGCGGACACCGCATTCACGCCGCGCATGCTCTCGCAGGCCGATGCCGTGCTCGCGATGTACCACGACCAAGGATTGCCCGTGCTCAAGTACGCAGGATTCGGGCACGCCGTGAACGTGACGCTCGGCCTGCCGATCATCCGTACTTCCGTCGATCACGGCACGGCGCTCGAGCTCGCCGGCACGGGCAAGGCCGATGCAGGCAGCCTCATCGCAGCCGTCGAGCTCGCGTTGCAGCTCGCCGCAGCGACAGAGCGCGCGTCTTAGGTTTTCCATTTCGCATCCCCGACCGGATCGAAGCGAACGGCGAAAATCGACATGCATCGCGCACGCAAACGCTTCGGCCAGCACTTCCTGCACGACCGCGGCATCATCGAGAAGATCATTGCCGCGATTGCGCCCACCACCAGTGACCGGCTCGTCGAGATCGGCCCCGGGCTCGGCGCCATCACGCTGCCGCTCCTCGAACGCGTGGGCAGCCTCGATGCGATCGAAATCGACCGCGATGCGATTCGGTATCTAGAAGAGATCGCTGTTCCGTACGGCGAGCTGCGCATCCACGAAGCCGACGTGCTCGAGTTCGATTTCGCTCCGTTGGCAGGCAGACAGAAGCTCCGCGCGGTCGGCAATCTCCCCTACAACATTTCGACGCCGCTGCTGTTTCGCTTGCTCGAGCAGCGCGAGCTCTTCGTCGACATGCATTTCATGCTGCAAAAGGAAGTCGTCGCGCGCATGGCCGCGCGCGCCGGCGACGAGGACTACGGACGGCTTTCGGTCATGCTGGCTCCGTGGGTGCGAGTCGAAAAATTGTTCGATATCGGACCCGGCGCCTTCAAACCTCCGCCGCGCGTCGATTCGACTTTCGTGCGGCTGAAACCGCACGCAGAAGCGCCCTTCGAGATCGAAGACGAACGCAAGTTTGCGCGCATCGTTGCCGCCGCATTTTCGCAGCGGCGCAAAACCTTACGTAATGCGCTGAAACCGCTGTTGTCCGAGGCGCAGATCGAACGCGCAGGCATCGATCCGGGAGCACGCGCGGAAACGGTGCCGCCGGCTGGATTCGCCGCGCTCGCTAGACAACTCGACCCGCCAGTGTGTACAACAGGCGCGAACGACTGACGAGGAATTTGGCCGGCTGACGGGGGACATGCGATGGCGGGCTATAAGAACATTTTGCTGGTCGTCGATTTGTCGGAGGACAGCCGGGTGATCGGCGAGCGCGCCAAATCCGTGGCAGCGGCCCATGGAGCGCAAATCACCCTGCTGCATGTTGTCGAGTACGTCCCCGTCGAACCGATGGGCGAAGCGCTGCTACCGACCGTGCAGATCGAAAGCGAGCTGGTCGATCGCGCACGCACGAAGCTCGCCGAGCTCGCCCGTGACCTCGGGCTCGAGAGCAGCAAGCAGCTCGTCGAAACCGGCAGCATCAAGGCCGAAATCATCCGCACCGCACAGAAATTGGCCAGCGATCTCATCGTGCTCGGCAGCCGCGAGCGTCACGGGTTGGCCATTCTGTTGAATTTCACCGAAGACACGATTCTGCACGCCGCACCCTGCGATGTGCTGGCCGTTCGGCTGCACTGATTCGGAACACCGTTCATCCGGACGCCGCGCGGGCTGCCGCGCCGACTGATAAGATCGCGCCCATGAGCGATTCCACGCACAAGATCCGCGTCGACGTGAGCGCCAATTACGTCGACGAGCAATCCAAGCCCGAGGAAGGCCACTACGTCTTTTCTTACACGATCACGATCCGCAACGAAGGCAAGGTTCCGGCGCGCCTGCTCACGCGGCATTGGGTGATCACCGACGCCAACGGCAAGGTCAAGGAAGTGCGCGGCGAAGGCGTCGTGGGCGAACAGCCTTACTTGCTTCCCGGCCAAGGCTTTCGTTATTCCAGTGCGGCCGTGCTCGAAACGCCGGTCGGCGCCATGCAAGGCAGCTATCACATGCTCGCCGACGATGGCGCACATTTCGATGCGCCGATTACGCCGTTCACGCTGGCGATGCCTGGGATGCTGCATTGACCGAAGCGTGACGGGTCACGGGCGGCAGGCAACGGCAAGAGCGCTCGTCGACCTTGATTAGACTCTGCGCTGCCACCGACTGTAGCTCTAGCGCTCATGCCCACTTACGCCATCGGCGACATCCAGGGGTGTTGCGACGAATTCGAGGCGCTGCTCGAACGCATCGCTTTCGATCCGAAGCACGATCGGCTTTGGCTGGTCGGCGATCTCGTCAATCGCGGGCCTCGCTCGCTCGACGTATTGCGGCTCGTGCACAGGCTCGGCGATTCGGTCACCACCGTGCTCGGAAATCACGATCTGCATTTGCTGGCCGTCGCCTCGACGCCGGGCCTCCATCCCAAGCGCGGCGACACGATCGACGAAATACTTGCCGCACCAGACCGCGATGAGCTCCTCGATTGGCTGCGACACCGGCCGATCCTGCATCACGATCCGGCATTGAATTACACGATGGTGCATGCCGGAGTGGCGCCTCAGTGGGATCTTGCAACGGCACGCCGCTGCGCAGCGGAGCTCGAGGACGCGTTAAGGGACGAGCGAACGGCGGCAGACTTGTTCGCCCACATGTACGGTAATCAGCCGGATCGCTGGTCGGAAGATCTGCAGGGTTTCGATCGTCTGCGCTTCATCACGAACTGTTTCACGCGCCTGCGCTTTGTCACGGAAGACGGCAGGTTGGCTTTGAAACACAAAGGCACGATCGCCCAGGCACCGGCGGGACTGATACCGTGGTTCCAAGCGCCAGGACGACGTACGCGCGGCGAGCGAATCGTTTGCGGTCATTGGTCGGCGCTCGGATTCTACGAAGGCGATGACGTGCTCAGCATCGACACCGGCTGCGTCTGGGGCGGCTCGCTCTGCGCGGTCCGGCTCGACGAACGCGCAGAGCCCGTCTTCGTTGCTTGCAGCTCCTCGAAATTGAAACCGGGCGACGACTGAACGCTCGGCATCCGCTTGCACGAACGGCCCGCGAGCATTTGCCGCATCGACCGCGCCGTCCCTCGCGAGAAACCGAAGTCTCGGCGGAAACTCTGCATTTCTTGCGTGCCGCATAATGCCTTGAGGCTATACTGCTCGGCGACGATCTAGAGGCGACCTATGAAACCGCTGCTGTCCTTCAATTTCCGCGAATGGATCGACGCACATCGCGAGTACTTGAAGCCGCCGGTCTGTAACCGGCTCGTCTTTCGCGAATCCGAGTTCATCATCATGGTCGTCGGCGGCCCGAACTCGCGCACCGATTATCACGACGACCCGGGCGAGGAATTCTTCTATCAGCTCGAAGGCGACATGCTGTTGCGCACGATGCAGGACGGCAAGCGCGTCGACATCCCGATCAAGGAAGGCGAAATCCTGCTCCTGCCGGCGCACGTTCCGCATTCGCCGCAACGTTATGAGAACACGGTCGGTCTCGTCATCGAGCGCAAGAGACGTCCCGACGAGAAGGATGGCTTCTTGTGGTATTGCGACCGTTGCAATGCTCCGCTCTATTCGGAGTACCTGCACGTCACCGACATCGTGGCGCAACTCCCGCCCATCTTCGACCGGTTCTACGGATCGGTGGAAAATCGCACGTGCCGGTCCTGCGGCTGGGTCATGCCGCCGAGAACGTGACGCTCGCCGGCTGAGTTTCGAACGCCTCCAGCAATGACTGGTTTGACTCGTGACGATGCAGTCGCGCTCGATGCCCAAGATGCATTGAGGTCGCTGCGCGCAGCATTTCATATCCCGCGCCGCGAAAACGGCACCGAGGCCGTCTATCTGTGCGGCCATTCATTGGGGCTTGCACCGAAACGAGCGCTCGCGATCGTCAACGAAGAACTGGACGCGTGGGCACAACGGGGTGTCGAGGGCCACTTCACCGGACAGCGTCCGTGGTTGTCGTACCACGAACAGGTGACCCGAGGATTGGCTACGCTGGCCGGCGCGTTGCCGATCGAAGTCGTCGCGATGAACTCGCTGACGGTCAATCTGCATCTACTGTTGACGAGTTTCTATCGTCCGAGCGGCCGTCGGCGAAAGATCCTGCTCGAGTCGCACGCCTTCTCTTCGGACCGCTACGCCATCGAATCGCAAGTCCGCCTGCACGGGTTGGATCCGAGCGATGCCGTCGTGATCGTCTCGCCGCGCGACGGCGAAGACGTGCTGCGCACGGAGGACATCTGCGCCGCGATCGAAAACACTGGCGATGCTCTTGCCACCGTGCTGCTGCCCGGCGTGCAGTACCTGACCGGACAACGCCTCGATATGGAGACGATCACGCGTAGCGCCCACAGTGTCGGGAGCACGGTTGGATTCGACCTCGCCCACGCAATGGGGAATACGCCCCTCGCGCTCCACGACTGGAACGTAGATTTCGCGGTGTGGTGCAGCTACAAGTATCTGAACAGCGGCCCTGGCGCGATCGGCGGCGCATTCGTTCATGAGCGACATGCTCATTCGCCGATTCCACGATTGGCCGGCTGGTGGGGGCACGACAAACAGTCGCGCTTCGCCATGCCGCCCACGTTCCATGCACTCCCGGGCGCAGAAGGCTGGCAGATCTCGAACCCGCCGATTTTTTCCCTGGCTCCGCTGATCGCGTCACTTGCGCTCTTCGAACAAGCGGGCTTCGATCGATTGCGGGCCAAATCGCAGGCGCTCACGAACTACCTCGAGTGTGCGCTGCTCGCGCGCGCAGCCGACGCGGTGCAAATTCTCACGCCGCGCGACCCGCAATGGCGCGGCTGTCAGCTTTCCATTCGTCTGCGACGCCCGAGAGAAACAGCACGAGCGATTCACGATGAGCTGACGAAGCGCGGCTTCGTGTGCGACTGGCGCGAGCCCGACGTGATTCGCGTTGCGCCCGTGCCGTTGTACAACACGTTCCTCGAAGTCTGGGAATTCGTCGATGCCTTGAGCGTGCTGCTCGAGAAAAGCAGCGTTCCTTCCGCATGAATGCGCCCTCCTCCACCGACACCGATCGCCGCATCACGATCTGCGGCGCAGGACTCGCCGGCAGCCTGCTAGCGATTCTGCTCGCCCAGCTCGGCTACCGTGTCCGTATCTTCGAACGGCTGCCCGACATGCGGCGCGAGCAGATTCCCGCCGGACGTTCGATCAACCTCGCGCTGGCCGCGCGCGGCATTCGTGTGCTCGAACGCGCGGGCGTCATGCCGCAAGTGCAATCGCAATTGATCGCAATGCCCGGACGGATGCTGCACGACATCGATGGCGCGCAAACATTCCTACCCTACGGCAAGGATGAGAGCGAAGTGAATTACTCGGTCTCGCGCGCCGGATTGAATCGCATCCTGCTCGACGCCGCCGAACAAGCCGGCGCGGAGATCTTGTTCAAACATCCGGTCGTCGGTGCAGATTTCGCGCGCGGCACGATCCGCATTCGCTCGGAAGCCGACGGGCGCGAGCTCGAGATCGAGATGCATCGTGTCATCGGTGCCGATGGTGCCGGCTCAGTGCTCAGACATTCGTTGGCGAACGAATTTGCGATAGCGAATCGGGAAGATCTGCTCGAGCACGGCTACAAGGAGCTCACGATTCCGCCCGACGAGCGCGGCGGCTGGCGAATCGAGCGGCATGCGCTGCACATCTGGCCGCGCGGCGGCTTCATGCTGATTGCCCTGCCGAACGTCGACGGCAGCTTCACCGCCACATTGTTCGCACCGCACGAAGGTCCGATCAGTTTCGCCTCGTTGCGCAGCGCTCGCGACGTGCGTGAGTTCTTCGCGCGCGAGTTTCCGGACGTCGTCTCGCTGATGCCGAACCTCGAGCAGGAATTTCTGACCCACCCCACCGGCATCATGGGAACGGTGCGCTGCGAGCGCTGGTCGCATGCAGACAAACTGCTCCTGATCGGCGATGCGGCCCACGCCATCACGCCGTTCCACGGCCAAGGCATGAACTGCGCGTTCGAGGATTGCGGCCAGCTCGCAACGCTCATGGCCGGCAACGACAACCTCGAGGAAGTCTTCGCGCAATTCGAGCGCTTGCGGCGACCGAACACGAATGCCATCGCACAGATGGCACTCGAGAACTATCAAGAGATGCGGGATACGGTGCGCGATCCGAAGTTCCAGCTGCAAAAGATGCTTTCGCTCGAGCTGGAACGACGTTTTCCCGATCGGTTCATTCCGCGCTATTCAATGGTCATGTTCCACGCGCGCATCCCCTATGCCGTCGCGCTCGAACGCGGCCGCATTCAAGCCGAGATTCTGGCCGCACTGACTCACGACGCCGCCGCTCTCGAAGACATCGACTGGACTCGAGCGGCCCGGCTCATCGAAGAACGACTCGAGCCCATCGCCACGTAGCCGCGCTGTACCGCCTCCAAGCGCGTAGAACTGTCCATAGGCAAGCGCTCGCCGTCGCGACCACACTTCGCGTGTCGCAACGCAAGGAGCTCGTATGCCGACGCTTCACTATCGATTGGTTAACGTGTTCACCCAGAACGGCCATGCGCTGTCCGGCAATCCGCTGTGCGTATTCGAGGCCGCCGATGAGCTCGATACGCAGACGATGCAAGCGCTGGCTCGGCAGTTCAATCTGTCCGAGACGACGTTCATTCTGAAATCGACACGTGCGAACGCACGAGTGCGCATCTTCACGCCGGCCTATGAAATGCCGTTCGCCGGACATCCGACGCTCGGCACGGCGTTCGTGTGTCACGCGCTCGGGCTCGGCGGAACCGAGCTCACGCTCGAAATGGCAGCCGGCATCATCCCGGTCACACGCGACGGCACACGCTGGACGCTCCAGGCAAACCCGCCGACCTGGCGCGAGCCTCGCACTTCGCGCGCCGAGCTGGCGCAGATGCTGGGGCTCGAGGAATCGGACATCGGCGGGCAGCCGCTTTGGGTCAAAGCCGGTAAGGAGCAGCTCATCGTCCCGCTTGCGAGCGAAGCGGCCGTACGTCGCGCCGAACCGGACGTACAGCGATGCCGCAAGGAGGTCAGCGAGGACGGTCACAGCATGGCCTACGTGTTCGCAGAGGTTTCGCCCGGAAAGCTGTTGTCGAGATTCTTCTTTCCGGTCGGCTCGGCGATGCTGGAAGATCCGGCCACAGGCTCAGCAACGGCCAATCTCGGCGGCTGGTTGATTGCGACCGGACGTGCACTGCCGTGCGACTACGAAATCTCCCAAGGCGAGCATGTGCAGCGTCCGTCGACGCTCTATCTGCGCGTCACGAAGGATCGGCAGATTTTCGTAGGCGGTGAAGTGATCGAGCTCGGACGCGGCAGCGTGAACATCTAGGAATAGCGGCCGACGCTGCACCAAAATGCTCTCTCGAGTCGACGGAACTCATTCGCCTAGTTGCTCATCTATCGATGAGTGACGGACTTCGCATCAGCGCGAAGCTCCGGCACTGCACACTGCAAGAGCATTCGGTGAGCCCGCATGAAACCGTCTCAGCAAATCGTTGCCGCGGCCTCGCGCTATGAGGACATGCCGCTTTCGATCGTTTTGTTTCGGTATCTCTGGCCGTTCTGGTTGTTCAAGGATGCAAGCCGAGGTGACCGCATCGCCCGCGCCGCGGCCTATCGACACAATCGGAACATGCGCGTCCATTTGCCGGGTTACTTGAGACGATGGTTCGTCAGCTCGACGTTCGTGCTTGGGCTCCTTTCGGCAACAGATGCGCTCGCTGCCACGTCTCCGGAAGCGCCCAGCTTTCTCTCCCTGCTCACGGCTGGATTCGCGTTGGTTTTCGCGTTCAGCATCTGCGTGCTGTTCGTGACGTCCTACATTTATCTGTATCTCGGGCGTAACCCCGAATAACCCTCTAAACGCCCGAAATCGCGTCTTTCTTGCCCGAAATCGGGCAAAATTCTGGGCATCTTTCCGTCCACCAGGCAAAGTGCGCCCCCGTGTCGGACACCGAGCTTGAAGAGTTGGTGGCTCATCTGGTCAGGAGCACTCGATTGAGTGAGGCCGAGGCGCACCGGGTCATCGATGAAGTTCTCGCGTTCATGAGCGAGACACCAGAAGACTTCGTTCGTCGACGCCATTTGGAGCTGCAGGCCCAAGGCTGCACGAACGCGGAGATTTTCGCGCGCATCGCCCAGGAACTGTCCCAACGCCGCTTCAGTGCCCCACCGCTCAGCGAACGGCAGATCCGACGAATCATCTACGGGTAACGCGCCGCTCGGCGTCGGCCCGCAATTCATCGAGGGGCTTTTATGTGCGGCATCGTCGGTTATGTCGGCAAGCGCGAAGCGGCGCCAATTCTCGTGGAAGGACTGCATCGCCTCGAATATCGGGGTTACGACTCTACGGGACTCGCAATCGTTCGAAACGGCAAGCTCGCGATCCACAAGAGCAAAGGCAAGGTTCGCGATCTCGAAAGGCTGCTGCCCGAACGCCTGAAAGGCACGACCGGGATTGCGCACACTCGTTGGGCGACGCACGGCGAGCCGAGCGACATCAATGCACACCCGCACACCGATGCCGCCGCTCGCTACGCCATCGTCCACAACGGCATCATCGAGAACGCGGCTCAGCTCCGCGCGATGTTGCAGGCAAATGGCGTACGCTTCACCTCGGACACCGATTCCGAAGTGATCGCGCACTTGATCGCCGCGATGCCCGAACGCGAATTTCCTGAAGCCGTTCGCGCTGCGTTGCGTCTGATCACGGGTACGTACGGCCTTGCAGTGCTCGACGTCGAGCGTCCCGACGCAATCGTCGTGGCCCGCCTCGGCAGTCCGGTCGTGCTCGGCATCGGCGAGCGCGAGATGTTCGTCGCTTCCGATCCCGCAGCGCTCGTCCGGCATACGCAAAGCGTCGTGCATCTCGATGACGGCGAGCTCGCGTTCGTGCGCGCCGACGGTTTCGAGACGTCGACGCTCGAGGGCGGCCGGACTTCGAAGACACCCGCCACGTTGAGCCTCGCCAACGACGCCTACGACAAGGGCGACTTCGCGCATTTCATGCGCAAGGAAATCGCCGAGCAGCCGGAAGCGATCCGCCGCACGCTGAGCGGGCGGCTCGATCGTCGTTTCAACACGACTCACATCGGCGGCCTCGAAATGAGCGCGCGCGAATTGCTAGAAATCCGGCGCGTGAAAATCTTGGGCTGCGGATCCGCTTACATTGCCGGCGCGGTCGGTGCGCACCTGATCGAGCAGCTAGCGAGGATTCCTGCCCACGCCGAACCAGCATCCGAATTTCGATACCGCAATCCAGTCATCGAACAGGACACGCTGTATATCGCCGTGAGCCAATCCGGCGAAACGTTCGACACGCTTGCTGCCATTCAGGAGGTCAAGCGCAAAGGCGGTCGCGTTCTCGGCATCGTGAATGTCGTCGGTAGCACGATCGCGCGCGAATGCGGTCGCGGCATCTACCTGCACGCCGGCCCTGAAATCTCCGTCGTCGCCACGAAAACGTTCACGTGTGCTGCCGTTGCTTTCGCATTGCTGGCGATCCATCTCGGCAGAATCCGCGATCTGTCGACGGCGGCCGGCGCGCAACTGTTGCAAGCGCTCGAGGCGCTACCGGAGCAAGTCGCGCAAATCCTCGATCAAGAATCCAAGATCGCCGAGATCGCTCAGGCCATCCACACGTGCAGCGACGCGTATTTCGTCGGACGCGCTGCCGGTTATCCGATTGCCCTCGAAGGTGCGCTGAAGCTGAAAGAAGTGAGCTACCTGCATGCCGAGGCGTATCCGGCGTCCGAACTGAAACACGGCCCGCTCGCCCTCATCAGTCCGGCGACACCGACGATCGTCGTCATGCCGCGCGACGATCTATTCGCCAAGAACCTCTCGACGATCGAAGAGATCCGTGCGCGCCGCGGACCGACATACGTGTTCACGCAACCCGGCGATCCGCTGCCGATGCCGACGGAAGGCTACATCGAAGTACCGAAATCGGCCCCGGAATTCGATCCACTGCTCGTGAACGTCGCACTGCAGCTACTCGCCTACCACGTCGCGCTCGCGAAAGGCTGCAACATCGATCAACCGCGGAATCTCGCGAAGTCGGTGACGGTGGAATAGCTGCGAGCGCATGGAGCGACGGCCTGCGTGGCCGTCGCCCAAACCACGTGCTCGATCGCTACAGCGAACCTCCGGCGGGCTCGGTACGCGCCTGCTAACGCACGCCGAGGAGTACGCGCGCTCGCGCGGCGTGCGTTCGCTGTATCTACTCACCACGACCGCGGAAGCGTTCTTTGCAAGCCCGCGGCTATGTGCGTGCCGACAGAAGCGAAGCGCCGCCGTTCATCCGAACATCGGCCGAATTCACCTCACTGTGTCCAGCCAGCGCGGCCTTTATGGTCAAGCGCCTCGCGGAGTGAACGCGATCCCTGCGCTACTTCACATACGGCTCGTTCGTCCGTGGCGCTGTGGGAGCTTGCTCATCGAGCGATTGCCGATATCGGACACACCCACGGATGAACTCGGGCCATTCAGGCACGGTCGGAACAGGATCGGTTTTCTCGGGCAAGAGCCCCCATAGCTCGGGGTGATGCCAGCAGAGATCGTGACCATTGCTGTCGCGATGCTTCCGGATACCCTGACGAAGCTTCTTGACCTCCGCGATCAATTGTTCACGCGTCATTTGTTCGAGGTCAGTGTCCATGACGAAAAACCCGCTGGCTATTCGAGCAGCGTTCGAATGCTGCCAGTCGATGCTAGACCGTTCCGCGATCCGCTAGCAATCGAAGCTCGATCGTGAGTCGCAGCTCAGAAGGATTGAGTGTTTCCAGCAGGTACGTACAAGGTCTACGGAGACGCCTGGTAATGGCCCCCCAGCGCTGAGCCGTACGGCCCGTACGAATGAGAACAGCCGTCGCGCATTCACCGTGACGCAATGATGTGACGCGGGTTTTCCGAGCTGTACTCCGCGGCCCACCAGTGGGGATCGTTGAGCTTCGCGAGGCGAACCCCAACCGGCAGCTCCTTGTGGTCGGCGAGGAACTCGCGTCGCAAACGAATGAAGACGCTGTCGGGCTCGGGCCAACCGATTCGTGACTCGGCTACTTCGTTTCCTGCCGCCAACTCCGCAGCGAGAATGGATGCCAGCGACGGATGCAGCGCACGCAACGCGGATCGATGACGTGCCTCTTGCCATTGCTGACGGGTGAGCGCAAATCCGCCATCGATGCGGCTGAAACCCATGCTCGTCAGGAATCCGCTTGCGGCGACATCGTTGCCGTGCGCTACGACGCGCCCGCGCTGCAAGTTGTCGAATGCCAACTCGAGCAATCGCTCCACAGTAAACGTGCCGTGCCCCTGGCGACGATGGCCGCTCGCAACTCCGACGACCACGCGCGGCGCATCGGTGACAGCATCCAGCAGACCGCCGTAGCCCAGCACCGCACCGCTAAGCGTACACACGAACTCGTACGCGATACCGGCTGCTCGATCTTGCAGCCTACGCTCGATCAATGCAGCGATTTCTTCGCTCGACAGCGATCCGGTCACGCCGAACAAACATGCGAGATCGGGTTCTTCGCACAACGAGCGAATGCCATCGACATGGTTCATCGAGAGTCTGTACACGCCGCGCGGTTCACTCATCGCGGATCTCCAGCTCGATCCCGTGCGCCGACCGCGCATACTCCGCGACCCGGGCCAACACCGATCTTTGCCCCTCCGCCGTCATAGCGGCTCGGCGTCCGTTCGGGTACTCCCACGCGCGGAAGAAGGGAGAGACGCTGCCCTTCGGACCTCCCCAGTGGATGGCCGTAACCGTCGCAGCGCGATCGTGCTCGTAATACGTCGCGGTTTCCCCGCGCCAGTCGCACCGTACGACATACCCGCCGGGCTCCACGACGGGCCATGCATCCGTAGACTCGGCTTCACGCTGCGGAAGGCCACTGCTCAGATTCGGCGCCACAACTTCGGCCGCGCGACGAACATCCTGCTCTTGCTGGGCAAGCCCGCGTTCACGCACCTTTGGGCCTGGCGAACGACTTCGAAGAGGTTCGCTGGCTCGTCGAACGCGGCGCCGACATCGATGCGCTGCAGGAAAATGGCGTTCCTGCCGTTGTCCGCCTGATCGAACGGAGGAAGTGGGATACTGTTCTCTATCTGATCGAAAAAGGTGCCAATCTGGACATCGTCAACGCCAATGGGATGTCCGTGGACTACTATCTCAAGATCTGGGAGTTCGGCGCCAATGATTCGGACCCCGAGGGGTGGAATCGCGTACGCGAGGCCATCGCCGCTCGGAGAAGCCAATCGTCAACAGGCACTGACTAACCTCGCTCGGCGAGCACCGCTCGATCGCCGATACCGGCCGAGCCAACGGCAGCCGCTGCCCCACGCGCCCTCACCTCGCCATGAACGTCTGCATGCCGTTCAGGAACATCTGCACGCTGATCATGACCAGCACCATGCCCATGAGGCGCTCCATGGCAGCGAGGCCCCGTTCGCCGAGGATGCGGTAGAAGAACGGCGCAGCGACGAGAATCGCAGCTGTGAGCGCCCACGCAATCGACATCGCAAGCCACAGATCCACGGCGCTTCCGGTATCGGCGCGCTTGAGCAGCAACAACGCGGCCATCGCCGATGGCCCGGCGATCAACGGCACCGCAAGCGGAACGACGAGCGGTTCGCCCTCGATGCTGTCGCCGTATGCGCCCTCGCGCGGAAAGATCATTCGCAAGGCGATCAGGAACAAAACGATACCGCCCGAGATACTGATCGTCTCCTGATCGATGTGCAGCACGTGCAAAGCGCGGTCGCCCACCAGCATGAAGACCAGCAGCACGCCGTAGGCAATCAATACCTCGCGCACGACGATGCGGCGCCGGCGTTCGGGCGCCACTCGCTTCAGCACAGAGAGAAAGATCGGCACGTTGCCGAGCGGATCCATGATCAGGAACAGCGTGACGACGGCTGAAAGCAGGTCGTTCATACAACGCAGCGACGTTTCAGCACGTCGTCCTTGATCGTTCTCCAGCTGGGGCTACGCGCCATGTGGTAAGGAGACGGGAAATGCGCCGTCGCGCCGAGTGCATCGGCTGCATGCCAGCCCCAACGCGGGTCATCGAGGAATGCTCGTGCAAGCGCAACCAGATCCGCCCTGCCCTCTGCGATCACAGCAGCAGCTTGCTGAGGCTCGACAATCAGGCCGACTGCACGCGTCTTGATGCCGACTTCGCGTTTGAGACGCTCGGCGAACGGAACTTGATAACCAGGCTCCACCGGAACCTTGATCGGTACATTGCCGCCGCTCGAAGCGCACACGAACTCCACGCCGACATCGCGGGCCGCCCGCACGAAACTGATCGTCTGCTCGATGTCCCAGCCGCCTTCGACCCAGTCCGTCGCGGAGACGCGTATGCCCAGCGGCACTGACGCAGGCAATGCATCGCGCACGGCGCGCAAAGTCATCAGCGGGAAACGCATCCGATTCTCGAGCGAGCCGCCGAAACGGTCGGTGCGCCGATTCGAGAGCGGCGACAGGAACTCGTGCATCAAGTAGCCGTGCGCGCAATGCAGCTCGACGATTTCGAATCCGGCGCGTACCGCACGCTTGGCTGCTGCCACGAACTTCTCCACCAACTCTTCGATTTCGACTTCCGTCAATGCGTGCGGCACGTTCCAACCTTCGTCGAACGGCAGCGGGCTCGGAGCTACAGTCTGCCAAGGATCCTCATTCGGCTGTAACGGACCGCCGCCCATCCAAGGCACGCGATTCGATGCCTTGCGACCCGCATGTGCGAGCTGAATTCCGAACCGGGTCGGGCCGGCAAACCGACGAGCGGCCGCCAATGCGCGGGCGATCGTGGCTTCGTTGTCGTCCGAGTACAGACCGAGGCAGCCATGCGTGATGCGTCCGCGGCGCTCGACAGCCGTCGCTTCGACGACGACCCAGCCGGCACCGCTGTAGCCGAGCTGAACCCAATGCTGAAGATGCCAGTCGGTCGCCGAACCGTCGTTTGCACTGTACTGGCACATCGGCGAGACGACGATGCGATTCGGAACTTCCAGGGTTCCCAGTGTCAGGGGCACGAATAAAGGACTGGTTTCACTCATCGCGATTCCGAAGAACTTAGTTGTGCGACTTGTGGTGCCGAGCTTCTCTGCAGCTCGCCCTCACCCCTCAATAGCACACGCGATTGCGGCCAGCATTCTTGGCCTTGTAGAGCATCTCGTCGGCCGCCGCATACAGCTGCGTGACTGTCATGACCGGCGCCAACTGCGCGGCGCCGATCGACACGGTCACCCGCAGCTCCTGCCCTTCCGCCATGAAAACCTGGCTGGCGACGAGCGAGCGCAGATCTTCGGCAATGCGCACCGCCGCGGACAACGATGTCTCCGGCAACACCAAACAGAACTCCTCGCCGCCGTAACGGGCCAGCTTGTCGCTCGGCCGAATCCGCTTCTGCAAGGCCGCTGCCACGCCGCGCAGCACAGAATCGCCGGTCAAATGGCCGTAGTTGTCGTTGATGCTCTTGAAATGATCGATATCGATCATGAGCAGCGAAAGGTGCCGTCCCTGTCGTTGCGCGCGCGGCACTTCCTCGGCCAGAACGGCGTCGAGCTGCTTGCGGTTCGCCAAGTTCGTCAGCCCGTCCGTAATGGCCATGCGGAAGACGATGTCGTGGTATTGCGCTTCGACGTCGTCGCCGGTCAGGAACTTGAAAATCGTATCGCCGATCGAGAATTGATCGCCGCGGCGCAGCCGGCGCTCCTTGACGCGCTGCGCATCGTCGTTGACGAACGTGCCGTTCGTCGAGCCCACGTCGATCAAGTAAACCCCGTCGGGACGGCGTTCCAGACGCGCGTGGCGACGCGACACGCAATCGCTCTTGAGCACGATGTCGTTGTCGCGCCCGCGGCCGATGGCGACCGAGGGAAGCGATAGAACGTAGCGCCGCCCCAGCTCCGACGACGAAGGCGCATAGATCACGACCAAGCAGTCTTCGCCCGTGCGTTGGACCCTGAGCCCATCCAGGCGGGTCACCCGGGTCTGCAATTCGTACTCGGCATCCACGGCAAAGCGATCCCTCTGCGGGCACTGAAGCGTGAGGGGGAGCTGCAAGCCTACCGTTACGCGATCTGGCTGCCAACACGGGCCCGACCGCCAGCTCGCGACTTACCGCGATGCCGGAATGCTCGCGACCCTCGCAGGAACGCCGCCAGACCGTTTCGTCATGAGGGTATGACAGCGCGCGATGCGCGCTCGGCGCTTACGCCGAGGGGATGAACTCGTCGTCGCCCTGGTGGGCTCGCTCGAACTTCAGGAAATCGTAGTAGCCGCACACGTTGCCGTAAGGATAGCGGCGGCAGACATTCGGCCGAGCTTCATAGACGGTGCAGCGGCGCTCGTCCCGATCGAAGAAGCGGCATACGCTCTTGTAAATATGATCCTTCTGGTGCCGCAGAATGCGCTCGTCGACCTCTTTCGTCTTGTAACGGTACGTGAAGCGGTCGCGCGCCTGACGAAACGAAATACCGAAATAGCGTGCCAGCCGCTGAATGTCGAAATCGCTCACCGCGATTCGCGAATGACTGCAGCAATAACCCGGGCACTCGAGACAGTTATAACGAGGACGAGACATGCGATGTTGATTCCGCTCGACAATTATGCGATCCGCTCCAGATCGAGGAACGTGAAACCGAAGGCGTGACGGTCATCGGCCGGATGAGTCGCGATCACTCTCTCGCGCCACGCACCTGCAGCCAAGGCGGGGAAATAGGCGTCGCCGTCGACCTTCGCATGCACACGCGTCATGTGGATCACATCGACGAATGATAGCGCCTGCGCATACAGCTCGGCGCCACCGATGACCACCAATTCTTCGGCCGCGCCAGCAGCTTGCCTCGCCTCGTCAATCGAGCTCACGACGAGGCAACCCGGTAGCGTCAGCCCGCGCTGCCTGCTGATCACGATGTTCGTGCGCCCCGGCAAAGGGCGACCGATCGATTCGTGCGTCTTGCGCCCCATCAGAATCGGCTTACCCATCGTCAGCGCTTTGAAGCGCTTCAGATCGTCGGGCAGATGCCAAGGCAAGGCATTGCCGGTCCCGATCACGCCGTTCTCAGCGGCGGCAACGACGATGGAGATCCGCATGCCGCGCTCAGCTCTTGCGTTTCGCCCGCTTCGTCTTGCGCTGCGCTTGCTTGCGTTGCTTCTTCTTCGTTGCCTTCTTTTTCTTCTTCTTGTCGATCGGCTCCGGATCGAGCATCGTCCCGCGGCAATTTTTCGCGCCGCAGCGGCACGCATAGAGCGCCAGGTCCGCCGGGTCGTCGGTGCTCTCCCAGGTCAATTGATAGTCGTAACCGAGCTCTTCGCCCGGCTTGATGTCGCGGATGGCATCGATGAAGACGCGGCTACCCTCGATCACGGTCTCGCAGTTCGGGTCGCAGCTATGGTTGATGAACCGCGCGTCGTTGCCGTTCACGCCCGCATCGATGACCGTGCGGTTGCTCGCGATGAACAAGAACGTGTGGCCGTCGTCCATGCCTTTCTCTTCATAGCGCCGATCGGCCTCGGCGTGCGAAATGCGCTCGCCGAGATACTCGATGATGCGGGTGCCCTTTTTGATCGGCGCGACGGCGTAGACCCCCTTGCCGTGAATCTTCGAGTCGCGAGCTTCGATCAGCGGCGAGCTGACAATGGGCGCATTTTTCCCGGCTTTTCGTTGCGGACGCTTGGACTTGGACGTTGACGTACCGCGAGAGCGCTCGCGGCTCTTTGACTTGGCCATGGGCGTGTGTAAGTGAGGAAGGAATCCGACTGTTGATGGGCCGCCGCTCAAACGGCGACGGGTGCTTTGATGTGCGGGTGAGCCCGATAGCCCACGATCTCGAAGTCCTCGTACTCGTATTCGAAGATCGAAGGCGGCCGCCGCTTGATGTTCAGACGCGGCAACTCGTACGGCGTGCGCGTGAGCTGCTCGTCCGCCTGCTCCAAGTGATTCAGGTACAGGTGGCAGTCGCCGCCCGTCCAGATGAGCTCGCCGACCTCGAGGTCGCATTGCTGGGCAAACATGTGAGTGAGCAAGGCGTACGAAGCGATGTTGAACGGCACGCCGAGAAACAAATCGGCGCTGCGTTGATAAAGCTGGCAGGAAAGCTTGCCGTTTCCCACCCAGAATTGGAACAGGGCATGGCAAGGCGTCAATGCCATCTGCTCGAGCTCGCCCACATTCCACGCATTCACGATGATGCGGCGCGAATCCGGATTGCGGCGAATCAGATCGACCGTCCTGCTGATCTGATCGATGGGCTTGCCGTCCGGTGCCGGCCACGAACGCCATTGCCGGCCGTAGACCGGACCCAAATCGCCGTTCTCGTCCGCCCATTCATCCCAGATGGTCACGCCGTGGTCGCGCAAGAACTTGATGTTCGTGTCCCCGCGCAGGAACCACAGCAGCTCGTAAACGATCGACCGCGTGTGCAGTTTCTTGGTCGTAACGAGCGGAAAACCCTGCGACAGATCGAATCGCATCTGGTACCCGAACACGGAGAGCGTACCGGTGCCGGTGCGGTCATCCTTGCGGATGCCGTGCTCGCGGACGTGGCGCAATAGATCGAGATACTGTTTCATGCCGATCGACTAACGGTGAGCAAATTCCGCGATTACCCGTTGCAATTCCATCTCGGTCCTATGCGGCACGGCATGCGCTAGCGCGCGGCTGCAACCACGTTTCCGCTGGGCTCGTTGCGGCGATAGGCGATCACCAACAGCGCAATGCCCGCGAGGATCATCGGCAGCGACAGAATCTGCCCCATCGTGACCCAGCCGAACAGCAGATAGCCGCGATTCTCGTCCGGAATGCGTACGAACTCGACGACGAATCGTGCCACGCCATAGCAAATCAGGAACAGCCCGCTGGGTGCAAGGCGGGGCCGCGGCTTCGACGTGAACGTCCAAAGAATGAGGAACAAGACGAGCCCTTCGAGCAGTCCCTCGTAGAGCTGCGATGCATGTAGCTGAAGCACGCACGGCGAGATGTCGAACCGTTCGCACAGGCTCAGAGCCTCGTAGCGCTGCGTCGGGTACAGCTTCTCGGGATCGACGACGAACCCCCAAGGCACCGTCGTCGGCTTGCCCCACAGCTCTCCGTTGATGAAGTTTGCGATGCGAACCGAGAGGATCCCGAGCCCGGGCAGCGGCGCAATGAAATCGAACATGTCGGCGATGCGATGTCCGCGCTTGCGGGCGAGGATCGATTCGGCCAGCAGCACGCCGAGCAAGCCGCCGTGAAACGACATGCCGCCTTCCCAAACGCGGACGATCATCCACGGCTCGACGACGAAGCGCTCGAACCCGTAGAACAGCACCCAACCGATACGGCCGCCGAGAATGGCCCCCAATGCGCCATAAAAAATGATGTCGTCGACATCGGTCGGCTTCCACGTCGAGCCGGGTACCGCCGCGCGCTTCCGGCCGAGCCACCACGCGATCGCAAACGCAATGACGTAAGTGACTCCATACCAGCGCACGGCGACTGGCCCGATGGGAAAGATGACGGGATCGATCGCGGGATACGTCAGCATATGACCCGCGATGGTAACGAAAACGCCGGCCCTCGACTCCCCTTTCGGCTGATGCGACCTGACGATCGGGCGCTCGAGTCCGCGCTCATTCCAGGGTGGCGCGGCAAAAGAATGCCTTGAGATAGCGCGTTTCGGGGATGGCCGGGTGGATCGGATGGTCGGGCGCCTGACCGCCGACCTCGACGATCTGCACGAACCGGCTCACGTGACGGGCGGCGCGTTGAATGGCGGCAACGAGATTGTCCGGGCTCAAGTGATAGGAGCAGGAACAGGAAACGACGATGCCGTCGCGATCGAGAAGCTGCAGCGCAAGCTGATTCAGCCGCTTGTAGGCGGCCTCGCCTTTCGGAATGTCCTTCTTTCGCTTGATGAACGCCGGCGGATCGATCACGACCACGTCGAAGCGTCGACGCTCGGCATGCAGCGACCCCATCACCTCGAAGGCGTCGCCGCGCATCACGTTCGGCTTCAAGCCGTTCGATGCCGCGCTCGCCTGCAAACCCTCGAGCGCCTCGGCCGAAGAGTCGACGCACGTCACCTCCGTCGCGCCGGCGCGCAACGCACCGAGCCCCCAAGCGCCCAGATAGCTGAAGACATCGAGCACGCGCGCTCCGCCGACATACTTGCGCAATGCGAGCCGATTCGCCGCCTGATCGTAAAACCATCCCGTTTTCTGACCCGAGCCGAGCGGCACCCGAAACGTCACGCCGCCCTCCTCGACATCGATCGTCTCGGGCGGCTCGCCGAACGCCGTTTCGATGTAGTGCGGCAGACCCTCGAGATCGCGCGCGCCGCTATCGTTCTTCCAGATCAAGGCGCGCGGCGCCACGACCTTCATGACCGCTTCTTGAATCTCGGCCTTGAGCCGTTCCATGCCGGCCGTCGCGATCTGTCCGACGACGATGTCGCCGAAGCGATCGAGCACGAGGCCCGGCAACCCGTCAGCTTCGCCGTATACGAGTCGATAGAACGGCCGGTCGTATAAAGCACGGCGCAGCGATTGCGCCACTTGGAGCCGGTGCACGAACAGCGATTTCGCCGGCGGATGGTCGGGATCGCGCCCGAGAATGCGCGCACTGATGAGCGAGGCCGGATTGACGTAGCCGTAGCCGAGGAACTTGCCGCGATCGCTGACGACGCTGCACAGCGCACCGGGCTCGAAGCTCGTGAGCGGCGTACGCGCGGTGTCCACTTCGTTTGAAAACACCCACAGGTGTCCCCCGGAAATACGACGGTCCTCGCGCGGTTTGAGCCGCAGCTCGGGAAAAACGTTGGCGTTAGGCATTCGGCCTCGAGGCATGACGCTGCAATTGCACTATTCTACGCGCATGACAGCCCTCGAAACCGCGCACCGTAATCGACTCGCCGACGAGACGAGCCCGTATCTGCTGCAACACGCCCACAATCCCGTCGACTGGTACCCGTGGGGCCCCGAAGCGCTCGAACGTGCGCGCCGCGAGGACAAGCCCATCCTGCTTTCGATCGGCTATTCGGCGTGCCACTGGTGCCACGTCATGGCACACGAATCGTTCGAGGATCCTCAGATCGCGGCGCTCATGAACGAGCTGTTCGTGAACATCAAAGTCGATCGCGAAGAACGCCCGGATCTCGACCGCATTTATCAGCTCGCCTATCAGATGCTGATTCGGCATGCCGGCGGATGGCCGCTCACGATGTTTCTGTCGCCCGAGGATCAACAGCCGTTCTTCGGCGGTACCTATTTCCCCAAAGAGCCGCGCTACGGAATGCCCGGCTTCGGCGATTTATTGAAGCGCGTCGCCGAGTTTTATCGCACACGGCGGGACGACATCCGTGCGCAAGGCTCGGCGCTTCAGCAAGCGTTCGCGGAAATGCTGCCGCCGCCAAGCGACGGACGGCCGCTCTCGCGCGAACCGCTGGAACAGGCGCGCGCCGCGCTCGCTCAGGATTTCGATGCCGAGTTCGGCGGCTTCGGCGGCGCGCCCAAATTCCCGCATCCGACGAATATCGCTTTCCTGCTGCGCGAGTGGCGCAGAAGCGCCGGCACCGACTCGCCGGACTTGCACTCGCTCTACATGGCCACGCTGACCTTGACGCGCATGGCCGAAGGCGGGATCTACGATCAGCTGGGCGGCGGATTCGCACGCTACTCCGTCGACCGGTACTGGATGATTCCCCACTTCGAGAAAATGCTCTATGACAACGCGCAGCTCCTCGCCGTGTATGCGCAGGCGAGCACGGCAACGGGCGACTCGCTGTTTCAGCGCATTGCATCGGAAACTGCGGACTGGATGATTCGCGAGATGCAAGCGCCCGAAGGCGGCTTCTGGTCGAGCCTGGATGCCGATTCGGAGGGCCACGAAGGCAAGTTCTATGTCTGGGACGTCGCAGAGGTCCGCGAACGCCTCCCGCAGGAGACGTTCGATGTTTTCGCTCGCCGTTTCGGTCTCGATCGCGAGCCGAACTTCGAAGGCAAGTGGCAGTTGCACGTTTGTCGTTCGGTCGACGACATCGCCGACGAATTGGGACTGTGCACAAAGGATGTGAATACGCATCTCGAACGCGCGCGAGAGATTCTGCTTGGCCCGCGTAACGCGCGTGTACGACCTGGACGCGACGAGAAGATCCTAACGTCGTGGAACGGCCTTGCGATTGCAGCACTTTCCATCGCCGCACGGTCGCTACGGCGGCCGGAGCTCGACGCTGCTGCGACGCGCGCGATCGATTTCATTCGCGAGAAGCTGTGGCACGACGAACGCTTGCTTGCCACTTACAAGGACGGCCGAGCACGGTTCCCGGCCTACCTAGACGACTATGCCTTCTTGCTCGACGGCCTGCTCGAAGCGCTGCAAACGCGTTGGCGCAGCGAAGATTTACATTTCGCACAACGGCTGGCCGACGTCTTGCTCGCTCATTTCCAGGATCGGTCCGCAGGAGGTTTCTTCTTCACCTCCGACGATCACGAAGCGCTGATTCACCGCTCGAAATCGTTTGCCGACGAATCCTTGCCGGCTGGCAATGCCGTCGCGGCACATGCGCTGTTGAAGCTCGGCCTGTTGCTCGGCGAGCCCCGCTACCTCGATGCAGCGGAAAGCACGCTACGCGCTGCGCTCGGCGCGATCGATCGATATCCGCACGCACATTGCGGAATGTTGCTTGCGCTCGAAGATCTGCTCGATCCGCCGGCCATCGCCATCGTGCGAGGCGATGCCACCGAAGCCGAGGACTGGCGCGACGAGCTGACCAAGCTCTATGCGCCGAAACGCCTCGTGTTCGCGATTCCGAATTCGGCAGCGAGCTTGCCGGCGGGACTCGCCGAAAAGGCGCCGCGCGAAGAAACCGTCGCGTACATTTGTCGCGGAATGACGTGCTCGGAACCCGTGCGGTCCTTGTCCGCACTCATCGCGCTCACGCAAAGCTGATTGCCGCGCCGGCTTATTGGCTCTTCTTGCGATTTGCCTGCTTTGCACGCCGCGAGCGTTCGATGCCGGCGAGCTGTTTGGCCTTGGCCGCTTCGATGGCGGCCTTCAATGCGCGCTCCCCCCATTCGCGCAATTTCTCGCTATCCGCCAAGATGTCGCTCGGCACGCGGTGATGGTCGGTCGTTAAGTCAAATGCGTTCGGATACGCTCTGAATTGCGGCATGCCGCGGGACACGTAGTCATCCAGATTCGTGGGGCCCGTGTGCAAATACAGCGTTTCGTCGTCAACGACGATACCGAGCAGCCGGTCGTCGATGAAAATGCCGGTCGCACCAAAAATCGATCGGGAAGAAATGCGCCCTAAGAAAGAAAGGTGCTCAATGACGTAGGTTGCAAGGCTCGACTTCGTCCGCATGCGAGCAACTCACGTTTCCTTTTGACTCAATGCCTCGGACGACAGGCGATCCGAAGCGCCAATGGCGCGTCATGCAATGGAAGTTTACATGCCCAACGGAGTGTGTAAACACGAGCCGCTGAACGCAGCCGATCAACAGTACAACATCCGTGTGCGATTGCGGTGCCTTTGAGACTTAATACATGAACGCGCGACGCTCGGTCGCGCCGTCCGACGGACAGTTCTGTTGCGCGCTACAAGCTCGCGAGCTGCGCGCAGATCGCATCTCGCAGTGCGCCATGCAGCACCGGATCGAATGACGGCGCCGCGGACCAATCGTAGGCCCAGGGATTTTGCGTGCGAAACTCCACGGGCTCATCGGCGTACCGCGGATGCACGTGTGCATGTAGAGCCGGCTCGAGATTGCCGAAAATTGCGTAGTTGATGCGCAATGCGTTCGTCGCACGAAGCACCGCTTCGCCCAAGCGTCCGAGATCGCTCATGAAGCGGTCGCGCTCCTCGGGAGTGAGCGCATTCAAGTGCGGAACGACCGGATCGGGCACGAGCAGACAATATCCGCGCAGCACCTGCCGTTGTCCCATCACCGCCCAGCCGCTGGCCATGCGTGCAATGACGCACGGGTCGCCGGCGCGCGCAGCCTCAACCGTCCGATGAATGGCCGTAGTCATCGCCTACCCCGCTCAAGGCTTGCGAAACACGAAATACACTGCCCCCACCATACACAGCGCAGCCCACAAATAGTCGAGCTTCAACGGCTGGCGCATGTAGATGACGACGAACGGTACGAACACCGTCAGCGTGATGACTTCCTGAAGAATCTTCAATTGCGGCAAGGTCAGCGCGCCATAGCCGATACGGTTGGCAGGAACTTGTAACAAGTACTCGAACAACGCGATGCCCCAGCTGATCAGGGCGGCGACGATCCAGGGTTTGTGATTCAAGTGTTTGAGATGCGCGTACCACGCAAACGTCATGAACACGTTCGAAGCGGTGAGCAACAGCACCGTCTTCATGACCACTGACATGATGAGAGCCTTGGTTCGCTAACGCTGAACGGAAATCGGTACGAGGGCAGCCGGCGAGGCATCGCGGTCGAGCCGCAGCACGAAATCGAACGCGTCGACGCGAGTGCAGAGCTCGAAGTCGCGCTCGGGCGCCCAGTCGCAGGCAGGATCGAAGAACTTCGCGGCGCTCGGCGCGCTTCTCAACCGTTCGCGAATCGCGGCCGGATCGGGCGATTCGCCGCGTAACCGGCGCACGATCAGATCGGCACAGGCATCGTCCTCTTCGCAGCGCTCGCGCGCATGCTGACCCATCCGGACGAGCGTGAGCTGCGCAGGTGCGCGCTGACGGATGTACTCGACGATCGCGCCCGCGTTCACCAGCGCGCCGGTGATGACTTCATCGGCGAGCTGCGCGTTGGCCAAACCTTGCGTGCCTGCATGCGTCGTGTGAATGAGCGTCTTGCCGCGCAGATCCAGACGCTCGAGATCGCTCGGGGAATTACCGCCATCGAATCCTGGCAGCGGTCTTGCGTAGCGCTCGCCGAGCAGGATCGCCTCGGGGTGGGCGCGCTTCAGCTCGAGCGCAGTTTCGATGGTGTCGACTGGCCAAATGCGCGCGGCTCCCCACGACGTCGCATACGCCGCCAGCGAGAAAGCCCGGAAAACGTCGATGATGACGGCGAGCCCGCGAGCCTCGCGCGCGCCAGCGACAAAATCGACGATGCGAATGTCCATCGAGATGCCGCAATCAGCTCACGACCGCGCCCAGGCCCTCACCGCCGCCAGCCCAGCGTTGCCGCCGGGCTCATCTCGCTACGCCGCGCTCTTGCGACCGCCAGCCGTCTTACGCTGTAGACGCACGACTCGCTTCGCGTCGGCCGGCCGCTCGTTCATCACGACGACCTTCGCGCGCTTGAAGAAATTGAAGTCCGTGGCGCTGGCCCACGTGTAGGCGCCCATCATGCGACCGACGACGAGATCGCCCACCTGCAGCTCAGGCAACAGGATGTCGTCGTCGATGACGTCGATCGAGTCGCAGGTCGGACCGGCGAGTACGCTCGGAAACCGCTCCGCATCCTCGCGCAGGGCCGTGACGGGGTATTTGGCGTGATCGAACAATTGGCCGCTGTACGAGCCGTACAGTCCGTCGTCCAAGTAGTACCACCATCGCCCGTCGCGCTTGGCCTTCCCCATGACGGTGGAGACCGCAATCGCCGCAGGTGCAGCAATGAAGCGGCCCGGCTCGGCGATCACGCGCACGTGCGGCGGCAGCTTGGCAAGCTCGGCGCGGATCGGCGCACAGAACTCCTCGATCGGCATGACGGCCTCGTTATAGGCGACGGGGAAACCGCCTCCGATGTCGAGCACGTCGAGCGCCGGCAAGCCTGCCAACAGCGCCTCGGCGATGATGTCCGTGCACGCGCGAATTGCCTCGATGTATTTCGTGGGCTCGGTTGCCTGCGAGCCGACGTGGAACGACAAGCCGCGGACACGAATACCGAGCCGGCGAGCGAACTCGATGAGGCCGAGCACCGCGCGCGGCTCGCAGCCGAACTTGCGCGACAGGTCGACGACCGCGTTCGGGCTACGGAACGAGACGCGCAGCAGCAGCTCCGCGCGCTTGCGGTAGCGCACGAATTTCTTGATCTCGTCCGGGTTGTCGGCGACGAACGTCGTCACGCCGTAGCGCAGCGCGTCGCGGATATCGCTGTCGCGCTTGATCGGGTGCGTATGAATGCATCGGCTCGGCGCGATCCCCTGCGCCTTGACGAGTTCGACTTCGCCCGTCGTCGCCAGGTCGAAATGGGCGCCCTCGTCGCGCAGCGTGGCGACGACGGCCGCGTGCGGCAGCGGCTTCAGCGCATAGTGGAGATCCACGCCCGGCAACGCCGCCTTGAGCGCGTGATACTGCCGGCGAACCTGCTCGCAATCGACGACCAGTAGCGGAGAACCGAAACGCGCGACGAGCGTGCGGATCTCGGCTTCCGTCAACGTCGTGGAATCGAAGGAATGCGCGGGAGAAACAGCCTGCGAATGCTTAGCTGCGCGGGGCAACACCTGTCGGGCACCTCATCAAAAAGCTGCGGACACTTAACCAACCAACAAGAGCAACGATTCGCTTCGTTAAACGATCGTGACTCTCACGAGTTCTGGTCGAGCGGCACCTGCAGCTTTCGCAATATCTCTGGGTGCTCTCTTACACAGGTCGGCGCGAAATGTAGCAAATATGCTCCGCGATGCAAGAACTGCGTCGCAGTTTCTTTTGCGATTTGCGCGTATGAGGCTGAGCGCGGCAAATTCGCGAAGCTTTACTCATTTCCGGACACGTGCATGACAACGAACCCGCCCGACACGCGCCGCGAGCTGGAAGCTCTGTTGCGTAGCCGCGTGCCGCTCATCGTCATCGAAACGCGCGACGAGCCGCGAGCGATCGAGCTGCTGAAGTCCGTGTGCTCCCGGCCCGCCGCCGGCATTCGCGCGCCGTTGTTTCAGTGGACGGTCACCGACGGCCTGCGACGGCTCGACATCGACCTCGGCGGCGCGCAACGGCACAACGCCGAGCCCTCCGAGGTACTGAAAACGATTCGCGCCGTCGACAAGCCCGGCATCTACGTGCTGCTCGACTTCCATCCTTTCCTACCGGATCCGATCCACGTGCGGCTGCTCAAGGACATCTGCCAGGGCTACTCCAAGACGGCCCGCACGGTCGTGCTGCTGAGCCACGAGATTCAGCTACCGCGCGAACTGGAGCATTTCGCCGCGCGCTTCGAGCTTGCGTTTCCCGACCGCAACGAGCGCCACGCCATCGTCGAGCGAGTGGCTGCCGAGTGGGCGCAAACCACCGGCGGCAAAGTGAAGACCGATCGCAGGTCGCTCGAGCTCCTCGTCGACAATCTGGCGGGTCTGTCGATCAGCGATACCGAGCGGCTCGCCCGCCAGGCGATCTTCGACGACGGAGCGCTGCAGGCCAGCGACCTTCCCGCCGTCATGAAAGCCAAGTACGAGCTCCTGAACCGAAGCGGCGTATTGGCGTTCGAGTACGACACGGCGAAATTCGCCGACCTCGGCGGCATGACTCGATTGAAGGAATGGCTGCGGCAACGGCGCCCGGCGTTCGACGGCAACGCACCTCCAGGCGCGAAGCTCGACCCGCCGAAAGGCGTGCTCCTGCTCGGCGTGCAAGGCTGCGGCAAGAGCGTCGCAGCCCGCGCGGCTGCCGGCATTTTCGGCGTGCCGCTCTTGCGGCTCGATTTCGCTGCCATCCACAACAAGTACATCGGCGAGTCGGAACGCAATCTGCGCGAAACGCTCGCGACGGCGGACGTCATGGCACCCTGCGTGCTGTGGATCGACGAGATCGAAAAAGGTGTCGCAACGGGCGACGGCGACAGCGGCACGTCAAGGCGCCTCCTCGGCACCTACCTCACCTGGCTCGCCGAGAAAAAGACGCGAGTCTTCGTGGTTGCCACGGCGAACGACATCTCTGCGCTGCCGCCCGAGCTCATTCGTAAAGGTCGCTTCGACGAGATCTTTTTCGTCGACCTGCCGAACGCGGCCGTGCGGGCGACGATCCTGAAAATTCATGCCGAGAAACGCGACGTGACGCTCGACGAGAAAGCGCTTGCCGTACTCGCCCAGGCGTGCGACGGCTTCTCCGGCGCCGAAATCGAGCAAGCCATCGTCTCGGCCGTCTACAGCGCTCACGCGATGAACGAACCCGTCACCGCAGCCCACATCCTGAAGGAGATCCGCGCCACTCGACCCTTGTCGGTCGTGATGGCCGAGAAGATCGCAGAGCTTCGCGCCTGGGCCGCGGAAAGAACGGTCAGCGCCGACTGACGGCGCTTCGCAGTTGATAGTGGATAGTTGACAGTTGATAGCGGGGACGCCGCGACAGCGTCGCGGCTCAATGGACATTGGCAGCTGAAACAACCGGCGCCAAGCGCGACGAATAATTGACGGGCGAAAGGGTCCGGCGCAGCCGCCTGAAGCAAAGGGCCGCATCGCGGCCTTCGCTTTCAACTGTCAACTATCCACTTTCACCTATCAACTGCGGCCGCGCGTGAACGCGGCCTAGAGCATCTCGCCTTCATCCCCGAAATCCGCCACCCACGCCGCGATGTCCTGATCGTAGGTCACGATGTTCTCGGCGGTTGCGGCGCGCTTCAGGCGGTCGCGGATGGCATCCCAGCGTTCGTCGTCCGGCACTTCTTCGACGAGGATGATCTTCGCGCCTGCCTTGTCGAGCGTGCGCAGGTTGGCGTAGAGGTTTCGCGCATAGAGGTCGGGGCGCGTGCCGGCGTTGATCCAGGTCATGAAGGGATTCGTGTTGCCCGGCGGGCGCATCGCGAGCACGGCGACCTTCTCTTCCTTCGCCGTGAACTCGTTCATCACGGTCTCCAGGCGGCGGCTCGGCACGACGTTGACCGGCGTCGTCGGCGAGTAGTGGCGCGACATCGATCCGGGCACGCGCGGCGCGGATGGATTCGGCCCCATTTGGATCGATGGCACGACGGCTCGAAGCTGGGACAGCGTGATGCTGCCCGGCCGTAGCACACGAGGCACGTCGCCGACGCACGAAACGATCGTGGATTCGAGGCCGATCTTGCAATCGTCGCCGTCGAGCACGATTCGTACTTCGTCGCCGAACTCCTCCCGAACGTGCTCCGCGCGCGTCGGGCTGACCTTGCCGTAGCGGTTCGCGGACGGCGCAGCGATGCCGCCGCCGAATGCATTCAGGAGCTGCTGCGCGACAGGATGATTCGGGACACGAATCGCGATCGTGTCCTGCCCGCCGGTGATCACGTCGTTGACTGCCGGCGCACGTTTGACGACCAGTGTCAGCGGACCGGGCCAGAAGGCATCTGCGAGCTGCTTCGCCTCTGGCGTCAGCTCACGCGCCCAACGCTGGATGTAGCGCGGGTGATCGAGATGCACGATGAGCGGATGCGTCGACGGCCGGCCTTTGACACGGAAAATCTTACGCACCGCATCGGGATTATTGGCGTTGGCACCCAAGCCGTAGACGGTTTCGGTCGGGAACGCGACGAGATCGCCCGCGCGGAGCGCCTCGACCGCTTCCTGGATTTCGCTTTGGAGCACTCTGCCGATGGCCATAGCGGCCATCATACCAGCGCTGCCCTGTTCATCCGCCCGCGCGAGCGAAACTCCCGACGAACGGTTGTCGCGCAAACCCCACAGCGCCTGGAACCGACTGAGCGACCGCACCCACGCGATTCCCGCGCGGACGCGTTTCGAGGAGCGCCGAACTCCGCAGTGCTCTTAGCTTTTAGTCGAGCGCCCTACGCTCCCAGCCTTGCTCGGTGCGCCGCAATTCGTAGGCCGGCCAGTAACGGTTGTCGAGCTTCAAGGTGATCACGTCCACCGAGCCGTTCCAGCTCACGGTGCGCAACCGCACCGAGGATCGGTCCTCGCGACCGGCAACCGCCTTTACGAATGCGTCGAGATCGGGCGTCGGCTGACCGTCGACTTCGACGATGCGTCGCCCCGCCCAGAGCTTGTAGCGCGTGGCCGGCGAACCGTACGCAAAATACGCGACGAAAACGCCAGACGGCGGAAGACCGCGTTGTGCAGCAAGCGCCCGATGAGGCGCCTGAAGCACCGCGCCCGCCCAAAGCAGCACGCGGTCGAGATCGCGTCCGGGCAATTCGACGGTCGGCACTTGCAGTGCGAGCTCCTTGCCGTCGCGCCACACGGTTACTTCGACGGTGGGCTTCTGAACAGCGCGTTCGACTTCGCGGAATCGGTTCACGACCGAGCCGTCGACGGCAAGCACCAAGTCGCCCGACCGCAGCAGCGTACTGGCCGGCGAGCCTCCGACGAGCCGCGAGACGCTGAGCACTTGCCGCCGTTCGGGATTGTGAGCCTCGATCCTGGAAATCCAGGCATCGGATAGCTCGAGCTTGCGCGCCGCCGCAAGCGGAATGGGCACGAACTCGGCTTCGAGCGAGCGCAAATTCTTACCTTCGCGCACGAGCGTCAGCATCTCCGCGATCAGCTCCGCGGGAATGCCGCGATTTTCCTGTGCGCGTTCGCGGCCGGCGTCGTAGCCGAAACTGGCCCAGGACGCGATCACTTCGCCGTTCTTGTTCGTCAGCACGCCGTCGTAGTCGCCGGGACCGTTGACGAGCGAAATCGTCTCCAGGTTGGTATCGCGGAACTGCAGCGTGCGCGACAGCGGATAGGCGACCGGATCCAGCGAAGCAACGTGCGAGACGCGCGACTGCACCTTACCGTCGCCGCGCATGCCGATTGCCCACACTTGTTCTCCTGGCTGCACTTCGACGGGCTTCAGCACCGCCGATTTGACCGGCGTCGTCCCGATGAGCTTCGGGTCGTACGAAATCATGGCCAGGTTGTGCAACGGATGGATGTACTCGACGCGGCCGGGAATTTCGATCGTGCCGCCGAACGTGAGCCGCACATCGCCGATCGGCACCGGCACGGTGTTGCGATCCACGACGACGAGCCCGCGCTCGGCATCGACGATGAGACCCGTGCCGTAGTAATGGCGATCCGTGATGCCCGACACCGAATACGGCATGTCGAAATTCACGAGCACGAGCGAGGGCGCGACGCGGTTGACGATCGGATCGTTCGATTTCGGGAACGTCGTCGAGGCCGGCTTCGGCGGCTCTGCGGGTTTTCCTTCAGGCCACGGCGTGCAAGGCCAGAACCCGCTCGCATCGTCGCGCTTGCACGATCGGATGGGGAACCAGCGTCGATCCATGCGCATCACGCGCCACTGCGCGGTGAGCGGATCTTCGATCGTGAAGAAGCGCACGGTCGCCCGCTCCGCATCCCTGAGCTCGCTCAAGATCGCTTCGAAATCGGCGAGCTTGTCGACCGGCTTGCCAGCGACTTCGGTGATCACCGCGCCGCGCGGAATCGCCGCAGCACCGAGCACGTAGCCCGGGTTCGCCACATATACGCCCCTGATCGGCACATTGATGTGCCGCGCCTGTTGCCAGGACAGGTTGTGCACGACGCCGTCGCCGAACTCGAGGTACTCGTCGGGCGTGATTGCATAGAGATCTTCCACCGTCAGCCGCCGCTCGATCACTTGTCCGCCACGCTCGACGGTGAGCGTGATGTCCT
Source organism: uncultured Sinobacteraceae bacterium (assembly GCA_937902995.1). Lineage (GTDB taxonomy): Bacteria > Pseudomonadota > Gammaproteobacteria > Steroidobacterales > Steroidobacteraceae > Steroidobacter. Next base: position 86,866 of record CALEKY010000094.1, read on the forward strand.
TGCCGACGTTCGAATCCAGCACTTCCGACAGCTCGAAGAAATCGGCCGTCAATTCGCCGTTCAATCTCACGAGCACGTCGCCGGGCTCGATCACCTGTTCGGCCGCCGATCCCTTCTGCACTTCCACGACGACGAGCATGCCCGTCTTGTTCGGATACTTGCGCCGCACCTCCGCCTCGGTCTCGCTGCGCAGCCCGAGCCGGCGCACTTCGTCGAACGGCGTGTAAGCGAACACGGTTTGCAGCGTGCCTCGCTCGACCGGCTTGCCTTCTTGAATCAGTTTCAGCGCCCGTGTGATGCGATCGAGGGGCAGGTAGAAACTCGAAGCCGCACGCGTACTGCCGCCGGCGTTGAGCGCGACGACACGGCCTTCGACATCGATGACCGGCGAGCCCGACGAGCCGCCCGATGTGCTCGAGGCGGCCTGGTAATAGAACGTGTTGAAGTCGTTGTACTTGCCGATGCCGTAGTTCGGCGCTTCCCGGTCCAGGCGCGCCAGCGTTCCCGCGAGGATCGATAGCTGCTCGCCCGCATCGTTGCCGATGACGCGAATTTCGCGTCCGACCTGCGCCCCTTGCGGATACAGCTTGAGCTCCGTCGGCTTGATGAAGCGCAGCTTCGCCGGGTCGTATCGATAGAAGCCGAAATCGTGCACAGGATCGCGATACACCGGATACAGCGTCACCTCTTCGCGATTGAGAAAGACGGCCTGGGCGGTCACCGGTCCGGGCGTGACGACGTGACGATTCGTGAGGATGAGCCCGCGCTTGGCGTCGACGACGAATCCGGTCGCCTGGCTCGACATGTTCCACTCCGTGTCGAACGCACGCGCCTGGTCGACGAGGATGGTGACAACACCCGAGGCCACGCGTTCGAGCGTGCGCGTCCAGCGCGAATCCTCGGGATCGGCCACCGGAACGATCGGCTGCGCGACCTCGGCGGCGAACGGCGCACAAGCGGGAAAAGCGGCGAGGAGGATCGCGAAGAGACGTATGGTTCTATGCATGAGGTCGAACTCTCACGTGAACGTGACCGTAACGGTCGCGGATAAGAGCGAGCGCGTCCCGCTCAAGTTCCGGCCGGCTAGCCGAGCAACACGAAACCCCACACGACGAGGAGGAGGACAAAGGATAGCAGTACGGCGCTCGAACCTACGTCCTTTGCCAAGCCTGACAATTCGTGACGCTCGGGGCCGATGCGATCGACGATGGCCTCGATGGCCGTGTTGATCAATTCGACGATCAGGACGAAGAGGACGGAACCGACGAGCAGCGCTCGCTCGATTCCGCTCCGCCCGAGGTACACGCCGAGCGGAATCAAGACGACTGCAAGGAGGATTTCCTGGCGAAACGCCGCCTCCGACCTGAAGGCGCCGCGAAAGCCTTGCCAGGAGTACAGAAAGGCGCGCGCCACTCGCCGCGCGCCGGTTGATTTCGGACGTTCGTGCATGAGCGCTCCGACGCTCTCGCGAGCGTCGGGTAGCACGCTCACGATCCAGCGGATGCCGCCGCTGCCGGTTGGTATGTCAAATCGAGTTGTTTTGCGGCCCGCACATCGTCGAGCCGCCGCACCGGGAGAGTATACGGAGCGCCCTTCACTTTGGCCGCATCCTGCTCCGCCTCGCGCTGGATGGCCACGAGCGCATCGACGAAGGCGTCGAGGTCTTCCTTGGCTTCGGTTTCGGTCGGCTCGATCAGCAGACACTCGGGCACCAACAGCGGGAAGTAGGTCGTCGGGGCATGGAACCCGTAGTCGAGCAGACGTTTCGCAAAATCCATTGCGTTCACGCCGAGCTCGCGCGCCTGCCGCTTCAACGTGATGATGAATTCGTGACTCGCGCGGCGGCCAGGATAGGCAGCCTCGAAGCCCGCCTGCCGCAGTCGCGCGAACAGGTAATTCGCATTGAGCGTAGCGAACTCTGCGACCCGCTGCATTCCGGCACGGCCGAGCATGCGCATGTAGACGTAGGCCCTGAGCAGCACACCTGCATTGCCCATGAACGCCGACAAGCGACCGATCGTCTGCGGCAGGTCGCGCTCGTCGAGCCAGCGGTAACGATCGCCTTCCTTGCCGACGATGGGGATCGGCATGAACGGCAACAGCCGGTCGCTCACGCCCACGGCGCCCGATCCGGGACCGCCGCCGCCGTGCGGCGTCGAGAACGTCTTGTGCAAGTTCATGTGAATGACGTCGAAGCCCATGTCGCCCGGCCGCACCTTGCCGAGAATGGCGTTGAGATTCGCACCGTCGTAATACAAGAGCCCGCCGGCGTCGTGCACGATCTTCGCCACTTCATGGATGCGGCGCTCGAACACGCCGAGCGTCGACGGGTTCGTCAGCATGATGCCTGCGGTCTGCGGGCCGACCGCCTGCTTGAGCGCTTCGAGATCGATGTCGCCGTCCGGCAGCGAAGGAATCTCCACGACGGTGCAGCCGCACATCGTCGCGGTTGCGGGATTCGTGCCGTGCGCTGCATCGGGAACGATGATTTGCGTGCGCGCCAGATCGCCGCGGGCGCGGTGATAGGCACGGATCATCGCGACGCCTGCGAACTCGCCCTGCGCGCCCGCCATCGGCGTCAGTGATACGCCTTTCATGCCCGTCACTTCCTTGAGCATCTCCTGCAGCTCGTACAGACATGCCATGAAGCCCTGCCCCGTCGATTCCGGCGCGAGCGGATGACGCACGAGGAACTCGGGCAGCATCGCGAGCTGATTGCAGGCGCGCGGGTTGTACTTCATCGTGCACGACCCGAGCGGATAGAAGTGCGTGTCGATGGAGAAGTTGAGCTGCGACAGCTTCGTGTAATGGCGCACGGCCTGCAGCTCGGAGACCTCCGGCAGCATCGGACGCCGTTTGCGGCGCAAATGCTCGGGAACCTGCGCTGCGAGACCTTGCGGGTGCTGAACTTTCGCGGTACGGCCTGCCCGCGAGTGATCGAAAATCAAAGCGCGCGAGCTCATTGCATCACCTCGGCAAGCGTCTTGGCATAGCGTTCGATGTCCCCATCGGTGCGCGTTTCGGTTGCACAAACGAGCAGCGCCTGGCCCAGCTCGGGATATTGTTGCGACAGATCGAAGCCGCCGACGATGCCGGCGCGCGCGAGCTGCTCGAGCACTTCTCCGACATTGCGGTCGAGCTGCAACACGGCTTCATGGAAGCGCGGACCGTCGAACGCGAGCTTCACGCCGCGCAGCTTCGTGAGCGCATCGACGAGCTTGTTCGTTTGCTGTTGGCAGGCCGCTGCCACCTGCTCCAAACCTTCGGCACCGAGCAGCGACATGTAGATCGTCGCGGCCGTGACGAGCAGACCTTGGTTGGTACAGATGTTCGAGGTGGCCTTGCTGCGCCGGATGTGCTGCTCGCGCGCCTGCAGCGTGAGCGTGAAACCCGGCTTGCCGTCGAGATCGACCGTGCGGCCGATGATGCGGCCGGGCATCTGCCGCACATGTTCCATGCGCGTCGTCATGAAGCCGAAATACGGACCGCCGGACGACAACGGCACACCGAGCGGCTGACCGTCGCCGACGACGATGTCGACGCCTTTGGTGCCCCACTCCCCTGGCGGCTTCAGGATGGCCAACGACAACGGATTGACGACCGCGATGACGAGCGCGTTGTTGGCGTGCGCCCAGTCGGTGATCGCATCGACGTCTTCCAGCAGACCGAAGAAATTCGGCTGCTGAATGACGACGGCCGTGATGTCCTGGCCGGCATAGGCTTCGAGGCTCGACCGCTGCGTCGTGCCCTCCCTCTGTTCGTACGGCAGGATGTCGAACTTCAAGTTCTGACCTTCAGCGATCGTGCGCGCGACCTTCAGATACGTCGGGTTCACGGTCGCGGGCACGAGGATGCGCGCCGACTTCGATCTGCGATGCGCCCGTACCGCCATCAGGCACGCCTCCGCCAGCGCGGAAGCGCCGTCGTACAGCGATGCATTGCTCACCTGCATGCCGGTGAGGCTCGCCATCATCGTCTGATACTCGTACAGGAGCTGCAGCGTGCCTTGGCTCGCTTCGGCCTGATACGGCGTGTAGGCGCTGTAGAACTCGCCGCGCGTGACGATCGCCCAAACGGCCGCTGGAATGTGATGCTCGTAAGCGCCGGCGCCGATGAAATTGAGCGGCCGACCGTCTTGGTCCGCGCGCTCCTGCATGAGTCGCGCGACTTCCATTTCGCTCATCGCTTCCGGGATTCCGTCGAGCGCCCGGGTACGCAATGCGGCGGGGATTTCATCGAACAAAGCGTCGATGCTCGGTACGCCGATCGTGCGAAGCATCTCGGCGACGTCGGTCTCTGTGTGCGGAATGAAAGGCATGGAAGATTCCGATGAGTGTCTCGATCCGATACGGAGGTTCGTGCGGCGAGCGACGAGGTCTAGTGCGCCTCTTTTTCGACGACCTTCTCGTATGCGCCGGCGTCGAGAAGCTGCCCGAGCTCGGCAGTGTCGGAGGGCTTCACCTTGAACAACCAGCCTTGGCCGTACGGATCTTGGTTCACGAGCTCCGGCGAACCGCTCAGCGCCTCGTTGACGGCCACGATCTCGCCCGACACCGGCGAGTAGACGTCCGAAGCCGCTTTCACCGACTCGACGACGGCGGTCGCCGCGCCTTTTTCGACCGTCTTTCCGATCTCAGGAACCTCGACGAAGACGAGATCGCCGAGCGCGCTCTGAGCATGATCGGAAATCCCGACGGTCACGGTGCCGTCGCTTTCGAGACGCGCCCACTCGTGGGACTCGAGATATTTGAGATCGGCCGGGATGGAGCTCATGGGAGTCTTCCTGTGATTGAAGTTGCTGTTGCGACGGCGACGGGACGTCCCGCATCGCCTGTGATGATTCACTGAACCAGAACTTTGCCGTTCCTGACGAACGGGAACTTCACGACGCGCGCGGGCAACAACTTGCCGCGGATATCGACCTGAACGCGATCGCCGGTGGCTGCTGGCACTCGCGCGAAAGCGATCGACCGTTCCATCGTCGGCGAAAACGTGCCGCTCGTGATCTCGCCTTCGCCGATACCTTCGACGACGACCTTCTGATGGCTGCGCAGGACGCCGCGATCCTCCAACACGAGACCGACGAGCTTGCGAGCGACACCGGCTTTGCGTTGTTCCTCCAGCGCGACGCGGCCGACGAAATCGCGGTCGGACGGATCGAAGGCCACCGTCCACGTGAGCCCCGATTCGAGCGGCGTGACGTTCTCGTCCATGTCGTTGCCGTAGAGATTCATGCCGGCCTCGAGCCGTAAAGTGTCGCGCGCGCCCAAACCGCACTCTCTGACGCCGGCGCTTTTCAATGCCTGCCAGAAGGCTGCGACCTCACCCGCCGGCAGCATGATTTCGAAGCCGTCTTCGCCGGTGTAGCCGGTGCGCGAAACGAAATACCTGCCGAGCTCGCGCCCGTAGAACGTTTTGATTTCGAGCGCAGCTGCGCCATGCTCGCCGAGCAAATTCGCAACCTTGCTGCGCGCCTGCGGTCCCTGCACGGCGACCATCGCAAGATCCGTTCGCGGCCGAATGTCGACACCGTACGTGCCGGCGAACCGCTGCAGCCACGCAAGGTCCTTGTCGCGTGTGCCGGCGTTGACGACGACGCGCCAACTCGTGTCGCTCAAGTAATAGACGATGAGATCGTCGACGACACCGCCGCGCTCGTTGAGCATGCAGCTATAGAGCGCCTTGCCTGGCTCCTTGAGTTTCGCAACGTCGTTTGCGAGCACATAGCGCAGGAATTCGCGCGCGCGTGCGCCGGTCACATCGACCGCAAGCATGTGCGAGACGTCGAACATGCCCGCATCGCGCCGAACGGCATGGTGCTCCTCGATCTGAGAGCCGTAATGCACGGGCATGTCCCAACCGCCGAAGTCGACCATGCGGGCGCCGGCGGCGGTATGCGTATCGAACAGAGGGGTTTTGTGACCCATCGCTAGCTCCGTAAAGAATCAGGACTCATTCGAGCGACGCGGGCGAGCCGCGCGCCCCTCTGTCCTGTGACCTGAGAGATCCGGTGCCGGACGACACCTCTCCCCTTCGGTGGATCGCTGACGCGATCGCTCTCCAGAGCCCGCCGAGCGATGAAAACAAGGCCGAACATGCGGTGCTTGTTTCATCGCAAAGGCACGCCGTTCTTTTGCCTGAGCGTTTCCGGGCGGTTGCGCCTTCGGCGGTGAATCGCTTCACTCTCTCCGGCCGCGCCTTGGGGCTGAAGCCGAAGCAAACAGCCCATGCGATGGGTGACGCTATGGTAGCCGAGCGCCGACGAAGTTGTAACGCGATTTTTCGTCGCGCCGCGCTCGTCGAAGGAGCAGCGACCACCTACGCGAGCGTGCACGCGCAATGCAAGAATGATCGGCCTTGCAGACCGGAGAGCTCCCCGTGAAACACCTGCTGACTGCCTTCGTCATGCTCCTCGGCAGCACTGCGTTCGCTCAGAACAGTTCCAATGCCGGCGCGCAGTTGCACGCACTATTCGATGCAGCTTGGGAGCAAGATCTCGCGGACGATCCGCGCGGCGCCTCCTATCTCGGCGATAAACGCTTCAATGCCCGTTGGGTCGACTTGAGCGCCGCGGCGTATGCCGAACGCGATCGGCAATACCGCGACTGGATCGCCGCCGCCGACCGCATCGATCCGAATGACTTGTCCGCGGAGGACCGGCTCAATCGCGATCTGTTCAAGCGGCTCTACCAGGAACGGGTCGATCGATATCGGTTCAAGGCGCACCTGCGCGCCATCGATCAGTTGAACTACAGCGCCAATGTCCTGACCGCAAACGAGCTCACGGAGGTCATCTCGTTCGAAACCGAGCGCGACTACGAAGATTGGCTCGCGCGCCTTCGAGCGATCGATCGGTATGTCGATCAGACCATTGCGCTGCTTGAGGCGGGTATCCGCGAACGCAACGTGCAACCGCGCATCATCGTCGAACGCGTCGCCAAGCAGGTTCAGGCGCACCTCGTCGACGATCCGACCCGCAGCCTGTTCTACCAGCCCTTCGCGAGCTTTCCCGACGCTGTACCGGCCGAACGGCGCCAGGAACTGGAACGAGCAGCGCGCGACGTGATCGCAACGACCGTCGTGCCCGCCTATCGCCGGCTGCAGCGCTTCATCGAGGAAAAATATCTGCCGGCTTCACGCCAGACGGTTGGCATTTGGGATTCGCCGAACGGCGCCGAGTTCTACGCGAACCGGGTGCGTTGGTTCACGACGACGAACCTGACGCCGCAGGAGATTCACGAGATCGGTCTGAAAGAGGTCGAACGGATTCGCGCCGAGATGCAGCGCGTGCTCGACCGCGTCGGCTTCAAGGGCTCGTTTGCGGAGTTCTTGCAGTTCCTGCGGACCGATCCGCAATTTCGGCTGACCTCGCCTGACGAGCTTTTCAAAGCCTACATGGTCATGGCGAAACGAATCGATCCGCTCCTGACCGACTATTTCAGCACGTTGCCGCGGACACCTTACGGTGTACGCGCGATTCCGGAAGCCAATGCGCCCGACACGACGACGGCGTATTACCAACCGCCCTCCGCCGACGGCCGCAGACCTGGCTACTACTACGTGAATCTGTATCGCCCCGAGGAGCGGCCGACCTATGAGATTCCTGTTCTGACCGCTCATGAGGCCGTCCCGGGCCATCACTTGCAGCAGGCGATTGCGATGGAACAAGGCGAGCTGCCCAAGTTCCGGCGCACGTTCGATGCGACGGCCTATGTCGAAGGCTGGGCGCTCTACGCCGAAAGCCTAGCCGATGAGATGGGCTTGTATACGAATCCGTACGACAAGTTCGGGCAACTCACTTACGAGATGTGGCGCGCGGTTCGGCTCGTCGTCGACACGGGCATCCATTACAAGCGCTGGACGCGGGAGCAGGCCATCGAGTTCTTCCGCGCGAATGCCGCCAAGAGTGAGCTCGACATCGTCAACGAGATCGACCGTTACATCGCCTGGCCGGGTCAGGCGACGGCGTACAAGATCGGCGAGCTCAAGATGAAAGAGCTTCGCCAGCGCGCGGCCGCGCGTCTTGGCGATCGCTTCGATCTGCGGCTATTTCACGATGAAATTCTCCGAGGCAGCGCCGTCCCGCTCGACGTGTTGGAGCAACGCATCGAAGCCTGGATTGCCCGGCAAGCGGCGTCCGCCAGCCCGGCAGGTTAGAATGTCCGCCCTCGATTCCTGCACCCAGTCGCACTCAATATGTCCTTCCCCACCCGTCGCCGTTCGATTCCGGTTCGCGTCGGCTCCGTCACGATCGGCGGGCACGCCCCGATCGTCGTTCAATCGATGACGAACACCGACACCGCAGATGTCGAAGCGACGGCGCAGCAGGTGAAGGCACTTGCGCGCGCGGGATCGGAGCTGGTGCGGATCACGGTGAATACCGATGAAGCGGCGGCGGCCGTGCCGTACATCCGCGACCGGCTCGAGAAGGAAGGCGTGTTCGTCCCGCTCGTCGGCGACTTCCATTTCAACGGCCACAAGCTGTTGAAGGCGCATCCGGAATGCGCGACGGCGCTCGCGAAATACCGCATCAATCCGGGCAATGTCGGACGCGGCAGCAAGCGCGATCCGCAGTTCGCCGAAATGATCGAAGTCGCCTGCCGCAACGAAAAGCCGGTTCGGATCGGCGTGAACTGGGGCAGTCTCGATCAGGACCTGCTGACGCGGATGATGGACGAGAACTCGAAGCTCGCGCAGCCGCGCGATGCGAACGACGTGATGCGCGAAGCGCTCGTCGTCTCGGCGCTCGATTCCGCGCAACGCGCCGTCGAACTCGGCCTGCCGCAGGATCGCATCGTCATCTCCTGCAAAGTGAGCGGCGTACAGGATCTGATTGCCGTGTATCGCGATCTCGCGCGTCGCTGCGACTATGCACTGCATCTCGGACTGACTGAAGCCGGCATGGGCTCGAAGGGCATCGTGGCATCGACCGCGGGCATGGCCGTGCTGCTGCAGGAAGGCATCGGCGACACGATTCGCGTCTCGCTGACGCCCGAGCCGGGCGGCGATCGCACCAACGAAGTCATCGTCGCGCAAGAAATTCTGCAGACGATGGGGTTGCGCTCCTTCATGCCGATGGTCGTGGCCTGTCCGGGATGCGGGCGCACGACGTCGACCTATTTCCAGGAACTCGCGCAGAAGATTCAAAGTTACATCCGTCATCAGATGCCGGTCTGGCGCAAGCAATACGTCGGCGTCGAGAACATGACGGTGGCCGTCATGGGCTGCGTGGTCAACGGCCCCGGCGAGAGCAAACACGCCAACATCGGCATCAGCCTTCCCGGCACGGGCGAGCGCCCCGTCGCGCCCGTCTACATCGACGGACAGAAAGGACCGACGCTCAAAGGCGACCGCATTGCCGAGGAGTTTCAGGCGCTCGTCGACGAGTACGTCGCCAAGACCTACGCTGCGAGGTGATTTCCATGAGCGAGCTCACGAGCAAGAAGTGTGTCGCCTGCGAGGGCGGCGTCGATCCTCTGACGCGCGAACAGGCACTGGCGCTGATGGGTCAGATCAGTCCCGAATGGCGTCTGTCCGAGGACGGCAAACGCATCCAGCGCGAATGGAAATTTCGCAACTTCTTCCACACCATGAGCTTCGTGAATGCGGTCGCGCACATCGCGAACGCCGAAGACCATCACCCGGACATGGAAGTCGGCTATGGCTGGTGCCGATTGACGTACACGACGCACGCGATCGACGGCCTGTCCGAGAACGACTTCATTTGCGCAGCGAAGGTCGATCAGCTGCCGAGGACTTGAGCGGCCGGCACCAACCTGAAGACGTCAGGCCGCGGCTCGCGTTGCGAGAAGCGCGGATTCCGAAAGCAGCGCAAAGGCGCGCCCGCGTGGATCGGGTTCATCTGCGGGCGCGCAGTCGATGAATCGGTTCTAGTGGGCGCCCAGGCGGAACAGCACGTTGAGCGTCAGTGCGTCGGTATCGGACTGGCCTATGCCGTTCCCTTTGCCCATATCGTCGAAGCGCTGGAAATCGAGCCGCACGCTCCAGTGCTTGCCGAGATCGACCTGCGTACCGAGACCATAGAGAAGTACTTCGGAATCGTAAGTGTCGTTGAATCTCGATGTACCAGACCGGTACTGAACTTCTTGCTCGACGAACAACCCGCCCGCACGCACGTAAATGCTCCAGAGATCGGTCAGCGGTAGCTGTCCGACCAGCGCAAGGCTCGCGCCGCGGGACTCCATCTCCGCCGCCATTTCCGGGATCATCACCGGAATGACCGAATTGAGCGTCCGCTCCGGCTGATATTCGCGCAGCGTACCCAGGTTGTGATACGCGAGCTCGGCTGCCAAGTAACGCGAGAAACGATAGCCCGCTTGCACGCTCCAGGTCGTCGCTTCGTCGTCCTTTCCAGGGAGCCAATAGACGGCCTGCGGTTCGATCGCGACACTGATGACGTTCGGATCAATCAGGATGAGTGAGTCTGGAGGGCACGAGCAAGTTGACCACGCTTGGATGAAAGTTGGAGGCAGATAGGTGAGCACAGGCGGAGCCTCCCACCCTGCCGCAGGGCCGATGACGGTCACCGGAGGCCGAATCGGCTCGAAGTCATAACGCGCCTTTCCTCCAGCCGCTCCGAAATAGAACCCGCTATCCGCTGCTCCCGCCGTGGCGGCGGTACCGATCAGCAACAACGCTGCGAGAATGCGCACGTTCATGCCCTCCCTTTTTCCTTGGCCGAACGCGAATTTTTCAGATTCGATCAGCGCGCTTCAACCGGCCGCGAGTTCCTGCGGCTCGAACACTGCACCGACCGGATGGCGGAACTCGCGCTGTGCGAAGGCAATGCGTTCCTCGGGGGGCGCCGCAAAATCGGCGCGCGCCTCGCATATCCGTAGCCGTCTCAACAGTCCTTGACGATTTGCAATTTGAATCGCGAGTCCGGGACGCGCATTCAGCTCCAGCACGAGCGGACCGCGATGCTTGTCGAGCACGATGTCGACGCCGATGTAGCCGAGCCCCGTGATGTCGTAACACCGGGCCGAGATGTCCAGAATCGTGCGCCAATCCGGAATCTCGAGACCGGCAATCGCATGTGCGGTATCGGGATGATGCGTCACGACATCCGAGCCGATCACTCCGTCCAGCGTCACGCCGGTTGCAATATCGATTCCGACGCCGACTGCGCCTTGATGCAGATTCGCCTTGCCCCGCGAAGCGCGCGTCGGCAAGCGCACCATGGCCATGATCGGGATGCCGCGAAACACGATGACGCGAATGTCGGGCACCCCCTGGAAGCTCACCTGCTCGAACAACGAGGAGAAATGCACGAGCGCCTCGACGATCACGACGTCGGGCACGCCGCCGAGACTGAACTGGCCGCTGATCGCATTCGACAGGTGGTATTCCAGCTCCTCGCGATCGAACAGCTCGCCGTTGATCGCGCGATAGCGAGCGCCGCTGCGCCCCGCGATGACCACGATGCCGTCGCCGGCACTGCCGTGCGCCGGTTTGAGCACGAACTCCTGGCGCGATCCGACGATCTCCGGAAGCCTGCGGATGTCGTGCTGCGTTTCGATGACGCCGTACAGCTCCGGTACGGCAATTCCGGCTTGCAACGCGAGCCGCTTGGTTCTGAGTTTGTCGTCGACGAGCGGATACAGGCGCCGTGGATTGAACCTGAGAATGTAATCGCCGTTGCGCCGGTTGAGGCCGAGCACGCCTTCCTCTGCGAGCTTGCGATAGCGGGAGAACACCATTCACCCTCCCCGCACGGTCATGCTCGCTGTTCTCTGGCAATGGCGCGGAAGCGCCTGAGCTCGAGCAGGCGATATCCCGTGTAGCGTCCCATGAGGAGCGTCGCCGCGATCACGACCAGTAGCAGCTCAGGGAAGACGAACACGAGATGCTCGAGCCAGCCCATACCCATCACGAGGTAAGCGAGCGCGGCAACGAGCAAGCTGCCGACGCCCTCTTGGATCGCCTCCGAGGCGCCCCGCTCTTCCCACACGATCGACATGCGCTCGATCGTCATGGCGATGATCACCATCGGAAAGAGTGCAATCGACAACGCCGGCTGCAAGTCGAGCTTTTGGCTGATGACGCTGATCGCCGCCATCAGCAGGACGACGACCGTGAGCACGCACGTCAGGCGCGGCACCAGTAACAGCCGCAGCTTCTCCAGATAGAAACGAATCAGCAGCCCGAGCGAGACGATCACGGCAAACAGCACCAAGCCCCACAAGAGCCTCGTCTCGCGAAAAGCGAGTGCGACGAGCACCGGCATGAACGTTCCGAACGTCTTCACGCCGACGAAATTTCTGAGCAGTACGATGACCAGCGCCCCGACCGGAACCATGAGCAGCACGGCGTACACCGTCTGCGTGGCGATGGGCAGCGTCGACAAGGAGAAATCGGCGGTACGCGAACCGACCCGCTTGGCCCGCCGCTCGGCGATCATCATCGCATCGAACAGATTCGGCTGGACGGCCAACGTGACCTGAAGTCCCGAGCCGCCTTCCAGATTCGCGATGCCTTCATCCCCGCGCCACCAGATCAAGAAATCCGGCGGCATGCCTTGCTGCGTCGTCACGGGGTCGAAGTACAGCCATTGCACGCCGTCGTGGACTTCGAGCAGCACGTCTGGTTGCACGGTGCCGGATCGATCGCGCAGCGCGATGCCGTGCGCTACCCGCGCCGGAATCTGCGCACCCGCAAGGAACATCGTTGCGAGCTCCGCGCGCTCGCTCGGGGTTGCGCGCCGATCGAGGAAGACGCTCACGTAAGGATCGTTCTCGCCTTGATTGATCCGACGCAGGAGCTGCACCGTGAAGCTCGCAACGTCCGCCGATTGACGCCGGGCTTCGGCAATCAGACCTTCCATTGCGATACGCGACGGCTCATCGAGCTGCGGACGCGGCGGAAACGGCGGTGTCGTGTCCTCGACGATGCGCTGAGGATCTTTGTAAACGACGGCGCGGTAATAGACGGTTTGCGGCCCCGAGGCTTGCCTGACGGCCCATTCGGCCTCCCTTCCTGCCGGAGTGACGCGCGTGCTGACGCCGAAGCCGCGCGAGATGAAGTATTCATCGAGCACCGAGAACCCGGGCGTCAGGGTCGGGATCTTGAGCGTTGCTTTGACCGCCGCAGGACCCGGCTCGAAGCTGATCGCCGCCTCGATGTTCCACACTTCCCGCTGCTCGTGCGGCAACAGCGGAAAATCGAGCACGCGCACCTTGTAAGCCACCAGCGAGACGCTGATGACTGTCAGCACCGCAGCCAAGATGAAGATGTGACGATTTCTCATTGAAGGATCGGACGGGTCGTGGCGCGCATGACAATCGCCCCTCCGACCTGAAACGCTGCGTTCGAACGCTTACGTACAGGGGCGTCGAAGCGTAACGAGATCGCGCAAGCGATGGAAGCGACGCGCGTCGCGAACCTGGGCGTCAACGCGTTCCTGCCGCCAACTTCGGCACTTCTCCGGCAATACCCATTGCCCTGCCGATCAACAGGCGCTTTGCCGCCGTACTGCCGTTGACGAGACTCAAGCCGGTGCTACGCAGCCAGGTCAGGGCATCGCTCGAATTGCTGAACAGTCGATTCAAACCGTCGATGAGCCCGAGCGCCAAGGCGTTCTCGCTCTTGCGCCAGCGCTCGTAACGTCGGAGCACACGCAACTCTGCGATGCTGCTCGGATCGCCCGTCCGCGCCAATTCCGAGGACAGCGTTTCGACGAGCGCGGCGCAATCCAGGAAACCGAGATTCACACCCTGACCGGCGAGCGGATGCACCGCATGCGCGGCATCGCCGATGAGCACGAAGCGCGGCCGACAGTACGACGCGGCGTGAGAGAGCGCCAAGGGAAAGCTCGCGCGCGGCGCATCGATCGACACGGCGCCTAGCACGTGATCGAGCGCCTGAGCGACGGCCTTCCCGACCTCTTCAGTGTCGGCTTGTTCCAAGTACGTCGCATGATCCGGCTTCGTCGTCCAGACGATCGAGCTGCGGCCGTCGGCAAGCGGCAAGAATGCAATCGGACCGTTCGGCTGAAAGCGTTGCCATGCTGCGTATCGATGCGGATGCTCCGTGCGGACATGCGTGACGAACGCGCGTTGATCGTACTTCCAGCCGACCGTGTTGATGCCGGCCAACTTTCTGCTTGCCGAGCTTGCGCCGTCCGCACCGACGACGAGCGAGGCGGTGATTTGCCGGCCGTCGCCGAGCGACGCGCAAATACTGTCATCGTCGAAGCTCAATCCGGACAACGAACCGCGCAACAACGTGATGCGGTTCGCAAACGTCGGCGTCGTGTAGATCGCCCATTGCAGGCAGCGATTCTCGACGATGTGTCCGAGGTCGGGTTCGCTCGTCTCGCTCGCCGAGAAATGGATCGACCCGGATCCGAACGGTTTGCCCGAGGCATCCCAGACGACCATCTCGGTGTAAGGACAGCGACGATCCTCCGGAACGAGGCTCCATGCGCCGAACGATTGCAGTATGCGCTCCGACGCTCTCGACACCGCAGACACTCGGATATCGATGCTCGAATCGGGCGGTTGCAGCTGCGGGCTGGCATCGAGCAATGCAATCCGCAGTCGACCGAGCTCGCGGTCGGCAGCCGCCGCAGCCGCAAAGCACGCGCCGACCATGCCGCCGCCGACGACGAGAATGTCGAAGTCAGTCCGCGATGCCGACCGGTTCATTGCTGCACCCGCTTGGAGCCTGCAGAGTGCGGAGACGGATTCACCAAGGGTGCGCCGCGCGCAAGACGCGGCACGCGTCCCGCCGCTCCGAGCGAAAGTTGCGCCAGCGCCGACTTGGCGGGCGGCAACAGATCGAAGGCGAGCAAACCGACATCGCGCAAGATTTTCACGGGTGCAAACGGCTGCGTGAACACGCGTACGAGACCGTCCGTGAAACGAACGATCTCCGTTCGGTCATCCTCTCGCCAGGTGCAATAGCGCTGCAGGAGCAATCCGTCGCCCGCATCGAAGTGCGTCCCCGCAGCACGGGCATCTGCCAACACTTCGGCAAGACTCGCCGCATCGCGCAGCCCGAGATTGAAGCCCTGCCCCGCAATCGGGTGAAGGGCTTGAGCGGCATTGCCGACCACCGCCAACCGTTCCGCCGTGTGCGCTTCCGCGCGCGTGAGCGCCAATGGATACGTGAACCGCGCTCCCACTCGAGTGAACCGACCGAGCCGAAAACCGAAATCCGACTGCAACCGGGCGAGGAAGGCTCGATCGTCGAGCGCGAGAACTTCGGCGGCAGCATCGGGCGTGAGCGTCCACACGACGCCGCAACGACCATCGGTGATCGGCAGCAGCGCAATCGGCCCGCTCGGCGTGAACCGCTCGTACGCAACATGATCGTGAAAACGTTGCGTGAGAACGTTGGTCACCACAGCTGTCTGCGAGTATTCCCAGGTGACGGAGCCCACACCGGCCGACTCTCGCACGATGGACCGCGATCCGTCGGCGGCGACGACGAGCTCGGCCGCGATCTCGATGCGCTCGCCGTCGTGCTCGGCCACGATGCAGCGATGCCGATCGCGAAGCTCGCTACCGATCACGCGTGCGGGTGCGATCACACGAACTCGCGAGGATTGCAATCGCTGCCAAAGCGCCGCGCCCATGACGCGGTTCACCACGACATGGCCGAGCTGCTCGAGCCCCTGCTCCTTTGCATCGATGCGCGCAAAACCGAATCGCCCCTTGTCGGATACGTGGATGCGCCGGATCGGGGTCGCCTCGCGCTGCATCGCAGCCCATAGTCCAAGCGCCTCGAACACGCGACGGCTGCCGTTCGACAAGGCGGTCGTGCGCTCGTCGAAGCTCGGCTGGTCGGACACGCCGAAGGGATGCGACTCGATGAGCGTCACCTCGAGGTCGAGCTCGGCCAGCGCAATGGCGAGGGTCGCGCCGACCAGACCGCCGCCGCAGATCGCTACTTGGGTTGGTTCGACGCTCATGGCGATTCGGATTTCGCGCGGGTCAATGCGCCCGCATCAGCTTTTCGATCTGCTCGGGCGTCTTGGCAAGCCCGTCGGTCAGCACTTCATGGCCATCGCGCGTCACGGCGACATCGTCCTCGATGCGAATGCCGATGTTCCACCAGCGCTTGGCCACGCCCTTTGTTCCTGCCGGAATGTAGATCCCCGGCTCCACCGTCATCACCATACCCGGCTCGAGCACACGCCATTGGTCGCCGACTTTGTAGTCGCCGACATCGTGCACGTCCATGCCCAGCCAATGACCCGTGCGGTGCATGAAGAACCGGCGATAAGCACCCTCTTTGATCAAAGCGGGGACCTTGCCCTTGAGCAATCCGAGCTTCACGAGACCTTGAGTGATCGTCCTGACCGCTGCGTCGTGCGGATCGTTCCAGTGATTGCCCGGAACGATCTTCTGAATGGCCGCATGCTGCGCCTCGAGCACGACTTCATAGACGGCGCGTTGTTCCGGCGTGAAACGTCCGTTCACCGGGAACGTCCGGGTGATGTCCGACGCATACATGTCGTACTCGCAGCCTGCATCGATCAGCAGCAGATCGCCGTCTTTGAGCTCTGCCGAATTCTCGTGATAGTGCAGGATGCAGGAGTTGGCTCCGCTGCCGACGATCGGATGGTAAGAAGTATCGGCGTTGTGGCGGCGAAACTCGTGAACGAGCTCCGCCATCACCTCGTACTCCATTCGACCCGGACGCGTGAAGCGCATCGCACGCTTGTGGGCGGCCACCGCAATCTGTGCGGAGAAGCGCATCGCATCGAGCTCGGGACGCGACTTGTAGAGCCGCATGTCGTGCAAGAGATGATCGAGCGCGACGAACTCCTGCGGCGGCTGTACGCCAGTGCGCGCTTGCGCCTTCAAGCCGTTCACCCAGCCGATTACCCGCTGATCGAACTCCGGATGCACGCCCATCGTGTAATAGACGCGCGTGCAATGCTCCATTAGACCGGGAAGGATGTCGTCGATGTCATTGATCGGAAACGCATCGTCCGCACCGTAGTCGCGCGTCGCACCTTCGGGGCCGGCACGTCGCCCGTCCCACGTCTCGCGCGTAGGATCGCGATCGCGGACGAACAGCACGTATTCGCCGTGCGGGCGGCCTGGAATCAGCACCGCCACGGCTTCGGGCTCGGCAAACCCAGTCAAGTAATAGAAATCGCTGTCGGGCCGGTAGTGATAGAGAACGTCGTTGTTCCGGGTCTTCTCCGGCGCCGCCGGAAGAATGACGATGCCTCCCTTGCCCATCATCCTCATGAGTTGTTTGCGGCGACGGGCGAATTCGTCTTTGCGCATCGTGTGGGAACTGACTCGTGGGCGTGAATCGGCGAATCAATGAATGCGATCGTCTGGGCCGGCCGATTCGCCAGAACCCTCGCTCGCATCTGGGTGGTCGCGCTCAGGGGCGTCGGACGTACGGAAAGGCGCCAATTCGTCATGAATGAGCTGCACACCGACGCGCAGGTATTCGACCAGCTCGGCGTAAGACGCTTCTTCCTCTTCACCCGCCGCGCCGACATCGACGGTTGCGCGCGAGATCTCCGTCAGATCGCGGAGAATCTCGTCGACCTTGCCCTTGAGAACCTCCGGGCGCACGGGCTTTCCGGTACCGAAGCCGTATAGAAACCCCTGACACCACTGTGCGAGCGCCGTCACCCGACGCTCCAAAGGTTCGTCGTCGTCCGGGAGCAGGAGCTGGAACTCCATTTGATCGCCGCGGAGCGCACTTTGAGTCTCCGCGAACAGCGCCTTGAGCGCTCCGACCTGCGCGGCCTCCCCCTCCAGCTCGTCGACCGTGACGAGCTCGTCGAGCCATCGATCGACCGTGTAATCCGGCGTCGTGCAGAGCGCGCCGCACAAGCAGCCGTGTCCTTCGGCGGCCAGCACCTGCGACCCGGCGCGCTCGAGCACGCTGGCGATCTCACGAAAAGTTACTTGCATCATTGCGGCTTATGTTAGCACCGCTTTGGAATCGGGCCTCGGCGCCGTGCGCGGTTTGACCCGGTTCGCGGGGGCACACATAATCCTTCGCAATTCGAGCGCAGCCCGCGCTGCTACTCGTGCGACGGAATCCTTTCGAGCCGGGACCTCTCATGACGCAAGCGACAGTGAATGAGACCGACCAGGAACTGCGGCTGTTCGAAGCTCGCATTGAGGAGCTGGTCACGCTGACGAATCAGCTTCGGGAAGAGAACCGCGCCTTGCGGCAACGTCTGGACAGTCTGATGGCCGAACGCGCGACCCTCTTACAGAAGAACGAGCAAGTGCGCGCTCGCGTTGAAGCGATGATCGGGCGGCTGAAAGCGATGGAGCACGGCACATGAGCGACCGCATGGTTCGGGTGAGCGTACGCATCCTCGAGAAGGAGTATCAGGTTGCGTGTCTGCCCGAGGAGCGCTCGGAGCTGCTCGATTCCGCCGAATTGGTGAACACCAAGATGCGCGAGATCCGGGACGCCGGCAACATCGTCGGTCTCGACCGGATTGCCGTGATGACGGCGCTCAATCTCGCCCACGAGCTGTTGAAGCTGCGCAATCGCGGCGATGAAGCCCAAGTCGACGTCGGTCGGCGGGTTCGGCAGATGCGCGAGCGCGTCGAGTCGGCGCTCGCGAAGAATCAGCAGTTAGACCTGTGAGATCGGTCACCCGATGGGGACTGTGAAACAGACGAAACTTTCTTCATCTCTCCCCGTTATCATTCGCACCTAGAGACTCGTACGTAGCGACGCAACATTCTCCCGACTAGACGAGATCGTCGAATCGGTGCAGATTGAAGCCCAGCGGAGCCGGATGACCGGCTCACAGATCAAGTATGGCGCCGCCTGCGGTGTTCGACATGTGTCGGGTTACCTCTCGACCCTAACGTAAACACCCTTGGGATCCGGACTCGCGGAAGCCGTGTGCAAGCCTGTCTTCGGACGGGAAGCCTTAGCTGAAGCGGCTGCATCCCACCTATTGCTCCGTGTCGAGAGCAATGGCTCATGACGGCACAGGCGGGTGGCGCCTCCCTCCTCTTCTTCCTCAAGGTGCGTTGCGCAGCATTCGTCGTTGCGGAACACTCGCGCCTGTGCTGCCCGATACAAACTCCATCGACATGCGGCGCGATCGCGATGCGCTCCGCCGTGCAATGCGCATCGCGCGACGGGACATCTCCGCAGCAGAGCGCGAATGGTCGTCGCGACGCATTGCGACACTGGCCGATAGAGCGCGTTTACTGCGCCCGGGCCGTCGGATTGCGGTGTATCGCGCTTACGGCCATGAACTCGATCTCGAAGAGCTCACTCGTCGAGCTTGGGTGCGCGGCTGCAAGGTCTATCTCCCGGTCATCACGCATCGGCGGACGGCGCGCATGGAATTCTTTCCGTTCGAACCGACGACCCGCCTCGTCCCGAACGCCTTCGGGATTCTCGAACCCGATGTCGAGCGCGCGCTGCGGATACCGCCTCATCATCTCGACATCGTCTTCATGCCGCTGGTCGCGTTCGACGATCGAGGGTCGCGCTTGGGCAGCGGTGCCGGCTTCTACGACCGGAGCATGAAACATTTGCGCGTGCGGCATCGATGGCGCCGACCCAAGCTGGTCGGGTGTGCATATTCGCAACAACGGATCGAGCACCTCGAGACGAACCCATGGGACGTAGCGATGGACGCCATACTCACTCCGCACTACTTCAAACGCTTCCACATCGGCTCATCGACCGAGCGCTGACGGCATCCGCTCGGCCGTAGCTCGGCTCGCCATGAGCGCGTTCAGATCCACGACCACGAGGCTGGACCCACTATGAACTACTGGCTGATGAAATCGGAGCCGGATGTCTTCGGCATCGACGACCTCGCGCGCGCGAAGAACCAAACGGCCCCCTGGGACGGCGTACGCAACTTCCAGGCGAGGAATTTCCTGCGGTACGAGATGAAGGCCGGCGACCTGGCGTTCTTCTATCACTCGAGCTGCGAAGTGCCCGGCATCGTCGGAACGATGAAGATCGTGCGCGAGGGATACCCCGATAAGACGCAGTTCGATCCGAACGACGAGCACTACGACCCGGCGAGCAGACCCGAAAGACCGCGTTGGTACGTCGTGGACGTGAAGTTCGAGCAGAAGTTCGACCGCATCATCTCGCTCGCAGAGCTACGGACTCATGCATCGGGTGCCTTGAAGGACATGATCGTGCTCAAGCGAGGCAATCGACTCTCGATCACACCCGTCACGAAGAGCGAGTGGGACTTCATCATGTCGCTCTTGTGACGCCACAACAGACGAATGTTGAGAACTCGAACACACAAATTCGTGCGTAGTACTTGCTTGGCGTTTTTGGTTTATGTATATACTGCGCCCGGACTAACTCGACATGGAGATAAATGACTATGGCAACCAAAGCGAAGAAGTCAGCAAAGAAGAAAGGCGCCAAGAAGAAGGCCGCCAAGAAGAAGTAAAACTCTTCTTGTTGATGCTGATGAAGACTGTGCCCGCGAAAGCGGGCACAGTCGTTTCCGAACCCAGGAAATCCCGAGAAAAACAGGCCAAAGCACCGGCGCTCCGATCGCCGACAGCCCGAGGAAGCTCCCATGAACGCAGACGAGAAGAAGCGATTGGCAGCCGAAGCTGCACTCGAGTATGTCGAGGAGGACTCCATCATCGGCATCGGCACCGGATCCACGGTGAATCACTTCATCGATGCCTTGGCCGCGCGCAAAGTGCGTCTCCGGGGTGCGGTTTCGAGCTCTGAATCGTCAACGGCGCGCCTCAAAGCCCACGGCATCGATGTGATCGACCTCAATGCCACCGGCGACTTGGGCCTGTACGTCGATGGCGCCGACGAATCCGACCGTCATCTCCGGCTGATCAAGGGCGGCGGCGCAGCGCTCACCCGCGAGAAGATCGTCGCGGCCGCCTCGCAAAAGTTCGTGTGCATCGCCGACGAGTCGAAGCTCGTCGACGTGCTCGGGCGATTCCCCCTGCCCGTCGAAGTGATTCCGATGGCACGCTCGTACGTCGCTCGGCAGCTCGTGCGGCTCGGCGGACATCCCGTGTGGCGCGACGGCGTCGTCACGGACAACGGCAACCATATTCTCGACGTGCATAACCTTCGCATCGTCGATCCCGCAGGTCTCGAGACGACCATCAACCAGATAGCCGGCGTCGTCACCGTCGGTCTCTTCGCTCATCGCCCCGCCGATGTGCTGATCCTCGGGACGGACTCAGGGGTGAGGGTCCTCACGCGTGATCCGTGATTCGTGATCCGTAGGTCGTTAACAACGTTAACGCCGAGCTCAATCCTTCTGTTCGACGTGGTCACGAGTGTTCGGGCTTGGTCCGAAGCGGCTGACGCGTGATGGTGTTCGCAGTTTGTGATCCGTGGTGAGTGGTGAGTCGTGAATAGTGAGTGGCGGCTCCCCCGGGACACGTGATCGCAATCAGTGCCCGAGCCTCGCGGCCGTGTACTCACCCAGACCCCATACGGCGAGCCGTTGCGATCCGAAGACGCGCCACCTTTCCGGATTTCCCGTCACGCTCATCGACGTAGCAAGAGATGAGCTGATTCGACAGATCACCGTCTACGTCGATCGTTCGCAAGCTCCGCGCAGGCAGAAGACTCTCGACGCGCACCCCCCGAAGCTCCACCTCAGAGCGTGAATCGCACATCACGCACGACGATTCTTGTGATTCGCGTTCGGTGGCCGCTCTGTCGAGGCAAGTCTCGTCCGCCGGGACTCTGAACACTTTGATCTCGTGTTGGGACGTTGCCGGCTAGGTCAAATCAGAAGCGGGGCGCGATTGCGGCTCGAGCCACGATTCGAGGATCACGAATCACGAGCGGCAAGTCACGAGTCACGAAGAAGCTCCGCACATCCATGATCCATGTGCTCCGCCCCGTTGGGGCCATCATTGCTGGACGTGATCCGTGACTCGTGAATCGTGGTTCGGATCCCACCCCACCCTTTCGACCTGACCGACACAGCAACTTCGAACCCGAAACCGAAGCGCCCCAAGCAGCTCCGGACAAGACCCTTCTCGACGAAGCCGACTCGACGAAGCCGATCACGAGTCACGAATCACAAACAAAAAAGAAGGCCCGCTTTCGCGGGCCTTCGTGTTGGCTGGGGGACTAGGATTACTCCGCACATCCATGTGCTCCGCCCCGTTGGGGCCATCATTCGCCACTGGCGAATGATGTTCAAATTTGCATCCTGCAAATTTAGTCGAACCCAGGAGCCCTAGGTTCTCATCCTAGTCCGGTCAGCCAAAAAGAAGGCCCGCTTTCGCGGGCCTTCGTGTTGGCTGGGGGACTAGGATTCGAACCTAGGTTGACGGAGTCAGAGTCCGTAGTCCTACCGCTAGACGATCCCCCAAGTTCCTTCGCTTCAAGCTGCGACGGCAAGCTCAGGCGACAGCCATTGCCAAGTCTCGAAGTTTAGCGCTTCGAGTACTGCGTGCCACGTCGCGCCTTGCGGAAGCCGACCTTCTTGCGCTCGACTTCGCGGGCATCGCGAGTCACGTACCCGGCGGCGCGCAGCGCCTTGCGCAGCGTCTCATCGTACTCGATCAGCGCACGCGTCAAGCCATGACGGATCGCGCCGGCCTGGCCGGTCGTGCCGCCACCTTTCACGGTGACGTTCACGTCGAACTTGTTCTCCATCTGCACCAGCTCGAGCGGCTGACGCACGATCATCCGCGCCGTCTTGCGGCCGAAAAATTCGTCGAGCGGGCGGTCGTTAATGGTGATAGTGCCCGTGCCAGGACGCAAGAAGACACGCGCCGTAGCAGTCTTGCGGCGGCCGGTCCCGTAGTTCATCGATGCTGCCATGTTCGTTCCTATGGGGCGTTAGATCTCGAGCACCTTAGGCTGCTGCGCCGTATGCGGGTGCTCGTTGCCGGCGAAGACGTGCAGTTTCTTGAACATCTTGCGACCGAGCGGGTTCTTCGGAAGCATGCCCTTCACAGCATACTCGATCGCACGTTCCGGGTGCTCCTCGAGCAGCTTGCGCAGGCTCGTCGTCTTCAGGTTGCCGATGTAGCCCGTGTGATGGTGATAGAACTTGTCCGTCAACTTCCGCCCAGTGACACGGACTTTGCTCGCGTTCAGGACGATGATGTGATCGCCAGTATCCACATGCGGCGTGTACTCCGCCTTGTGCTTGCCGCGCAGCCGTCTCGCCACCTCGGACGCCAGACGGCCCAAGGTCTTGTCAGTCGCATCGACGACGAACCAGTCACGACGCACCGTAGCCGCGTTCGCGAAAACGGTTCTCATTGAATTCTCCGGAAAAATTTCTAGCCGAGGGCGAAAAGGCCGGCAAGTCTAAAGGACGACCCAGGCCTTTGCAAACCATTGGGCCACTGAAAAAGCTGCCGCCCCGCCGGAAGAGCCCGAGCCCCCTCCCGCCCTACGTCTCGGGGAACCAGCCGTGACATATATAATGTGCTTGATGCCAATGAATCCGCCCTCCACCGCCGCCCCCGATCGAGACCTGACGCTTCTGGACCGGCTTATCGCGTCAGCGGACCAGGCCGCCCGGACCATTCTGGCCTCGAGCGTCTCCCAACGGCCCTACCCGGCTGAGGGAATCCCTGAAACGGTCGAAGCCGAACGGGACCGTCGGCATGTCGCCGGCCTCATGAGGGTGAATCACGCAGGGGAAATTGCCGCTCAGGCACTGTATCAGGGGCAAGCGCTGGTCGCCGCCAACGCCGAAACCCGCGAATCCCTACTCGCCGCCGGTCGAGAAGAAACCGATCATCTCGCCTGGTGCGAACAACGTGTGAAAGAGCTCGGCGAACGCACGAGTCTTCTGAGTCCGTTTTGGTACGCAGGTTCGTTCGCCATCGGAGTTCTTGCGGGCCTTGCCGGCGATCGGACGAGTCTGGGATTCGTGGCCGAAACGGAACGCCAAGTCATCGAGCACCTCGACTCGCACTTGAAACAGCTACCCGCCGGCGACGAGCGCACTAAAGCGATCATCCGACAAATGAGCGAGGATGAAGCACGTCACGGACGGAACGCGATGGCCGCGGGCGGCGTCGAGTTATCGCGCACGACGCGTGCGCTCATGAAAGCGACTGCGAAGATCATGACGCGCACCGCTTATTGGATCTAACGAATCGCCGACGAAACGCGAGAACACGTGCGACCCAAGCTCTGCGCATAATCAAAAGCTTGCGAGAACGCGTGACCTGTATTAAAAGGCGCGCAAGACATAACGATCACGAATCTTTGACACACCAGAACGCAACTTCAGGGGTGGGTATGGAAGAGGGCGCGAGGCCATTGAGCGACATCCCGGCCATCAACCGGTTCTTGAGTTACTGCCGGATTCGCACGGTGCCCTCCAAGACCGTTGTGATTCACGCGGGCGATTTGCCCGACGTTCTGTATTACATCGTCAGCGGCTCCGTCGAAGTGATGATCGAGGACGAGGAAGGCAACGAGATGGTGTTGGCCTACCTCAACAAAGGTCAGTTCTTCGGCGAGATGGGTCTGTTCTACGAGCAGCCGACGCGCAGTGCGTGGGTACGCACGCGCACGCAGTGCGAGCTCGCAGAAATGACCTATCCCCGCTTCCGGCAGCTGGCGGCCGAAAGCCCGGGTCTCGTGTTCGAGCTTGCTACTCAGCTCGCCACGCGCCTCGACCGCACGAACCGCAAGCTCGGCGATCTCGCATTCGTCGATGTCACGGGCCGCGTCGCTCACGCGATCATGGACCTGTGCAACGAGCCGGACGCGATGACGCATCCGGAAGGCATGCAGATCAAGGTGAGCCGTCAGGAGCTCTCGCGACTCGTCGGCTGCTCACGCGAAATGGCCGGCCGCGTTCTGAAGGTGCTCGAGGATCAAGGCCTGCTGCGTGCCACCGGCAAGACGATCGTCGTGTTCGGCGCGCGTCCGAAAATGAAAACGAAACCGCCGCTTGCCGCAGCCGCAAGCCGCATCGCATCGCGCGATCGGACGGCCGACGACGATGACGACGATTTCGACGACGATGAAGATTGAAACGACGGGCGCGTAAAGCGCCCGTTTCGTTTTCAGGGCTCGGGGCGTGGGGCTCGAGGCTCGGGCCAGACGAAGAACACCAGCGACAGCAGCGAGCGCGAAGCGCCTCTAACTACAGCCTCTCGAAGGGCGCTGGGCTCTGGCATTGGCAAGACGCGCGCGAACGCGCACTCTAATTCTCAATTCTCCATTCTCAATTCTCAATTGCGCAGCTTGCTGCGCCCCCTTTCGATTCCTTTCCTCATCGCCTCTATCGTCGCGCGATAGTCCTTCGAGCCGAAGATCGCCGAGCCGGCGACGAACGTATCTGCACCTGCTGCGGCGATTTGTTCGATGTTGTCCACTTTGACGCCGCCGTCGATCTCGAGACGGATCTCGCGGCCGCTTTCGCGAATCCGCTCGCGCGCTTCAGCGAGCTTCTTCAGCGCGGACGGAATGAACTTCTGGCCGCCGAATCCCGGATTCACGGACATGATGAGAATCATGTCGAGCTTGTCGATCACGTAGTCGAGCCACGAAAGCGGCGTGGCCGGATTGAAAACCAAGCCGGGCTTGCAGCCGCGCTCGCGGATCAGCTCGATCGTGCGATCCACGTGCTCGCTCGCTTCCGGATGGAACGTGATCCACGTCGCCCCGGCCTTCGCGAAATCGGGAATGATGCGGTCGACCGGACGCACCATCAGATGAACATCGATCGGCGCCGTGATGCCGTACTTGCGCAGCGCCTCGCAAACGAGCGGACCGATCGTCAGATTGGGCACGTAATGGTTGTCCATCACGTCGAAATGCACGATATCGGCGCCGGCATCGATGACGGCCTTCACCTCCTCGCCGAGACGCGCAAAGTCAGCAGACAAAATCGAGGGTGCAATCCAGGGAGTCGGCATAGACGATCGCCTTCTTCGATACTTCGAACTTCGCCTTGGGCAGGCCTGCGCAACTTACACCATTGCGCCGCCCTATTCCTCACTTCATCCCGCGCGCTTCCTTGACGAGCTCGTAGGCCGCACGAATCTGCCGCGTCTTTTCCTCCGCCATTTTCATCATGGACTCCGGCAGCCCTTTGGCATGCAGCTTGTCGGGGTGGTTCTGATTCATCAGTCGCCGATATGCCTTCGTCACGTCGGCATCGCTGGCCGTATGACTGACTCCGAGCACGGCGTAGGCCTCGGCCAAACGATCGGCAGGCCGCTGCGCATTCTGGCTTTGGGTCCGCGCCGACGACCACTGCATGCGCAGCAACGCCTCCATTTGCACGAGCTCGTAAGCGGAAACGTTCAACGCTGCACATGCGCGCGACAGCACTTGGCGCGCCGCAGGATGCAGGCTTCCCGACCACAGCGCCGCCTGCAGCTGAATTTGGATGAACATCCGACAAAGGTCGGGCCGATGCGCGCACATCCGGTACAAGTCGCGCAGGGTTCTCTCCAATGGAAAGTCGCGCGCTTTTCCTTCCGTGAACAACTCGATCGCGCGTTGGACCTCGCGTTCGCCGAGCCGCAGCTCCGTCATCATCGCTCGCGCGGCGCGAATCTCATCTTCGGAGACGCGTCCGTCGGCCTTCGCGATGTGCCCCATCGTCTGAAAAGTCGCTCGGAAGAAGGCCTCCTCGATGTCGGACGAGCTCGCGCCATAACCCGCACTATCTGTCCCCTCACCGTCCGTCGAGTCGGCGTGGGCATCGAACAGATGACCGATGAACGCGCCGGCTAGGGCCCCGACGGGTCCGCCGGCAAGCACACCGATCAACGCTCCCAGGGCCTTACCCTGCCAGTTCATCGCGCCTCGCTTCCGGATGACATATTCGTCCGTCGCCGGCTATCGCGCAGCCGCAACGGGCTGCGTATGATCGCATTAATCGACGCATTCCTCGCGCTTCGCCAAGTACAGGTCTTGCATGCCCGCCCCTACCCCTTCTCCGCCGATGTTCGAAGCGAACCTGCGCAGTCTGAAGCGCGTCCACCAAGGCAAGGTGCGGGATATTTTCGAGGTCGATGCCGATCATCTACTGATCGTCACGACCGATCGCTTGAGCGCGTTCGACGTCGTGCTACCGGATCCGATTCCTGGCAAAGGCGCCGTCCTCACCCGGATTTCGCGTTTCTGGTTCGAACGGACTCGCCATATCGTGCCGAACCATTTGGCGGAGCTGAGTCTCGAGGCCGTCGTACCGGACCCCGAAGAACGGCAGGCCATTGCCGACCGCAGCATGATCGTGCGGAAACTCCGCGCGTTACCGATCGAGGCTGTCGTGCGCGGCTATCTGATCGGCTCGGGTTGGCGCGATTACCAGCAAACAGGCATGGTGTGCGGCATCGAGCTGCCGAGAGGGCTGCAGCTCGCGGACCGTTTGCCGGAACCGATTTTCACGCCGGCAACGAAAGCGGCGATCGGCGAGCACGATGAGAACATCAGCTACGACCATGTCGTGCGACAGATCGGTGCCGGCCTTGCCGAGCAGGTACGTGCGACCGCATTGGCGCTTTATTCGTTCGCCGCAGAGCACGCCTACAAACGCGGCATCATCATTGCCGATACGAAATTCGAATTCGGCGTCGACGAAGCGGGCCATCTCACGCTCATCGACGAGGCGTTGACCCCCGATTCTTCCCGTTTCTGGCCCGTGGACACTTACCGGCCTGGCATCAGCCCACCGAGTTTCGACAAACAGTTCGTGCGCGATTACCTGGAAACGCTGGCATGGGACAAGCGGGCACCGGGCCCGCGTCTTCCGCCGGAAATCATCGCAAGGACGAGCGCGAAATATGCGGAAGCGCTCGCACGACTGACCGGCGATCCTTGAACCGAGAACCATGACCACACCCGAGGCGCAACCACCCGAGGCTCCACAAGTTCGTACAACCGCCAGCCGTCTCATACCGCGGTGGATCGCGCTGGCCTATCTTGCCTTCGGCGTGCTTTGGATACTCGTCACCGATCGGCTGCTCATGCGGCTCGACTTCGCGCACGAGCTCTCCATTCGTGTGCACACCAGCAAGGGATGGCTGTTCGTGCTCGCCTCGTCAGTGCTGTTGTACGTGCTCCTCACACTCACGCAGCGACGCACCGACGCAGCATTGCAGGCTTTGTCCGAGCGCGAAGCGGAGATTCGACGCATGAACGCCGAGTTGGAGCGGCGCGTCGCCGAGCGCACTGCGCAGCTGGAAGCCACGAATCGCGAGCTCGAGTCGTTCGCCTACGCGGTCTCGCACGACTTGCGCGCCCCGCTGCGCAGTATGTCGGGCTTCAGCCAATTGTTGATGGAGAGCCCTCCCGACGCATTGGACGAGAAGTCGCGCCACTACCTGCAGCGCATCAACGATGCGAGCCGTCGCATGTCCGCGTTGATCGAGGACTTGCTCGGCTTGTCTCGCATCAGCCGCACCGAGCTGGCACCGCGCACGATCGACTTCAGCCACCTGATCGAAGAAGCCGTCGCCACGGTGCGCGAGCGTTATCCGAATCATTCGGTCGATCTCAGCATCGAGCCGGGCATGACGGTTCACGGCGATCCCCGGCTGCTGAAGATCGCGATGGAGAACCTCATCGACAATGCCTGGAAATACACCACCCGCACACCGGGCGCCAAGGTGAGCATCGGCTCGCAGACGGAACCGACCGGCCGCACGTTCTATGTGCGCGATAACGGTGTCGGCTTCGACATGGCCTACGCCGGCAAACTTTTCGGCCCGTTCCAGCGGCTGCACGCGGACTCGCA
Organism: uncultured Sinobacteraceae bacterium; assembly: GCA_937902995.1. GTDB lineage: Bacteria > Pseudomonadota > Gammaproteobacteria > Steroidobacterales > Steroidobacteraceae > Steroidobacter. The sequence continues at coordinate 115,541 of CALEKY010000094.1, forward strand.
GTATCCGGGCACGGGCATCGGTCTCGTCACGGTACAGAGAATCCTGGCGCGGCACGGCGGGCGAATTTGGGCGCAAGCCGAGCCCGATCGCGGTGCGACGTTCTATTTCACGCTCTCGGGGCCGGAAAACTGACGATCCCCGTCTGCGTCAGCGTATTGCGGTGGCGCTGCCGAGCGTGTCAGGCTGACGCCGCATGTTCGCCAATCTGCTCGCACGCATCGAAGCCTGGCTGTTCGAGCCGCCGGACAGCTTGATCGGCAAGCCGCTGTGGCTCGTCTGCCGCATCTTGCGCTATCCCTACGCGCTCGCACGGGATATTGCACAAGGCGACCTCACCCTGCGTGCGATGAGCCTCGTGTACACGACGCTGCTGTCGGTCGTACCGCTCATCGCGTTGTCGTTCTCCGTGCTCAAAGGCCTCGGGTTCCATCGCGAGCTCGAGCCGGTGCTCTACACCCTGCTCGAGCCGCTCGGCGAGAAGGCCTTCGATCTCACCGCGCAGATCATGCAGTTCGTCGACAACGTGCGCGGCGGCGTGCTCGGCTCGATCGGCTTGATCTTCCTGCTCTACACCGTGATCTCGATGGTTCAGAAGGTCGAAGAGGCCTTCAATTTCGTGTGGCGGGTCGATCAGCCCCGGAGCTTTGCGCGGCGTTTCAGCGAATACTTGAGCGTCATGATCGTGGGCCCGACCGTGGTCGTCGGCGCGCTCGGACTGCTCGCGACCGTTCAAAGCAGCACGATCGTGCGCAAGATCGCCGCGATCGAACCGTTCGGTACCATGCTCGTCGTTGGCGGCAAGCTCGTGCCCTACGTGCTGATCATGGCCGTGTTCTCGTTCCTGTACGCCTTCATCCCGAACACGCGTGTCTCCGTGCGCGCAGCGCTGGTCGGCGGCGCGATCGCCGGTCTCGCATGGACAGCAAGCGGAGTCGTCCTGACCTCTTTCTTCGCTGCAGGCGGCGGCACGATGGTGATCTACGCTGGCTTCGCGTTCGTGATCGTGGCGCTCATCTGGCTGTACGTGTCCTGGCTCGTGCTGCTCCTCGGCGCACAGCTCGCGTTCTATGTGCAGAACCCGCAGTACCTGCGTCCTGGCCGCGGCGAGATTCAGCTCAACCCGAGCCTGCGCGAGCGCGTCGCGCTATCGATCATGTATCTGATCGTCAGCGACTATCGAGAATCGCAACGCCGATGGACGATCAACAGCCTAGCCGATCATTTGCGGCTCCCCGGAGCCGCAGTCGGACCGATCGTCACGGCGCTCGAACGCAAAGGCTTGTTGGCGATCACTGACGAAGACACTTGGCTGCCGGCGCGCGATCCGGCAGTCATCGGGCTCGGCGATGTGCTGGATGCGGTGCGCAAAGACGAAACCGGGCCGCGATTGAGCCGCATCCGCGACATCGCACCCGCGGTCGATGCGGCTCGCGCCGCGGAGATGGCGCTCAAAGAGAGCGTCAAGGGCAAGACCGTGCTCGACCTCGTCGCTTCGTATCCAGGCACGCAGGCGCCAGCGAAACAAGCCGTCGGTGGCTGAGGGACCTTCAGTCGCCGGCAATCGTCATGCTGTCGAGCAGGATCGAACCGGTGCGGATGCCGCCGCGCCCATCGACATCGTTACCGACCGCAACGACGTTGTGGAACATGTCCTTGAGGTTCCCGGCGATCGTGATTTCGTGAACGGGATACGCGATCTCGCCATTCTCGACCCAGAATCCGGCCGCACCGCGCGAATAGTCGCCGGTCACACCGTTCACGCCTTGCCCCATGAGCTCGGTGACGACGAGACCGCGCCCCATCCGACGCAGCAGTGCTGCGAAATCGTCCTCGCCCGGCTTCACGAGCAAATTGTGGACGCCGCCTGCATTACCGGTCGTCTTGAGCCCCAGTTTGCGCGCGGAGTACGTGCTCAGGATGTACCCGGTGAGCACACCGTCTTGAACCAGCTCCCGATCGCGCGTGGCAACGCCTTCACTGTCGAACGGCGCGCTGCCGAGTCCCTTCTTGATGTGCGGCCGCTCGGAAATCTGCATCCAAGACGGAAAGACCTGCTGACCGGCCGCATCGAGCAGGAACGATGCGCGGCGATACTGACTGCCGCCGCGCACGGCGCTCAGAAAATGCCCGATCAAGCCGCGCGCAAGCTCTGGAACGAACAAGACCGGCGCCGACGTCGTGGCCAGCTTGCGCGCATTCAATCGACGTAGCGCGCGCTCCGCAGCCTTCTTGCCGATCGACTCGCCGTCTTCGAGCTCACGCCAATCGCGCACCGTGCTGTACCAATAGTCGCGCTGCATGTCGCCGTTCTCTTGAGCGACGACCACGCAGCTCAAGCTGTGCAGCGTGCTGGGATATCCCGCGAGAAAACCCAACGTGTTACCGAATACGCGTAAGCCTCGGTGGCTCGATAGCGTCGCACCTTCCGAATTCGCGATTCGTTTGTCGACTGCCAGCGCAGCCGCCTCGCACGCAACCGCAAGATCGCGCGCTGCATCCGCCTCGATGTTCCAGGGATGCGAGAGATCCAAATCCGGAATGTCGCGCGCGATCGTGTCGGGATCGGGGAGCCCCGCAAACTCGTCCTCGGCTGTGAAGCCCGCAATGCTGAAGGCCTTGGCAACGGTTTCGCGAATCGCCTTCGGCGAAAGATCCGCAGTGCTCGCCGCGCCTTTGCGTCGACCGCGGTACACCGTCACACCCATTCCGCGGTCGCGGTGATATTCGAGCGTCTCCACCTCGCCGAGACGCGCCGTCACCGATAAACCGGTGTCGACGCTGACGCCCACTTCCGCATCGCTCGCACCCAGCTTCTTCGCTTCCTCGAGCGCCATCGCGACGAGCGACTCGAGCTCGGCCTGAGTGAGAGAGCTGCCTTCCGACGCCTTTTGCGCGGCGCCCGACGTTGGGATGACTTGTGACATGATTCGATTCTAACAGGCACGCTGCGGCCGCAAGATCGACGATTCCCGTCGTAATCCCGAACCCCATGCACGACATCGACGACAGCGACGAACGCCCGAGCAAGAGCGAGCTGAAGCGCCAAAGTGCCGAATTGCAGGCGCTCGGCGAAGCGTTGATCGACCTGCCCCAAAGCGAGCTCGATGCCCTCCCGCTACCCGAGAATTTGCGCGATGCGGTCGAGCTCGCGCGCCGCATCACCGCGCACGGCGGGCTCTACCGGCAAAAGCAGTACATCGGCAAATTGATGCGGAAAATCGATGCCGAACCGATTCGGCAGGCGCTTGCCGCCAAGCGCGAAAAAAAGCGGCTCGCTGCCTTACGGTTTCGCAATATCGAGCATTGGCGCGATCGCCTCATTGCCGAAGGGCCGCAAGCGATCGAGGCGCTGCGCGCGGCAGCACCGGCACCCTTCGATGGCTCGCCGATCGAACGCTTGATCGATCGCGCCCGGGACGAACGACGCCGGGGCGGCCCTCCGCGCGCCTCGCGCGAGCTGTTCACGGCATTGCGCGATTTGCTCGATCCATCGGCAGGAAGCGACGAGTAACCCCCCTGAAACGACCGACTTCCTTTAGAATCGCCCCATGAAACCGTTGGTCGGCATCATCATGGGTTCGAAGTCGGACTGGGAGACGCTCCACCCGGCCGCAGACACCCTCGCGAAACTCGGAATCGCCTACGAAACGCGAGTCGTCTCTGCACACCGCACGCCCGACCTGCTGTTCGAGTACGCATCGACGGCGAGGGACCGCGGCCTCGAAGTGATCATCGCCGGTGCAGGCGGCGCGGCCCATCTGCCGGGCATGACTGCCTCGAAAACGACACTGCCCGTGCTCGGCGTGCCCGTGCAATCGAAGGCGTTGAACGGTCTCGATTCGTTGCTTTCAATCGTCCAGATGCCCGCGGGCATACCGGTCGGCACGCTCGCCATCGGCCAGGCCGGCGCGACGAACGCTGCGCTGCTCGCGGCTTCCATCCTCGCGAACAAGTACCCCGAAGTGCGGACCGCGCTCGATCGGTTTCGCGAACAACAAACGGCGAGCGTTCTCGCGCATCCCGACCCGTCTCAGCCTCCCGACCGCTCATGAAGATTGGCATCATCGGCGCCGGCCAGCTCGGACGCATGCTGGCGCTCGCCGGCTATCCGCTTGGACTGCGCTTCGTTTTTCTCGATCAGAGCGAGGACGCCCCAGGCGCCCAGGTCGGCACGATCGTGCGGAGCGCGTTCGACGATCCTGCAGGGCTCGCCGAGCTGGCGCGCGCAGTCGACGCGATCACGTTCGAATTCGAGAACGTTCCCGTGACCGCGATCAGCGATCTGGCACGCGAAAAGCCTGTTCTGCCGCCGCCCGCAGCGCTCGGCGCATCGCAGGATCGACTGGACGAGAAATCGCTCTTTCGCGCGTTGCGTATTCCCACACCGCCCTTCGCCGCCGTCGATAGCCGTGCCGATCTTGCACGCGCCGTCGAATCCATCGGCCTGCCCGGCGTGCTGAAGACGCGTCGTCTGGGCTACGACGGACGCGGTCAATTCGTCCTGCGTACGAAGAAAGACATCGATCCCGCGTGGGGAGCGCTTGGCTCGGTGCCGCTCATTTACGAAGGTTTCGTCGATTTCAGCCGCGAGGTGTCGATCATCGGCGTGCGCAGCACGAAGGGCGAAATCGCGTGCTATCCCCTATCGGCGAACACGCACGCGGGGGGCATTCTGCGTTACACCGTGGCGCCGTATCGCAATGCCGCGCTCCAACGTCAGGCCGAAACGCATTTGAAGCGGCTGATGAAACATTTCGATTACGCCGGCGTACTGACGATCGAATTCTTCGTCAAACGCGGCCAGCTCATCGCCAACGAAATGGCACCGCGCGTCCACAATTCCGGACACTGGACGATCGAAGGCGCCGAAACGAGTCAATTCGAAAACCACATTCGAGCCATTTTGGGCCTGCCGCTCGGAAGCACTCGTCCTATTGGCCACTCGGCGATGGTGAATTTCATCGGCACGATACCTGCACCCGACCGCGTTCTCGAGATCCCAGGCGTGCACTATCACAGCTACGGCAAGGAATCCCGCCCTAACCGCAAGCTCGGTCATTGCACGATCGTCACCCCGAGTGCTGCGGCCCGCGACAAGGCGCTGCGTCGATTGTTGAAATTCGTGCGCGCCTGAGACTTGCAGCGTCTGTCGAGGACGACGCCTCGGCAATTATTGCGTGCTTGTAACGAACCGGGACGGGGGTTGATGCGTCTCTGCAACTCAGACTCCGACATCGGCGCCGAAGACCGTGACACTGTTCGACAAATCGATGTCCGATGGGGCAGGTTTTTTGAAACCACCCGTGGCACCCCGTACACTTGCCCCATCCGAGGGCTTGGCGGGTTAGAGAGCCTCCTCGAGTCATTGAGATAACCCGACCCGAACATAGGCGCCCCAAGACTCCATGTATCTCGAGCTGTTCAAGCTACAAGAGTTGCCGTTCCGCCTCACACCGGACCCGGCATTTCTGTACCTCTCGAAACACCATGCACGCGCGAAGGCGTACATGGAGTCGACGATCTGGTTCACGGACGGTTTCGTGGTCATTACGGGCGAGATCGGCTCCGGCAAGACCACGCTGATCGAAACCTTCCTGAAGGAGCTCGAAAAGGACGTCGTCGTCGCGCAGATCAGCCAGACCCAGGTGACGGCGGTCGAGTTCCTGCAATCGGTGTTGGTGCAGTTCGGCTTTCAGCCGTTCCGGATGAAGAAGGCGGAGCTGCTCGCGACGCTGAATCAATTCCTGATCGAACAGTATGCGAACGGCCGCCGCGTCCTGCTGATCGTCGACGAAGCGCAGAATCTCTCGAACAAGGTACTCGAGGAGATCCGCCTGCTGTCGGGGATCGAAACGACGAAGGAAAAGGTACTGCGCATCATCCTCGCAGGCCAGCCGGAGCTCAACGACAAGCTGAATTCGCCGAATCTAGTGCAGCTCGCGCAACGCATCCGTCTGCGCTTCCATTTGACTGCACTATCGAAGGCGGATACCGCCGCGTACATTCAGCATCGTCTCGAAGTGGCCGGCTCGCAGGGGCGCGAAATCTTCCATCCGGACACCTATCCGCTGATCTACCGCTACACGGGCGGCATTCCGCGGCTCATCAACACGCTGTGCGACACGGCGATGATGTCCGCATTCGCCCGCGAGCGCGATCACGTCACAGTGGAAGACGTGCAGGCGGCGATCGACGAGATGCAATGGGTCGAGTACACCGAGCGCTCGCAAAGAATGCCGGTGCTGCCGCCGCAGCATTCGCTCGTCAACGCACAGGCGCTCGAATCGGGCGAACGGCGCGTCGTACTCGGCCGCATTCTCGTCGGTTTCAACGGCCAGACGATTGCCGAGCGGGAGCTCACGCCCGGCCGCTTCATCATTGGACGCACGCCGGACAACGATCTGCAGATCGACAGCAAGTACATCAGCCGTCATCACGCACAAATCGTCTCCTCGATGCACAGCTCATTCGTCGAGGACCTGAACAGCACGAACGGCATTTATGTGCGCGCCAAACGCGTGCGTCGTCGGTTGCTCAACGACGGCGATGTCGTGCACATCGGTCAGCACGAGATCATGTATTTCGACGAGCGCGCCTCGCGTCGCAACGCGCACGTGGAAACGGCGGACGATGTCGACGCGCTGCTCAAGCGCGAGATCGACGAAGAGGAAAACGAAGAAGACGATGCGGACTCGGTGTCCGCACAGCGCGGCTGACCGCAGTCCGCTGCACGACGCACCGGTCAACCCGACCCGCGCGCGCTAATCATCCAGATTGTGGCTGTCGTACTCGGCTTGCCGCGTCCGGTAATCCTTGCGGCGCAGCCAGATCACGATGCCTGCAAGCATCGATAGCGATCCGAGCAGAAGCAACACACCGGGCAAGGTATCGGCAGTCGAGAACCACGCAAAGCCCAGTAACACCGCGCCCACGACCATGTAGACGTATGGCAGGAGCTCGTAAATCGGGCGTGCAATCCACATGATCGGACGGTTCTGCAACAGGAAAGAAGATCCTAGCAGCGATACCCCCCACGGACGAGGGGCGGTTTAACGTTTTCTCTACCCTGCCGCAGTGCCGCCCACGGTGAGCCCGTCGACGCGCAATGTCGGCTGGCCCACTCCGACCGGAACGTCCTGGCCTTCCTTGCCGCACGTACCGACGCCCTCGTCGAGCTTCAGGTCGTTGCCGACCATCGACACACGCTGCAACACATCGGGTCCATTGCCGATCAGCGTCGCTCCACGAACCGGGGCCGTCAGCTTGCCGTCTTCGATCAGATAGGCCTCGCTGGCCGAGAACACGAACTTGCCCGACGTGATGTCCACCTGTCCGCCGCCGAAATTGCGGCAATACAGACCCTTCTTCACCGACGCGATGATCTCTTGCGGATCGTGCTTGCCCGCGAGCATGTACGTGTTCGTCATGCGCGGGAGCGTCATGTGCGCAAACGACTCGCGTCTGCCGTTACCGGTCGAACGTACGCCCATGAGGCGCGCATTCAGCTTGTCCTGCAGATAGCCACGCAAGATGCCGTTCTCGATCAACGTCGTGCATTGCGTCGGTGTGCCTTCGTCGTCGATGTTCAGCGAACCGCGGCGCGAGCCGAGCGTACCGTCGTCGACCACGGTGCATTCTTCGGAGGCGACGCGCTCGCCGATCCGGCCCGTGAAGGCCGACGTTCCCTTGCGATTGAAGTCGCCTTCCAGACCATGACCGATCGCCTCGTGCAAGAGCACGCCGGGCCAACCCGGACCGAGCACTACGGTCATCGTGCCAGCGGGTGCGGGCACGGCTTCGAGATTCACGAGCGCGCCGCGCACCGCTTCGCGCACCTGATCCTTCCAGCGATCGTTCTCGAGAAAACGCGCGAAGGGGTAGCGTCCGCCGGCACCGCAATAACCCTGCTCGCGGCGTCCGTTGTGCTCGACGATCACGGAGACGTTCAAGCGCACGAGCGGACGCACATCGGCCGCCAGCGTTCCGTCGCTTGCCATCACGAGCACCACCTCGTGCGATCCCGACAAGCTCGCCATCACTTGTTTGACGCGCGGATCCATGCGGCGCGCTTCGATATCGATCATCTCGAGCAGCCGCACCTTGTCGGCATCGCTCATGCCGTCGAGCGGATCGAGCGGCGAGTAGAGCCGGTGACCCGTCGACGCATGCCACGCTTGCAGCGAACCGTTCGCACCGCTGCGCGCGATCGCGCGCGCTGCTTGCGAAGCTTCGGCAAGCGCAGGAAGCACGATCTCGTCCGAATACGCAAAACCGGTTTTCTCGCCGGCCAGCGCGCGCACGCCCACGCCCTGCTCGATGTTGTGAGCCCCATCTTTGACGATACCGTCTTCGAGCGACCACGATTCCTCGCGACTCAATTGGAAATACAGATCGGCGTAATCGACGCTGTACCCCATCACGCTGCCGAGCACGTTCGCGATACGGTCTTCGTCGAGGCCGGAGGGCGACAAAATCGTTTGCCGCGCAATATCGAGCGGCGTCGAAACGTCGACGAGGTTCGGCAGCTCGAGATGCAGGTTCGATGCGAGGGTTGGCCGTTGCGTCATAAGTAGGAGCATCCGATGGAGCGGCGCTCACATGCGCCGGTGAGTCAATGCAGGGAAGCGTGTTCGCAGGTCTTTTTGCAACGTGAGGTCGATTTCGGCGAGAGCAAGCCCGGGCCCAGGCTCCGCGACCCGTGCGAGCACATGACCCCAAGGATCGACGATCAGCGAATCGCCATACGTTTCGCGGCCGTTCTCGTGAACGCCACCCTGCGCAGCACCAAGGACATAACACAGATTTTCCACGGCGCGCGCCCGCAGCAGTAGCTCCCAGTGAGCGCGACCTGTCGCCGCGGTAAACGCTGCCGGAACAGTGAATACCTCAGCACCCTGCGCCTGCAAGCTACGGAACAGCTCCGGAAATCGCACGTCGTAACACACCGAGAGTCCCACGTGGCCCACAGGCGTTGCAACGACGGTTGTTCCTTTGCCGGGCACAGTCGTCGCCGATTCCCGATACCGCTCTTCGCGTTCGGGAATGTCGACGTCGAACATGTGAATCTTGTCGTATCGAGCGACGAAACGACCGTCCTCGCCGAACACGAGCGAGGCTGCAGCCACTCGGTCGGGCTCGCCCTCGACTCTGATCGGAATCGTTCCGCCGACGATCCAAAGACGAAGCTCTGCTGCCGTGTGTGCCAAGAACGCTTGGATGGGTCCTTCGCCGAGCGGCTCGGCAACCGCGATCTTCTCCGACTCCTTCCGGCCCATGATGGCGAAGTTCTCCGGCAGCACTGCAAGCGTCGCACCGGCGGACTTGGCACGCTCGAGGAGCGTGCGCGCGGTTGCGAGATTCGCCTCGACGGAGGCGCCGGAAGTCATTTGGAGGACAGCGGCAAGGGCCATGCGTGCGTGATCAAGGAACTAATACGCCGGGAAACGGCTCTTGGACAGCGCCCGGCTTATCGGTGTTCGGCCGCCGCTTGTCAATCATCAATTCACCCTGCTCTCTTTCGCTTCGGACGCATCGACACGCTCGACGAGAGGATCGTCCCACGTGCCGGTGATTCGATAGTAGCCGCGCGCAATTCCTTTCAACGGCTCTTTGAACATCTGCGAGAACAACAGCAGCGCCGCACCGACCGCCGGGCCGCCCGCGATCGCACCCGCGACCGGAATGGATGCGCCGAGATTACCGGTCACGACGGCAGTCTGATCGAAATCCTGGCTGCTCAAGCCGGTGCGGCCCGCCACACCGATTTCCGCGGCAGGTCCGCGCAACAGCAGATTGTTCGTGTACGCATTGCCTGCGCGCAATTCGAAATCGCCGTGGATCGTGTCGAAGCTCAAGCCCTTGTCCGTCAGGTCGCTGAAATCGAGCGCGAGACGTCGCGGCAATGCGGCGACACTGAACAATCCGAGCACGCGTCCTGCGCCTGGCTGAAGCATCAGCAACTGCCCGGACTCCGCCTTGACCGAGATGGATCCGGACGCGCGCTGGATCAGGCTGCTATCGAAGCCGCCCGGCCACGAGAGTTGTGCACTCACTTCAGCCCGCTTGGCGTCGAGAAATTCCGTGTAGTTGAGTGCGCGTAGCGTTGCTCGGACATCCGTGCTCGTGATCTTCGCAGTCAGTTGCGAACGCTCGCCTTGCGGACCGATCAGCCACTCGCCCTGCGCTTCGGCCTGCACCGCGTCCTGCGCGATCGACAGCGAATCGATGCGCAGTCCGTTCGGCACACGCGTTGCGTACAATTCCACGCCGCCGATGGGGTGACTCTCGAGATGCATGTCGCCGATGTGCACTCGCAGGCTCGGCCACTCCCGAGGATCGCGCGACTCCGTCCGTCCGCGTTCGCCGCTGCCGCGCGCGGCGCGTATCACCATGAGCCGCTCGAGATCGAGCGTCAGCGGTTGAGTGCCCTTGAAGCTCTCGGGGACGAGGATCTGTCCCTCCACGTTCGAGCCGGTCACATCGACGCGCCAGCCCTGCGGCGTCGCTTGCAGCACGCCACGTACATCAGGCCACTCGTACCCGAAGAGCTGTAACACGCCGACATGCAGATTCGCCGCGCGCAGTATGTCCGATAGCTTCTGCCCACCGGCGCCAGTACCCGTCTGCACCGTATCGTCCGCATCGGCGAGCGCAAACCAATCGTCGAGCCGCAACCGGTCGATCGAGCCCTCCAGCCGCAAGCCCGGATGATCCGGAAGCGATGCGGCAACTCGATCCGCACGCACACTGCCGCGATCGAACATCCAATCGCCCTGCTCGGGTCGCCACAACAACAACGCGCGAAGATCGCCGAACGATGCACGCGTCAGGACTTGCCGCCCGCTGTACTCGAGCTCGACGTGCAGGGCACGCGCGGCGTCCTGCGCCTTGCCCACCGGATACGGCAGATCGATTCCAAGACCTTCCGTTGACGAGTCTATGGCGAAGACCTGGACTTTGCGACCGGGCCGGCTCGTCAAGCGCGTCTTCATGGTCCAGTCGAGCGCGCCGTCGAGCTTCACGACCGCAGGCGCATGCCTCGCAAGCTCCAAGGCTGTCGCACGTCCGCGAGCGACGAGCGTGGAATTTTGATCCGTCCGATCGTCCGGCGTGATCTGCACCTCAACCGGTCCGCCGAGCCACTGTCCGGTCAGATCGGCTTCCACCGGTAAATCCTGCCGAACGATGAACGATCCGTTCAGATGCGTGACCGGTGCATCGAGATCCGCAAGCCGCACCGTTGCGTCGGTGAGCTTCGTCGAGACGGACAGGCGCCGATCCTCGATGTGCTTGATCGGCAGCAGCAGGCTCACTTTCGCCTGCAGCGCGCCTTTGCCGCGCAACGCCTGAAAACTTTCGCCCAGCGCCTCGCCGATCGGGCTCGACTGCAAGAAACCGAACGCAGCACCGAGATCGCCTTGTGCCGAAACAGCGATTTTCAGGTCGCCTTCCGCGAAATCCTTGAAACCGCCGCTCGCCTCGGTCACCTGCAGCTCGCCGACGCGCGCCGTGACGCCGCTCGCGTGCATGCCCTCGTTACGAAACTCGACCTTGCCCGCGAGCCCGGTCGCAGGCGTCCAGCCGGGCTGATAGTCGAAGGTCAAACCTTCGACGTGGCCTTCGACGAGGAACAAGCCTTCGCCCTTCCGGAACGGGAACGCACGTGTGGGCCCGTGGAGCTCGAGCGATCCGCGCGTCACGCGGCCGCTCACGAAGGCGCGATCGAGCCACCCGAGCGCCTCTTCGCTGAGCAAGTTTGCCGGCAAGTACTTGGGTGTCGATGCGGCATTCATGTCCTGAGCGCGCGCACTGATATCGAGATAAGGCGATGAGCCATCGCGCGGCAAACGAATGGCAAGACGCGCGTGACCGTGACCGTCATCGGCCGCGAATTCGAGATCGTCGCTGCGGATGTGCCAACCCTCGCCATCGACGTGCCATCGAAGCGCGCCGCGCAGCGCGTTCGTGTCGAGCGTCCAGCGAAACATCCAGGGAATGGACAGTTCCACCCGACCTGTGTCGAGACGGAGCTCGCCCTCCTTGTCGTTGGCGGTCAGCTTTCCGGAGATGCCCGCGATCGCGGGGGCTTTGAGAACCGGATCCACGCTCAGCGCTTCGATGTCCGCAGAGACGTTGTACCGGAGCGGCGCATCGGCACCGCCGCGTTCGACGGAGAACGCGAGATTGCGGACGAAGCCGCTCGGATCGAGCGCTCGCAGATGTGCCAAGCGCGGGTTCTCGGGCAGGAATGCCAAGAAAGGAGTCAGCTCGTGCAGCACGACGAGATCCGCTTCGCCATTGAAGCGAAATTGCTGCTCGTCCGCGGTGCTCCACGCGACATCGATCTTGCGCGATTGCCAGGGATCAATCTGCTCAGACGGATCGCGGCTCGCAAGCTGCAGCTCGTTAACACGCGCCCGCCAGCCTTCGCCTTCGCGCGCGACGTACCCACGCACGCGCACACGCTCGTACTCGAGCTTTCTCGGCACATCCGCGCGCGTGGGCATCTCCGACGACTGCGCCGGGCTGCCCTCTTCGTCCGCGTCGCGGTTCTTCATGTCGCCGCCGATTACGAGAGGCCGTGGGCCGGGTAACGGAATACTCCAAGCGGGCGTCGAGATTTCCAGCTCACGAAAGTCGGCATCGGCTGCAATCGACTGCACCTGTGTGCCGAGAAGAGCGGCCGTGAGCGCGATGGATCCTCGTCCGGCGGTTGGCATCGACCATGACTCGGGAAACAATTCGGCCCAACCGGCGAGCTCGATGCCCTCGCCGTGTACCTTGAGCTCGGACACGACGCTTTCCGGCGTTTCGAGCGCGCCCGTCACACGCGCGGCGAATTCGAGCGACCGCCCGAGCGTTTCCGGGAGCGATGCATTGCCGTCCAGCTCCAGCAGCTCGTTCCCGCGAACGAGCACGAAATGGACCCCGGACAAGGACCATGTGCGTTCCGTCGACTCATCCTGGAAAGTGACGACCGCATCGCGAACACGAAACTCGCCGACCGGCAGATTCTCGACTTCGAGCGGCTTGGTCTGTTCGGCGATTGCGCTCTGTCCGACGACCTGGAAACGGCCGTCGCGCGTGCGGATCAGTCCGAGCTGCGGAGAATCGAGCGTGAAGCGCCCGGCAATCAGCCGACCCGAACCGATCGAGTTCCAGATATCGAATGCCACGCTGCCGCCCCGCGCAGTCGCAAGGACGCGTGTGCGGTCTTGCGTTCGAACCGTGACGTCCTTGAACACGAGCTCCGGACCGTACAAACGCAGCCGTGCGCTGATGTGCGCGAATTCGATCGATAGACGGGTCTTCTCGCTCAGCCACTCCTCGAGCTGAAGCCGTTTCTCCGGCACGCGCGCAATCGCCAACTGAAATGCGACGAGCAGCGCCGCGAGCACGACACAGCACGTGCCCAGCGCGATCGCGGTCCATTTCAGGAACTTGCGGTGCATCGACGACTTCACACAGGAGACACGAAAAAACCTCGACACTTCTTCGGCGATCCGCCGACACGACGCGGGCCCGCCGAATCTCTCTTCACCCGATGTCGCAAGCTCACATCAGCACGACGTCGTACTGATCTTGCTGATACAGCGCTTCGGTCTGCAGTCGAATCGGCTTGCCCGTGTGGACCTCGAGCTCGGCCAGCGCCGCAGATTCCTCGTCCAGCAGGCGCTCGATGACGTCCTGGTGGGCGAGCACCATCAGCTCCTGGAACTGGAACTGTCGCGACTGGCGCAAGATTTCGCGGAAGATCTCGTAACAAACTGTTTCGGTCGTCTTCACGAATCCCCGGCCCTCGCACGTAGGACACGGAGAGCACAGCATGTGTTCCAAACTTTCGCGCGTGCGCTTGCGGGTCATCTCCACGAGCCCCAGCGGCGACACCGAGGAGATGTGGGTCTTCGCGTGGTCTGCGGCGAGCGCCTTTTCGAGCGCCTGGAGCACCTGCTTGCGATGCTCCTCCTCTTCCATGTCGATGAAGTCGATGATGATGATGCCGCCCAGGTTGCGCAGCCGCAGCTGCCGTGCAATCGCAACCGCCGCTTCCAGATTCGTGCGGAAGATCGTTTCCTCGAGCGTGCGATGGCCCACGTACGCGCCAGTGTTGACGTCGATCGTGGTCATCGCTTCGGTCTGATCGAAGATCAAATAACCGCCCGACTTGAGGGGCACCTTGCGATCGAGCGATTTCTGAATTTCGTCTTCGATCCCGTACAGGTCGAAGATCGGCCGATCGCCCTCGTACAGCTCGATCCGGTCGGCAAGCTCCGGCATGAACGTACGCGCGAATTCCATCATTTTCTCGTGCGTCTCGGCATGGTCGACGCTGACCCTGTCGACGCCGCTCGAGACGACATCGCGCAGCACGCGAATCGCGAGCGGCAAATCTTCGTGCACGAGCTCGCCGGGACGTGCGCGCGCAGCCTTCTCGCAGATCACGCTCCATAGCTTCTGGAGGAACAGCATGTCGGCGCGCAACGCTTCGGGCGAGGCGCCTTCGGCCGCCGTACGCACGATGTAGCCGGCCGGCTCCTCCGGACGGACGAACAAGCTCGCTGCCTCCCGCAAGCGCTGACGCTCCGTCTCGTCCTCGATGCGACCCGAAATGCCGATACCTCGTCCCTTCGGCATGTAAACGAGATATCGCGAAGGAATCGTGATGAAGGTCGTGAGGCGCGCGCCCTTCGTGCCGAGCGGATCCTTCAGCACTTGCACGAGGATCTCGCTGCCCTCGTGGACGAGCGATTGAATGTCCTGCGTGCCTTCCTGGACCGACTTGTCGGGCTGGCCGTTCTCGGCGATTGCCGGATGCACGATGTCCGACGCATGCAAGAACGCCGTACGCTCGAGCCCGATGTCGACGAACGCCGCTTGCATGCCCGGCAGCACGCGCGAGACGCGACCCTTGTAGATGTTGCTGATCAGACCTCGGCGGTTGGCCCGCTCGAGAAAAATCTCCTGCAGCACGCCGTTCTCGACGAGCGCTGCGCGGACTTCGCGAGGGCTGACGTTGACCAGGATCTCTGCCGTCATTGCGCCGAATCTCCGCCTTCGAAGGGGTGCCAACCGATGCGTTCGAGAAGCTGCGCGGTTTCGAACAGCGGCAAGCCGACGACACCCGAGTAGCTACCGTGGATGCGCTCGATGAACACCGCGGCGCGGCCTTGGACGGCATAGCCTCCTGCCTTGTCGATGGGTTCTCCGGTCTCCCAGTAGGCCAGAATCTCAGCGTCGCTCAAGGTCCGAAAGGTCACGTCGCTCACCGAAAGAGCAAGGTGCATCCCACTCTCGTCACGCAAGGCGACGCCCGTGTAAACCTGGTGTGTCTGTCCGCTCAACTGACGCAACATCGCGAGCAACTCTCGACTGCTCGCCGGCTTGCCGAGGATTTCCGTACCGAACGCGACCGTCGTGTCTGCGCCGAGCACCGGCCGGCGCTCCGATGACGCGAGTTGCTCCCACAAGGTGTCCGCCTTGGTTCGAGCCAAGCGATAGACGTATTCGGCTGGAGATTCTCCCGCACGGACCGCCTCGTCGATGTGGACGGGCCTGATCTCGTGCGCGACCCCAATTTGGGTCAGCAGAGCACTGCGTCTGGGCGACGCCGAAGCGAGCAGTATCAAAGGGTTGGACCGATTTACCATGCCCCGCAGCATACAGGACGCCCTGCCCGATCGGCAGGCACTTGGTCTCAAGAAAGGATGCGCCGCCAAAGCTCAGGACGACGGGCGACGAGAAAGGGCGACGGGCAACGGGCTCGGACGACGGCGAGAGAGCGAACGTTTGTCCTCGAGACTGCTCTCGCAGTCTCAATACCGTGCTCGGACTAGAGCGTCGCGAGAAGCATTATCCCGTCGCTGCGTTGACCCGCGGAAAAACCGCTCGCAGCTCTCAGTGATGCAAGTCTTCAGCGCTACGTGCCGGCCCACCGTTGCTCTATGCCCGTTGCCCTACTCGCAGCCCTCGCCGCTATCATTGCCGGCCGTGCACGAACCGCTCGCAACCGAGATCGCGCAGCGGAACTGGCATCCGTGACGCCGGTCCTTGGCGAGATTCGAAGGGCCGAAGTAGCGTCGCCATCGAACGGTCGGGATCTGTGCGGGACAGATCTGCGAGGCAAACGGTGGGGTCGACCCGTTCTACGGGCACTCAAGTCCTTCTTAAGGAGCAACCGACGTCAATGACGACGCGCGACGGCGACAGACGGTCAGCGACGGGACGCAATTCCGTTCCGACCGTATTTCCAGTCATCGAAGGCTACAAGTTCCTGCAAACGATCGCCCGTTCGCCGAAGTCCGAGGTGTACGTCGCCTATTCGGAAGAGCTCCGCCAGAACGTTGCGATCAAAGTCCTGCGCACGGGCTCGCACACGGATCGCAGCGAAGAAGAACGTTTCGAGCGCGAGCGTCTGCTGCTCACCCGGGTGAAACACCCGGCCGTCATCGACCTCCTGGACTGGGGTCACGGCGAAGATTTCCGTTACATCGTCACGGAATACTTTCCGAGCGGCAGCCTCGAGCTGCGGATTCGCAATCTCATGACCGTCCGCGATTCGGTCGACATTTTCGTGCAGGTCGCCGGCGCCCTGGTTGCGGTTCACAATGCGGGTCTCTGCCATCGCGATTTGAAACCGGCGAACATCATGATGCGTCCCGACGGCCGCATCGTCTTGATCGATTTCGGGCTCGCCAAACCGATCGACGGCACGCAGCTCACGAACGCCGGAGAAATTCGCGGCTCCCCCTATTACATCAGTCCCGAGCAAGCCGAAGGCGCGCAAGTCGATCAGCGCAGCGATCTGTACAGCCTCGGCATCATTTTCTACGAGATGCTCACGGGCCAGCGTCCATTCCGTGGCAACTCGGTCATTGGGATCATCCAGGCACACCGCAACGAGCCCATACCGGTGCTGCCCGATCACTTGAGCCAATTCCAGCGCCTGATCGATGGGTTGTTGGCGAAGAATCCGGCCGATCGATTCCCCACTGCCGCGGCCGCATTGAACGAGCTCGCACGGATGAAGGTGTAAGCGCGCGAAACGCGCGCCGCCCGCCTACGCCTACAGCCTTCAGCCTCCAGGCTTCAGCCTCGATGGTATGGATGCCCCTTCACGATCGACACGGCACGATACAGCGCCTCGGCCACCACGACGCGCACGAGTGCATGAGGTAACGTCAGTGCCGACAACGACCACTTGAGATCCGCGCGCGCATCCACCGCCGGCGCAAGACCATCCGGCCCGCCGATACAAAACGCAACGTCGCGGCCCTCATTGGCGCGTGCTTGCAGAAAAGCTGCGAGCTGTTCGCTCGATAGAGCGCGGCCGTGAACTTGCAACGCGACGACGTAAGCGCTCGCGGGAAGCGCCGCCAGCATCTTCTCGCCTTCCTTGATGACCGCTTTCTGGCCGTCGCCGCCCGAGCGCTGTCCGAGCGGAATTTCCTTGAGCTCGAGCCGGAACTCGCCTCTCAAGCGCTGGGCGTATTCTTCGTAGCCGGCATTGACCCATTGAGGCAACCGAGTCCCGGCGGCCACCAGTAGCAGACGCATGACGGCTCGATGCGCACCGAACGCAGGCTACTCTCCGGCCGCTTCGCGCCTCGCAGCGCTCACGTCCCAGAGGTTTTCGAGCCGATAGAACTCGCGTACGCGCGGCAGCATGACGTGCACGATGACGTCCTGCAGATCGACGAGAACCCACTCGCCCTCGCGCTCGCCCTCGATACCCATCGGCCGATAACCGGCCTTTTTCGCGAACTCCACGACGCGGTCGGCGATCGAGCGCACGTGACGGTCCGAGTTGCCGCTCGCAATGACCATGTTGTCGGCGATATCGGTGAGCTTGCGTACGTCGAGAACGCGTACGTTCACGGCTTTCATGTCGTCGAGCGCACGCTTGACGACGTCGAGCAACGTTTCGCGCTTCTGTTTGCGCGGCAGCGCGGCAACCTTGCTGTTCGTCTTCGCGGTCTTGCTCGCCGCCTTCTTGGCCGGTGCTCGCGATCCGGCAGCGGATTTCTTCGCGGCGGACTTTGCGGAACGAACGGTCTTCGCGCGTTTTTCAGCCATGCATACCTCGCATCAACTCCTGCGCTTGTAGCACCCGGTTTGCTCGATGATTTCGCGCACCGCATCGGGCATGAGATAACGCGGATCGCGCCCGGCAGCGATGAGCTTGCGCAATTCCGTCGATGAAATCTCGAGTTGCGTCACGGCGTGGATGTAGATGCAACCGGCGCGCGATTCGTGCAAATCGTTGATGCGACCCGTACCTCGATCGACGAGCAATTCTCCGAGCGGACCCATGCTGGGCACGCGCCATCCGGGACGATGCGCCACGACCAGATGCGCGAGCTCGAGCAGTTCACGCCACTGATGCCATTTTGGCAAGCCCAGAAATGCATCCATCCCGACAATGAGGCACAGAGAGCGATCCGGAAAATCCGTACGCAACGAACGCATCGTGTCGACCGAATACGACAGACCTTCCCGGCGAATCTCGCGATCGTCGACGATGAAACCCGGCTGATCCTTCGTCGCCGCGATCACCATGGCCAAACGCTGCTCGGCGCTCGCGACGGTCGCTTCGCGATGCGGTGGATTGCCCGCCGGCATGAACCGCATTTCGGACAGCCTGAGAGCCTGCAGCAACTCGAAAGCCGTGCGCAGGTGTCCGTAATGAATCGGATCGAAAGTTCCGCCGAAAATACCAATCGGATTCATCGTCGTGTTCTACGCGCTGCCGCGCTGCTCATGCGGCTCGCGGCAGCGCGACGCCCGCAAGGCGTGCGACCAACCGTTCGAGCTCCAACCACGGGTCGCAGCGCAGCACGCCCTTGATGGAGCGGTCGACCCGTTCGGCATCCAAGATCAATTCGCGCACAGCACGCGGCGTCAGGCGCGCAAGTGCCTGTCGCATCGCCGGCTGCCGCGGCTTCCAGACATAGAGCGCATTCATGGCCGAATCCGCGCTCTGGCCTCGAGACATCAAGTACTGAGCGCGCGCCAACCATTGCAAATCCTTGTTCACGGCCCACAACACGAGCGTCGCTTCGACTCCCTCGCCGCGCAGTCCTTCGAGAATGCGTAGCGCCCGCGCCGTCGCTCCGCGCATCGCCGCCTCGCCGAGTTGCAGCACGTCGTAACGGGCGCTGTCGGCCACGGCATCGGCAACGACTTCTGCGGACACCGGTCCGGGCGGCAGCAAGAGCGCGAGCTTCTCGATCTCCTGATGCGCAGCGAGCAAGTTGCCTTCGACGCGCTCGGCAAGCAGCGAGGCCGCATCCTGGTCGGCCTGCAGGCCGTGGCGCGCCAGCCGCGCGCGAATCCAGGCCGGCAACTTCGGCAAGTCGATCGGCCAGATCTGGACCAGGACACCGTGGCGTTCGATCGCGCTGACCCATTTCGCGCTTTGGGTTCGGCCGTCGAACTTGCCCGTGATCAGCAGTACTAAATTGTCGGGCGACGGTTGCGTCGCGAGCTCCACGATCGCTTCGGCGCCTTGCTCGCCGGGCGCAGGGTTCGCCATTCGGATTTCGATGATCTTGCGCTGTGCGAACAGCGACATCGAGCGACTTTCGGAAAGCAGCGCTTGCCAGTCGAAGCCGCGCTCGACGACGTGCAGATCCCGCTCCGTGAATCCGTCCGTCCGGGCGCGCGCACGGATCGCGTCCGCGGCCTCGCTGACGAGCAAGGGCTCGTCGCCGCTGACCAGGTAAATCGAACTCAAACCGCGCGCCAGTTGAGCCGGGAGGCTATCGCCGGGAATTTTCACTCTGTGCGTACTTCGCGTGACAAACGATCGATGCGGGCAGACAGCGGTTGACGGAAGGTACAGCGCGCTCGTGGCCGGGATTATGGCTCAAGCGCGCTCCTCGGGAAAAGCTGATTCGGGGCCCGTGTTCTTTACAGAAACCGCGGCGCTTCGTACGCTGCGCCTTCGAAGGGTGTCCTACCCTTGTCCCATGCGCGATTTGAACCGATTCCGAACGCCGACCGGTTGGCTGCGAGCCTTGCTCGTCGGCCTCGTATTGGCATTCGGATTCGGCACAATCGCGCATGCCGCTCATCGCCACGATGCGCTCGGCTCGACCAGCGCAGTCCACGGCGGGACATGCGGGTACTGCTTCTCGTTCGGTGCAGCGAGCGCACCGCCGGCCCACCGAGCGCCATCTTTCGTCTCGCTGCCCGAGCCGTACACGCTCTCCTGGGACGACCTTCTGTCGCTCCCGTCCGCCTTCCTCACCGCCGCGCGATCGCGCGCACCGCCTGAAACCTAGCACCGCTTCACGGTCGTTCGCGACCGTCCGACTGCGTATCGCTCGCGACGCGCAGGGTCATCGGTTTTTCTTGCGGAATTTCACATGCGTGCGAAAGTTTCTCCGCGGCTCGCTGCAGCCGCGTTTGCTCCTTGGCTCGTTGCGACTGCGTTCGGCCAGGAAACCCGGATCGAAGAAATCGTCGTCACCTCGACGGCTTTACGCGAGAACCCACTGGAAACCGCGTTGCCCGTTACCGTGCTAGGCGGCGACAAGCTGCGCCGCGAGGCCGCTGCCAGCCTCGGCGAGACGCTCTCCGGCGAGCTCGGCATCAGCTCGACGTATTTCGGTCCGAGCGCCAGCCGTCCCGTCATTCGCGGCCTCGGCGGATATCGCGTTCAAGTCCTGCAAGACGGTGCCGCGGCGCTCGACATTTCGAGCTTGAGCCAGGACCACGCGGTCAGCATCGAGTCGGTGGTCGCCGAACAGATCGAGATCATCAAAGGCCCCGCCACACTGCTCTATGGCAGCGGCGCGGCGGGCGGGCTCATCAATGTCGTCACGTCCCGAATCCCTCGCAAGCTCCCGAATGCCGTAACCGGCGCAGTCGAGCTGCGAGGCGATACCGCGGTCGATGAGCGCACGGTTGCCGCAAGCGTTGCCGGCGCAGCCGGTGCGATCGCCTGGCATGTCGATGCGTTCGATCGTTCGACCGACGAGGTGAGGATTCCGTCGTTCGCCCAATCGCGGCACTTGCGCGAACGCATTCGCATCGACGGCGATACACCGGACGATGCTCACGGCCGGATCGAGAACTCGGCCAGCGATACGACGGGCGGCGCGCTCGGCGCCTCGCTGATCGGCTCGCAGGGCTTTGCCGGAGCGTCGTGGAGCCGCTATGAAACGACTTACGGCATTCCGGTCGAATCGGACGCCTTCATCGACATGCAGCAAGATCGTCTCGATGTGCGCGGCGAATGGCTCACCGAAACATCGTGGCTCAGCGCTCTACACTTCTCCGCCGCGCGCAACGATTACGAACACACGGAATTCGAAGCGCGCGGCGTTCCCGGAACGCGCTTCGAGCAGACGGCCTATGAAGCCCGACTCGCCGCCGATCACACGTGGTCCGACGCATGGCGCGGCACGTTCGGCGTGCAATACCTGGACAACGATTTCCAAGCGTTCGGCGAAGAAGCCTTCGTGCCGCCCTCCATCACGCGAGCGCTCAGCCTGTTTGCATTCGAAGAGCGGCACGGCGAACGGTGGACGGTCGAGCTCGGCATCCGCGCGGAACGACAAACGATCGAACCGAAGTTGGCAGCGCCGGAATATCAGGACACGGCTTTCAGTCTCTCGACGGGATTCGTCTTCAAGCCGGCGGACGATCTGGCGCTATCGGCGCACCTGACGCGCACCGAACGTCATCCGCAAGCCGCCGAGCTCTATGCTCACGGCGCCCATCTCGCGGCAGGCCGCATCGAGCTCGGCAACGCAGCACTATCGAAGGAGACAGCACGCACGATCGATTTCACGCTGCGCGGCAACGCGGATGCGCTGCGCTGGACCGTGAGCGCGTTTTACAACGATTACTCCGATTACATTTACCTCAGACCGACGGATACGATCGACGAAGACGAGGCGCTACCCGTCCACGAGTATCGACAGCAAGGCGCGAAGCTGTACGGATACGAAGCGGAGATCCTGTGGCCGCTTGCCGATACTTCGGCCGGGCGGCTCGAGGTCCGAATTGCGTCGGACTACGTGCGCGGCAAGCTCGACAACGGCGAGCACTTGCCGCAATTGCCACCGCTGCGCATCGGCGCGGGTTTGCACTTCGAATCGGCGTCCTGGCACTTGGGACTGGAAGCTTTCCATTCCCTGAAACAAGACCGCCTCATGGCCAACGAGCTACCGACCGACAGTCACACGATGCTCGATCTCGATGCGAGCTATCGGTTCACGATCGGTCGAACGGATGCGCTGTTGTTCATGCGCGGCACGAACTTGCTCGATGAGGATGCGCGGCTCGCAACTTCGCCGCTCAAGGACGTCGCGCCGCTCGCGGGACGCTCGTGGCACGTCGGCATTCGCGCGCAGTGGTAACTGCTGCGCGCGGGGCCGACCCGCGATCAGCGCAAGACCTCCTCGAGCTGCTCGACGAGCGGAATCTGATACATCGACTTGGCGGCCCGGAAGATTTCTCGTGCGCGCTGCTTCCCTTCCGGCGTCTTCGCCAACTCTTCGTACAGATCCTTGACCAGCTTGCGCCGGCCGATCGAGGTGAGATACGCCTCCAGCTTCGGATACGCAGGCTCGTACCGAGCCCGGATGGCGTTCTTGAACCAGCTATGCGCGATCTCGCTGTTCTTCGAGCTCGTGAGATCGAATGCGGCGTCCAGTTCCGCGAGCTGCGCCGACGTGGTCGTCGCCGGAAGATTGTCGAGGAAGTGCAGCCACTGATGCGTCGTCCAGGACTTCGTATCGAGATCTTTCGCCGCACGCCTGCCCTTCAGCCATTCCGAACGCGCAGCATCGACGATCGCGAAAGCATCCGACTGCGGCATCACGACCGTGTCGGGCAATCCGGGCTGGTAAATCCAGGCATTCACTTCGGCAAGCGTGACCTTGGCATTCGGCCGGTCGAGCACGTGCTCGCGCAAGTACGCGAGGAAATCGTCCGTGGTCACGCTGCGGAAAGCGAAATGGTCGAAGTAGCCGCGTAAGAACTCATCGAGCGCTTCCCGCCCGAGGCGCGATTCGAGAAAGCCGACGAAGAAGCGGCCCTTCTCGTAGGCGACATCGCTGAATGCGTCGTCGGGATCGCGACCTTTCAGATCCATGGCCAACTTGGTCAGCGCCTCGTCACCGGCCTCTTTCAAATCCGCCATGTCGCGCTGCAAGGACTGCATGCCGAGCATGTCCTCCATCGCGCGACGATTCGGACCGTAGAGCGCTTCGATGATCCGCCGCTCCAAGTACGTCGTGAAGCCTTCGTTCAGCCACGTGTTCTCCCAGGTCGCATTGGTCACCAGGTTGCCGGACCAGGAATGCGCAAGCTCGTGCGCAATCAACGACACCAGGCTGCGATCGCCGGCGAGCACCGTCGGCGTGATGAACGACAGACGCGGATTCTCCATGCCGCCCCACATGAAGCTCGGCGGCAGGATCAACAAATCGTAGCGACCCCATCGATACGGTCCGAACAACCGCTCGCAGGCGATCAGCATTTTTTCCGTGTCGGCGAACTCCCATGCCGCAGCTTCGAGAACCGCCGGCTCCGCATACACGCCTGTGCGCGGACCGATCTCCTTGAATCGCAGATCGCCGATCGCCAGCGCGATCAGATACGACGGTACGGCCTGAGGCATCTCGAACCGATAATCGCCGTCGCGCAACGTCTCGGGATCGTTTGCTGCGCTCATGACCGCAAGCAGTTCGCGCGGCGTGCGAATACGCGCTTCATAGGTCAGCCGAATGAGCGGCGTATCCTGCAGCGGAATCCAACTGCGGGCGTGAATCGCCTGCGACTGCGAAAACAGGAACGGATGCTTCTTGCCCGCGGTCTGTGCCGGCGTGAGCCAAAGCAGTCCGCTCGCCTGCGGCGAGGTTTCGTAGGTTACGCGCACCTTGAAACGCTCGGACGGCAGTCGCTCGGGCAAGCGGATACGCAGCGGCGCACCGAGAATCTTGTCGGATGCACCCAGCTCGTACTCGAGGGGCACGATTCGGGATCCGAGCAGATCGACCTTCGCAATGCTCAAGTCGCGCGTGTCGAGCACGAGCTCGCGTGCCGCCTGTTGTATACGATCGATCGTCAGATCCACATGGCCGGCGAGACGCTTGCGATCGAAATCGGCCTGCAGATCGAGCGCCAAGTGAGCGGTTCGGAACGCATCGGTGTTCGCGTACGAATGTGAGTCGGTCACAGCCGCACCCTGCACGATGTATGCACACAAGCTGAGGCACGCGAAAACTGCGCCTCGACGCAAAAGGGATTTCATGCCTGCACCTTACGAGAAAACGAGACGGACGCCGTAGCGTCCGTCTCGAACTATAGCGGCTCGGCAGACGAACCGCAGGCAGGCGAATTTCGAGAACCGGCGCGCGGTTCGGCCCGACGCGCCGATGAGCTTACTCGGCAGGTGTAGGCACTAGGCTGCCGCCGACATCCTCGGCGTTGCGCTCAGGAATCGGCGCTCCGAGACGACGTGCCCGATCCCGCGCGCGACCTTCTTCCAGAATCTTGTGGGGAACTGGCCGCAGATCCGACACGATGCCGAACCACGAGAGCACCTTGAGGATGTAGTACGTGAAATCGTATTCGTACCAATAGAAGCCTTGACGGGCCGATACCGCGTAGCGGTGATGGTTGTTGTGCCAGCCTTCGCCCATCGTCACGATCGCGAGCAGCCAGTTGTTGCGGCTGTCGTCGCGGGTCGCGAAGCGGCGCTTGCCGAAAACGTGGGACAACGAGTTGATCGTGAACGTCCCGTGCCACAGCGCAACGGTGCTCGCGAAGAACCCGATGAACAGACCCGGCCAGCCCAGCGTGAGCCACACGGCGATGGCAAGCACGGTCGGCGGCAACAGATAGTACTTGTTCAGGAACCGCAGCTCGGGGTAACGAGCGAAATCCGGAACGGCGGCGTAGTCGGTGTCGCCCGTCTTGTTGAACAGCCAGCCGACGTGCGAGTACCAGAATCCGTCGTTCACCGGGGAATGCACGTCGCCCGGCCGATCGGACAAACGATGATGTTTGCGGTGATGCGCCGCCCACCAAAGCACGCCCTTCTGCGCGCTCGACTGCGCCAGAAACGCCAGGATGAACTGGAACACTCGGTTGGTCTTGAACGAGCGATGCGAGAAATACCGGTGATAGCCGGCGGTCACTGCGAACATGCGCACGAAGTACAAGACGACGGCGCAGATGACCGCTGAGGCGGTCACGCCGCTCCAGAACGCGCCCAAGACCGCCAGGTGAACGAGAATGAAAGGAATCGCGCCGACGAGCGAGTAGTTGCGCGGCGTACGGGTCGAAGCTTGTTGCACTGAAAATGATCCATGAATGCGCCAAACGAATGCGCATGCACATCATGCAGGAGTGCGCACGTCGCCACGGTGATCGTTTCGTCGCCGAATGTAATAGTTCTGTCACTGAGCCCGCTCAGTGTGAACTGCAGCACGAAACCCGGCAGTCGAGTCGCTACTTGTGCTCTGCGCGCCCTTCGGGGACGAACTTGTAGCCTGCGCCTCGGTGTGAGACGAAGTAGACGGGCTTGTCCGGCTGCGGCTCGAAGTACTTGCGGAGCCGGACGATGAAATTGTCGACACTGCGCGTATTCGGTGCGTTGCGCAGTTTCCAGACCTGCTCGAGTAGATGCTCCCGTGTGAGCACCCGATTCGGATGCCGCGAGAAGTAATACAACAGATCGAGCTCGAGCTGCGTGAGACGCACCGGCTTGCCAAATGCCGTCGCCTCATGCGTATCGAAATCGATGAACGCCTCGCCGAAACGCAGCACGCCGCGACCCGATTCGGTCGGCGTTTCGCGCGCCTCCCAGCTTCGACGTCGCAGTGCCGAACGCACGCGCGCGAGTAGCTCCGCGAGCTCGAAGGGCTTTGCCAGGTAATCGTCCGCGCCGGTGTTCAAGCCACGAACGCGATCGTCGGCGCTATTACGCGCCGTCAACATGATCACCGGCGTGTAGTCTCCCGCCTCGCGCAACTTCCGGCACAACGCAAAGCCGTCGCCGTCGGGCAGCATGACATCGAGAATGATGAGATCGAAGGCATTGTTGTGCACGAGATACGACGCCGTCTCGCGAACGGACTTGGCGACTTGCACGGCATACCCTTCGAGCTCGAGGTTGAGCTTCAACCCCGCCGCAATGTGCGCCTCGTCCTCCACGACCAGGATGCGCGCCTGATCGCCGCCCTCGCCCGTCAGTGCCGCGCTCATACGCCCTCGCTCGTCGCGACTGCGACGGGCAATTTCACTCGCATCGTCGTGCCTCGCATGTGCCCGTCCGAATGGGCCGCAATGCGCCCCCCGAGATTGCGCACCAATGCAGCGACGACGTACAGGCCAAGCCCCGTGCCGCGACGGGCGTACACATCGTCGCTCGGTACACGATAGAAGCGCCTGAAGATGCGCTTGAGCTGCGAGCGCTCGATGCCGATGCCTTGATCGCGCACCTCCAGATAAATGTGTTTGCCGCCTTCGGCGCGTACTTCGACCGTGACGCGCGGCGGCGGCGGCGAATACTTGATGGCATTGTCCAGCAAGTTCTTGAGCACGGTTTCGAGGGCTGTCGGATCGGTATGAATCGTCAGCCCCTCCGGCACATTGGCCGTAATTGCCGACTCGTCCAAAGCGTACCGCCGCTGCATGACCTCGATGCAGCGCTGCACGAGCTGCGTCACGTTCACCGTCGTCCATTGCTGTGTCCGCAGCCCATGGGAAATCCGGCTCGCTTCCAGGATGTCGTCCACGAAGATCGACAGCCGCTCAACATCTGCAAGCATCATGTGCCGCAGATGCTCCCGCTGGGACGCCGACAGCTCGGGCCGCGCGAGCGTATCCAGGCAGAGCTTGAGCGACGCCAAGGGACTCTTCAGCTCGTGCGTCACGGAGTCGATGAAGGTTTGTTGCCGTCGAACCTCGAGAATCTCGCGCACGAGGAAGACGCTGAACAACACCACGACGGTCAGAATGACGGCGAAGAATGCAATGCCGCCGGCAAGCAGCCAGACGCTGCCCGATACGGCACGCGTCGCCGCC
Organism: uncultured Sinobacteraceae bacterium; assembly: GCA_937902995.1. GTDB lineage: Bacteria > Pseudomonadota > Gammaproteobacteria > Steroidobacterales > Steroidobacteraceae > Steroidobacter. Next base: position 142,587 of record CALEKY010000094.1, read on the forward strand.
ATGTTCTGGACGATCACCAGCGTCCAGCCGACGAGCAGCGCCACGGTCAGCAAGACCGTGATCGTGCTGATGACGATCAGCAGCGATATGGAACGTGCATTGGCGCGCGGCATGCGGACAGCGTACCGACGAATACGGAGCGCTGCCAACGGGGGGCTCGCCGCCGCACCGAGCTGCTCAGTCGCCAACCAGCTCGAAAGCGGCGGAAACGATGTCGACCGCTATGCCTTGACGACCTTCGTCCCTGCAATGAGGTCGTGCAGACAGCGCCGATCCTCGCGGAAGATGAACAACGCGTCGACGAACCACAGAAAGTTGCCGATGAAAGGCAGCAAGCCGACGAGTTGCACTGGGACGTAACGCAAACCGAACAATCGGCCGAGCGCGACGAGCTGACCGTCGCTCGCGGAAACGATACGAATGCCGAGCAGTCGCTTGCCGATGGTCTGCCCGTGCTTGTGCAGCAAGTAGCCATTCAACACGAGAAATCCGACCAAGCTCGCAAACACCATGCCGAGCGCATCGCTCATGTCCAGCTCGCCCTGTATGGCGCGCTCCCCGTAATACGTTCCGACCAAGGGCGCCAACGCCAGACCGAGCAACAAGGAGTCGATGATGAATGCGCCGAGCCGCGCGCCTCGACCGGCAAGTTCCTCACTGAACTGCCTAACGTCTGGATCGGAAACGGGTGCGCGCGGCGGCGAGTAAGGGTTTTCTGCGTTCATGAGGGCGCTGCAAGCAAAGCGCTGAGATGGCTCGTTGAGTGCGAGGCTACCCGCCCGCGCGCCCGCTCACAAGCGGTGCCCGCGACGAACCTAGGCGCTAGTGCCCGCCGCCAGCAGAATTCGCCGCAGAACGCCAGGGCGCATACGTTTCAAGAAAGAAAGCGCGTCCTTCGGACGCACGTTGCGCTCGAAAGACAGGCATCGTTCGATCAGTTTTCGTGCACGTCGATTCAAGCCCGGAATGGGCGCAAAGGTCAGCCCTTTCTGTCGCGCGACGCTCAGGCTGCAGCGCCCGAAGGGATGCACACCGGTCAGCATTTCGTACGCGATGACCCCGAGAGGATACAAATCGTCGGCCGGATGCGGCTCGCCTTGTTGAGCCCAGGCGTCCGCCGTATAGGCTTCGGTGTACGCGCGCAGCGTCAATGTGTCCAAGACATCGAGCGACTCGTTGCTCGCCGGCACTGCGTGTACGAGCCCGAAACCCATGATCTTCGCCGTGCCATCCTCGCAAACGAAGATCGCGTGCGGGCTCAAGTCCGAATGCACGACACCGCGTGCGTGCGCATGCGCGAGTCCATTGGCAATGCCCTCGATGATCGGCCATGCCGCCTCGTATGGCATCCCTTTGTTGCGCGCTTCGCGGACGATCGCGCTCAGCCAGCGACCGCGTAGCGGCTCCATCGTAATGAACACGCGATCCTCGAACCGATCGACATCGTAAATCCGCACGATGTTCGGATGATCCAGCTGCAGAGAACGCCGAGCTGCGGCGTGCAGGGCCTCGAATGCCGACGGTTGATGCTTGAGGCTGACCGCCACGACCTTCAATGTGACGTGCGCTTCGCCGGGACGGTGAAGATCGATCGCATCGAAGACTTGGCCGATGCCTCCCGCACCCAAATGCGCAACCAGGCGATACCGATCGTTGATGATGGTGCCGAGCGGCAATGTCTCCGACGTTGTCGGCGCTGAAGACGTCGGCGGCCCGTCCAACCATTCGACGTTGGCGGCACTCGCATCGCGAAAAGCTACCGGAATCGTATCCCCGCAGCGTCGTTTGTTCGGCTCGAACAACGCAGCACGCAATTGCTCCGTCGACTCGATCCGAGGCGCAGTAGGCGAGGTAGACATCGGGTTCGATACAGGGCGCGGCGACACCCCGACTGCCGTACCCGTACGCGACAAGCTCGCCGGATCGATCCACATCGTCTTCTCGCATTGAAAGCCTTCGAGCGCATCGAGCATCGCGCGCGCGGCGGCGGGCGAAATGCGTTGGCGTTTCAGTTCTGCTTCGACTCGCTGGCCCCAGAATCGGGTGCGGTCGGGATCGGCTTGCGCCTCGCGCGCCAGATGTTGGCAGGCTTCTTCGAGCGACGTTGCTCCTCCGATGAAGCTTTCCATGATCTGCTCGAACTGCGTGGACATCGTCCTCTCTCCCACGGCTGGCTTGAGTTGCTATTCCATGGCTCGGAAAAAAAGCGGCTTTCCGGCTCAGGCCATCGCGTTCGAGAATAAAGTGGGCTTCGGTATACAAGGTGTGACCGCCGGCTCATTTTGTGTCATATCCAGCGGTGCGGAACTCACGTAGATTGTTGAATTTTGGACATTGCCGCCGCGCAGAATTGGCCTTTCAATTCACCCTCACGATGTTCGCCACACTTCGTTCATCTCACACGACCGCCGGAGGCCGCATGCAAAAACACCTCCTCACCGTCTGCCTCGTCGCACTGCTCGTTCCGTTCTGCGTCAGAGCGGATCAGCCGGAGCTGGAACAGTGGCGTCAACAGCGCATCGCCCGACTCACGAGCGAATCGGGCTGGCTCACGCTCGTCGGGCTCTATTGGCTTCGATCCGGCGAGAACACGTTCGGGCGCGCGACCGCGAATCGCATCGCGCTCGATCATCCTGCCTTGCCGGCAACGGCAGGCCGTTTTCTCGTGCGAGATGGGCGCGTGCAGTTCGAGGCGGCCGCCGGTGCAAACGTGACGCACGACGGCGCACCGATCACATCCATCGCAATGATTCCGGACAGTCAGGGCGCACCCACAACGCTCGCCGTCGGGTCGCTCCGCTTTTTCATCATCGAACGCGCCGGCCGTCTCGGTGTGCGTGTGCGGGACATCGATCATCCCGCGCGCAAGAACTTTGCAGGTCTGGAATATTTCCCGGCTAGCAAGGACTGGGTCATCAACGCACGCTTCGAGCCGTACCCGGCGGACCGGCGTATTCCGATCCTGAACATCCTCGGCATGACGGAAAACATGGTCGCACCGGGTGCCATCGTGTTCACGAAAGACGGCCGGGAGTTTCGGCTCGATGCAGTCTTGGAGGCACCCGACGACCAAGAGCTGTTCATCATGTTCGCCGATGCAACCAACGGGCGCGAAACCTACGGTGCTGGACGCTTTCTGTACATTCCGATGCCGAAGGACGGCCGCGTGACGGTCGATTTCAATCGCGCTTACAACCCGCCTTGCGCATTCAACGAGTTCGCAACTTGCCCGCTGCCGCCGGCACAAAATCGTCTGCCGATTCGCGTCGAGGCCGGCGAAAAAAAGTATGCGGGCGCACACTGAAACGCAGGCTGTAGGCTGAAGACTGTAGGCGGTAGTCTCTCGAGCGCGCTTAACGCGCGAAGAGCCCAAGACACACCTACAGCCTAGCGCCTACAGCCCACAGCCGTCTGTACATGCAACGCCATCGCCTCCTGGTGCGTTGTGATCGAGTCGCTGCATCGTGCAGCGCATTCGATCCCGCTGAAGGAGCTGCCGATGGCCATGCAACGAGACCCACGTTCGGATTTGTCGCCCCGTAAAGTCGCCGACCGTATCAAGGAGGAAGGCAAACAACGTCTCGAGCGCGGCAAGGCAACGGCGGCAGATCAGGTCGACCACGTAGCGAGCGCGCTCAAGAGCGCAGGCGATGACCTAGGCGGACAGTCGACGCTCGGCAGCTATGCGACGCAGTTAGCCGACAGCATCGGACGGCTCGGCACACGGCTGCGGGAAGGCAGCATCGAAGACCTCGCGCGCGACATTCAGACCGCGGCGCGTCGCAATCCCGCACTATTCGTCGCCGGAGGATTGGCGCTCGGCATCGTGCTCGCTCGGCTCGTCAAGGCCTCGGCCACCGAAGAACCGACTGCCTACGCAGGTGATTTCGATGCGGCCCAGGGCGTATCGACCGACCGCAACGCGTACAGCAGCGGCGTTTCGAGCCCCTCGAATCCTGCAATGGATACGTCGACCGTCGATATCACGGGAGACGCCGACACCGATCCTGCTTCCCCACGCACTGGAGGCTGAACGATGGCTGCCGAATATCTGTCGGGACGCAACCCGTCCGACCAGGAGCCCGCATCGAGCCTCTTCAGCCGCTTGCTCGGCGATGCGAGCGCTCTCGTGCGCAATGAGATTGCCCTCGCGAAATCGGAGCTTCACGCCGCCGCAACGAATGCCAAGCTCGGGCTTGCGGCACTGGCAATCGCCTCCGTCGTAATGCTTGCGGGGATGATGACGCTCATCGCGGCCATCGTTCTGGCGCTCGCGCAAGTCATGCAACCCTGGACGGCCGCATTGATCGTCGGTGCCGTGCTCAGCGTCATCGGTATCGCCATGTTTGTCACAGCGAAACGAAAACTGTCGACAACCAAACACCCGCTTCAACGCACACGAACTTCGCTGCAACAAGATGCAGCGATGATCGCGAGGAGAACGTGATGAGCGCCACCTCGAAGATCGACTCGGGCAGCGGCACGCAGCGCGAGCCCGAAGACCTGCAGCGCGAAGCAGAGGCGATTCGCGCCGACATGGATCGCACGTTGAGCGCGCTCGAGCGCAAGCTTTCCCCGCATCAGCTGCTGGACCGTTCGCTCGACTCGTTGCGAACGAACGGCGGAGAAATTCTGCAAAAGATCGGAGCCACCGTGAGTAAACATCCACTACCGCTGCTACTGACATCCGCAGGCTTGATCTGGCTCGTCGCCGCAAGCCGCTCTTCATCCCAAACGAAACATCGCTTCGGCTCGTCCACCGAGTCGTACTCGGACGACACGCTTTCGGGATCGATGAGCGCAGGCTCGTTGAGCGGCAGCAGTGCAGAAGAGGAATACTTTCAATCCTCTCGCCAAAGCTCCGTGCGTACGCACGCACGCGATCTGAAGCGACGCGCGCGGCACACCCTCGATGCAACGCGATCGCGCGCCACTCAAACCTGGGACGCCACTCGCGACCGCACGCAGGAGCTCGGTCAAAATTTGAATAGCCTGATCCGGGAGCAACCGCTCGTCTGCGGTGCGATCGCGCTCGCCATCGGCGCCGTGCTCGGTGCTGCATTCCCCGTTTCAGCTTATGAACGCGAGCTTGCCGCCCGCGCACGTCAAGCCGGCGGCAGAATGCTCGATGAGATGAAGGTGGAGAGGGAAACGTTCAGCGGGACGGCGCAAGAAGCGCCGCCGCTGAGCCACTAGACTAGGCTGTGGGCCATAGGCTGTAGCATTGCGCGCGAAGCGCGGCCGCGCTAGCGCGGCCGCGCTTCTTGCCTACGGCCTACCAGTCTCCAGCCTACAGCCTCTCTTCGGGTTGTACGAGCGCCTGATACACCAACGCCGAAAACCGTTCGCGCACGTCGGTGCGGTTCGGAATCTGCTGGATCATGAACACGATCGTCAGCCGCTCCTTGGGATCGATGCGGTAGTACGAGCCGTATGCCCCGCCCCAACCGAAGCTGCCCGGCGTTTCCATACCGTTCGCACCGTAACGTTCAGTCGTCTGAAAGCCATAACCGAATCCGAGCCCGTCTTTGGAATGTAGATCGCCAACTTGATTGGTGCGCATCAAGGCGACGCTGCGGGGCGAGAGGATGCGTTTGCCGTCGAGCTCGCCGTCGTTGCGGATCATCTCGAGGAAACGTGCGTAGTCTCGCGCAGTAGACACAAGCCCCGCACCGCCTGAGAACGCGCGCCGCGGACCGTCGACGTAGTGGCCCTGCCCTTTGGATCCTTCCGGTGCCCGCTGCGCGCCGCCATCGGTACTCGCATACACAGCCGCCAAGCGATCGCGCTTCTCGCGAGGCACATAAAAGAACGTATCGGTCATTCCCAGCGGTCCGGTAATCCGCTCCTGGAAGTATCGGTCGAGCGATTGACCGGAAACCCGCTCGACGATGCACCCGAGGACGTCGGTGTTGTACCCGTAAACGAAGGCCTCGCCAGGCTGCGCGACAAACGGCAGCGTCCCCAGGCGCTCCATCGCGTCGCACATCGTTTCGTTCTTGTCCGCGAAGTACCAGCCATAGCCTGCCGCAGGCCCCAATCCCTTGGCTTCGTACTGTGCTGCGATCCATGCCTGCGTGCCGTAAGAAATGCCTGCTGTGTGCGTCAGCAGATCTCGGAGCGTAATCGGCCGTTTCGCAGGCACGATGGTCGTCGTTCCATCCGTCGTCACGGCGACCGTCGTCTTCTCGAAGGTCGGAATGAAATCGCTGACACGCTGGGACAGGCTGAGCTTGCCCTCTTCGGCGAGCTGCAGGATGGCGACGCTCGTCAATGCCTTGGTCTGCGAAGCGATCCGAAACAGCGTGTCTTCGCGCATCGGCTTGCGCGCTTCCTTGTCTGCCCAGCCGACGGCTGCCTGGTGCACGACGACCCCGTCCCGCATGACGAGAGTGACCACGCCGGCGATCTGCCCTTCATCGACATATCTTTGGAGTACCGGGCGAATACGCTCCAGGCGCTCTGGGGCCAATCCTTCGACGGATGCGCGGAGGCTGACACTGGATTCATCGGCCCCTGCAGGGAATAGGGGCAGCACGAGCGCGCAGGCGATCCAAAGGACACCCAGCGAGCGCCAGGCCCGCGATTTCGATCGGCTCATTGTTTCATCCCCTTACGGAAGGCTCGTTGTCTTTGCGCGAAGCGCCACAACCATTATGCCTCCAGCACGGAACTTCCGGAGGCGACGGGCGTCCGAACCCGCACGACCCCGTGAGAATCGAGATCGCGAGAGAAAAGATGAAAACAGCAATCTCCCGAATGTCGACGATTGCCGCGGCGGCCGTTCTAGTCTGCGGCTGCGCATCCGACCTCGAGGAGCGCCCGCGCCTTCTCGCCGGGCATGAGGCTCGAGTGAGCGACGTCAGCGGCGCGAACGCCCAGACATTTGCGGCGTTCTACAGCGAAGTGCAGATCCCCCAAGAGGCCCTCAAGATCGCCGGATGCACGACTGTACCGAACCGCGACGACCGACCGCGGCTAGTGCTCGATGAGCCGCCGTGCCTGGTCTTCGTGCTGTCGGATCGCGCCAGGATCGATTGAACGAGCAGCCGGTCGTCCGGACCGGCTGCATCCTGGATTTTTCGAATCCCGTTACTTCTTCTTGGTCTTCTGCGCAGCTTCCTGCGCCGCCCGCTTTTCGGCCTCGCGTTCTGCCGCAAGAATGCCCGGCAGCGCGTAGTTGCCCTCATGACAGGCGTACTCGTAGACCTGTGCGTCCACGCGCGTGAACGGTAGCTCGCCCGTGAACGGGGCGGTGAACGTCGTCGGATCCTCGACGGTGAAACGATAGTTGATCTGATCGTCGGCGACGCGCGTGAAGCGCTCGGTCACGACCATGTTCTCTGCCGTACCTCCGCGCAAAGCCTGCTCGGGGCGCATATTCGTAGTTCGGACCACGAGCGTATCGCCTTCCCAATGGCCGACGGAGTCGCCCATCCATTTCTTGATAGAGCTCGGGACCGGCTTGCCATTGATTCGGATGATGCGCGCGTCGTGCACCATCTCGACCAGGATCATGACGTGACCCGGCGATTGAACGATCTGGTAGTAGCTGTTGTACATCGTGGGCAGCATCGGCGGACCCGCCGACGAACCGAACGAAAGCAAGCAGCGCTCGCCGAGCGAACGCGACTCCGGACCGTCGGCGACGCCGCGCGAACGGCGCGGACGATTGCGCGCCTCCTCCGTGAGCGGCGGGATGCGGCCGTTCAGCGGATCGATGATGATCGACGTGCGGTACTCGCCGTCGATCAGCGCTGCCGTCATGCCGCGATCCGTCCAGAACAAGTTGTAGTTGCCGACGGGCGGCAAGGACGCAACGGCCTCGATTTTCTTGTCCGGATCGCTCGGTTGAGCATCGGCTGCAACGCGCCCGCGTTCGCGCGCCTCGATCGCGTCCGCTTCCTCCTTCGTCAGCGCACGCCGGTTGCCGAATTCGGTCGGCCGCTCGAGCGGCGTGGCAGTGGCGTTCGTCCACACACCTTGGAAATCGGGCGTGCCATCCGCGAGCCGCGGCACCGTGTAAGACTCTGCAAGCCCGCAAGCGGACCACACGAGCCCCACCAAGCCCACGAAACACAGGCGACCGACTTTCATCGCAACCCCCTACGGAGACACTGGCTGGCCGCGAGTATCCCCCGAAGGCGCAGTTGCGTTCGCAAAGATAGGTGAATGGTTGCTTGAGGCGACAGGCGACAGCATGGCGCGCGAACGCGTACCACGACAGCCTGGAGCCTCCGGCCGTGCGTCATTGCTCGCAGGCGCTATGACGCATTACTTGCGTCGCTTTTCTTCGAGCGCCTTCAGCGCGCTCTTCGGCGCAACCAGCCGCCAGGCGCGTTCGAGTTGTTCTTGGAAATCGTTGGGCGTCACGCCCTTCAGCAGAATCTTTGTCCAACCCTGCTCCGCCCACTGATCGACGGTGAAGGTATAAGGGTCCGCCGATAACAGCGCATGCTGATCGTCTTGCGACAGCTTCAGGATCGCGATGCGTTCCTTCGGCCACAACACCGCATAGATGTGCTCGCCAACGCGAAAACCGGGATGGCCCCAATGATCTTGTTGAACGGTCTCCGGCAACGACATTGCCATGTGGACCACTTGGTCGTTCGTAACCAACGCGCAATCTCCCTTGTACAAGCGCCGATCGAGCGTGCGGCGAGCCGATGAACGAGCTGATTGTCTTGTTTCGTATGCTCGGCAGCCTCAGGATGTGCGGGGACTCTCGCTAAGGTCCTCGCGTCACTCCGGCGTAAGGCCAGTGTAGCGCAGCGCACGACCCTCCCAAGCGCGAATCAAGTCACGACTTTGCGAGGACGCAGGCGTACCCCGGCGGACTAACCTGCGGAAATCTCGTGAGGTGTCGCCGCTTTGCGCCGTTCGTAGCTCGGGAACGACCGCTCGTCGGACCGATCGACCCGCGAACCGGCCTGCAGGCCAGTTCGAATATTTGTCAGCACCTATTTCGCCGTACCCCGGTTCGGCTATACATGCCGAGTATTCGCTCGGCCGATCGACCGCATTCGAATTCCAGCGGCGCGGTTGAGGGTGGGCTCCGTCATACGAGCCGCCATAAAGAACAGACATCCATTCGGGGATCACGATGACCGAAGCTCGTTATCGACGCCCGCCGCGCGTGTTCGCAACGCTGATCGTTCTCGTCGCCATCGGTTTCTTGTACGGCGGCGCCAAACTCGTCGCCGTCGGCGGGAGTTGGTACTACCTCCTGTCCGGCATCGTGTTGGCGGCATGCGGCGCTCTGCTCTGGCTCCGCAAACGTTCGGGTGCGCATCTCTACGGCGCATTCCTTGCTGCGACGTTCGTCTGGGCGCTGTTCGAAGCAGGCACGGATCTGTGGGCGCTCGTGCCGCGTCTCGGCGTGCCGATATTGTTGGGCGCCTGGCTTCTGACGCCGATCGCGCGGCGCAGCTTGTTCTACCCCGATCCGCCGCCGGCGCTCTTGGCTGACCGAACCACTCGCATCATCGGCGGCGTCGCAGTCGTGGCAGTCGCGATCGTGATCGCACTCGGCTCGTACAGCCCGGTGAGCGAATTGCCGCCGCGCTACTCGGCGCAAACGGACACCACGGCATCCGGGAACTTCGAATGGCAACACTACGGCGCAACCGCGCGCGGTACGCGTTACGGGGCCATCGACGAGATCACGCCGGAGAATGCAGGAAAGCTGCAGAAAATTTGGCACTACCGTACGGGACGTTCCGGGCAGTTCAAAGCGACGCCGCTGCAGATCGGCGAGCTGCTCTACATCTGCACGGCAATGAACGTGATCCAGGCGATCGACGCCGAGACCGGCGAGAAGCGCTGGGAGTTCGACCCGCAATTGACGGTCGCGCCGGTCGGGTTCAATACGACGTGCCGCGGCGTGAGCTATTACAGCGCCCCGTCCGAGTATTCGGGCGTCTGCCCCCAACGCATCATCATGGGCACGACCGATGCGCGACTGTTCGCAGTGAACGCGCTCACCGGCGAGCGTTGCGCCGATTTCGGCGACAACGGCGAGGTGTCGCTGCTCAAAGGCATCGGCGAAACCAAGCCGAACTATTACCTCATCACTTCGCCGCCGCTGATCGCCCGTAACTTGGTGGTCGTCGGTTCGCGCGTCGCGGACAACTTCGAGGTCGGCGAGCCTTCCGGCGTCATCCGCGCCTACGACGCCGTCACCGGACAATTCGTTTGGGCTTGGGACATGGGGCGTCCGGACATCAACACCGAGCCCGCCGAAGGCGAGGAGTACACGCGCGGCACGCCGAACGTGTGGACCATGATGAGCTACGACGACGAGCTCGGGCTCGTCTATGCGCCGACCGGCAACGCTACACCTGACTTCTTCGGTGCTCATCGCAGCGAGGCCTCCGAGAAATACTCGAGCTCGGTCGTCGCGCTCGACGTCAATGACGGATCGGTTCGCTGGTCGTACCAAACCGTGCACCACGATATCTGGGACTACGACTTGCCGTCGCAGCCGACGCTCGTGGATTTGCCGCAAGCCGACGGCAGCATCGTGCCGGCTCTGATTCAGCCGACCAAACGCGGCGAGCTCTTCATGCTCGATCGGCGTACGGGAACGCCGATTGCCGAGGTCGTCGAGAAACCTGTCCCGCAAGGCGCGGTCGAGCACGAGTGGCTGTCGCCGACGCAGCCGTTCTCGGTCGGCATGCCGAACTTCGCGCCCGAGCTCAAAGAAGCGGACATGTGGGGCATCACACCGTTCGATCAGATGTATTGCCGCATTCAGTTCAAGAAACTGCGGTACGAGGGACATTTCACGCCGCCTTCGATCGAAGGCACGCTCGTGTTCCCCGGTAATACGGGCGGCTTCAACTGGGGCGGCGTCGCCGTGAGCGAGGACGAAAAATTGCTCGTCGCGGCGCCGCTCATCATCGGCAGCCGTCTGTCGCTCATTCCGCGCGCGCTCGTACCGAAGGATGCGCGACGTTACCTGCAGCTCGGCACGCCGTATGCTGCTTCGATCGTGCCGTTCATGTCGCCGCTCGCCGTGCCGTGCAACGAGCCGCCGTACGGCCGTCTCGCCGTCATCGATCTGCAGACTCGCGAAATCGTCTGGAATCGCCGCCTCGGAACGGCGAACGAAAGCGGGCCGCTCGGCATGAAGATCGGCATTCCGCTGCCGATGGGCGTGCCGCTCGCGGCGGGACCGATCGTGACCAAGGGCGGCGTGATTTTCGTCGGCGGCACGATGGACCGCTATTTCCGCGCCTTCGACTTGAAGACCGGTAAGGAACTGTGGAAAGACAAGTTGCCGGGCGCATCGCAGGCAACGCCGATGACGTACGTAGCGCCGAAATCGAAGCGTCAGATCGTCGTGATCGCCGTGCCTGCCGCGCAACGCTTCGGCATGGACGACGGCAAAGCAGCTGCGCCGCTCGATCCGGAAGGCGGACATCTCATCGCATACGCATTGCCGCGCGAATCGGAGTAAACGCCCGACCCGCGCTGTCGCTCGACGTCAGCGCGCGGCTTGCTTGCGCTTCTCTTGCGGAATGCCGAGGTGCGAATCGTTGCGCTGCTTGGCGAGCAGCACTTGCCGATGGCGTTCCGCGAGCCGCCGCTTCTCCTCTTCCGAGCGCTGCGCATAGCACTTCGGACAACTGACGCCGGGCTCGTAGTACGGCGAGGCTTTGTCGGCCTCGCCGATGGGCATCCGACACGAGCGGCAAAGCTCGTAATGGCCGAGACGCAAACCGTGGCCGATCGCGACACGCTCGTCGAATACGAAGCATTCGCCCTGCCAACGGCTCTCGTGCTCGGGAATCGTCTCGAGGTACTTGAGGATGCCGCCTTGCAGGTGATAGACCTCCTCGAATCCGAGCATGCGTAAGTACGCTGTCGATTTCTCGCACCGAATACCGCCGGTGCAGAACATCGCCACCTTCGGCTTCGCGCGCAGCTCCGGTGCACGCGCGATCCATTGCGGCAGCTCGCTGAAGCTGCGAGTGCGCGGATTGACGGCACCGGCAAACGTGCCGAGCGCCACTTCGTAGTCGTTGCGCACGTCGACGAGCACGACATCCGGATCGTCGATGAGCGCATTCCAGTCCTCCGGCTTGACGTACGTTCCGACGACGCGCGTGGGATCGACGCCCGGCACGCCGAGCGTCACGATCTCCCGCTTCAATCGCACTTTCATCCGCAAGAACGGCATCTCTTTCGCACCGGACTCTTTGTGCTCGAGATCCGCCAAACGCGGATCGCGACGCAAAAAGCTCAATACTTCGCGCACCCGCTCGGGCAGGCCGGCGATCGTGCCGTTGATCCCCTCTTCCGCGAGCAGGATCGTGCCTTTGACGCCGCTCTGCTCGCAGATCTCGACGAGCGGCGCACGCAGGTCCTTGTAGTCCGGAAGCCGGACGAATTTGTAGAAAGCAGCAGCAATGAAGGCAGACATCGGAAACAGCTCGGTAGCGCGGACGCGAAGGGTAACAAACCTGCCGTCGTCTCGCGCCGGCCGATGCCCTAGACTCGGTTTTCGACTGATCGCGCATCCTGGCAGGTCACCCGAACCGGATCGTGGAATGTGGATAAAGCTCAACCCGGGTTGCCCGAGCGACTGCCGTTCTGTTTAACTCGCGACGCGCCGCATCGAACCGCTCCGGCAAATCGACCGACGACACGATAGAGCGCTCGGCGCGCATCGGTTTTGTATAAGACACGTAGAGCGTCGGGATGAAGGGGCCGCACTCCCCGGATCTCGCGCTCGATCTTCACGGGGAATCGCATGTCAACGACCGTCGAACAAGCCGGCACCTCGAAGGCGGGCGATAAGACGTTTCACGCAAGCAACGCCTATCGCTGGTATGTGGTGTGGCTGCTGTTCGTCGTCTATGTCTTCAATTTCGTCGATCGGCAGATTCTGCAAATCCTCATCGAGCCGATCCGCAAGGAATTCAGTTTCACGGATACCCAGCTCGGCCTGCTGAGCGGGCTTGCCTTTGCCGTTCTGTATTCGGTGCTCGGCATTCCGATCGCGCGCTACGCCGACCGCGCCAATCGCGTCAACATCATCTCGATCGCGCTGTTCGTGTGGAGCCTCTTCACCGTTCTGACCGGACGTGCGCAGAACTTCGTGCAGCTTTTCTTCGCACGCGTGGCCGTCGGCATCGGCGAAGCGGGTTGCTCGCCGCCGGCATATTCGATCATCGGCGATTATTTCGAGAAGGCTCGCCGCACGACCGCGATTTCCATCTATTCCATGGGCATCTACGGCGGCGTGTTCGTCGGCTACATCACCGGCGCACAGATTGCCGAGCGTTTCGGCTGGCGCACGGCGTTCTATGTGGTCGGCATTCCCGGCATCGTGCTCGCGCTCATCCTGAAGTTGACGCTGCGCGAGCCGCCGCGCGGCTATGCCGAAGGCGTCGTGACTTCGACGACTCCACCGCCGTTCATGGAAGTGCTCGGCAGGCTGTTCACGAAAGCGACGTTCTGGCATTTGTCGCTCGCGACGGCGCTGCATGCTTTCGTGGGATACGGCGTCAACGGGTTCCATCCCTCTTATCTGATCCGTACCCACGGCTTGTCGGTCGGCGATGCGGGCACGGTGCTTGCCGTCGTTTCCGCAGTATCTGGCGTCGGCGGCACGTGGTTCGGCGGATGGTTGGCCGACAAGCTGACGCTGTGGCGCAGCGATGTGCGCTGGCAATTGTGGACGCCTGGCTTCGCGACGCTGCTGAACGTACCGGCAGCCATCCTTGCCTATACGCTCGGCGACAAGAATCTGGTCATTGCGACCATGTTCGTCAGCCTCGTGTTCGGCGTGATGTACCTCGGTCCGAGCTACGCGACGATGCAGCGCTTGGTCGACGTGCGCGAACGCGCGCTCGGCTCTGCCGTGCTGCTGCTCATCGTGAACTTGATCGGCCTCGGCCTCGGCCCGACGCTCGTCGGCGTCGTCAGCGACATCTTCTACAACAATTTCCTGGACGACGGCGTTGCCGAAGCGTTCGCGAAAGCGGAAGGTTTGCGCTGGGCCCTGATCGTGATGGTGTGCATCAACGTGTGGTCGTTCATCCACTACATGATCGCCGCCAAGACGCTCGTGCGCGATTCGGTGGGGGATGAGCCGCATAAGTAGGGCCCTGGGCGCAGGGCTCTGGTCAGAAGCGAGCGACGCGCGGTTCGCACTAGCCTTCGTTGCGACGCGAGCGCTCTGGGCGTAATGCAGACGCACCAACGCCGCGGTTTCAAGAGGAATAGAGAGGAATAGAAGAGCGCTTGCGTTTCGCCGTAGTCGTAACCTGTTGCCCTTCTAGCCCGCGCCCAGCGCCTGCTCTACTTTTCCGCTCGCAGCCTCTCCAATACTGCATCCGCATCCGTTCCTGGCACTTCGAGCAGCTTTCTGCGGCTCGACTCGCCTGCAACGATGCGAACCTCCGACTTCGGAACGCCGAGACACTCGGCAACGAATTTCACGAGCTCTGCATTGGCCGCGCCATCGACTGGCGGCGCGGCAAGACGAATCTTCAATCGTCCATCGTGCATTCCCGCGACCGCCGTCTTGCTTGCGCGGGGCTGGACGTAGACTTCGAGACGAACGCTCATCTCTGGGAGTTATAGTCGATACTTGACAATTGATAGCGAGGCAGCGCGGCAGATCACGGCGAGTTGCCGACATCCAAGCAAGACCTACGACATCGCGCACTACGTTTATCAACTGTCAACTATCCACCATCAACGATCAACTGAGTCATTGCTTCTTCGCTATCAACTGTCAACTACCAGAGCGTCCCAGCGCCCTAACCTTCTCCATCCACTTCTTCCGCTCTTCCGGCGACATGGTTTCGGCGCGGCCGATCAAGGTCGTGTGCACGCTGCGAAAGCCGCTCGTCGATAGGACGACGCGTTGCGGGCTGCGCGCGGCGCCGACACCGTAGTACCACCAATAGGCAAGTTTCGACATTCCCATCGTGACGATGATGCGCGCGGTCTTGCCTTCCCAGAATCGCACGGGCCAACGGCCGAGCTGATTCGTGCTGAATGCGAATCCTGGGCGGACGAGCTGTTCGAACAGCCCCTTCAATGCGGCCGGCATGGAACCGAGCCAAAGCGGATGCAGGATCGTCACGTGCTGCGCCCAATCCATCGCATCGATGCATTCGCGCAAGTGTTCCGGCGGATCGCCCCGATAGTCATCTTTGCTCCGCAACAGTGGCACGTCCAAATCCGCCAAGCGCTTGCGAAGCACCTGATGACCGGCCGATACCGCACCTTCTTCGTAAGCCTCGGCAAGACCGTGGACGAAGCGCTCGCGCGCACCATCGGGATGGCCGTCGAGTATGAAAATTCGCCGTGGCTCGCTCATGACTGAGGTATTGCCGACCCGCTGATTCTCACGCGCTGCGCGACGCGCTGCCGTTCGGGAGAAACTGCTCGCGCGCGATCGTCTTTCTCCGAAACCCATGCCCAGGGCTCTTGCGTGTAGATGATACTCCTGCGTCTTCCGCAACGCCCTAAGTGCATCCGACGAGATGACCGGCACGGCACGCGTGCGATTCGATGGGAGGCACACGCAACCAGCGAATCGCATTCTGCGTTGGGATGGAACTTCGGCACTCTCGAGGCGCAAGCAATGAATTCGAACACATGGACGACCGCGGTTCGCACGGCTGCCGTAGGGACGCTGGTCGCAGCATCCGGCAGCGCTCATGCTTCAGGTTTTGCCTTGTTGGAACAGAGCGCGAGCCGCCTCGGTACTGCCTTCGCCGGCACGGGCGTCGCCGCCGACGACGCAACGACGATTTTTTTCAATCCAGCCGGCCTCATGCGTCTCGGCGAAGCGCAAGTCGTCGTCGTCCCGAGCTTCATCGGCATCAACACCGAGTTTCGGAACCGCGACTCGTTGCCGGCGCTCGGTCAACCGCTCGGTAACGAAGGCGGCGATGCCGGCGATTGGAACTTCGTGCCGAGCGCCTATGCGAGCCTGCCGATCGGCGAGCGGCTGGCCATCGGCATCGGCGTGAATGCACCCTTCGGGCTCAAGACCGAATACGACGAGAACTGGATCGGTCGGTTCCAGGCCATCAAGTCGGAGATCAAGACGATCAACATCAACCCGACGATTGCGTATCGGATCAACAATGCATTCTCGATCGGTGTCGGCGTGAGCTATCAGCAGCTCGATGCCGAGTTGACGAATGCCGTGAACTACACAGGCGTGATCGCCCAGGCGGTGGGCGGCGATCCGCTCATCGTCGGCGCTAACCTAGGACTCGAGGGACGAGCCCGTGTGGAAGGCGACGACGACGGCTGGGGATTCAACATCGGTCTGCTGTTCGAACCCAGCGAAACCACCAGCATCGGCCTCGCGTATCGATCGTCGATCGAATACAAGGTGAGAGGAACGGCGGAGTTCAGTCCGCCGACAGCAATCGATCCGACGGGCGCATTCATCGTCGCGCAAGTCAGCGGTCCCAACGGGCCGCTTGCAAGCGGGCCCGCTTCGGTCGATCTCGAAGTACCCGATTCCGCGACTCTTTCCGTGCGGCAAAGAATCGGAGACAAGTTTGAGCTGCTCGCCGACGTTGCGTGGACGGGATGGAGCTCCGTGCAAGAGCTGCGAATCGTCCGGCCGTCGGGCGCAACGCTCTCGGTCACACCCGAGCACTGGGACGACACCTGGCGTTTCGCGATCGGCGGCACGTACACCGTAACGCCTGCACTCAAGCTGCGCGCGGGCATCGCTTACGATCAAACGCCGGTGCCGGATGCAACGCGCACGCCGCGATTGCCGGACCCGGATCGGACTTGGCTTGCGATCGGCGCGCACTGGCAAGCGACGGATGCGATCCGGTTGGACTTCGGCTACGCGCATCTCTTCAGCGACGATGTACCCCTCAACGAAAATGCCGGCAACACGAATGCGAGCGGCTTCCTCATCGGCAGACAAGAATCCTCGGTCGACATCGTCAGCCTACAAGTGACGCTCGCATTCGGCGGCTAGCGCGCTGCGCTCTGCGATCGGCCGCCGTAGTTGAGCGTACAACGCACGCGCTAATCCCGACTGCACGCTCCTTCGCACGACGGTTACACTGCATCGGCAGGTAAGTCTCCAACCGCCGCTGCAGTACGGCGCGCGCCAAGCACAATTTGCCGATTGTCTTCAGTCGCGACGGATCCGACATGGAGGGGCACTTCAGCCACACGGCACGATGACGGTATTCGCGAATCGAGCAGCGGCCGGCCAAGCGCTCGCCAAGCGTTTGGCCGATTACGCAGATCGCAATGTGCTCGTGCTCGGGCTGCCGCGCGGCGGTGTACCCGTTGCATACGAAGTGGCCAAGGCACTGCGCGGCGAGCTCGACGTCATGATCGTGCGCAAAGTCGGCGCACCGTTTCAACCTGAGCTCGCGCTCGGCGCCGTCGCCTCAGGCGGAGTCGTCGTGCTCAACGAAGACCTTCTCGCGCTCGGGGAGAACGAGGCCTCCGTCCGCCGATATGCGCAAGAGAAACTGCGCGAGGTCGCAGCGCGCGAGCACCGCTTCCGCGGCGATCGACCGCCGCTCGACGTCAACGACCGCACGGTCATTCTCGTCGACGACGGTGCGGCAACGGGCGCCAGCATGATCGCGGCGGTTCGCGCCACTCGCGCTTTGGGCGCAAAGCACATCGTCGTCGCGTTGCCCGTTGCACCGGCCGACACGTGCGAGAAGTTGGCTCGAGACGCCGACGAAGTCATCTGTCTCGCGATGCCGGAATATTTCCGTGCCGTCGGCGACTGGTATGCCGATTTTTCGCAGACAGAAGATGCGGAGGTTGTGGAGTTGCTGGAGAAGGCACGCGGCTCGTGACTCGTGACTCACGACCGAGTCTGGCTTCGGCCTGCTTAAGTAAGTAAAGAAATGTTCAGCTCTCCAAGGCAGAAAACCGAGCGCTTGTCGCTAGCCGAAGGCTCGCGGATTGCGC
Organism: uncultured Sinobacteraceae bacterium; assembly: GCA_937902995.1. Taxonomy (GTDB): domain Bacteria; phylum Pseudomonadota; class Gammaproteobacteria; order Steroidobacterales; family Steroidobacteraceae; genus Steroidobacter. The sequence continues at coordinate 160,527 of CALEKY010000094.1, forward strand.
GACTCAAACGTCACGAATCACGAGTCGCGAACGCTTAGCATTTCTTATCCCCCTCCCACCCGCATAACTCGGTGGAACTCCCGAACCGCTCAGGGAAGAACCTGAGGCCGGTACGTACACGCCTCCTTATAAAAGTTGCACGTCACGACTTTGGGAGGACGGATGAACGAGCTCATTCTCGACTTCGCCAATTGGCTCGCGTCGCAAACCTTCAGCATAGGGCTGCACGAGTCCTTTTATCTCTACAACTGGATCGAGACCACGCATGTGCTGACGCTGATGGTCTCGCTCGGACTGCTCTGCATCATCGATTTGCGCATGCTCGGCTGGTGCTTCACGCAAGTTCCTGCTTCGAAGATTGCGGAACGCCTGACCAAACCGATGCTCGCCGGTTTTGTCGTGATGTTCGCGACCGGGATCCTGCTCTATACCGCCATTCCCGTACGAACGAGCCAGAGCCTCTGGTTTCGCATCAAGGTGATCCTGCTTCTTGCCGCGTTCATCAATGCGGTGCTCTTTCATCGTCACATGAAGGCGTCCATCGACACCTGGGATCGGGCGCCGGTTCCACCGGCCCGCACGCGCATAGCCGCCGGGCTTTCGCTCGCACTGTGGGCAGGCGTCGTCGTCACGGGCCGCTTCATCGCTTACGACTGGTTCGATTGCGGAGAACCGAATCCGGCCTGGATAGATGCATTCATCGGCTGCACGAACCCCGCTGCCTGAACGGAGCCCATCATGCGACTTCTCGATCTTTTCACTTGGTTGGAAACTTCTCCGGTCGGCGCGTTCGTCAAAGACAAGGGCGCAACGTTTGCGACGATCGAGGCCGTACACCTGATGGCACTCGCCGTCCTCGGCGGGACCGTGCTCGCCACCGACTTGCGTCTGATGAACGTCGTTCTCAGAGACATTCCGGCGCAGACGATCGTCTTCACCGCCCACCGGTGGTTCAAGATCTCTCTCTATACGCTACTCGTCACCGGGTTTTTCATGGTGGCGGGCGTAGCGACAAAGTGCTATCACAACTTTTATTTTTGGGTGAAGATGGCTGCGCTCGCGGCGGGCATCGCATTCGTGTTCGCGATCAAGATGCCGCTCTTGCGCGGCAACATCGATGAGTTGCGGCCGGCAACGCTGAAGCTTGTCGCACTGGCGTCCATGTCGCTTTGGTTCCTCGTTGCGGCATCCGGACGATGGATCGGTTTTTCGTAACGCAGATCTGACGAAAGGAGCCTTCGATGTACCAGCGAATCCTGGTTCCGGTGGACGGCAGCTCGGCTTCCCGGCGAGGCCTGACCGAGGCGATCAAGCTTGCGAAGGGCTTGAATGCGACGGTTCGTATCCTGCACGTCGTCGACGAGTTCGTGACGGACATGGCCGTCGGTCCGACGCCCTACTACGAGCAATGGGTGGAGGCCTTGCGTGAGGGCGGCAGGACGACGCTCAACGAAGAGCTGAAGTTTGCGAAATCGCAGGGTGCCGAGCCCGAGCCGGTGCTGATCGATACGGTCGGGCGCCGAGCCTCGGACGTCATCATCGAACAGGCACGAGAGTGGCCGGCGGACTTGATCGTGATGGGAACGCACGGCAGACGGGGCGTACGCCGGCTGTTGATGGGCAGCGATGCGGAGTTGGTCGTCCGCCAATCCCCCGTACCCGTCCTGCTCGTACGCGAAGAGCCTGAGGCGAGTTGATTGTCCGAAGGAGCTCACATGACGAAGACTTCCACCCTCGATAACCGCGAGCGCGCAGCACTGATCATTTCCGGCAGCGTGCTCGTCGTCACCGCGATCTATTGGATCACGCAGATCCTCGGCGTGATCGAGATGTTGAAACTGGCGTACGGTTGAGCGCGCCAACGACGCGTTAGGCGAGCGGCTTCGTGATCTTCATCAGTCGCTCGGCGCTCGAGAGCTTCAGCTGAAAGCCCATGCGCCGGGCGAGATCCAGCATCTGGGCATTGTCCGGCAACACGATGCCGGTCAGCGTCTTGATGCCATGTGCGCGTGCATAGTCTTCCAAACGTTGCATGAGCCGCGTCGCCACGCCTCGGCCCTGCCACGCATCGGTGACGGTAATGCCGACTTCTGCAGATTCGGGATCGTCCGTCACTCCGTAGCGAGCCACGCCGACGAAGCGTTCTTCGTCGCCCTCGCCCACCGTGGCGACGAAGGCCACGCGACGTTGTCCGTCCACGTCCATGAGCTGATCGAACATGTGCTTCGGCAGGTATTTGAGCGGCGTTAGCAACCGCAGATAGCGAGTGCGCTCGGACAAGCTGTTGAGAAAGTCGATCTCGCGCTGACGGTCGGTTGCCGGATCGAGCAACCGGATCGTGATGCGCGTGCCATCGCGCAGGACGCTGCTCGTCGTCCAACTGGCCGCATCGCACGCATCTCGACCGTCCATTGCGCTGCTCCGTCGGACTAGTTGCGAAACGACTCGATCGCTGGCGCGAACTCGCTCACGATGGCGAAGCGTGTTCCATGCGCTTTCCAGGCGCTTCTCACGGATCGTCGGACTTCGCGCTCGGCCGTTGGAGCTGCCACAAGTAATCGGCCAGACGCACGATGGCAATGCGTGTCGCCTGCTCGGCATTCGGATTGCCGGGATCCGCGCGTGAGAAATCCTCGCCCCATACCGGCATTGTGCGTGTTCCGTGAGCGCCGATGATGTGCCGTCCATCGATGATGCGTTCGACCAAGCCGCGATCGAAATAATCGCCGTGGCGTCGAGCGAACAGCGTGAGATCCGGTACTTCCACTTTCAGCGCCTTCGCAACCGGCCCATCGCCCTGTCCCGTCAGTCCGTGACAAGAGGCGCAATAGCGCTCATACAGCTCCTTGCCGGACCTTTCGGTGAGGTCGACCGCCGAGGCGGAGCTCGAGACACTCGACACAATGAGCGCTAGGACGGAAGCAGCGAGCAATGAGGTCTTCATGTGATCCCTTCTTGCGATGCTCGAGCCAGGCCGTAGCATGTTGCGCTCGGCAGTCACGGTCGTTGAATCGAACGCAGATACTCGACCAATCGATCGATCATCGCATCCGTACGCGCCCGCTCGTTGCCGTCGCGCGTCGCCATGTCATAGAGCTGCCAACCCCACACCGGCATGTCTCGCGGTCCATGCGCGCGACGATCGGCGCGTCCGTCGATGATTCGACGTACATCTTCGGTGGGGAACTCCCCGCCGTCCCGCGCGGCGATACGCGTCAGATCCGGCGTATTGACCTTGAGCAGCGGCGCAACAGGACCATCGCCATGGCCCTCGACACCGTGACAGCTCGCGCAGAGTCGCTGGTACATCTCCATTCCGGAAAGCGATTCGACCGCCGGCTCAGTCGTCGCGCATCCCACGGCGACGACCGCAACGAACGAGACGATTAAAGTGCGCATCCTCATAGCCGACTCCGCAATCGATCGAGCGACAAGCATACTCCACGCCGGACATCCGCCCATGCATGCATCGAGCGGGACATCGATCTTGTATCTGTTTGCGAAGCCGTCCGGTACCGAAGAAGTCGAAGTCTCGCGCGCCCTCTCGCATTGACATTACCGCAAGTCACTTGCGCCGACGCGCAGTCATTAGAAGCGGTCGACGACTCGGTGCGGACCCGACGCTTCGCTCACCGAGCTTCCGACGTTTCAGCAAAAAACCTTTGTGACCCAATTGCCACCGATTCACGCTAGACAATGCGAATCATTCTCATTTAGGATTCGCGCCCACGCGGCATCGGACCCAATCGGCCGAGCCGTGCACGATCCGATGGGACAACACGAATGAAATTGCCAGCGCGTCGTTCTCGCACTGCCTGCAGCAGCATCTACGGGCTGTTCGCCCTCACCGCAATTAGCGGTGTTGCGCTTGCCGACGCAGCCGATCCGGATTCGCAGATCCTGGATCGCATCGTCGTCACCGCCTCCGGATACTCGCAGAAGATCGAGTTGGCACCGGCCAACATCACGGTCATCGATCAGCTCGCGCTCGAGACCAAGCCCTATCACGGACTCGCGGAAGCATTGGCCGACGTGGAAGGCGTCGATATCGGCGACTCCGTCGACAAGACCGGGGCGCCGAACATCAGCATGCGTGGGATGCCGGCCGACTACACGTTGATCCTCATCGACGGCCGACGACAGAACGTCGCCGGCAATGTGGCACCGAACAATTTCAACGCAACCCAGAACAACTTCATTCCGCCGCTATCGGCGATCGAGCGCATCGAAGTCATTCGCGGACCGATGTCGACGCTCTACGGCTCCGACGCAATGGGCGGCGTTGTCAACATCATCACCCGCAAAGTTGCGCGAGACTGGAGCGCTACCGTCGGCGCCGATTACGTCCTGCAGGAAGACTCGCGCTTCGGCGATACCTATTCGTCGAACCTGTACCTCAGCGGTCCGTTGGTGGGCGACCGCCTCGGACTCGCGATCAACGGTGCGTTCTTCGAGCGCGACGCGGCCGACATCTCCTATCAGGCTATCGATGGCAGCCAAGTCGCGCCCAACATGGGCTGGAACCCTGTGAGCTACACGAACTACAACTTCGGCGCACGACTGTCGTGGGTCGTCACCGAGAATCAGGATGTGTGGCTCGACGGCTGGATCAATCGCCAGAAGTACGACAACAGCCGCGGTCAGCTCGGCACGCTCGGCACCGGCGGCTATGCACCCGAACAGCGTTACAACCGCGAACAAGCCACACTGTCGCACACCGCGCGCTTCAACTTCGGCACGCTCGACTCGAGCGCGATGTACAGCTTGACCGAGACGATCGGCCGCTTGATTCCGCCCGGCGTTGCCGGTGCCGGCAATCCGCGTACGCTCGAAAACGAAAACGTCGTGATCGACAGCAAGCTCACTTCGGGAATCGGATCGCACACGTTCACCGTCGGCGGCCAGTGGTGGGAATCCGAGATGATCGACGGCGTCGCCCTCGCCCCCTTCAAGCACGAGCAATGGGCGCTCTTCATCGAAGACGAGTGGCGTTTCATGGAACCGCTCGCGCTCACGGTCGGCGTGCGCCGCGACGATCACAGCACGTTCGGCGGTCACACGAGCCCGCGCGTCTACCTCGTTTGGACGGCGAACGACTATTTCACGGTGAAGGGCGGCGTCAGCGAAGGCTACAAGACGCCGCGTCTCGATCAATTGGCGGACGGCATCGTCGGCTTCGGCGGCCAGGGCACGATTCCGCTCATCGGCTCGCCGCATCTCAAACCCGAGACGAGCACGACGACCGAGCTCGGTTTCTATTTCGACAATCGCAACGGTCTGCGCCTGAACCTCACGCTGTTCAACAACGATTTCAAGGACAAGATCGCAACCGGCGATCCGATTCCGAACTGCCACTTCAACGGCTTCCAACAGCCGTGCATGGATCTCGGTCCGCAATGGACGCGCAGCCCGACATTCGGCCAGAGCGTGAACATCGACAAGGCCGTCACGCGCGGCGCCGAAGTCGCCGCAACCCTGCCGTTGCTCCAGAACTTGACGTTCGACACGAATTACACGTTTACCGAGAGCGAGCAGAAGAGCGGCGATTCGGCCGGCAAGCCGCTCACGAACACGCCGAAGCACATGGTGAATGCGCGGCTCAACTGGGATGCGAGCAATCGCCTGAGCTTCTATCTGCGCGGCGAATACCGCAGCAAGCGCTACCGCAGCGTCACCGTCGGCAGCACGCAGACGGTCACGGATCAGCTGGGCGACTATCGCGCGTACTCGTTGTTCCACGTCGGCGGACGCTTCCAGGTCACACCGAGCGTGTCGTTGAATGCCGCCGTGTACAACCTGCTCGACAAGAACTTCATCGACTACCGGCCGTACGTGTCGGATCCGAATACTGGCGCCATCGCTTACGCGAACATGTACGCCAACACCGACGATGCGCGACGCCTGTGGGTGTCGGTGAACGTGACGTTCTGAAGCAGATCGAGTTACAGGTCGAACTCGTCACGGAAATCGGGTACGACGGCCGGCCAACCCAACTCGCGTTCGAAACGGGCGCGTAACGTATCGCTCGCTGCCGGCTCGCCGTGCGTGACGAACGTCGTACGCGGCGGACTCGGCATCTGCCGAGCCCAGGCGATCAGCTCGTTTGCATCGGCGTGTGCCGACATCGTCTCGAGCTTGACGACCTCGGCCCGCACGGGCACGTCCTGACCGTGAATCCGAACGGTCTCCGCCCCCGCCGCAAGCGACGCGCCGCGCGTACCTCCCGCCTGAAATCCCGGCAAGAGAATCAAGTTGCGCGGGTCCGGCGCAAATACTTTGAGGTGATGAACGACCCGCCCGCCGGTGGCCATCCCGCTGGCGGAAATGATGATCATCGGCTCGCGCCGTTGATCCAGCGCCTTCGATTGCTCCGATGTGTGCACGAGCTGCACCGAACGGCACATCGCCTGACACTCCTCCGGCGACAGGCGATGCTCCGCTGAATACTTGAGGTAGAGCTCCGTGGCATCGATCGCCATGGGACTGTCCAAATATACCGGCACGTCGGGCAGTCGATGCTGAGCTTTCAACTCGGCAATGAGCAACATGAGCAACTGCGCGCGTCCGACCGCAAAGCTCGGCGCAACGACGACCCCGCCTCGCGCGATCGCACGGCTGAGCGCTTCTGCGAGTGCGACTCGCATGTCTTCCGCAGGATGCAATCGATCGCCGTAAGTCGATTCGATGACGAGATGCTCGGCGGCGGGCGGCGCTTCAGGCGCACGCATCAAAGGATCGTTCGGACGGCCCAGATCGCCCGAGAATAGGATCGACGTATTGGACGTCTGCACGCGCACGCTCGCGGCACCGAGCACATGACCGGCGCGCGAGAACTCCACCCGAACGCCGGGCATCGGCTCGAACGTCTCCCCGAGCGACTTGGTTTCGAAGAACTCGAGCGACCGCTCCGCATCGAGCTTCGTGTACAGCGGCAATGCCGGGTCGTGCTTGGACAGTTTGTGCCGATTCTCGAATCTAGCCTGCTCTTCCTGCAGAAAGCCGCTATCCGGCAACAAGATCTTGCACAGATCGAACGTCGCAGGCGTCGCGTAAATCTTGCCGTGGAATCCCTGCTTGACGAGCAGCGGCAAGTATCCGCTGTGATCCAGGTGCGCGTGCGTCAACACGACGGCTTTGATCGCTGCCGCATCGAATGGCGGTTTCCCCCAATTGCGCAAGCGCAATTGCTTATAACCTTGAAACAAGCCGCAATCGACGAGCATCGCGTGCCCTTGCGTCCGCACGAGATATCGCGATCCGGTCACCGTATTGGTTGCGCCCAGGAAGCGCAGCGCTATCGCATCGTTTGCTGGCATGGCGAGAGTATCGATTGATAGATGAGCGTTGACAATGAATAGGCTGAAGACTGAAGGCTGAAGGTAGAAGCGCGCTTTCGCGCGCAGCAACTCTTCCAGATCCCAGTGCCCAGCGCTCTTTCTAACCGCTACCGGCAGCCCTCTGAGCCCGCGCCCCGAGCCCCAAGCCCTACTTATCTTCTAGTGGAAACGTCCGACTGACCGCCACCGATGCGCGTCCGATACTGCGAGCCTTCTCATCAGGAGGTGCGACATGGCGAAGACGATGAAGGCGGCAGTGTTCGTGGAACCTGGCCGCATTGCACTCGATGAGCGTCCCATACCCGACGTCGGTCCGCTCGATGCGCTGATTCGCGTCACGACGACGACGATTTGCGGCACGGACGTGCACATTCTGAAGGGCGAATATCCAGTGCGGCCCGGTCTCATCGTCGGTCACGAGCCGGTCGGCGTCATCGAGAAGCTCGGCAGCGCCGTGCAGGGTTATCGCGAAGGTCAGCGCGTCGTTGCCGGCGCGATCACACCGAGCGGCTACAGCAATGCGTGTCTAGCGGGTTGCTGCTCACAGGACGGCGCCGGCACGAAGCATGGCTGGAAACCGATCGGCGGCTGGAAGTTCGGCAACACGATCGACGGCTGCCAAGCCGAATACGTGCTCGTGCCCGATGCGATGGCGAATCTCGCACCGGTGCCCGATCACCTGTCCGACGAAGCCGTGCTCATGTGCCCCGACATCATGTCGACGGGATTCGCAGGTGCCGAAAGCGGCGGGATCAAGATCGGCGATACGGTCGCCGTCTTCGCGCAAGGACCGATCGGTTTGTGCGCGACCGCCGGCGCCAAGCTCATGGGCGCCACGACGATCATCGCCGTCGAGACCGTGCCCGAGCGCGCGGCCGTCGCCAAACGTCTCGGCGCGGATCACATCGTCGACTTCCGCAAGACCGATCCGGTTGAGGAAATCTTGCGCATCACCGACGGACGCGGCGTCGATGTCGCCATCGAAGCGCTCGGCACACAGCCGACCTTCGAAGCCGCGCTCAAAGTGCTGCGGCCGGGCGGAACGCTGTCGAGCCTCGGTGTCTACTCGCAAGATCTGAAGATTCCGCTCGGCGCGTTTGCCGCCGGTCTCGGCGATCTCAAGATCGTGACGACGCTCTGTCCCGGCGGGAAAGAACGCATGCGCCGCTTGATGAACGTGATCGCATCGCAGCGCGTCGATTTGCAGCCGCTCGTCACGCATCGATTCAAGTTGGACGATATCGAAAAGGCGTACGAGCTGTTCGCGAATCAGCGGGACGGAGTGCTCAAAGTCGCCATTACGCCCTAGGGGGCGTAATGGCGAGTTGCTAGTTTGACAGCGAAGGAGCGGGCCACGAGCTCTTTCTAGCCGCCGACCGTCGCTCGTCGCCCTTCTCCTGTTATCCCGCTTCGCCGAGTGCCGGCGGCAATTGCAACGGAATCTTCAGATATCGAACGCCGTTCGATTCGGCCTGCGGCAGCCGACCGGCGCGGATGTTCACTTGAATGGAAGGCAACAGCAGCTCCGGGGCTGCCAACGTCGCATCCCGCTTGGTGCGCAATGCCACGAACGTCGCCTCGTCGACAGAACCGCCGACGTGAACGTTGCGCTCGCGTTGTTCGCCAACCGTCGTCTCCCAGGCGAAGTAATCACGGCCCGGCGCTTTGTAATCGTGACAGAGGAACATCCGAGTTTGTGCAGGCAGGGCCAGCAGCTTCTGGATGGAGCGGTAAAGCATTGCCGCATCGCCTCCCGGAAAATCCGTGCGCGCCGTTCCGTAATCGGGCATGAACAGCGTGTCCCCGACGAACACAGCATCGCCGATCCGGTACGAAACACATGCAGGAGTATGTCCCGGGGTGTAGATGACCTCCGCCTCGAGAGCACCGATATTGAAGCGCTCGCCATCTCTGAACAAATGGTCGAACTCGCTTCCGTCGCCGCTTACGTCGTCGAGATTGAACACCGGACGAAAGATATGCTGTACGTCGCGAATATGCTCGCCAATACCGACTCGCGCACCGGTTCTCCGCTTGAGATAAGGCGCGGCGGACAAATGATCCGCGTGGGCATGCGTCTCGAGGATCCATGAGATCGTCAACCCCTCCTCGGCTGCGCTGCGCAAGATTGCGTCTGCCGATGCAACGCCGATCCTGCCCGACCGATGATCGTAGTCCATCACCGGATCGATGATCGCGGCTTGCTTGGTCTGCGGGTCGGACACCAAGTAGCTGACGGTGTTCGTCGGCTCGTCGAAGAACGCTCGAATGTTCGCCTTCATGACCGAATTCCTCCTGTGTTGACGCTTATTTTAGGTCTTGCTAAATTAAGCGTCAACTAAATAACGGAGCGCTGCATGGCACTGAGCAAACGCGATCTCGCGAAGATGAAAGCAAATGCGCCGCAGGTGGCGACGCTCTTGAGAGCTCTGGGCAACGAGCGACGGTTGCTCATTCTGTGCACCGTGATCAGTGCCGGGGAATGCAGCGCCGGCGAGCTGGCCGAAGCAGTCGAGCTCAGTCCATCGGCCGCATCGCAGCATTTGGCCCGAATGAAGGAGGAAGGCCTGCTCGAATCACGTCGCGACGCACAAACAGTGCTGTATCGCGTTGCAGACCCGAATCTCAGCAGGATCGTCGGTCTGCTCAAGGACATCTATTGTAAGTAGGAACGCATTATGGCGTTACAGTCTATCTCGGCGAACGACGCAAAGCGGCTCATCGAGCGAGGCGCGCTCGTCGTCGACATCCGCGAACCGGACGAATACGCACGGGAGCACATCCCGCACGCGATCTCACGTCCCGTGTCCGGGCTGACGCAGGGAACGCTCGATATCGACAAGGCATCCCAGATCATCTTCCACTGTAAATCGGGCGGTCGCACCCGTAGCAACGCCGCGCGCCTGGCGTCCGCCGCGAGTTGCGAGGCATTCATGCTGGAGGGCGGACTCGACGCGTGGAAGCGCGCCGGACTTCCGGTTGAAGTGGACCCGTACGCAACCGCTGGAAGTCATGCGTCAGGTCCAGATTGCTGCTGGAAGCTTGGTCTTGCTCGGAATCGTCCTGGGCGCTCTGCTGTCACCCTGGTTCTATGCCCTGTCGGGATTCGTCGGCGGCGGCTTGATCTTCGCCGGCGCAACCGGATTCTGCGGCCTCGCGCGATTGTTGCAGGTAATGCCCTGGAATCGCCGCATGAGCATGTGAGCCGCGAAACGCCCTGGTTCAACTGAACCTGCCGTCCGCGGACCGCGGCGCTTCGCTTCGCACGATCTCGATCTCGAGCGCCCGCGACGCTTTCAACGAATTGGCGATCAAGCAGCCCTGCTCCGCTTTCTCGAGCACACGGCGACACAGCGCCTCGTTCGCATCCGCACCTACGCGCAGTCGCGCGCGTGTGACGAACTTGGTGAACTGCGTCGTTCTCTCCACGCGATCGAGCGTGCCGTCGACGCTGCATTCGAGCGACTGCCATTCCAGCTTGGATGCGCGAGCGACTGCCACGAACGTCAAGAGGAAGCAGCTAGCGACGGCCCCGACGAGCAGTGATTCCGGAGACCAGCGATCGCCCGGCCCGTCGAATTCCTTGGGTGCGACCGCAGTCATTGTCGGCAGTCCTTCCGACGACAGTTCGAGGATGCCGTCGGTCGCGCCGTTTGCGGAGACCCTGTACACGTGAGGAAAAGGCTGCATGACTCATCGACCTCGAACATACCGATGCATGCAGCGTATCGGGACCGAACGCGCACCGCGCCCCGGATTTCCGCCTAATCGATCTCGGTGATAGCAGGGAACAGCCGCCGCATTCATCCGTTTCCCTATCGACGACGCCTCACGAACTGCATCGACCTCACGCGTGATCCGACGAGCGCAATAGTGCGTAAACAGCACGACAAGACAACGAGAGCCGGTCGCAGCCCTTGGTGGCTCGCCGGAGAGGAAGAATGCGCGCATTGCGGACAACTTTATGCGTATGAAGTGGAAGTGCGCTGTGCCGACTGCGATGCGCCGCTCTGCCCTCTGTGCGTCTTGAGCTATCGCAAACGAACGCTATGTACCGATTGCCTGCCGAGGAAGCGCTGACGTGTCGCGCGCGATCTGGAGAGGTTCGCTGCGTCTAGGCCGACACCGAGTGCCGGTGAAACTCTATTCGGCCGTCGAAGACCGCACTGTGCATTTTCGATTGTTGCACATCAAGGATCGCGCACCCGTCGAACAGCGCATCGTGCGCAAAGACACGGGCGAAGAAGTTTCCAAGGAAGACCGACGCAAGGCTCTGCCGGTGAGTCGCGAGCGTGCCGTCATCTTGCGACCCGGAGAGCTCACCGAGCTCGAGCCGCCCGCCTCGCGCGACATCGACCTTTGCCGGTTCGTAGCTCGCGACGCGCTCTCGGATCAATGGTACGACCGCCCTTATTACTTGGGTCCGGACGGCAATTCTGCTGCCTATTTCGCGCTCGTCGAAGCGCTAGCGCGCACCGACTCCATCGGCATCGCACGCTGGGTCATGCGCAAGAAGCGCTATGTCGGCGCGCTGCTGCTGCAAGACGGTTATCTGGTGATGTCGACGCTTCGCCGAGCGGATCAGGTGCTGAGCTTCTCGGGCATCGAGCCGGCGAAATCCGCGAAGCCCAAAGCCGACGAGCTCAAGCTCGCCGAGCAGCTCGTATCCTCGATCGCCGAGGACTTCGATCCTACCGCCTGGCATAACGAGTACCGTCAACGAGTTTGCGCGCTGATCGACGCAAAGGCGCGCGGCAAGAAGCTCGAGCCGGTCAAACCGAAACGACGCGCTGCACGCGGCGATCTCGCCGCGAACCTCAGAGCGAGCATCGCGGCCGCGCGGGAGAAAAGAGTTGCCTGAACGCGCACGCAAAGCGAACGGCAATGGCCACGAACGGGCTGCAGCCGCCGTACGCGCATTCTGGTCGGGAACGATCAGCTTTGGCCTCGTGAGCATTCCGGTGGATCTGTACGCGGCAATCCGGCCGCGCCGGAAATCGATGAAGCTGGTCGACGAAGAGGGCAATCCGCTCGGTCGTCGCTACGTTTGTTCCAAGGAAGGCAAGGCGCTCGACAACGACGACTTGGTGCGCGGTTATGAAATCGACTCCGGCAAACTCGTCGTGATCGACGATGAAGAATTCGACTCGATGGCGCCCGAGGTTTCGCGCGATATCGAGCTGCGCAGCTTCGTTCCCTTCGAGCAAATCCCGCCCATCTACTACAACCGTCCCTACTTTCTCGCGCCGGCCGGGCGCTCATCCAAGGCCTACCATTTACTCTCCGCCGCGATGGAGCGCAGCGGTCGGGTGGCCATAGGCAGCTTCGTGATGCGAGGACGCGAGTATCTGGTCGCGATCCTCTCCGAAAACGGCGTACTGCGAGCTGAAACGTTGCGGTACGCGGATGAGATTCGTGTGCCGAAAGCGGTCGGTCTTCCAAAGCGCGCCAAGGCGAACGCGAAACTCGTCGGCGCGCTTCTAAAAGAGATCAAGACGCTGCGTAAGGACCGGTTGGACCTCGCCGAGCTCGAGGATCGCGAAGCGGAAGCGCTGCAGACGCTCGCGCTCGAAAAAGAACGCAAGCACCAAGATGTGATCGAGCAATACGGGCTCGAAGAAGAAGCACCCGAAGGCGGCGCGCAGGTCGTCGATCTGATGGACGTGTTGAGAAAGAGCCTATCGAAACGCGCGAGCGTCGCATCGGCCGAACGCGCCCTTGCAGACAGCTCCTCGCGGAGCCCCGCGCGCTCGCATCGAAAACGCAACGGCAACGGCGCGCAACGGGATCGCACCAAGACCACCCGCAACCGAAGCCGACTGAAACAATCCTCGAGAAGCGAGCTTCAGAAGCTCGCTTCCGAGCTCCATATCGCGGGACGAAGCAAGATGGACAAGCCTGCACTCGTCAACGCCATCCTGCGGGCGGGATGAGCAGCGCGCGAACCGGCTCGCGCAGCTATCGCCCCAAGAGCGCGTAGATCCCGAAAATTGCGAACAGCGCTGCGGCAACGAACCGCATCTTTCGCAACGGGAAACGTTTCATGAGCGAATCGCCGACCAACACGGCGGGCACGTTCGCCACCATCATGCCGAGCGTCGTGCCGAGCGTGACGGCCACCACGTCGCCGTACTCGGCACCGAGTGCGACAGTCGCAAGCTGCGTCTTGTCGCCCATCTCCGCGACGAAGAACAAGACCATCGCCGCCATGAAGGCGCTCGAACGGCCCTTGGCCGAAGGCTCGTCATCCAGAGTGTCCGGGATCAGCGCCCACACTGCGAAAACGAGAAATGCGATACCGACGATAATGCCCATCACATTCGCATCGACAGCGTGCGTGATCCACTTGCCCAGACCCGCGGCGAGCGCGTGATTGGCAATCGTCGCAACGAATATTCCCAAAATGATGGCCCACTGACGGCCTGGCCAGCGCGCAGCAAGCACGAATGAAAGCAATTGAGTTTTGTCGCCAAGCTCTGCGAGCGTGACGATGCTCAGCGATGCGAGAAAAGGCGATGCGTACAAGAAGTCCACTGTCGTTCACGGGGGCCGGCGATGTTGCACCATTGACTCCAAATGTCCTCGCCGGCCCGGCTCGGACATCGAAGTCAAAGGTCTCGCCTTGCGATTGCTGCTGACGCCATGGTCGCAACGGACCAAGTGTGTTGACGTCAGCTCCTTCCGTTGCGGAAGGCGGCTACTCCCCAATGACGGGGCGCGACTATACGGGTCGACGTTGCAAGTAGCAAGGCACAAAAACAAAGCTGAGAGGGCGTGGGGCTTGGGGCTCGGGGCGTGGCCTAGAATACGTGCACGAAGCTGCCTCCCGCGGCAGGCACTGGACTCTGGAAACAAATCCACGCGCGAACACGCGCTTATACCTTCAGCCTTCAGTCTTTGAAGATCGCGATTCCCGTCAACTCAGCCAGCCTGGCAATGAGCTGCTCCTGGAAATCGGCATCACGCGTTTCCGGTGCCGGTTCGCGCCGCTTGCGGTGATGCCAGTAGGCGCCGCTCGTCTGTGCCGCAGGATCCTCGCTGACCGCAAGCCAGGTTTGCGTGAGATAACCCTGCTCGAAATCGTCGGGGGCATTGGGCCCGCCCATTTTGGTCGGTACCCAGCCCGGGTCGACGGCATTGCTCAACACATCCGGCCATCGCCGCGCGATGGCGAATGCGAGCGTCGTGACGAACAACTTGCTTTCAGAATAAGCAGTGCTGGGTTCCCAGGGACGCTCGATCCAATCGATGTCGCGCAGCAATGCGCGCGCTTCGCGATGCATGCCGCTGCTGAGATAGATCAAACGACGCGGCCGATCGATCAACGCCGTCAGAATGTACGGCGCCAATGTGTTCACGGCGAGCGTCGTCGCATGGCCCTCGGGCGTGGAGCCGCGAGTCTGCTCTCGATACACACCCGCGTTGTGAATGACCGCATCCATGCGTCCGATCTTGTTCACCTGCTCTGCCAGCGAGCGCGTCTCTTTGCCGCTCGACAGATCGCCGATCACGACTCCAGCGGATCGATCGGCGAGATCGGCGAACGCGGCGGCGCGCTGCACCGAACGCGCGTGCAACACGACCTCATGGCCTTCCTGGATCAACGCACGGGCGGCAGCCAGCCCGAGGCCGTCGCTCGAACCGGTAATGAACACTCGACTCATTTTCGTTTACACCCTGCTATTACGCATGCGACACCGACGATGAGATCGCAAAAGAATCAGTAACGACGCAAACAATTCGGATTCCTGCGTACGGTTCCATTGACGATTCATCGACTTCGCACCCGTCGCCCAGATCCGACAAGTTTGCTCACGATGAAATCGCAGTTGCGATCCCTGATACTCGCGCTCCCCGGACAAGTCTTCGTAGATCTCGCGACGATGGATCGGTTCGGCGATTGCGTAACGGCCTGACGGGGCACGCCTGCTAGTTTCCACCACGCGCCGCGCCGGTCGGCCCTCCATTACGCCGAAATACACGGAACAACCAGGGCTCGCCGTGCAATTCTTGCAGCGAGCCCAAGCTCGTGCGGCAGGCGATCGCCTTCGCTCATCGGCAATCCGAGCGCACCGGCATGATGGAGAGCAAAGATCGGCGCGAGAATGCGAGCCCGACGGACCGGTTGCTCGACATTGCGCGCCGCATGCTCGAAGACATGCATGCCGACGAACGGGCGATCCAGGCAGTTGCGTTGAATGCGGCGCTCGATCGGGACCTCGGGCTCGACAGCCTGGCGCGCGTCGAGTTGTTCGCACGCATCGAGCATGAGCTCGGCCTGACCCTACCTGAAACGATTCTGCAAGGCGCAGGCACGTTACGCGACATCGCCGAAGCGCTGGACGGGTCGTTGCGCAAGCCACCCGAACGTCGGCACGAGCGACGCACGACGACCACCGGCACCATGCCGCCATCAGGACTCGCCACGCTCGATCGTGTGCTGCAGTGGCACATCGAACATGACGAACATTTCGTGCAGCTCGAAGTCTTGAGCGACGGCAGCAGCGACCCGTTGACGTACCGCGAGCTATGGGAAAGCGCGCTGCGGGTTGCAGCCGGCTTACAGCAGGAAGGCATCGGCAAAGGCGATCGCGTCGCGCTGATGCTGCCGACCGGACGCGAATACTTCATTTCGTTTTTGGGGAGCATGCTTGCAGGCGGCATTCCCGTGCCTCTGTATCCCCCGGCGCGCCCCAATCAAATCGAGGAGCATGTGCGTCGACATCGCGGCATCCTCGACAATGCATCGCCTGCGCTACTCATCTCGACGCCCGAGCTGCGTCGGCTGGCAGGCATTTTGCGATTGCACACCCCCTCGGTGCGGCGCATCGCCTCGCCGACCGAATTGCTTGCGTGCGATACGGCACTCACTTCGGTGACGCTGAGACCGAGCGATCCTCTGTTCTTTCAATACACCTCGGGCAGCACAGGGCAGCCGAAAGGCGTTGTGCTCACGCACGCCAACGTGCTTTCGAACATCGAGGCGCTGGGCAGCGCGCTCGAAGTCTCGGTCGACGATGTATTCGTGAGCTGGCTGCCGCTCTATCACGACATGGGATTGATCGGCGCATGGCTCGGGCCGCTGTATTTCGGCATAGCGCTGAAGGTCATGTCGCCGCTGACCTTTCTCGCGCATCCGGTTCGTTGGGTGGCGGCGATCGATCGTTACAGAGGCACGCTATCGGCGGCACCGAACTTCGCCTATGAAATGTGCATCGCGCGCATCCCCGACGAGCAGATCGCGACGCTCGATCTGAGCTCCTGGCGCTGCGCGCTGAACGGCGCCGAGGCCGTCAGCGCGGATACTCTGAAACGATTCCACCGCCGGTTTGCCGCGTGCGGATTGCGACCGGCGGCGCTCATGCCCGTCTACGGACTCGCGGAAAACTCCGTGGGCTTGACGATCCCGCCGCTCGGGCGCGAACCGTTGATCGACTCCATCGACCGCGACACGTTCTCACGCACCGGGCGAGCCGTACCGGTACCCGAGAACGATCCGCTCGCCCTGCACTTCGTCGCATGCGGTCGGCCGATTCCCGGTCATGAGGTTCGCATCGTCGACGACACGGGACGCGAGCTTCCAGAACGTTGCGAAGGCCGACTCGTGTTTCGCGGACCATCCGCTACGGCGGGCTACTTTCGCAATCCGCAGGCAACTGCCGCACTGTTTCGCGAGGGCTGGCTCGACAGCGGCGATCGTGCCTACATGGTTCATGGGGAGATCTATCCGACCGGACGCATCAAGGACATCGTGATCCGCGCAGGTCGCAATCTCCATCCGGAAGAGATCGAAACCGTCGTCGGCGCGGTCCCGGGCGTTCGCAAGGGTTGTGTTGCGGTGTTCGGCTGTCGCGATGCCAACTCAGCCACTGAACGCGTCGTCGTGCTGGCAGAAACCAACCTTCAAACACTCGAGCAGCGCACAGCGCTCAAAAAGCAAATTCTGCAAACCCTCGTTCGAGAGCTCGGCGAGCCCGTGGACGAAGTCGTACTGTGCGATCCGCATACGGTGCTGAAGACATCGAGCGGCAAGATTCGCCGGTCCGCCACGCGCGAGCTTTACGAACGCGGACTGCATAGCGCGCCGCGTCCGCGCGCACCGTGGCTGCAAGGCCTGCGACTTGTCTTGGGTGCCGCGCCGCGGGCCGTGGGACGCGCGGCAGAGCGCACGCTGGCGTTCTGTTACGCCGTCTATTTTTGGGCACTATTTGCGATGCTCGGCATTCTTTCACTCTTGCTCGTACTTCTACCGTTCACGCCGCAGGTCCGTTGGGCGGTCGTGCATTATTCGGCGCGCACGTTCCTCGCCGGAGCCGGCATTCGAGTGAGAACGTCAGGAACGCCTCCACCCGCTGCGAAGATGCCTTGCATCTACGTCGCCAATCACGCGAGTTATCTCGATGCCGTTCTGCTGACAGCGGTTCTGCCCTCGCCTTGCAGCTTCGTCGCAAAAGTAGAGCTCGCACGCGTCCCGGTATTGAGCTTCTTCTTGCGACGCCTCGGCACCTTGTTCGTCGCGCGCAACGTAACGCGCGCAAGCGTCGAGGATGCCGAACGCGTCGTGGAAGCCGTCGCCGCCGGTCATTCGCCACTTTTCTTTCCCGAAGGGACGTTCACCCGCGCGCCCGGCCTTTTGCCGTTTCGTCTGGGTGCCTTCGTCGCGGCCGCGTCTGCACGCGCACCGCTGATTCCGATCGCGATTCGCGGCGCACGCTCGCTGCTACGCGACACGGAGTGGATACCTTCACGCGTGCCGATCGACATCGCTATTGGAACTGAGTTGCACGCAGCAGAACGAACTCCGTTTCTTAGTGCCGTTGCATTGCGCGACGCTGCCCGTGCGTGGATTTTGGAGCGCTGCGGCGAGGCGCCGCGAACGGCGCAGACTGAAGGCCGAAGGTGAAGCGCGCGTCGCCTTTGGTCTGCAGCCTGTCGCCTTTCTTGCCCTTCCCCGTGCGCCGAACGAAATAACATCGTTGCTTTCGCCGATTCGAAAACGCCTTGTTTTGGCGCAATCTCCGCACCCCGACGACCACAGTCATCGATCGGCGCCCGCGAGACCGAAAACCGCATCGCTAGCCGACAGTCCCGCACAGACTGCATGCGCTGCAGCGCGACCACAAATTCCAAGCTGGAACCCGAGCGGAGCATCACGATGCAATCGCCAGCGCACATCACGTTCAAGAACACCGAGGCATCGCCAGCCGTCGAAGCCCGAGTGTTCGAGCACATCGCCCACTTAGAACGATTCCATCCCGAGCTCATCGGCTGCAACGTCGCAATCACGGCACTGCCTGCGCGGAGGCGGCTGCAGCCTGCGCATGAGGTGGAGATCGAGCTGCGCACGTCCGATCGCGTCTTTCGCGTTCGCAGCGAAACCGAGGAGCAGGAAGCCTATCTCGACGTGTTCATTGCCTTGCGGGATGCATTCGAAGCCGCCAAGCGCCTGCTACGCAAACAAGCTGCGGAACGCAACGGCGAGCCGCACCGTGTGCCTACACCGCGCATCGGGACGATCGAACATCTAGCCAACGGCTATGGACGCATCGCAGCCGACGACGGCCGAACGGTGTACTTCCACCGAAACTGCTTGCGGGAGACGACTTTCGGCACGCTTTCCGTCGGCACGATCGTCGAGTTCGAAGAGGATCTCGGCAACCATGGACCGCAGGCAGCGGTCGTCCGGCTGGTCAGAAGCCAGGCTGAAGGCTGAAGGCAGGCTGTAGACTGTAGGCTGTAGTTGGTGCGCATTCGCGCACGCGTTCATATCCCTGCTCCACTTCGGGCCGATATCGGCATACAGCGAGTTCGAGCAGAGCGCGCAACGCGCGCGTACCTTCAGCCTGCAGCCTACAGCCTCATGTGGCTTCGCGATCCACGTGCTCCGCCAGCTCGTGCTGGCGGCGCGACACTTTCGTCGGGCTGTGCATGCACGGCACCAGCGCACGCAGCTTGATGGGCAACGATGCAAGCTCCTCGCGGCAATAGGCACGTACTTCGCTCAGCGGGGGCGATGGTGCTTTGCGCCTGCCGTTCACCATGACTTCCTGCAATAGCGGACGGCCTTCCATCACTTCATCCGCACAGGCGATGACGTCGCGGCCGATGCGGCCATGCGGATCCAGTTCACGGAAGACCTGTCGCGCTCCGGGCCAGCTTTCCTTGCCGTGCGAACGCTTGCGCGTTGGACGACCGTCGTACGCATGCAGCTTGTAGGCACAGTCGAGCGACGGCGCATCGCTCGAGACGGCCACTCGCGTTCCGACGCAATAACCGTCGATCGGCGCATGCGCTGCGCGCATCGTTGCAATCGCATACTCGTCCAGATTTCCGCTCACGAGAATCTGTACGCGCTGGCAGCCTTCGGCATCGAGAATGGCGCGCACTCGCTGCGCCTCGAGCGTGAGATCGCCGCTGTCGATACGCACCGCGCGCACGCGGATTCCCTGGCGTTCGAGCTCGCGGGCGAGTTTGGCAGCGCGCCGCGCGCCGCGCTCCGTGTCGTAGGTATCGATCAGGAGCGTCACGTTTTCGGGCTGAGCGGTCGCGAAATTGCGAAATGCCGTGACCTCATCCTCGTGCGCCTGAATGAAGGAATGCGCCATGGTGCCGACGATCGGAATGTCGAAGAGCCGGCCAGCTGCCACCGTCGCAGTCGACTCGAAGCCGGCGATGTACGAAGCCCTCGCCAGGTACAGCGCGGCCTCGCTGCCGTGCGCACGTCGCATGCCGAAGTCGATGAGCGGCGTATCGCCGGCCGCCAATTTGCATCTGGCCGCCTTCGAGGCCACGAGGGTCTGATATTGAATCAGATTGACGAGCCGGCTTTCGACGAGCTGGGCCTCCGGTAAAGGCGCTTCGATCCGCAACACAGGCTCGTTTGCAAAGAACACGGTGCCTTCGCGCATCGCAAAGACATCGCCGGTGAACCGAAACGTGGTCAGCCGTTCGAGCAACTCCTTGCTGAAGCGATTGAGCGATGCGAGCCAATCGATCTCATCCGGCGTGAAGTGCAAGTTCTCGAGGTAGTCGAGCACCTGCTCGAGTCCGGCAGCGACGAGAAAGTTGCGCTCCTCGGGCAAACGGCGCACATAGAACTCGAAGACCGCGCGCTTCTCCATACCGCTGCGATAGTAGGCGTCCATCATGGTGAGCTGGTACAGATCGGTTAGCAGCGCGGTGCCGGTCGGGGACTGCATCGATTCGATCTCCTGCTCTGACGGGTACGTGCAACTTACGCGCAAACGCCATCGCCGTCCTAGCATGGTCCCATAGGAAAGACCGGCGGAAGCTACGTGCTGCTACGGAGGCGCAAGGTGCCGAGGCCCGGCGCCCGTTTTGTCGGCAAGACGCGCACCACGTTTGCGCACGTCAGCGCGCAGTTCGCACTTCGATACGCGTGCCGTCGGCAATGCGGTCGTTCGGGTGCACCACGATGCGCTCGCCGGGCCGGATCCCCGATACGATCTGGGCATGTAATCCGTTCTGCTGCCCCACCTCCACCTGGCGAAGGCGGGCCTTCCCGCGTTCGTCGACGAATACAGCCCATCGCTCGCCATCCCGAAACAGCGCCGACAACGGGACGCGCACCACCGACGGAGATTCCCAGACGACGATGCTCGGTTCGACACGGTAGCCGTGGCCGAGCGCGGCCCATTGCTCGTAGGGATCGGTCAAATCGATCAACACATTGACGCGCTGCTCTTCGATACCGAGCGCGGAAATCTTCGTGAACCCGAAAGGCTCGACGCGCCGCACGACACCGTTGAGCGGCCGATCCCCGCCCCAGCCGTTGACCACGACGCGTTGGCCCGGCCTCACGCGCACCGCTTCTTCGGACAAGAGATCGACCTGAATCTCCAGTCCGCGCGGATCGCCGATTTCCATGATCGGCGCACCTGCGGCAATCGTCGTCTCGCTCTCTTGAATCACGCGCAACACAGTGCCTGAAATCGGCGAGCGCACGACGATACACTCGCACTTCTTGTCGGCACGCTGCGCACGACCCGGATTCAGCAACCGTGCACGCGCTTGTTTGAGCTCCGAGGCCCGCATCGCGATCATTGCCTCTGCTTCTGCGACGGCAGCCACTGCCGCTTTCGCACGGCGCTCCGCAGCATCGAGATCGTTCTGCGACACGCTCTGATGCTTCGCGAGAGCACTCAGACGCTGCAGCTCCGCTTGCGCAAAATCGCGCTCCGCTTCGGCTCGACGCGCCTGCGCTTGCGCATAGCTGAGCGCCGCCTCGGCAGCGTCCGCGGCAGCCCGTGCCTCCGCTTCCGCCCGCTCGTCCAGGAACATCGGCACGGACGGCTCGATGCGCGCGATTTCCGTTTCGTTCGCGGTGACGACGTCGCCCGGTTCCAATACGACGCGACGCATGAGGCCGGCCACGGGCGCAGATACGACGAAGACGTCGCGCACGCGCGCCTCGCCTTCGTCGGTGATCGTCACTTGGAGCGGACCTTCGTCGGCCGTACTCAGGTCGACCGGTACGGCCTGCGGACGCAGCAGCCACACGAGCGCGATGAGCAATGCCACCACCCCCGGAGCCCAGAACAGAACCCTGCGCCTTTGTATCGAATCCATAGCTACTCGCGAGTCTTGAGAACGCCGATCAGATCGAGCCGGTCCAAGCGACGACGAACCAGAATGACGGAGCCGGCAGTCGCCAACAATGCGCTGATCATCGCCCATGCATACGTGGACGGCTCGATCACGAACGGCACGCGGAACAACTCGGTCTTGAATGCTGCAACGATGAGTCGCGCCAGGACATGGCCGACGAGGCAGCCGAGCGGAAGCGCCAAGAGCGCCAGCAGAGCGATCTCGCCCACCAACAAATAGGAGATCTCGGCGCGCGTAAAGCCGAGCACGCGCAACGTCGCGAGCTCGCGACCTCGCTCGGACAAGGCAATTCGCGCGGCATTGTAAGTGACGCCGAATGCGAGCGCGCCCGAAAAGACGATGAAGAACGAGACGAAGATCATGATGGTCTGGGCCATCGTTTCGTTGAACGTGACGATGGCCGCAGACTTCAGCGTGATGGAGCTCAGCCGCGGCAGCTCCGTGAGCTTGCGAAGCAGTGTCGGCAACTGCAAGGGATCCACCCGCAGATGAACGGTCGAAGCGGTCGGACGCTCCTTGAGCCGTCGCGCCAAGGCGCCGAGCTCGATATACGCGGGCGAACCGAGATAGGTCTCGAAGATGCCGGAGACGGGAACGGTGAACGTGTCGCGCCGGCCGGTGAGCAACTCGACGGTGATGCGGTCGCCACGTTGCACACCCAACAAATCGGCGAGCATCGAGGAAATCATCACGCCTTCGTCGGCAAGACGCAGTGCGCGTCCGCTCGCGTCGAACACTCGATAGAGCTGCTGTTCAGCCGGCAAGCCCTGCAGCGACTCGCGCTCTTCGCGCGCTCCGAATCGCAGCTTCGCAGGCGCAAACAACATCGGCTCGACGACCATCACGCCCGGCAACCGGCTCAAGTCGCGCGCAACTTCAGTTGAACGCGGCTCGATGAAGCTGACGGAAACATCCTGCGACTGCGCTTGCTGGAAATACACGTTGACCATGTGATCGGTCGCATCGATCCATTGCAATGCCACTATCAGCACGGCGACCGACATCGCGATGCCTGCGCACGTCGTAAAGGAACGCATCGGCCATCGTCCCACCTGACGCAGAATGATTCGCGTGAGCTGCTCGATGTTGGCGAGCCATCGCACCTCGGAAAGCCGCGTGCGCCGGAACATCGGGGGCGCTGGCGGCAGCATCGCCTGAGCCGGCGCGAGGTTCGCGGCATTTCGTACGGAGCGCCAGGCGCCTGCGAGCGCTGCACCGACGCCGATCACCAATCCCAACACGAACGGCATCGGTCCCGGCCGATAGAGCAGGAACGGAAAATGGAAGAACTGAGCGTACAGTTGAGTGTTGTGCTTCCCGAGAATGTAGCCGGCGATCCAACCCAGCAGGACGCCGATCACTCCGATCACGACGACGAACTTCGTGTAATGCCACGCGATCTCGCGCCGGCCGTAGCCGAATGCCTTGAGCAATCCGATTTCGCTGCGCTCCAGCGCGATCAAGCGCGCGAGCACCATGTTCGTGAGGAAGGCCGCCACGGCCAGGAAGATCGCCGGCAGGATGTGCGCGAGCTTGCGCAGCTGTGCGATCTCGTTCATCAAGAACCAATTCGAGATCTGATCGTCTCGCGAAGAGGCGCCGATACCGCCGTAGCGTTCGAGAATGCGATCGACCGCTTCGATCGTGGCCTCGACATCGGCACCGCGCAGCAAGGCGATGCTGACGTCGTTGAAAGCCCCTTCCAGATCGAAGGCCGCCTGCAGGGTCTCTTCATCCATCCACAACACGCCGAAACGCTGATCGTCGGGCATCAACGCACCCGGACCGATCGCATAGACGTACTCGGGAGACAATGCGATGCCGACGACGGTGAGCTCGCGCCAGGTACCGTTGAGAATGGCGCGCAGACGCGACTCGATCCGCAGATCGTGAGCTTCGGCGAAGGGCTCGGAGACGACGACTTCGTTGGCCGCGCGAGCATGCGGCAAACGTCCTGCGCGCATGGCGAGCCGATTGAGCAATCCGCCGCCGTTCGCCGGCACGGACACGAGCCGACCGACCACCGGTTCTTCGAAACCGGCGATCTCGAGCACGGCATTCCTGACCACGCGCGTCTCGACGGTTTGCACGCCGGGCAGGTCGGCAATCTGGGCGGCGATGCGCTTCGGCGCGCGTTTGACTTGCGCGAAGATGTCGGCAAAACGATAGCGCTCGTAATAGGCTCGCGCGGTCTCCTCGAGCGCCTCGACGTTCGTCAGACCCGTGATCAACACGCCGATGCCGGACGCCATGATGAGGGCGATCGCGAGCACCTGCCCGCGCATGCGCCATAGATCGCGCCAGAGCTTGCGATCGAGCGCTCGTCTCACCATGACAGCTCGCGGGCGCGGCGCCGTGTCGGGTTCGGCCGATCCTCGTGAATGGCGCCGTCGCGCATGACGAGGACACGATGAGCCATGTCGGCGATCACCGAGTTGTGCGTGATGAGGGCGGTCGTCGTACCGAGCTCGTCATGAATGCGTTCGATGGCTTCGAGCACGAGCACGCCCGTGGGACTGTCGAGCGCGCCCGTCGGTTCGTCGCACAAGAGCAGATCGGGGCGTTTGGCAATCGCCCGGGCAATCGCCACTCGCTGCTGCTCGCCGCCCGACAACTGTGCGGGAAAATGGTGCATGCGATGACCGAGACCGACGAGCTCCAAGGCTTCTTCCGGCCGCATCGGCTGCGCAGCGACCTCGGTCACGAGCTGGACGTTCTCGACCGCCGTCAGACTGGGAATCAGATTGTAGAACTGAAACACGAAGCCGACGTGATCGCGCCGATAGCGCGTCAGTCCCGCATCGTCGAGCGCGCTCAAGTCGAGGCCTTTGAAATGAACGGTGCCGCTGGTCGGCGTATCGAGGCCGCCCAGGATATTGAGCAGCGTCGACTTGCCGCTGCCGGAGGCGCCCAGCAGCACGATCAGCTCACCGGCACGCAGCTCGATATCGACGCCGCGCAACGCCTGAACTTCGACCTCGCCGGTTCGATAGATCTTGCTGAGCGCCCTGCCCTCGAGAATCGGACGGTCTGTCGCGCTTGGTGCTGCCACGGACATCGAATATCGGAGACTCACTGTCGATCGGAGCATGGTAAGCCATGCTTCGCAAAGTGCCGCTTCTTTTTGTCTTCGAGCCGCTATAGCGTATAACGGCATCATGCCGCCGACACTGCCTTCCAACCTACGCCTGTTCGCACCCGCATTCGGTGCCGCGCTCGGCGCTCGCGTAGCGGAAGTGCTCGGAATCCGGCTCGGTTCGATCGAAGAGCGCGACTTCGACGGCGGCGAACAGAAAATGCGGCCGCTCGAAGACGTCGGCGGTTGCGATGTATTCGTTGTCGCCTCGCTCGATGGCGACGCAACCCTCAGCGCCAACGACAAACTGTGCAGGCTCCTGTTCTTCATCGGCGCGTTGAAGGATGCCGGCGCCGCCAGGGTCACCGCCTGCGTGCCTTACTTGTGCTACGCCCGCAAGGATCGGCGCACGAATCCGGGCGACCCGATCACGACGCGCTACGTCGCCGCGATGTTCGAAGCGGTCGGAACCGATTGCGTGGTCACGATCGACGTGCACAACGAGGCTGCTTTCGACAATGCGTTCCGCTGTAGAACGGTCCGCATCGAGAGTGCCGAGCTGTTCGCCGCGGCGCTAATCGATGCGGTCGACACCGAACGCTGCGTCGTCGTCTCGCCGGACATCGGCGGCGTGAAGCGTGCGCAGCGGTTGCGGGAAGCCCTCGCCCATTCTTTCGAACACGAAGTCGGTTTCGCCTTCATGGAAAAGCGGCGCGTCGGCGGTGTGGTATCGGGCGATGCCTTGATCGGCGAGGTCACCGGACGCGATCTCGTGATTCTCGACGACATGATCGTCTCGGGCGGCACGATCGCCCGCGCCACTCGAGCGGCGCGTGCCGCCGGAGCGCACAAAGTCGTCGTCGCCGCGGCGCACGCTCCGCTGACGGCTGAGGCTCGGCAATTGCTCGAGGACGGCGGCCCGGATTCGATCCTGATCAGCGATAGCGTCGCATTGCCGAAAGCCTTTGCGAGCGCGGCACAGTTTCGAATCTGCAGCTGCGCGGACGTTCTCGCTACGACAATCCGGCAATTGGCGACTCGCTGCTGAATCGAGCACAGGGATACCCTCGAAACGCGAACGGCTTGCGCGGACTGCGGATCCGTTTCTTCCGTCGTATCCTCCGGGACGTCCGCTGAGATTCTCCATGTCGGAAGCGACCCCCTCGTTCGACATCCGCGCACTGCTCGATCCCGGCGTATACGCGCATCCGGTCGAGCAGCTTCGGCTCAAGGAAACGCACGTCTCCTGGATCGTGCTGACCGGGCCGTACGTCTACAAGATCAAGAAACCGGTGAAGCTCGACTTCATCGACACCGCGACGCTCGAGCGCAGACGATTCCTGTGCGAGGAAGAGCTACGGCTCAATCGTCAATTGGCGCCGGATCTGTATGTCGATGTCGTACCGATTGTCCGTAACGTCGATGGCCTGCGCGTCGGCGGCGCGGGCGCGCCGGTCGAATACGCCGTGCGCATGAAACAATTCGCATCCGCAGACGAGCTGCAGGAATTGCTCGCGCGCAACGCCGTGAGCGGCGAAGAAATCGAGCAGCTTGCCGTGCTGCTCGGCGAGTTTCATGCGCATACGCCGAGACTCACCGGTAACGACACTGCAACTCAGCGGATATTCGATACCGTCCTGGGAAACGTTCATGAGCTCACGACGCTGGAGCGCTCGCTCGGAACGCTGCCGCATCTCGAGGCGCTCGCCGATTGGCTGCGGGAGCGCATGCTCCACGATCGCGAACGTTTTCTGGCCCGCGAGCGCGACGGCTACATCCGCGAATGCCACGGCGACCTGCACTCGGGCAACATCGTGCGTTGGCAAGGACGCTTGTTACCGTTCGATCGGCTCGAGTTCGAGCCGAAGCTGAGATGGATCGATGTCATGGACGACCTGGCATTTCTCGCCATGGACTTGACGAGCCGCGGCCGGCCGGATCTGGCATGCGTGCTCGTGAGCCGCTATTGCGAGCTGAACGGAGACTATGCAGGCGTGCAGCTCCTACCGTTCTACGCCGTCCATCGAGCGCTGGTGCGCGCAAAGGTCGACGCCCTCTCCGCACGAGACATCCCGCACCGTCGCTCGGAGTTTCTCGAACGCCTACACATACGCCTGCGCGCGGCGGAGCGATGGATGGCGCCGCCCAGACCGTCGCTGGTTCTCATGCATGGCGTCTCGGGTTCCGGTAAATCGTGGCTCAGCGAACGATTGATTCCGGCGCTGCCCGCCATTCGCATCCGGTCGGATGTGGAACGCAAACGGCTGGCCGGCGTCTCGATCAACGAGAATGCCGAACCGGCGGTGTACTCGCAGAATTTCACGCAGCGGACCTATGCTCGCCTGAGCGAATGCGCCGCGGCATGTCTCGACGCGGGATTCACGACGATCCTCGATGCGACATTTCTCGATCCGTCGCAGCGCGTAATCTTCCGCGACCTTGCGAGCCGCATGGATGTACCTCTTGCAATCGTGGCGTGCACGTCTGATCGACAGGAGCTCGAGCGCCGGATTCTCGAACGCGCCAAGAGCGGCGACCGCGTATCCGACGCCGACCTCGAGGTACTCGCTGCACAGCTGCAAAACCTGCAGCCCTTCGATCCGCAGGAGCTCGACTCCGTGATCCGTGTCGACACGCGCGCCCCTGATGCGATCGCCCGTACCGTCGAAGCAATCGGATGCCGGAAAGTCTGAAGCGCCCCAGCATTCCGGGCAGCGCACGCCTGCAATAGGCAATCCTCGCTAGCGAATTAACATGTAACGGAGATCCGTTACGTCATCTCGGGCAAGACTCAGTTGGCTTTACCTGCGACTTGTGCCAGCATCGCGTCCACACTCTGCTTCCAAGGAGGGATCGGCAATGCTCATCCTTACGCGCCGACTCGGCGAATCGATCCAAATCGGCGAGCGGATCGAAGTCACGATCCTCGAAGTTCGCGGCAACCAAGTACGAATCGGTATTTCGGCGCCTGCCGACGTCGTGATCCTACGTGCGGAGCTTGCGAATCAGCCGCACGCCTCGACGGACACACAGCCCGCGCCCGCATGAGCGGCGCGGGCTAGCGTGCGGCGCTCAAGTTGTCGGCAACCGGTCGAAAGCCGCCGCCCAGCGCCTTGTATACCGACAACAATGCCGTCGCAGTTTCCGTTTCGCTGGCGGCAAGCCGATCCTCGGCCTCGAGCATCGTACGTTCGGCATCGAGGACGGTCAGGAAGTCGGTCGCCCCGCTCTCGAAACGCGCACGGGCAATTCGTGCGGCATCGGCGGACGACTGCGCGCTTTGCCGCAAATGCTGCTGCTTGACGAGCGCTTGCGCATACGCGGTAAGACTCGCGTCGGTCTCCTCCAATGCGCGCAACACGCTCTGCTCGTAACGCGCCAACGCGCCGCTGGCAGCAGCCTCTCGTTGATCGATGCGTCGCTTCACACGACCGAGATCGAACGCTGCCCAGCGGATGCTCGGACCGAACGCAAACGTTTCGCTCGCGGCATCGCCCAACTCGTCGAAATGGGCGGCGTCGAATCCCCAACGTCCGACGAACGAGACGCGCGGAAACAGATCGGCCACCGCGATTCCGATGCGGGCGGTGGCGGCGGCGAGCTCCCGTTCAGCCACCTGAATATCCGGGCGACGGCGCAACAACGATTCGGGCGTCCCGATTCGATGAGTGCGCGGCAACTCCGGCAGCGGCTTTGCATCCACGAGCCGCGCGACGAGCGCGTCCGGCGAGCGTCCCGTGAGCACGCCGAGACGCAGCATCGCAAACCTCACCTGGGCCTCGAGATCCGGAATCGTCGCCAGGGTGGCGCTCAAGAGTGCCTGCGCACGCGAAACGTCGAGCTGCGTACCGCGTCCGCCGTCGAGGCGCGCCTGCGTGATTCGCAACGACTCTTCTTGATTCGCTGCATTGCGCCTGGCCACCTCGAGCCGCTGCTGTGCGCCGCGCAGCTCGAAGTAGTTGCGCGCCACTTCCGCCGTGATCGTCACGTGCGTGTGATAAAGCGCCGCCTCCGCCGCTTGCACGAGCGCCGTCTGAGCCTCGACCCCGCGGCGCACGCGTCCGAAGAAGTCGAGCTCCCAGAACGCATCGAACCCGGCGTCGTAATAGTCCTGGTCGCGCGCGACGCTCGGCGCCGGCGTTTGACGCTCGCTCGTCCGTGCGTCCGCCGCGCCCGCTGTCGCGGTGACTGTCGGCGCGAGATCGAGCCATGCTTCGCCGCGCAGCGCGCGTGCCTCTCGCAACCGCGCGAACGCGATACGCACATCGTGATTCGCGCGCAATGCATCCTCGATCAGCTCTGTCAGCAGCGGATCCTGGAACGCTTTCCAGAACTCGCGGTCCGCCTCGCTCGCATCGAATCGAGCGGCATTCGGCGCCACGAACTCATCGGGCACGGGGACATCGGGACGTTTGTAATCCGGCCCGACCGCGCATGCGGCCAAGAGCAACGATACGGTGGCGACCAGCGCGAGCGGACGAGCGGCAGACAGTTCGGCAGGCATGCATCTTCCTCCGGTGCGATGGCTGCACTGTAGGCGCACGGAGGGATACGACCAATCGGCCCGAGCGCATGAGAGTGATGACGACAGGGAAGCAATCGCGAGGGCGATGCTCGGCCGATGCGGAATCAACGGACACGCTGCCGGTGCTGCGTCGCCCGACAGCGTGCCTCTAGCGAGTATCCGTCTGCGGGAACAGACTGACTGCAAAGTCGATGAAGGCCTTGATCTTCGCAGTCGGCTGCCGGTGATGGGGATAGACGACGGACACGGGCCACTGGGCGCCGTCGTTCCAATCCTGCAACACGGGCACGAGCAGGCCAGCGGCAATCTGCGCTTCGACCGTGAAGTCGAGCGTGCGCACGAAGCCGGCACTCGCGACAGCCGCCGCTACGGCGGATTCGGGATCGCTGAACGAGAGCGGTCCGGCCGGATGTACGACGCGCGTCTCCGAGCCTCTTTGGAAAATCCACTCGCGCATCTGTCCCGTGCCGAGCTTGAACATCGGGATGCAGTGCTCGGGCTTGAGGTCGCCCGGTTCCTTCGGCTCGCCGACCCGCTCGATGAACTCGGGCGAAGCGCACGTGACGCCGCGCAATTGCCCGACCCGGCGTGCGATCAAGCTCGAGTCCGAGAGCTGCCCGACACGGATCGCCGCATCGATGCCTTCCTGCACGAGATCGAGCACTCGATCGTTCATGCTCATTTGCACCGTGAGCTCCGGATACTGCTGAATGAAGCGCGGCAGCGCGGGCACGAGAATCCGCCGGCCGAGAGAGATCGGCACGTCGACCCGCAAGCGGCCGCGCGGCACGCCGCGCGATTCCGCGACTTCGCTCTCCGCCTGATCGAGCTGTTCGAGCGCGGTGCGGCAGCGCTCGTAGAAGCTGATGCCCACGTCGGTCATACTGAGCGAGCGCGTCGTGCGGTTCAGCAAACGCGCCCCGAGCCGTTCCTCCAAACGGCTCACGGCCTTGCTGATCGCAGACGGTGACATGCCGAGCGATTGCGCCGCCGCCACGAAGCTGCGCGCCTCCACGACGCGCACATATGCAACGATGTCGCCGAAGTTGTTCAAGCGCGTTATGTCCCCATACCGAGCCGAAGACGGCCTGACGATCTGCGAGTTTCCCATCCTGCTATGCGCAACGATCGAGACATGAAACGCGGCAGCGCCCTGACCTACATCCCGCGGCCTATGCCCCATTAGGCTTTCGGCCGATGAGGATTCTATGCTTTCGATTCATGACCGTAACGCACCACACTTTTTGCTTTTCGGGGCGTTTACCCTTCACTGAGCCCACCGTAATGTATGGCCCCGGTCCATGTGGACCTGACGTGGGACGGGAGCACTAAAAAATGCTGTTGGTGACGGATGTAACGGGTTACGTGAGCAAGGCCGTCGTGGCCGAGCTTGCCCAAAGATCCGTACCAGTACGCGTTTTGACCCCCGAAGGGCCTGCAGCCGCAGCCACGATCGCCGATCCCGGCAGCGCCGTCTACCCCAATCTTGCGACCTACGTCGAATGGATCCGCGGCTCGGCGTGCGATCCGTCGGCGGTCGCCAATGCGATGCAGGGCGTCGAAGCGGTGTTCCTCGCCACTCCGCTCTCGCCGAAGATGGCCGACGAGCATTTGCGGGTCGTAACGGCGGCCAAGTCTGCGGGTGTCAGCCGGGTCGTACAGCTCTCGGGCGTGGCCGCCGATCAGGACATTTGTTGCACTCGGGCGCTGCGTTGGCTCGGCCAGGCCGAAGCGGCCATCAGTACGACGGCGCTGACAATCACCCGCCTACGTCCGACCTTCCTGATGCAGAACCTGCTCGAGTTCGCGCCATCGATCGCACAGCAGGGCGTGATTGCCGGCCCGTTCCGCACGACTCGATGGACGTGGGTGGATGCGCGCGATGTGGCGGGCGTTGCCGTCGAGGCGCTGCTGAATCCCAAGCACGCAGACCAGACGTATACGGTGACGGGTGCAGAGGCGCTGAGCTATCAAGAGGTCGCCGAGCGTTTGAGCCAGGTCTGGGGCAAACCGATCCGTTACGTCGACATCACCGCCAACGAGGCCCGCGGTTGGCTGCAGAGTAAAGGCATCCCGCCGGTGATGATCGAAGCGAAATTGGAAATGTGGGACGCCTGCGCATCCAACTTCATCAACGTCGCCCCCACCGAAGTGGTCAAGGAAGTGACCGGCAAGCCTCCCCGATCCATCGACGATTTCGCGCGCGACTACCGCGCACAATTCTTGGGCTAACGCACTCCCCTCGTTCTTCGCGGTTGCTGTTGCGGCGGTTCCGGCGCTGCCTCGATCGTTCCGCCGAGATACTGTTTGAACCAATCTGCAGCCGCGTTCGCGCTGATCTCGAACGCCTCGCCGACGTACATCTCGAAATGGGTCACGGGCACCTCGACGATCTTTTTCGGTCCCGTCAGCTCTTGTGCGGCGGCATAGGCGTGATCACGATTGTCGAAGAGCTCCTCGTGCTGCGCGACAACGAACAGCACCGGGCGATCGCCGACATGCTTTAGATAATGAAACGGCCGGTATTCCGCGATCGCCTGGTTGGTCTCGAAATCGATCTTCCGACGATTCGAGTAGCCGGTTTCGATCTGAGCGCCCTGTCCAGTACGAGCGCGACGAATGGCATCGTCCAACATCCTGCCCTTCAGCTCGAACGGCTCTTCACGGGTACCTTTGCCAGCAATCGAAGGCACCTGCACCGCGAGCGCCTTTACGCGCGCGTCGAGTGCGGCGACGACGATCGCATTACCGGCCGCAAAGCTCGAACCCCAGATGCCGATTCGATGCGGGTCGACGCCGGGCTCGCCTTGCAAATATGAAAGCGCATTGCGCACATCCTCGACTTGCTTCATCGGCAGGATACGCGTGCGTTTCGTGACGACTTCGAATTCGCCGTGCACGAACCGATTTGCGTCGTCATTGGGCTCGCGCGACTGCAACGATTTGTTGGCGAGCGTCGTAAAGCCGTTGCTCTTACCCCACCCGCGATAATCGATGACCATCGCGACGAGTCCTTTCTCGGCGAAGCGCGCGCCGTACTTTTCTATGGAGGCATGCGTGCCCGCCCAGCCGTGAGCGAGCACGACGCCGGGCGTCCGCTTCGTCGTCGAGAAACCTTTTGGAAAGAATAGTTTCGCGTAACAAGCGACATCGTCGCTGTAGAAAGTCGCCTCGCGAACGGTCACGCCCTCGGCCAATTCGTATGCGTAGTCCTCGGGCGTCAACCCCGTCTTGCGAGACTTCGCGTCCTGAGCCGCCGCCGTGCTGCAGACGATCGCGACCGCGAATACCAGCAGGGCGAGCGGTTTGAAACCGGAGAACTTCACAGATCCACCGAAAATGGTTCGATGCGGGAATTATTCCGCGATTCGGCCGATGCCGGCCGGAAAGCCGCGGAAAAAGCTGCAAAGTTTGGTCAAAGGATGGAGCGGATTCGCAAACGCCGCTGCATTCGTCATTCCGGACCTTCGAAGAACTCGACGACACCCGTCTCGAGCGAGTATTCGGCACCGACGACGAGCAATCCGTCCCGTTCGATGAGCTCTTCGAGAACGTCCGAGCCGTGGCGCAATTGATTCACGGACATGCGGATGTTCGCGCGCACGGCGTGGCGAATGAGCTCCTCGCGAGCCATCTGCTCGTTTCCGGCCTTGACGGCCATCACCGACGGACGGATCCGATTGACGATCGAACGCAAGTTACGCGACCGCTCTTCGGTACGTCGGCTGAGCTCCTCGATCGTCGCAGTCACCGCTCCGCAATTCGAGTGGCCGAGCACGACGACCAGACGTGTACCGAATCGCGACGCTGCGAACTCCACGCTCCCGATCTGCGATGGAGCCACGATGTTCCCGGCGACGCGAATGACGAACAGATCTCCCAGCCCCTGGTCGAAGACGATCTCCGCCGGCACGCGCGAATCCGAGCACCCGAGCACGATGGCGAACGGCTCCTGTCCGGCAGCGACTTTGCGCCGGCGCTTCTCGCTCGTGAGCGCATCTTGATTGCGCTGCGCCGAGACGAACCGTGCATTGCCTTCGCGCAACCGCTCGAGAGCCTCTCGCGCTGACATCATGGTAATTCTCCGAGTGGAAGTCGCGTCACGCTCGCTCGCAAGCTGAAAGAAACAAACCTCTCGGAATCTTAGCAGGAGGCGGGAGAACGATTGACGTCGATTCGCCTCGCGACCGGCGTCGACGTACGGCGACGAATCGATGTGCGCAGACCGCTATCGAGCAGTCAAGATCGGAGTGTCGCCGGGCGAGACGAGCGATTCGCCCGGCACGGCGGGCGTCGAGTTGTCGCTCATCGAGTCGAAGAGATCGTTCTCCGGCGATCGATCGGCGGCGAGAATCACGAGCAGCACGCGCCGGTTGGCGTTGCGTCCTTCGGGCGTATCGTTGCTTTGCGCAGGCCGATATTCGCCGAGACCGACCACCGCCAAGCGCGCCGGCTCGACACCTTCTCGCATCAAAAGATGCACGACCGTTGCGGCGCGCGCGGCCGACAGCTCCCAATTGGACGGGAATTCGCGCGTCCGAATCGGCACATTGTCGGTATGGCCTTCCACGCGAATCGGATTCGGGAACGGACGCAACGTCGCAGCCAAACGGCGCAAGATCTCGGTGGATTCTGCAGAGAGCGTGGCTTTACCGCTCGCAAACAGAATGTCGGTGCGAACCTCCACCTCGACCCATAAACCCTGGCGACGCACGATGATCAAGTTCTCGGCGACCAGATCGGCCATGGCGTTCTCGACACTGCGCGCCACCGCTTCCAACCCAAACACGGGATCGTGCGCGTGCGCTCGCGCCATATCCGCAAGTCGGCTCATACCTTCTGCCTCCCGGGCATCGTCGGGTGCCAAGGCATGCTGCATCCTCGAGACGTCGGTCATTTGGATCGGCAGCGGCTCGAGCATCTGCCGCGGCTGACCTTCGAGCATCGCCTGCTGCACGATCGTCACTTGAATGTCCGCGCCGGAGCCGACCTGCTTTTCGCCGACTTGAATCGGCGTCAAGGTCTTGGGCGCACCGCGAAATGCCGCCACGAGCGAATCCGAAAGAATGCGGTACTTGCCCTCGTTGATCGACGACATTGCGTACATGACGACGAAGAACGCGAGCAGCAGCGTGATCAAGTCGCCATAGGGAATGGCCCACGCCTCGTGGTTCAAGTGCTCTTCGTGTTTCCGACGGCGGCGGGACATGGCGGCGGCTATGGGCGTGGGGCTTGGGGCATGGGGCTTGAGGCCATTTCAGTTCCGTGTTGCCGACATGCGAGCGAAGACGAGATTCGACTTGCGATCGCGCAAGAATCCATCACCCGAGCCCCGCGCCTCGAGCCCCGAGCCCTCAATGTAAATATCCCTGCAACTTCGATTCGATCGCGCGTGGGTTCTCGCCTTGCGCGATCGAGATCATGCCCTCGATCACCATCTCGCGGGCCTCCGACTGGCGTTGGATCGCCACCTTCAGCTTGCTCGATGCGGGCAGGAAGAACAGGTTCGCCATGCCGATGCCATAGACCGTCGCGACGAACGCCGCAGCGATGCCTTGTCCGAGCTTGGATGGATCGGCGAGGTTTTGCATGACCGACATTAGTCCGAGCACCGCGCCGATGATTCCGAGCGTCGGCGAGTACACGCCCATGCCTTCGAAGACTCGCGCAGCGCGCGTGTCGGCTTGCTCGCGCACATTCAAATCCACTTCGAGAACGTTGCGGATCACTTCAGGTTCGCTGCCGTCGACGACGAGCTGCAGACCCTTGCGCACGAATTCGTCCGGCTCCTTGTCGATCAGAGGCTCGAGCCCGAGCAGCCCTTGCTTGCGCGCGGTATTGCTCCACTCGACGATCTTCTTGAGCAGGATCCGGCGCTCGATCACGGGCGGCCGGAAGACCCAGGGCAACATCCCGAGAGCGCGCCGCATGACCGGCATGGGCGTCTGTACGCAAATCGCCGCAACCGTACCGACGATGACGATCATGAATGCGGCTCCGGACAAAAGCGCTTGAAAGCCGGCGCCTTTCAGAACTGCGCCGACGACGATGGCGCAGAACCCGAGAGCCAAACCGATGAGACTGAGAATGTCCATGCTTGCCTAGTTAGCAGAAGCTCACACGCCCAATCCCGCCAACAAAGAATCCACATCCTGCTGACCGCTGACGGCCGCACCGTGGTCCACGCCCGGCACGACCGGTCCGAAGCCGCGATTCGGATGGTCGGCTTCGCGAATCTCTCCTTCCGTCTTCGACAAGCGCACGAGCCCGACGAGCGTGTGCTCGAGCTCGTCGACGAGCTTCATGACACCGCGAATGATCTGTCCCGACAGATCCTGATAGCCCTGCGCCAACACGACTTCGGCCAGATTGCCGCGAACCTTTTCCATGTCGCTGCGCGCCGCCGCGAGGAATTCGTCCATCTGCAGCACCAGCTTCTGAAATTCCTTGACCTCAATCTTGCGCGCCCGAAACAGGCGCCACGACTCCATGATCTCGCCGGCTTGCTTCGCCGTGCGATCGGCGAGCGGACGGCACTCTTCCACGAGATCCATCGTGCGATGCGCCGCCTCGTCGGTGAGCTTGAGCACGTGATCGAGCCGATGCTTCGCATTCGGCACTTCCTTCTCGGCCAGATCGACGAGCCGCGAATCGACGCGAAACCGCTCGAGCGCCGATTGCAGGTCGCACGTGAGCTTGCGCAGCTCCTTGAACAGATCGGCCTCGCGGCGTTGCACGAGCGCGTCCAGTTGCGCTTTGAACAACGCCTCGTCGCCCGCAGCGAGCGCATCGCTCAGCGCGGCCACGATCGGTCCGTAGTCCTCGCGCAGTGAGGAGATTGAGGTGGTCATGGTGAGTTCCTGGGGCTCAGGGCGCTGGACTCTGGGCTCTGGGCCGAGGCCGACAGCTCAACGGAACGCAGCGCGCGGAGCCGAAACCGATCGTCGCTACGAGTGATGAAGCTCATTGCTTCGCCGCTCCTTCTTTCCAGCGCTCAGAGCCCGTCTTCCGTCACGCCGCGTTCGCGCGCTGCTCGAGAATCTTGTCGATCTTCTCTTTGAGCGTGACCGCGGTGAACGGCTTGATCACGTAGCCGTTCACGCCGGCTTGCGCAGCTTCGATGATCTGCTCGCGCTTCGCTTCGGCCGTGAGCATGAGCACGGGCAGCTTCGCCAGCTTGGGATCGGCGCGTACCGCCTTCAGCAGCTCGAGGCCGGGCATGCCCGGCATGTTCCAGTCGGTGATGAGGAAGTCGAAATTGCCCGACTTCAGCATCGGCAACGCGGTCGAGCCGTCATCGGCCTCCGTGACGTTCGCGTAGCCGAGATCGTTCAACAGATTCTTGATGATGCGACGCATCGTCGAGAAATCGTCGACGATCAGAAACTTCATGTCTTTGCTCACAACCCCACTCCTCTCATCGCGTCAAGGCGTGTTCGTCTCACTAGCCGCGATCCCGCCAATCCGCCAGTCGCGCCTTCAATCGCATCAGCGCTTGGCCGTGCAGCTGACAGACTCGCGACTCCGTCACCTTCAGCACCGCGCCGATCTCCTTCAGGTTCAACTCCTCGTCGTAGTACAACGACATCACCAGGCGTTCGCGCTCCGGCAACTCGTCGATCGCTTTCGCCAGCGCAGCGCGAAAGCCTTCGTCGCTCGCATCGGCGAACGGATCCGCATTCTCGTCCTCGATGCGACCGAGCAGCGAATCGTCGTCGCCGTTCGTGTCGTCGAGGCTGGAGATTCTGCAGCTCGCCGCATCATGGGCGATCTTGTGATACTCCTCGAGCGTGACGCCCAAGCGCTCGGCGATCTCGCCGTCGCGCGCCTCGCGGCCGAATTCGGCTTCGAGCTCGCGAATCGCCTGCGCCGCAGCGCGGGCTTTTCGATGCACGGAGCGCGGCGCCCAATCGAGCTTGCGCAACGCATCGAGCATCGCGCCGCGGATCCGGATGCCCGCATAGGTCTCGAAGCTCGCGCCGCGATCCGCGGTGTAGTTCGAGGCCGCTTCGAGCAGCCCAAGCATTCCCGCCTGTATCAAGTCGGCCACTTCGACCGACGCAGGCAATCGGCCCGCGAGGTGATAGGCGATGCGCTTCACCAGCTCGGCGTGGCGCATCACGATCGCTTCGGTGTCCCGGCTCGAGCGCCGGACTGCATATGCACCCACG
The DNA here is from genome assembly GCA_937902995.1 of uncultured Sinobacteraceae bacterium. Classification (GTDB taxonomy): domain Bacteria; phylum Pseudomonadota; class Gammaproteobacteria; order Steroidobacterales; family Steroidobacteraceae; genus Steroidobacter. The sequence continues at coordinate 198,264 of CALEKY010000094.1, forward strand.
CTCACTTCACGACCTCCAGCCGCGCCTGCGGCCTGCGGACGAGCCGTTCGACGAAGAACTCGAGGTTGCCGCGCGGGCCCTCGGGTACAGGCCACTTATCGGCCTTCAGGGCCAGTTTCTTGAATGCCCTGCTCGACGGGCACGCCGGAAACGCCGCCACAACGGGACGCTGTTCACGAATCGAGCGTCGCAGATACGGGTCTTCAGGGATTTCCCCGACGTATTCGAGGGTCACATCCAGGAATTTGGACGTCACGCGCTGCAGTTTCTCGAAGAGCGCTTCGCCGTCGCCCGGCGTACGGATCATGTTCGCCACGACCCGGAATTGCGTCACACGATGCTGACGGCTCAGCACCTTCACGAGCGCATAAGCATCGGTAAGGGAAGCCGGCTCGTCGCAGATGACGATCAACACGTGCTGCGCTGCCTGCGAGAACTGCACGACGCTATGGGCGATTCCTGCTGCGGTATCGACGATGAGCACATCGACGCGATTGCTGAGCGAGCTGAACGCCTGCACCAAGCTCAAGTGGCCGGCCGCCGACAGATTCGCGAGCTCCGCAACGCCCGATGCGCCCGGCACGACCTGAATTCCTTGCGGCGACTCGACGATGATTTCTTCGAGCGAGCGCTCCCCGGAAAGCACGTGCGCCATCGTGTACCTGGGCGACAAGCCGAGCAGTACGTCGACGTTCGCCAGACCGAGATCGCCGTCGAGCAACATTGCGCGACGCCCGACGCTCGCCAATGCGGTCGCCAGATTGACCGCGACGCTCGTTTTGCCGACTCCGCCCTTTCCGCCCGTCACCGCGATGACTTGAACCGGGCCCGGGTTCGTCATGCGCTTCAGGCTCGCTGCTTGTGATGATTCCATGATTTATGTCTTACCCTTCGAACGAATGCCCACGCGCTCACGCCAGCGCATGTGCGACCGCGCCGAATCGTCGGCGCAACAAATCTTCATCCGCCGTCGCACCCGATTTGCGCGACAGCTCGACGGCGCGCGCAACCAACTGATGCGCACGCGCCTGACTCAAGTCTTCGGGAACGCGTTGACCGTCGCTGATATAGGCCAGCGGCAGATTCGTGCGCACGAGCGTGGAGATCGCGCCGCCGAGACTCGTCGCCTCGTCGAGCTTCGTGAGCACGCAGCTCGTCGGATTCGCTGCTGCGAAACGTGCGAACGTTTCTTCGATCGCGCCGGCTTGTGCGGCCGCCGACATGACGAGACACGTCTCCAGGCGCTCGCTTGCTGCAACGAGCGTCCCCAGTTCCTGCGCAAGACTCGCATCGCGCTGGCCGATGCCGGCCGTATCGATGAGGATGAGTCTGCGATCATCGAGCTGGTCGATGAGCTCGGCCAGCTCCGCAGCACTTTCGACGGCATAGGCAGGCGCACCGAGCAAACGGCCGAGCGTGTGGATCTGCTCTTGCGCGCCGATGCGCACGCAATCGGTCGTGATCAGCGCAAGCTGCCGCGGGCCATGACGCAGCACCCAGCGGGCCGCGAGCTTCGCCATCAACGTCGTCTTGCCGACACCGGTCGGTCCGACGAGCGCGAGAACCCCGCCTGAATCGAGCCAGCGTTCGTCCATCACATGGATACGCCGCGCAATCATGGCGAGCGCAAGTCGTTGCGCCTCGGCGAATTCCAATCTCGCAGGCATTTGCGCGACGAGCTCGGTGCACAAATCGTGCGCCAGTCCGAGCGCGCTCAGGTTCTTCAACAGCTCGGTATGCACCGGCGCACGCCGAGTCAGATCGTTCCAAGCCAACGTCGCGAGCTGCGTTTCGAGCATACGGCGCAGCATGCGCAGCTCTTCGTTGATGTCGGACGGCTCGTCGCGGAGGGCGAAGTCTTCCTCGAGGGCTTGGGGCGTGGGACTTGGGGCATGGAACCCAGACCGTGCGGCGCGAGAAAAAGAAGAAGAGCCTTGTTGCGCAACATACGCATCGAAAGCGTGACGTGACGTTGTCTCGGATGAGGCTTGCCCCGAGCCCCGAGCCCCGAGCCCCAAACCCTTCTCCGAATCCCGAGTCCCGAATCCCGAGCCCTTCTCCGCCTCTTCGTAATCGATGGCCGCAACGACTTCGACACCACCTTCGATGCGACGGCTCGAAAGAATGACTGCATCCGGTCCTTGCGCTTCGCGCACCTGCTTGAGCGCAGTACGCATGTCCGGCGCGCGGTAATGTTTGATCTTCATGCGCGAATCCTCACAACGGACGCTGGGCTCTGGGCGCTGGGCTCTGGACAGGCATGTCCGCCGCCGTTCCTGGTGTTGAAAGACTTCTCTCGTTCATGACTCATCGGATCGCAACACTTTGCTTCTCACCAGCGCCCAGGGCCCAGAGCCCAGTGCCCCAGCTCATCTCCCCACCGCCGTGACCAATCTCACCTTGCGGTTGTCTGGAATTTCGTTCCATGCGAGCACGTGCATGTTCGGCACGCTCGAGCGCATGAACCGTGCGAGAGTGGCGCGAAGCTGCGGCGGCACGAGCAGCACAGCAGGTTCGCCTGAGAGCTCTTGACGTTGCGCAGCTTCGGCGAGGCGCTGCTGCATGCGCTCTGCGAGTCCCGGCTCGAGTCCCGGCGTGGCGGCATTGGTGCCTGCGAGCGAGTTCGTCAGCAGTTGTTCGAGATCCGGCTCGAGCGTGATAACCGGCAGCTCCGCATTCATGCCGGCGATCTCCTGCACGATTTGCCGGCCGAGCGCGACTCGCACTTGCGCCTGGAGCTGCGCCGCATCCTGTGTGCGCGATGCATGCTCGGCGAGCGTTTCGACGATCGTGCGCATGTTGCGGATCGGCACACGCTCGGCGAGCAAGCCCTGCAACACGCGCACGACGGTGCCGAGCGGCAGCAGTTTGTTGAGATCCTCGACGAGCTTCGGCATCGTCTTTGCGAGCGTGTTCAGGAGCTGCTGCGCTTCTTCGTGGCCGAGCAGCTCGTGCGCGTGCGTCTGGATGATGTGGCTCAAGTGCGTTGCGATGACGGTGCTCGCATCGACGACCGTATAGCCGAGCGTTTGGGCGTGATCGCGCGAGGCGGGATCGATCCACACGGCTTCCATGCCGAACGCCGGATCGCGCGTCTCGATGCCCGCGACCTTGCCGAACACCTTGCCCGGATTGATCGCCAGCTCGCGCTCCGGATAGATCGTGCCCTCGCCGACCGGTACACCGGCGAGATTGATGCGATAGCCGTTGGGAGACAGATCGAGGTTGTCGCGGATGTGGACCGCCTGCACGAGGAAGCCGAGATCCTGCGTGAGCTTGCGCCGCACGCCTTTGATGCGCGCGAGCAGGTCGCCGCCTTGTGCCTTGTCGACCAGCGGCACGAGCCGATAGCCGACTTCGAGCCCGATCACGTCTACGGGCTGCACATCGTCCCAAGTGAGCTCGCGCTGCTCGAGCGCCGGCGCAGGCATAGTTTCCGTGGACGCAGGCGCTTCCGCCTGTGTGTCTGCTGCGATGCTCGCTTGCGAACGCTTGTGCAAGCCCCACGCGGCGAGTCCGCACAGCGCCGCCATGAGCAGGAACGCGAGGTTCGGCATGCCGGGAATCACGCCCATCACGCCGAGCAGCGCACCTGCGATCGCCAGCGCACGCGGATGACCGAACAGCTGCTTCTGCATCTCGCCGCCCATGTCCTGCGCGCCCGACATGCGCGTGACGATGATCGCGACCGCGGTCGACAGCAGCAGCGCGGGAATCTGCGCGACGAGGCCGTCGCCGATCGTCAGCAGTGCATAGGTTCGCGCAGCCTCGGACAGCGACATCTCGTGGCCGAACGTGCCGATACAGATGCCGCCGAGCAGATTGATGATCAGGATCAAGATGCCGGCGATCGCATCGCCGCGCACGAACTTGCTCGCGCCGTCCATGGAGCCGTAGAAGTCCGCTTCCTGGCGCACTTCCGCCCGGCGGGCACGCGCTTCTTCCTGCGTGATGAGCCCCGCATTCAGATCGGCATCGATGGCCATCTGCTTGCCGGGCATCGCATCCAACGTGAACCGTGCCGTGACTTCCGAGACGCGGCCGGCGCCTTTCGTCACGACGATGAAATTGATGATCGTCAGAATCGCGAACACGATGATGCCGACGGTGTAGTTGCCGCCGATCACGAACTCGCCGAACGACTCGATGACGTGACCCGCTGCGCCGGAGCCCGTGTGACCGTGAAGGAGCACGACACGCGTCGAAGCGACGTTCAATGCGAGCCGCAGTAACGTCGCAAGCAGCAACACGGTCGGGAACACGCCGAAGTCGAGCGGACGCATCACGTAGAAGACCGCCAGCACGACGACCAGCGACAGTGCGATGTTGAACGTGAAGAGCACGTCGAGCGCCAGCGGCGGCAACGGCAGCACGATCATCGCCAGCAGCGCGAGCACGCCGAGCGGCACCCCGATGCCGGAGCGCAGCACGTTGCCGAAATTGAGCGGTTGCGCGAGCGTCGCCATGGTGCGGTCAGGCTCTCCGGCCTTCAGCGGGGGCGACACGTGCCGGGCATACGGACAGCGGTGCGCTCACCGCCCCCAGTGCCATGCAATTCGTGGTCGTTGCACCCATCGCTTGAACCTGTATTCGCGCGTCGACAGATTGACGCGCTTAGATAGGTGCAACTGACGGGCCACGGCCCGCTGTGAGCGCCGGGAGTCGCTCACAGTTTGGGAAGAAGGGATTCAGGGTCTCCCTGAATCGGCCTCGGGCACCTCGACCGTCGGCTTCTCCGGCGGCGCCATGCCTGCTTTCGCGGCCGCCTTGAGCTGGTACACGTAGGTCAGCACCTGCGCCACCGCCACATACAGGTTCGCCGGAATTTCCTCCCCGATGTCGACGTTGCGGTACAGGACGCGCGCGAGCGGCGGCGCTTCGAACAGCGGCACGCCGTGATCCGTGGCGACTTCGCGGATACGCGCCGCAATGGCATCGACGCCCTTGGCCACGACGACCGGCGCACGCATGCGACGCTCGTCGTACTTCAACGCGACGGCGAAGTGCGTCGGGTTCGTGACGACGACATCCGCCTTCGGCACGTCCTGCATCATGCGTTGACGCGCCAGCTGCTGCTGAACTTGCCGAATACGGCCTTTGATCTCCGGCGAGCCTTCCGTTTCCTTGAACTCCTGACGGATCTCCTCGCGCGTCATGCGCAACTGCTTGGCGTACTGCCAGAGCTGATATGGAACGTCGACGGCGGCAATGATCAGCAAGCCTGCGGACACGATGATCAAACCTTGCCCGGTCAGACGCGTCGCATGCACGATGCCGCTCAAGACGGATTCGCGGCCGAGCGCCAAGAGCTCCTGCGCGTCGTTCCACAGCACGACCACCGCAAGCAGCGCGACGACGGCGAACTTCGCCAATCCCTTGCCGAGCTCGACGAGACTTCGCAGCGCGAACATGCGCTTGAGTCCCGCGAGAGGATTCAGACGGCTGAACTGCGGCTGCAGCGCTTCGGTGCTGAAACTCCAGCCGCCCAGCGCGAGCGGCGCGATGAGCGCGGCCAGCACGATCAAGCCGAACACGGGTGCACAGGCGAGCAAGGCATCCCATGCCGCCGAGACGAACGCCGGCACCATGCGCGAATCGTCGAGCGCCTGCTCGCGCGACACCAACAGTCCCTTAGTCATCATGCTGTGCAGACCGGTGCCGAGTTGCCCGCCGAGCGCATACAACGCGCCGCCGCCCGTCATCATGACGGCTGCCGTGGTCAGGTCTCGGGAACGTGGGATTTGGCCGCGGCGTCGAGCTTCCTCGCGCCGCTTAGGAGTGGCCTCTTCGGTTCGTTCTTGGCCGTCGTGGTTTTCAGCCATTGCGACGCTCCGCTAGGCTGAAGACTGAAGGCTGAGAACTGAAGGAAGATCGCGCGCACTTGCGCGCGATCTTGACCAGCGCCCAGAGCCCCGCGCTCATCTGCCCGCCCCCACCAACGTCCGCAGGAATCCGAACACTTCACCGAGCGAATCGATGAACGCGGCTTGGACTGCGGGCAGGCCCGCAAAGACGATCACGAGGCCGAAAATGAGCGACACGGGGAAGCCGATCGCGAACAAATTCAAAGTCGGTGCGGCACGGCTCATGACGCCGAACGACAAGTTGACGATGAGCAACGCCGTCATGCCCGGCAACGCCACCATCAACGCGCCGATGAAGAGCTGCGAACCCCAAAGCGCGATCGTCCAAATGAGATTCCGCTCGAGTCCGGCCACGCCGACGGGCAGCGTCGTGAATCCGGTCGCAACGACGTCGATGAACACGAGATGACCGTTGATCGCCAGGAAGGTCAGCGTCACGAGCAGCATGTACAGCTGCCCGAGCGCCGGCGTGCTCGTGCCGCGCATGGGATCGACGTTGAACGCAAAGCCGAGTCCCATCGAATTCGACAGCAACTGGCCGCCGAGCGCGAGCGCGTCGAAAACGAGCTGTAGCGCAAAGCCGAGCGCCACGCCGATGACGATCTGCTGAACCGTGACGACGGCACCCTCGATCGAGAATGGCACGACGTCGGTCGGCGGCAGCAAGGGCGCGACGATCAGCGTCAACGCGCCTGCGAGAAACAATCGCACTCGCGCCGGCACGAACTGTGCGCCGAAGATCGGCGCAACCATGAAACACGCGCCGATCCTGAAGAACGGCCAGATATACATCGCGAGCCATGCTTCGAGCTGGCCGGTCGACAGCGTCAGCATAGGCTGAAGACTGAAGGCTGAAGACCGAAGGCAAGGCTGTGGGCTGTAGGCTGTAGGCTGTAGAAAGAGCGCGCGCACTTGCGCGCGATTTCGGCCAGAGCCCTCTCGCCCGTCGCCTGTCGACTGTCGCCTGTCGCCTGCAGCATCACCCAATCAACCCCGGTATCGCCTCGAACAACTCCCGCGTGTAGCCGACGATGATCTTCAGCATCCAGGATCCGGCGATCAGCAGCGCGACAGCCATGCCGATCAGCTTCGGGATGAACGAGAGCGTCATCTCGTTGATTTGCGTTGCCGCCTGGAACACGCCGACGAGCAAACCGATCAGCAAGGCGGAGAGCAACAAAGGCGCAGCGAGCATCATCGTGATCTCGAGTGCGCGTTGTGCGAGGGTCATGACGGTTTCGGGAGTCATTCTGAGGCTGTAGGCTGTAGGCTGAAGGCTGAAGGAAGCTGGCAACGAGCAGCATGCGACAGTGCAGGAATCTCGACGCCGACGACGAGCGGATGAGCAACTTTCTCGTGCAGGTCAGTCGACACGACAAACACCTGTATCTGCAAATCTGACGACAAGTCTCACGCCCCGCCCCAAGCCCTCAGTCCGGCGCCCAGAGCCCAGGGCCCTACGTGTAAAAGCTTCCTGCCAACGACGTCATCACCAATGCCCAGCCGTCGACGAGGACGAACAGCATCAGCTTGAATGGCAGAGAAATGAGCACCGGCGAGAGCATCATCATGCCCATCGACATGAGCACGCTGGCGACGACCAGATCGATGATCACGAACGGAATGAACAGCAGGAATCCGATTTGAAACGCCGTCTTGAGCTCGCTCGTGGCGAACGCCGGCACGAGAATCCGTAGCGGTACGTCTTCGGGTCTTTCGAACCCCTCGCCGCCCGAGATGCGCACGAACGTCGCGATATCGCTCTCCCGCGTCTGTTCGAGCATGAAGCGCTTGAGCGGCTCGACACCGCGCTCCATCGCCATCGTCGCGTCGATCGTACCGGCAATGTACGGCTGAACGGCTTCGCTGTTGATGCGATCGACGACCGGCCCCATCACGAACAGCGTCAGGAACAGCGCAAGCCCGATCAGCACTTGATTCGGCGGCGCCTGTCCCGCGCCGAGCGCCTGGCGCAGGATCGCCAGCACGATCACGATGCGCGTGAACGCGGTCATCATGAGCACGATGCCCGGCAGCAGCGTGACTGCCGTCATCAACAGCAGAATCTGCAGCGTCAGCGAGTACGTCTGCCCGCCGCCGGCGCCCGTCGTGACCGTGACCGCGGGTATGCCTTGCGCCAACGCGCCGAAGGAGATCAGCAGCAGCGGCAGCGCCGCGCACGAAGCGAACGACGCGCGGCGTGCGCACGTGGGGCGCGACGAATCCTTCCCTTCGCGCATCACAGTCCAAGGCTCCGTTTCAGGATCGATTTGAAATCCACTTTCTGCGGCGCGCCGCCGGAGCCGAGATTGGCGGAAACTCCGGTGCGCTCGATAAGCACGGGCTCGTCGAGGACGTGCAGCGTGCTGACGCGGCCCGGCGCGACGCCGAGCAGTAGCTGCTTGCCGCCGACTTGCACGAGCACCGCGCGTTCCCTTGCTCCGATTGCCACGTCCGCAACGATCTCGATCGGTCCCGAGCCGAAACGACCGAACGTCCTGAGCCGCCGCATCACCCATGCAGCTGCGAAGACCGCGCCGAGCACGAGCACGAGCGAGAGAGTGACTTGCACGAGACTGCCCGCACCGGGCGTTGCGACCCGCTCGACCGCTTGCGGCGCGGCAAAAGGTTTTTCCGCTTCGGCTGCCAGCGCCGAGACCGCGCACAGCGCCAGCGCGACACCACGTGTCGTGCCCGCGGCTGCCCGCATCCACTTCGTCGCTCGAACGTTCACTGGCGACATCTCTTGCCCGACAGACCGCCGCTCACCGCAGCTTCCGAATGCGCTCGGCCGGCGAGACCACGTCGGTCAGGCGAATGCCGAACTTCTCGTTGACGACGACCACTTCGCCGTGCGCCACGAGCGTGCCGTTCACGAACACGTCGAGCGGCTCGCCGGCTTCGCGGTCGAGCTCCACGACCGAACCTTGGTTGAGCTGCAGGAGATTGCGGATCGGAATCCGCGTGCGACCCACTTCCATCGAGAGTGTGACCGGCACGTCGAGAATCACGTCCAAATTGACGTCCCGCTTACCTTCGGGTGCAGCGCTTTCCTGCAAGTCGCCGAACTCAGCGGCGCGGGCATCGGCTTTGGTGCTCATAGGGGTATCCGTCTCAATATTCGTCGGTGATCGATCAAGGTTTCACAGCGAGCAATGAATCGAGCAATCGCGGCTTGTGACGCGAGACGCGCTCTTCGATCTGCACTGCCTGCTGACCGTGCGAGACGCCGAACGTGCCGCGAAAGATCGGCACGTCCTCCGCCATGATCGTGGCGCGGCCGTTGAAGTCGCACGGCAGGACGTCGCCGGGCTTAAGTTCCATGAGCTGCTGCATCGTGATGCGGCTGCGGCAGAGCACCGTCGTGAGCTCCACTTCCGCATCTTCGATTTCCTCTTTGAGCGCCTGCATCCAACGCTCGTCGTGCTCGACCCGGTCGCTGGCGACGCCGGCGTCGAGCAGCTCGCGCAACGGCTCGATCATCGCGTACGGCATCGTGATGTGAACGTCGCCGCCGCCGCCGTCGAGCTCGACGTGGAAGCTCGTGACGACGACGATTTCCGTCGGGCTCACGATATTGGCGAAATGCGGATTGATCTCGGAGTTCATGTATTCGATGTCGATCCGCGCCACGTTCGACCAAGCCTCTTTGGCATCGGCGAAGATGTGCTTGAGCAGCATGTGAATGACGCGGGTTTCGGTGGCCGTGAACTCGCGGCCTTCGATCTTCGTGAACCGGCCCGTGCCGCCGAAGAAGTTGTCCACGACGGTGAACACGAACTTCGGATCCAACACGACGAGCGCAGTGCCGCGCAGCGGCAACACTTTGACCAGGTTCAAGCTCGTCGGCACGTGTAGCGTGTGCACGTACTCGCTGAACTTCTGCATCTTGATGGGCGCGACCGCCACTTCGGGCGTTCTGCGCAGCATGTTGAACAAGCTCGTCCTGAACAGGCGAGCGAAACGCTCGTTGATCATTTCGAGCGTCGGCATGCGCCCGCGGACGATTCGCACTTGGTTGGCGAAGTCGTACTGGCGCACTTCGCCAGGCGCCGCAGTGTCTTCCGTGCTGACCGCGCCGGAGTCGACGCCGTGCAGTAGGGCGTCGATTTCCTCTTGGCTGAGAATGTCGTTGTTCATGAGCGGGTGAGACTCGAGTGTTTCCGACCGGATCGCACGCGGCGGTTACTGCATGACGAACGACGTGAAGTACAACTGCTCGACCTTGCTGCCGTCGCCGCCTTCGGAATCGACGATGTCTTGGACGACGCGCAGCGCATCGGCGCGCAGCTGCTCCTTGCCTTCGCGCGTGCTGATCGTCTCGTAACGCTGATTGGCAAACAGCAGAATGAGATCGTTGCGGATGATCGGGTCGACCTTCTTGATGAGATCGACCGTCTGCTCGTCGCGTGCCATCACTTCGACGGTGACCTGCAGGAAACGCACGAGACTCCGCGCTTCGAAATTGACCACGAACGGCGGATCGAGCTTGACGAACTGCGCCGGCAGCTTCGTGCCGCGCCGCTTGTCGACCACCGCCTGATCGGCGCTCGCAACCGGCTTGAGCGCGAAGTACGCGCCAGCGCCGCCCGCGACGAGCGCTGCGAAGACGATAACGATCGTTCCCAGAATCGATTTATTCGGCGCCACTGGTGCAACTTCAACGGCATACTGCGAATCGGCCATCGACAACAATCCTCAACGGTTTCTCGCTGCCCTCATCTAGCAAGGCACATGCCACGCGCGGCTCGACGCGCGTAAGCTGCTATTGCGCAAGGAGAAATCGAAAAATCGACAGTGTGATTTGCCGCACACAAGATCGGACGCGACAGAAAGTTGGCGCGGAGAGTGTGAATCGGAGCACGCTTCGGCGCGGAACGCGAGAGACGCTTAACTCAAGGGCTCGGGGCTCGGGGCTAGGCCGACAAGACACGGCAAGCAGACGATCTTCGAACCGCTAGAAGAGATACGCGAATCGATTGGATCGCCGCTTGGCGAGGCAATGGTTGCCGCATCCTTGACGCACGCGGGATTCGTGCATCGGGGAGCAAGTCAAGAACGGAGATGATCGAGGTGCGTGTAACGGATTCGGGAGACTTGAAGGGGATCGAAACCTCGCGCGAAACCTATCCGGGCCCCAAACCCTACGCCCCGAGCCCTTCCTAGACGTACATATCCACCAGCCCCACCCGCATTGGCACGAGCCTGTTTTCGATCTCTGGTGCACCGGCTTCTACGCCGGACACTCGCGGGACAGGCCAAATCGGCTGTCGCTGTTTCGGCGCCTCGTGAAAGACACCGGCGTCGGCGAGCGACATGCCCTGCGCTTCGAACAATTCCCGAAGCCGCGGCAACGCGTGCTCGATCGCGGCGCGCGTATCGGCGTGCGCGGCGCCGAACCAGACGGAGACTTGGTCGTCGCGCGTCGCAATGCGGATTTCGAGCGGTCCCAGGTGTTCCGGCGACAAGCGCAGCGAGGCGCTGTGCTGGCCGCGTTCCGTCATCAGCATGATGCGCGTGCCGAGCTCGTCGGCCCACGCTTGCGTCCCGACCGGCGAATGCAATCCGCGCTGATGAGTCGCCGTTTCGTGAACAGGCACACGATTCGAGGATGGCTCGGCCGGCGTCACAGCCGCTGCGCTCTCGACCGGCAGCGGCTCGAACGTCGACTTTTCGTCGCCTGCGGCCATAACGCTCGCGAGCGTTTGCGCCGAATCGCGCACGGCGTTCTCGGCACGACGCGACAAACCCAGCATTGCCAGCGGATCGTCGCCGTCGCTCGCAAACTGCGTCGTCCGTTCGGAAGCCGCATCGGCCGTGAGCGGCAACGGGAACGGCATCGCAGCCAACATCGCCGCTTCATCGTCGCCCGGCTCTTCCTGTGCGTCGCCCTGCATTTCCGCCGCGACGGGCGTTGCGCCCGACGTTGCAGCAAGGCTCGCACCCACCATCTGGGCTAGCGCCAACAAGAAGTCGCTTGCCGGCACCGCTGCACCGGCTCCGGCATCACCAACGGATGGAGCGGTCGCCCATTGCGTGCTCGACGACGGAGCTGCGCCGGCTTGTGTCATGTTCATAGATCGATTTTCCGTATGCGTTGTGCGCGCTCATCGATTTCGCGCTGCTCGCGCAGATCGGCGGCTCGACGCTCTTCGATCTGCCATCGTTCGACGAGATTGCCGACCGCTTCCGCGCGCTGCGCCGCAGTCCGCCAGCGCTCACGTTCCGCGTCGCGTTCGATGCGCATGCGCTGGACGACGGCCTGCTGCTGGCGAATCGCTTCGCTGAGCCGCGCGAGAAACGCCTGATAGTCGCGCAGCTCGGCAACTCCCATGCCGCCCGCCACGCGCGTCGTGAATTGCTGTTCGTACTCGCTGCGATACCGTGTGAGCTCGAGCAACTTGTCGTCCGCCTCGGCCAAGCGGCGCTCGATGGCGGCGAGGTTTTGCGCCAAGCGCCGTTCGACGTTGTCGACGACTTGTTGGACGGGCGCCAGACGTTGGCTGCGCGGCGGCATGGGCTCAGACCTCCTGCGTCACTTCGCGCAACTGCGCCAGGCTCGTCGCGTAATCGACGCGCTCGTGCATGTCCTGTTGCAGGAAGCGCTGCAGATTCGGCCAAGCTGCAATTGCGGCATCGACGCGCGGATCGCTGCCTCTCTGATATGCGCCGATCGCAATGAGATCGCGGTTCTGCGTGTACATCGAGAGCGTTTGGCGGAAACGCCGCGCCATCTCGGCATGCTCCTTGGGCACGATGTCGTGCATCGCGCGACTGATCGACGCCTCGACGTCGATGGCCGGAAAGTGGCCCGACTCGGCAATGCGGCGCGACAAGACGACGTGACCGTCGAGGATCGCGCGTGCGGCGTCGGCGATGGGATCCTGCTGGTCGTCGCCCTCGGCCAGAACGGTATAGAAGGCCGTAATCGAACCGCGGCCCTTGGCGCCGTTGCCGGCTCGCTCGACGAGCGCGGGCAGCCGTGCGAATACCGAAGGCGGATAACCTTTCGTCGCCGGCGCCTCGCCGATCGCCAAACCGATTTCGCGCTGCGCCTGCGCCACGCGCGTCAACGAATCCATGAGCAACAGCACGCTCTTGCCCTGCTCGCGGAAATACTCGGCGATTGCCGTTGCGCGCCAGGCGCCGTGCAAGCGCATCAAGGGCGGATTGTCCGCCGGCGTGGCCACGACGACTGCGCGCCGCCGGCCTTCCGGTCCCAAGATCCGTTCGATGAATTCCTTCACTTCGCGGCCGCGTTCGCCGATCAGGCCGACGACGATCACATCGGCGCTCGTGTAACGCGCCATCATGCCGAGCAGCACGCTCTTGCCGACGCCGCTGCCGGCGAACAGACCGATACGCTGCCCACGTCCGACCGTGAGCAGCGCATTGATTGCACGCACACCGACATCGAGCGGCTCGCTGATCGGCTGCCGTGCGAGCGGATTGATCGGCGCGCCGGTCAGCCGTACCCGATCTTCGCAATCGAGCGGACCCAAACCGTCGAGCGGCTGCCCCGCACCGTCGATCACGCGGCCGAGCAGTTGCTCGCCGACTTGCACGGTGCCGGCGCCGACGCGCGGAATCACGCGCGCATTCGGCTTCAGGCCGTGCAGATCGCCGGTCGGCATGAGGAATAATCGATCGCCGGAAAACCCGACGACCTCGGCTTCTATACGCGAACCGTCGCTGCCGAGCACATCGCAACGATCGCCGACGGCGGCTTGGCATCCCGCCGCTTCGAGCGTCAAACCCACCATGCGCGTGAGCACGCCCTCGACGGCTGGCGGCGGGACGTGCGCAACGCGCTTGGTCGCCTCGGCGAGACGTTGTGCCCAACCTGCAGCTAGTTGCATCTGCATTCGGACACCGCTTGGGCGTGCTCGTTGCGCTCGCTCATTCTCTGACCTCGGCTCGTTCGTCGCCGAGGATGGCGGCGATGACTTCGTTCATGCGTTTCTCGACACGCGCATCGATCAGTGCGGTGTCAGTCGTGACTTTGCAGCCGCCGCGGCTCATGACCGGATCTTCGACGATCGACCATGCACGGTCCGAAGTCGTCTCGGCCAATCGCTCCCGCACGACTGCCGCATCCTCGGGATGCAAGTGCACTCGCACGTCGCGTGCTGCCGCAGGCAGGAGCGCCACCGTCTCGCGAATGATGGCAATGACTTGCGTAGGATCGGTCTTCAATTCGCGGCGCACGACTTGCTTGGCGATTGCAATCGCCAGCGACAAGAGCTGCTGCTCGACTTCCTCATTCATTTCCTCGAGCGGCCGCGCGAGCGTGCTCAAGATGCTGTCGAAGTTCGCGATCCGCGCGTGCAGTTGCTGCAACACTTTGTCGGCTTCCACGCGCGCTTCCGCGCGTCCCGCAGCAAGCCCTTCCTCGCGCCCCCGTGCATACGCTTCCTCGTAAGCGCGCCGCTCGACTTCCTCGATCTCCGCGACCGTCTTGCCCGCACGACGCGCCTGAATCGGCGTGCCGTTGACGAGCGGCAGGTCCCAGCGGACGACTTCTTGCTCTAGAGCGCTCATCGGCACGCTCCGCGCGGCAGCAGACTACACGCAACGGGCAACGGCCAAGATCCGTGTGCGAACCATGAAATTCGCGCCGTGCAGGCGCCTGACGCGCGCATCGCTTCCTCGACTCGCCTGCCGACCGTCGCCCGCAGCTCGTCGCCTATAGCCCGTCGCCTGTAGCCTCTGACCGTCATACGTACGCCTCGCCCTTTCCGCCGAGCGCGATCGTGCCTTGCTCGGCCATCTTGCGAACGATGGCGAGAATCTCCTTCTGCGCAGCTTCGACTTCCGACAAACGCACTGGGCCGAGCGCTTCCAAATCGTCCTTGAGCATTTCCGCGGCGCGTTGCGACATGTTCTTGAAGATCTTGACCCTGAGCGCTTCGTCGGCCCCCTTGAGCGCCACGAGAAGACGCTCGCTGGGAATGGCGCGCAGGATTTCCTGAATGCTGCGATCGTCGACCTGAATGAGATCGGAGAACACGAACATGAGATCCTGAATTTTCGTGCCCAGTTGCTCGTCGACCTTCTTGATGTGCTCGATCAGCACGGACTCCTGGCTCGCGTCCATGAAGTTCAGGATGTTCGAGGCGGTCTTGATGCCGCCGATGATCGAAGTCTTCAGGGCGCCTTTCTTGCCCGAGAACGTCTTTTCGATCACATCGTCGAGCTCGTGCAAGGCATGCGGCTGAATGCCGTCCAGCGTCGCGATACGAATGATGACATCGGCGCGCAGCCACTCGGGAAATTGCGCGAGCACATCTGCCGACTGATCCGGATCGAGATAAGCGAGCACGATCGCAATGATCTGCGGATGCTCCTGGCGAATGAGTTCCGCAACCGCTCTGGCATCCATCCACTTCAGCGACTCGAGTCCTTTGCTCGTACGGCCGAACAGTATCCTGTCGATCAAACCCGCGGCCTTTTCTTCGCCGAGCGCGCTGATCAGCACCTTGCGCAAGTAATCGTCGACGCCGACGCCGAGCGAAGTCTGATTCTCGACCGTCGTCGTGAACTCTTGCAGAACCTCCGTCACTTCTTGACGCGAGACGTTCTGCAGCTGCGTCATTGCTGCGCCGATGCGCTGCACGTCCTTGGCCCCCATGTGCTTCATGACCTCGGCGGCTTCCTGTTCGCCGAGCGACAACAACAGGATGGCGGCACGCTCGGTGCCGCTGCGATTTTCGGCTTTTCGTTGAGCAGTCATGATCGCTTCGCGATGGCTACAGGTAACAGCAGGAGCGGCTCGCTGCCCGCTCCGAACTGTCGTCTGTCGCCTTACTCATCGTTTCCAACCCAAGACTTCACCACTTGAGCAACGCGGCCCGGATCCTGCGCCACGAGCGAACGCGCTTGCTCAAGCTGCGTTTCGTAATCGAGCGGTCTCGCCTGGCCTGACGAATCATCCGTCGCCGCTTGTGCAGACGTGTTGTCCGGCAACGCGGGCAGATTGACCGGGCGCGGCGGATCGATCAGCGCACGGATCAGCGGTCGCACTATCACGAACACGACCGCGAGCAGCGCGATCAAGCCGGCAATGAGCTTGGCGATGTCGCGCACGAGCGGCCGTTCCCACAAAGGAATTTTTTCGGGCGTGACGTCGGGCTCGACTTCGCCCTTGAACGATGCGTTCACGACGTTGACGCTGTCGCCGCGCGCGGCATCGAAGCCGACGGCGTCCTTCACCAAGCGCGTGATGTTCTCGATCTGCTCGGCCGACAAAGGCGTCTCGACGACATTGCCTTCCTCGTCGACCGTGCGCAGATTGTCGACGAGCACGGCCACAGTGAGACGCTTGAGCCGGCCCGCCGGCATCTTCGTGTACGCAACCGTGCGATCGATTTCGTAGTTGCGCGTCGATTGGCGAGACGTACTGTCCGGACCTGCTGTGACTTGCGCGGCAATCGCATCGTCAGCTGCGCTTGCACCCGGCGGCAGAGCAACGCCCGGCTGCGGCGGTTGATTCGTGAGCGCACCCGGCACGCCGTGCGGCCCGAGACCGGTACGGCTCGTTTCTTCCGCCAGTTGTTCGCTGCGAACGACTTGGCTTTCCGGACGATACTGCTCGCGCGCTTCTTCGGTCGTCGACAGCTCGACATCCGCGACGACCTGCGCACGCACACGGCCTGAACCGACGAGCGGCGTCAGGAGCTGCTCGATGCGCGCGGTGTAGCGCTCTTCCATGTTGCGCGCAATCTCCAGTTGTCGTTCGCGCGCTGCGAATTCGTCGTCGCCTTGCGGCGCCGACAGGAGCCGACCTTTCTGATCGACGATCGTGACTTGGCTCGCCTCGAGCTCTGGAATGCTCGATGCGACCAAATTGGTGATTGCCGTCACCTGCTCCGACTCGAGCCGTCGGCCGGGCTTCAATTGCACGAACACCGATGCGCTCGGCGGACGGCGGTCGCGAATGAATGCGGATTGGCGCGGCAACGCGAGATGAACGCGGGCACCTTCGACTGGCTGCAAGTTGGAGATCGTGCGGGCAAGCTCCGTTTCGAGCGCATGCTGATAGCGCGCGCTTTCCATGAACTGACTGACGCCGAAACCGGGCTCCTTCGCTAGCACGGCAAAACCGCCGTCGCCTTCCGGCAGCCCCTGACCGGCCAACTGCAGACGCGCATCGTGCACGCGCTCGGCAGGCACCATGATCTGTCCGGTCGTCGAATCGACCTTGTACGGAATGCCGTTCGATTCGAGCGCCTGCACGATCTGCGCAGCATCTTTCTGACTCAAGTTCCCGTACAGCAGCGAGTACGTCGGCTCCTTCGTCCACAGCACGATGCCGACACCCAACGCCACGGCCGCAGCAATGCCCACCAGCATCGCCAGCGGTTTCAAGCTCGGCGGAATCAACGCCGCCGGATTCGGCAAAGCAGGCGCTTCGGCGCTCATACGATCACCTCGCGCTCTGGACGCTGGGCTTCGGGCGCCGGCACAAATGTCGCCGCTGCGCGCGCCGCCGTTTGCCTTGCATCAAAATGTATGAAGGTGCGATTCATATCTGCTGTTCTGTTTCGACCAGAGCCCAGCGCCCAGTACCCAGAGCCCTCCGCTAAATGGGCATATTCATAATCGTCTGATACGCCTCGACGAGCTTGTTGCGCACCTCCGTCACGGCGCGGAACGACACGCTCGCTTTTTGCATTTCGAGCATCACCTCGGGCAGCTCGACGCCGGGCACGCCGCGCTCGAACTGCGCGGCAAGGTGCGCGGCCTTATGCTGAGTCGCATTCACTTGATCCAGTCCTTGCTTCAACACGCTCGCAAACGAGCTCGCCGCCTGCGGCGCATCGCTCGCTCCGGCAACTCGCGCAACATCGTTCGCCGGCGCTGAGACGCCCTTGATCTGCGACTGCATTGCGCGGATCTGACTCAACACTGCGTCGATATGTGGCGATGACATGCGCGTTCTCCGTTCAACTCTCTATCCCGTTCAGTCGATCTGCACGCCGGCCTCGCGCAATCGCGCGAGCTTGTAGCGCAACGTGCGCGGGCTGATTCCCAAGCGCTTCGCCGCAAGCTGACGATTGCCGTTGTCCGACTTCAGCGCCTCGAGAATCAGATCGCGCTCGCGGGCGGATAGGGAATCCGCCAGGGCGCTGGGCTCTGGGCGCTGGGCTTTGGAGGAAGCTGCACTCGCTGACGCAGTAAGGAGCGCATCGACCGAGCGCTCGTCGAGATCGCGAGCTGTCGCGTGAGGATTCCGGCCGGAGCCCGGTGCCCAGAGCCCAGCGGCCCCTTCGACTTGGATATGCTCCGCCTCGATCACCGGCCCATTCGCCAGAATCAGCGCCCGCTGCATGACGTTGTCGAGCTCGCGCACGTTGCCCGGCCACGTATACGTGAGCAGCACCTGCGCGGCATCGGCGCTCAATGCGGGAATGCGCGCGCCGGGACGGCAACGCAGCGTCAACAGACGCATGGCCAGCGGCAGCACATCGTCCCGACGTTCCCGCAACGGCACCGTCGACAGCGGGAACACGTTCAATCGGTAATAGAGGTCCTCGCGGAATCGTCCCGCCGCTACTTCGTTGCGCAGATTGCGGTTCGTCGTCGCCAACACCCGCACATCGAGCGCAACCGGACCGCGTCCGCCGAGCCGCTCGACTTCTCGCTCCTGCAGGACTCGCAGCAGCTTGGCTTGCAAGCCCAGCGGCATTTCGGTGATCTCGTCGAGCAGCAGCGTGCCGCCCTGTGCCTGCTCGAACTTGCCCGCATGACTCGTCTGCGCGCCAGTGAACGAACCGCGCTCGTACCCGAACAGCATCGCTTCGAGCATGCTCTCGGGAATCGCCGCACAATTCACCGCCACGAAAGGGCCGTCGGCCCGCGGCGAGTTGCGGTGAATGAAACGTGCGAGCACTTCCTTGCCCGTACCCGACTCGCCGGCGATCAGCACCGTGCAATCGCTCGCTGCGACGCGCCGCGCGAGATCCGCCAGCCGACGCGAGATCTCTGCAACGGCCACCATGTCCTCATCGGGAACGACGCGAGACTCGGGATGCTGTCCCGAAATCGTTTCGTTGCTCGCCGTGCGATCGTCTTCGATCGCGCGCCGCAGCGACGTCACATTGTTCGCGTACGTGCTCATGCTCTCGCTCTTGCTCTTGCTCTTGCGGTGCTTTCGTTGTCCCGCGTCGGTTTCGTTACCGCCTGCAAGAGGAGCAATTTCCATTCCACCCCGGCAAACCTTTGCCGCTCGCAGTCGTTCCTGTGGACGGCGTCACAAGTTCGGCCGGTTCGGCGATATTTCGGCTGTGACGCAGGTCCGCGAGCGGCAAGGCGACGTCAAACTTCCGTCATTGCCGCTTCGTTGAGCATCTCGAACTTGCGCAGCTTCTCGACGAGCGTCGTGCGGCGCAGCTTCAGGAGGCGCGCAGCGTGCGCGACCGTGCCGCCCGAGCGCAGCAGCGCTTGCTGAATCAGGTTGCGTTCGATCGTGTACAGGTGGTTGCGCAGATCGATTCCCTCCGCAGGCAGCTGCGCTAGGAGTCGCGGATCGGCCTTGCCCTCGTCCTGCGCAAGCATTTCGATCGCTTCGCGATCGTCTGCCTCGCACTCTTCTTCTACTTCTTCGCTCACGCGGTCGTTGTCGCGCGCTGCGAACGGCACCGCATCGAGCTGCCCAGGCGCGTCGGAACGCAGGAGATCTTCGACGAGCTGTGCCGGACGATACTTGGCCGGCAGATCGCCGATGTCGATCGTACGATTCGGGCAGAGAATGGACAGACGCTCGACCAAGTTGCCGAGCTCGCGCACGTTACCCGGCCACGGATAGCGGCTGAGCGCAGTCAGCGTGCGTTGAGTCATTTCGATTGCGCTACGGCCCTGCGCGACGTTGCGCTCCGAGAAATCTCGAATGAGGAGCGGCAGATCCTCGATCCGTTCGCGCAGAGGCGGCATTTCGATCGGGAACACGTTCAACCGGTAGTAGAGATCCTCGCGGAAGTTGCCGCGCGCAATCGCCTCTTCCAGATTGCGATGGGTCGCCGCGATGATGCGCACGTTGCAGCGGATCGGCGTGTGATTGCCGACGCGTTCGAACACGCGTTCCTGGAGCACGCGCAAGAGCTTCACTTGCATGGGCAAGCTCATGTCCCCGATTTCGTCGAGGAACAGCGTGCCGCCTTCGGCGATCTCGAAACGTCCCTTGCGGGCGCAGACCGCGCCCGTAAATGCCCCTTTCTCGTGTCCGAACAGCTCGCTCTCGAGCAGCTCCGACGGAATCGCGCCGCAGTTGATGGCCACGAACGGACGCTGACGGCGCGGACTGGCATCGTGAATGGCGCGAGCAACGAGCTCCTTGCCCGTTCCCGACTCGCCGAGAATCAGCACGCTCGAATCGTGAGCCGCCACTTGGCGGATCAGCCGTGTGACCTCGCTGATCGCCGGCGATCGGCCCGTCGGCATCGTGACCGATCTCACTTCTTCCATCACGGCAGCGGCCGGGACTCGCAGCGCAGCTGCAAGAGCTTCGGGCTTGAAGGGGAACTGCAAACGGTTCACTCGCGAAGCACCGGCAGCGGCCATGAGTTGCTCCGCCGCTTCGTCCGAACCGTAGGCAACGACCGGAACGTCCGTGAGCTGCTCACGCAGCGCCGCACCTAGCTCGCGCCAATCGAGGGAGTCGCCGACATCGCCCACCAGCAAAGCCGGACGCGTCGACGGCGCTTGAATGACCGCGCGCATGAGCGCCGCGTGATCCACCAGCAGAGGAACCAGATTCAAGGCCTTGAGCACCGCGGCGACCTTCGCCGCACG
This sequence comes from uncultured Sinobacteraceae bacterium, assembly GCA_937902995.1. Taxonomy (GTDB): domain Bacteria; phylum Pseudomonadota; class Gammaproteobacteria; order Steroidobacterales; family Steroidobacteraceae; genus Steroidobacter. The sequence goes on from CALEKY010000094.1 coordinate 218,918, forward strand.
TTCGGCGTCGCAGTCGTACACGACCGCGCGCTGAAGGGCCTGCGCAGGGCTGTGCGTATCGCTGAGATTCATCGCGCAGCCTCCCAGGTCGAACCCCGTCCGGCGTCGATGTTCGACTGCGGTGTCCCCGCCATGCCCATACAGCCGGCCGAGCTCTCTCGGAGCTGCCGATCGCAAGCACTCATCGTCGTTCTGGTCATGATCCTCTTGCTCTTTTTGGGCTCGCATCTGCGTGCGAGTCGAAGCTCGCATTGCTGAGTGCGAGCCATTCTGAGCGTCAGAAAATCGACCACTATAAGACTTAACCTGAACGCCTCCCGCGCGTGACACGCTGCCAGATTCTTGGCGCGCGCATCAGGGTTCCCCTGAAGGCCCGATGAGCGTTATCAGGTAAAAGCGTCGATGAACTGTGACCGCGCGCAAATCCGCACTCGACAGTCGAAAAACCACACGCGAGTGCGTTGCGCAAATCGTGTGAGACGGAGTTCGCAGTTGACCCTGTCGCTCGTGACTCGTGATTCGTGATTCGTGACTCGTTGAGCCACGTTCCTGAGTAGTGAGTTGTGAGTAGTGAGTGATGAGTGGAAACGTCGCAGTCGAAAACTCGCGGTTGTGAGTTCATGAGCACGATTCGTGAGACGTCGCTCTCATTTCTTCATCGAGACGTCATCTCACCCCGATCCGTCAACTCCCTGTCTTTCCCTTTTCCCGTTTCCCGTTTCCCATTTCCCCTTTCCCTTTTCGCGGCCTTCCCTTCTTCCCTCCTTCCCTTCTTCCGCGTGCAGCCTCGCTAGCGCGCCTTGGTCTTCGCCACCGCCACTTGCCTACGATGTCGACGGAACGCGAGCTTCTCGAGCAAATCGGCTATTTGTTCGCCGAGAGGGATGAAGCGCGTTTTGACCCGTCCGTCGAGGCCGACGGAGGCGATCCGGCCCATCAAGCGCAACGGATCGGCGATGCAATCGCGCAAGTAGATTTCGAGCACGCCCTGCTCCCCCATCTGCGGGAGCGGCGCATGGCCTTGCCAGACGGCTCCCTGCGCATTGAACCGGATGGACGTCGCGCGCGGACGCGGACTGTTCGCGAGCATGAGCTGGCCGACCATATCGAGCAGCAGGTTGAGCTTGAGATCGAGACGCATGAGATCCGCGTGGTGAGGTGCGTTCTCGTCCGCCTTCTCTAGCTGGCCGTACTCGTCGAGCGCCGAAATCGTCTGCAAGACGCGCAGATTGCGATCCTGGTAGCTGGCGGCGAGCGATACGTCGAATGGCGCGGTCATCGGCTTCCAGGCGACCGGCAAGACGTCTTCGTACGCGAGCTCCTCGTAGAGAATGACCGTATCGATGCCTTCGTACATGGCCCTTCCGCTCGCGGCCCGGTTCTCGCAAGGACCAGCCGGGATGAGCGCCTCCTGTCAGGGTTTGCGGGTTCCGATCATATCCATTACGAGGTCCACGGCGGCAGACTCGTGCGTCTGCGCGGTCTGTGGAATCAGTGTGTCCGAACGAGGCGACTCGGCCTTCGCAACAGGCGTCAATGCCGCCACGACGGCATCCGATTCGGCCATCGCCTGCTTCAGCGCCGCGAGCCATTGTTGATCCTGCGGCGATGCGCTGGCGCTCAAGCGCTCCAGCAAGGCACGACGCTCGGCGAGCGTCTCCGGCACGGCCTGCCAGTCGCCGCTCATCGCCTGCTGCACCAGGCGATGTGTCGCAGCCAACACGCCATCGGCAATTGCGGACGTCATCGCGGCATCTCGCGAGGCACTTGCGACCAGGCGTCGCGTACGTCGCGCAGGAGCTTGCCGACCTCATCGAGCATTTCGACGCTATTCTTCAAGCTCGCCTGCAACAGGCGACGGATCATGTAGTCGTACAGGGCGTCCAGATTCTGCGCGACCTCTGCGCCGCGCGCGATGTCCAGGCTGCCGCGCAGCTCGCCGATGATCTGAATCGTGCGATTGATCAACTGCGCCTTGGCGCCGATCTCGTTACGCTCCATGCAACCGCGCGCGACCGCAAGCCGTTCGAGCGCGCCGTCCATCAGCATGAGAACGAGTCGATGCGGGTCCGCCGCGGCGACTCCGCCGTGCGTCGAGACGCTGCTGTAAGCGGCGATCGCTGCATTCGCGGCCATGTGATCTCCGGACGTTGCCTTACCTGAGGGATTTAACGGCGCGGACGACGGCGACTTGAGGGCCGCCGCCGCAGACATGGATGCAAATTGCAGCTAACGAGCGCCTATCCCGAGCGACCGCGCAGCTCTCCTTACGCCTTCAGCCTTCAGCCTCCAGCTTTCAGCCTCCGGCATTTCAGCTTTGTCCGAGCTTCTGGATGCTCGACAACTGTTGCGTCAGGTAGCTCGCCGTGCTCTGCATCTGTGCGAGCAACGAATCGAGCGCCGTGAATTGCTTGAGATAGCGGGCGTGAATCTGCTCCATACGCAGCTCGAGCGCCTCCTTGCTCTTCTCGATGTCCTTCAGCTGCTTGTTGAGCTGTTGGGTTCGGCCGTCGATGTCGCCGGTCGACTCGAGACGTGCCGAGACCTGCGCGTACAGCTTTGCGGCCACGCCGTTCTCGGACGCGAACAGCCGCGCAACGGCGCCTTGATCCGCATCGAGCGCCGCACTCAGCTTGGCCGTATCGAGCGTCAGCGCACCGCTCGCGTCGGTCGTGATACCGATGCTTGCGAGCGTCGTATATGCACCCGTCGCTCCGCCGACCGCCTCGGTCAACGTGCGACGAATCTCGCTCTCGATGCTTCGCAGCAGCGAGTCGCCGATCAAGGCGCCCGCCGCCTTGGTTTCGGCGTTGTAGCCGCCCAACTTCTTGAGCGTCTGTTGCAGATTGTTGTACTCGGTGACGAATTTCTGCACGCGCGACTGTACGCTGGCCGCGTCGAATGCGATATCGAGGCTCACGGTCTCGCCGTCGGACGGTTTCTTGGCCGTGATCGTGACGCCGTCGATCGCGTTCTCGAACGTGTTCGTGTCGCTTTCGAGCTCGAAGGTCGCGATGCGAATCATTGCGTTCTGTGCGGCCTGCGTCTGCGTGAGATTCTGCGTACCGTCCGTTTCATAGACGAGCTGCTCGAGACCGCCGTCTCCGCCCGAAGCGCTCACTTGGATGGCGTGGGCTTCGCCGGTTTTCGACGACGTCAGGATCAGACGCACGCCGTCGACCGTATTGAGCAGCGTCGCCCGCACACCCTTGTTGTCGCTCGCGGCGTTGATCGCATCGCGAATGTCCGCGAGCGTGGCCGCGTTTTCAGCGATTTCGACGTCGAAGCTCTCCTCGCCCACCGCGATCGTGAGCGTGCCGTAGCCGATCTGCGTACCGGTCTCGAAGGCCGCCGAAGACAGCTGATGGGCCTGCGCGAGACGCACGACCTCGACGTCGTACCGCCCTGCCACGGCTTTCGTCGCTGCCGTGACGGTAAAGATGTCCGTGTTGCCGGAAGTCGCTTTGCGGGCTTCGAAGCCGTCCACCGACTTCAGCCCTTCGAGCGCGCTCTTGAACGCGCTCAATGCACCTTTCAAAGAGCCGAGCGCCGACAGTTTCGTCGTGACCGACGTCTCCTGACGCAGGATGCGCTGCTGCAGCGGCGCGCGCTCGGCCGACACCAACTGCGCGACGAGCCCGCTGATGTCCAGCCCCGAGCCGATACCGCTTGCTTGAATTCCGGCCATGTTCGCTCCTTACACCGTCTCGTTCACGAGCACGATCGTTTCGTCCGCCGCCATCTCGGCAAGCCGCAGCGCTTCCTCGTTGGGAATCTGCCGAATCAGTTCGCCGGTTTCCTTGTCGCGAACCATGATCACAGTACGTCCGCTGTCTGCATCGATGCTGAACTCGATGGACCTGCCAACGCTGCGAAGATAGCAGTCGATGCGTTGCGCTACTTCTTCGATCGTCTGTTGCGGCAGTCGGCCCACGCTGGCGCGCTCCGTTTGCGCCGGCGCAGTTTCGGAACGCCCAGCGGACGACGTTGCCGGCGCCGAACCGCGCGCCGCGCCCACTGCGCTGATATGAGTATTCAGCTTGACCTCGCTCATCGTCTTACCCGTCTCGGTTTCGATCGCCCAGGTCCCAACGTTCCTGCCTGCGTTCCTCTCGGTTGTATCTGGCGTGCACCTCGCACGCCGAAATGCGGCAGGCGATGACCGTCTTGCGACCGTCACCGCCTACCGCTCACTGAATCATCCTGATTTCAGCCAGAAGTCACCTCATCGCCGTTAACGGAGCAAGGAGAGGACGTTCTGCGGGATCGCGTTGGCCTGCGCCAGAATCGCGGTACCGGCCTGCTGCAGGATCTGCGCACGGGTCAGAGCCGCCGTTTCCGCGGCGAAGTCCGCGTCCTGAATTCGGCTGCGCGAAGCCGTGAGGTTTTCGGCCGCCGTCGTCAGGTTCGTGATCGTGGACTCGAAACGGTTCTGGATCGCGCCGAGCGTGCTGCGCAGGTTGCTGACCGCCGTGAGCGCAGCGTCAACCGACAGGATCGTGTTGTTCGCCGCCTCGACCGTCCTCACGTTCTGCGCACTCAAGTTGCTGCCGGCCGCCAACAGCGTGTCGGTGAAGCCAATGAGCGCCGGCGTGCCGCTCAACGAGATGTTGTCCGAAGACTGCAGCGTCACCTTGCCGCGATACGTTTCGCCACCGGCCGCGAGACTGAAGTTCGCAGCCGAGGCCGTGTTCGTCGAGAACACCGTGTTGAGGGTGTCCGCGGCGGCCGTGTCGGTCGTCGTGAAGCTCTCGGAAATTTCGATGTTGCGACCGTCCGCGGCCACGAGTTCGAGCGCGCCCGACATGGCATTGCGCGAGGCAACCACGCCCGTCTGCGACGAGAACGAGTTGATGCTGGCCACTGCTGCGTCCATCGAAACATCGCCGGTCGCGGTGAGCACCTCGGTGCCGTTGATGGACAGCGAGTAGCTCATCGTGGCGTTACCGTCCGCCGCGGTGAAGTCGAGGAAGTTGTTTCCGCCGACCGCGGCGAAGTTCAGCTCCGTCCTCGCCGTTGCCGTCACGCCAGCCACTCCGCTGGCGTTGATCGCCGCCGCCTTGGCGTAAGCGCTCGTGGAATCCTGATACGTCGGAGCCGCGCCGCCGATATAGTCGGCCGAATCCTTGATAGCCACACCGTTGATCGTCAGGTCGCCGTTGATTGCGGCATCCGAGACGCCTTGGTAGCTGGCGGCGTCCGCAGTCAGAGCATGCGTGTTGCCCGCGCCCGCACCGATCGCTGTTACGGTGACCGCCGCGCTGCCGGTTGCGTTCACGTAGGAACCGATGTCCGCCACGCGCATGCTAGTGTTCAGACCGATCGTGATCGTCTCGCCGACGTTCGCGCCGACCTGGAAGGCCGCCGTGCCGAACGTGCCGTCGAGGATCTTCTGGCCGTTGAACGACGTCTGCGAAGCAACCCGCTCGATTTCCGCCAAACGCTGCTGCACTTCCTGGTCGAGCGCAGCACGGTCCGAAGCGGAGTTCGTGCTGTTCGCAGCCTGCACCGCGAGCTCGCGGATGCGCTGCAAGTTGTTCGTGATTTCGGCGAGCGCGCCTTCGCCCGTCTGCGCGAGCGAAATGCCGTCGTTCGCGTTACGCGCGGCCTGGTTCAAGCCGCGGATCTGGGTCGTGAAACGCTCTGCGATCGCGAGACCTGCCGCGTCATCCTTCGCGCTGTTGATGCGCAAGCCCGACGAGAGGCGTTGCAGGGCGGTAGCCAACTGGCTGCCCGATGTCGACAGATTGCGCTGGGCATTCAGCGACATCACGTTGGTGTTGATAACTTGAGCCATCGAAGTCTCTCCTGGTTTCAGATGTCGCTTCGAACACCCGTTCGAAGCTGCTTACTCTTCAGCGCTTCGCTGCAGGTTGCGCAGCCGGCGCTCAGGGGGTGTATCGGTGCGCGCGAATCGAACTTGAGAGGCATAACCGGTATCGTTGGAAATTGCGGAACGCGTCACGGCCGATGTCACGCTACTGTGCTGCAAGCCGCAAAATCCGACGGTTGTTGTCGATCTGCTGCACCGCACCTACTCATTCAGGGAAGGCGAGCGGCCGATCCTCATCGCAAATAATCGAATAGCGACAGCTGGGAGATGCGCACATACGAGGCTTGCGCGGCTTCGAGCCCCACGAGCTGCTGGTTCATTCGCGAAATGGCCTCGGCATAGTCGAGATCGCGCAATTCCGAGGTCATGCGTTGCAGCTCGACCTTAAGATCCTCGCGTGCATTTTCGGCCGTCTCCAGCGCATTCAGGCGCGAACCGACCTCTGCGCGCACCCCCAAGATGTGATCGTTCGCGGTCTGAAGCTGCTGAATCGCGCTGGCCATCGCGCTGTGGAATTGTGCGCGCTCGGCTTCCGTGGTCGGCTCCGACTCGAGCGCCGCAATGAGCTTGTTCAAGGTCGTGAACACGTCTTCCGTCGCGCTCGCCGACACCGAGAATGTGTCGTTCGCCGCGGGCATGCCGCTCAAGTTGATGCTGACGCCGTTGAAAACGATGGCGCTGTCGCGCGTATATGTGCCTGTGGCTACGACATTGCCGAGACTGTCCGTGATCTCGTAAGCGCCCTCGTCGTCGATGAATGTGATCGTGTAATCGTCCGGCACCCATTGCGACCGATCGATCACGGTTCCCGCACCGACGGTGCCCGAACCCGCATTGTTGGCGCCCGCGGAAACCGCGAACACGCCGTTACCCTCGGGAACGGCGACGAATACTCGGTATCCGGAATGACTGTCCGCTACGCGCTGATCGGGCCCGATTTGCAGCTCACGCGAGTTTTGATCGCCGAAGTAACTGATCCCGGCGCCCGTGGCCGCAAACGGTTGAGTCGTCGTCGAGTAGCCCGAGAACAGGTACTCGCCATTCGCATCGCGACGGTTTGCGATATCCATGAGCGCCTTCAGGCGTTCGCGCAGTTCGGTTGCAATCAGTTTTCGGCTGCCTGCGTCGACGGTCGCGTTGTTGCCTTGGATCGCACGTTCGCTCACGTTCTGTAACAGGGTGCCGATGTCTTGCAAAGCCTGCTCTTCGAGCGTCAATCGGTTGTACGCCATATCGGCGTTCGTACCGAATTGTTCGGCCTCCCGCAGCGCCCGCTGCATCTCCAGGATGTGCACCGACGCCACCGGATCGTCTGCAGGCGTATTGACGCGCCGACCCAGTGCAATCTGCTGCTGCGTTTTGGAAAGCTGCTGCTGCTGCACGAGCATCGACTGCAGCGCACGATAGTGCAGGAGAGGCGTTGATATGCGCATGACGTGAATGCCCTCGACACTAAGCGGCGGCTAGATCCTGATCGTTTGTTTGCAAGCGTTAGAAACGTATCGGCGAAGCTTCGAGGTTCTGAAGAGGGCTTGGGGCTCGGGGCATGGGGCTGTGGCAAGCGCGCGAACGCGCACTCTACCTACAGCCTACGGTCCACAGCCTGCAGCCTATCTTTGAGTCGCTCCCAACAACGTCTGGAACAACGTGTCGGCGACTCGAATGAGCTGCGCCGCAGCCTGATATGCCTGCTGATACTTGATCAGGTTCGCTGCCTCCTCGTCCAAATTGACACCGGAAATACTCGAGAGCGTTGCGAGATTGTCGCTGTACACGACTTGCTGCGCGTCGCGGTTCACCTGCGCCTGGCGCGTCGCAACGCCGATGCCGGCCACGAATTCGCCGATGCCGGCCGAAAGCGAGGTCGTGCCGTTGTTCAACACAGGCCGCTGCAGCACGGCTGCAAGCTGCAAGGCATTGCGGTTGTCGCCCGCACCGCCGGTGTTGTCGCTCACTGTGAATTCGTCGCCAGCATTGGGCGTACCCGAGATCTGGACACGCCAACCGTTCACTTCGATGTCGGAACCGCTCGTGTACGTATAGGTACCGGCGCCGTTGATCGAGTACGTGGTGGGCGTCAGGAATTGGATCGTGACCGGCGCACGCAGATTGGGGTTCGTGCTGTCGATCACCTCGCCCGCTGAAATCGTTGCATTGCCCGTGTTGCTGGCAGCGGCAGCCGTGCGAATAGGCGCCGCTGCGGCAATGCGCGACGGATCGCTGATGAGCACGCTCAGTCCGTCAGCGGCCGTACGGGTCGGACGGATCATGAATTGATCGCCGACCGCATGGGCGCCGCCGACGACGATTTCGAGACCTTCCACGACGAAAGGATCGCCAGCCGTGCCGGTGCCCGTCATGGGCACGCTCGCACCCGTGTCTGCATCGCGCAGTTCCCATCCATTGGCGGTGAGCGCGAGCACGTAATCGCGCTCGGTCATGGCACTCACGTCGGCGCGCGTGACCGAGACCGAGCCTGTTCCGGTGTTCCCGGCGCGTTGCAATACTTCGACGCCGCTCGTACCGAACAAGTCGCCGCCGAGCGCACCCGTCAGGTCGATACCCGCGCGGTGCTGCGAGTTCACGATCTCCGTCAAGGCGATGCTGAAGCGACCCAAGGCATTGTGGGCGGGATCGAGCATTTCGCGTCTGAAATCGAGCACGCCACCCAACACGCCGCCGCTGATGTTGCGCGTGATGTCGATCATGCCCCCGCCCGTGCGCAAGGCGATGTTGACGCGCGTCGAATCGAAGGCATCCTCCACGGCCGCGAGCTCGCTCGCCGACGTGCCGAGCACGAGCGGCTGGCCGTTGCCGATGAAGACGTTCGCCATGCCGCCGTCCTGCATCACGACGCTGATCGACACTTTCTCGGCCAGCTGATCGAGCAACCGGTCCCGTTGATCGAGCAGATCGTTCGGCGGTTGGCCCGTGCGCGCAGTGCCGGTCCAAATCTCTTCGTTCAACCTCGCGATGTTCTGAGCGAGCGCATTGATCTCCGCTACCTCGCCGCGCAAGCGCGCGTTCACCTCGCGATCCATGTCGGCGAGCCGGCTGTCGTAGTAGTCGAGCTGCGCCACGAGCGCATTCGCCTCGCTCAACAGCACCTGCCGCGCCGGAATCGAAGTCGGCGCGTTTGCCACCCCCTGGAACGCGTTCACGAGCTTCTGCAACGATGCCGTGAGCCCCGTTTCGGTGTCGGCGAACATGTTGTTGATGCGCTCGGCATTGCGTGCGAACTCATCGAGCCGCGAATAGCTGCTCGCAGTCGTACGCACCTGCATGGAGACGAAATCGTCGTACACGCGCCGCACGGTCTGTACGACCGCGCCATTGCCCACCCAGCCGTTGCTGAGCGGCGTCGCGGGACGTGTGCCGATTTCTACGCGCTGCCGGCTGTAGCCCTCGGTCGTGACGTTGGCAATGTTGTGACTGGTCGTATCGAGCGCCCGCCGGAAAGCGAGCAAGCCGGAAAGACCGGTGCGAAGAAGATCAGCCATGGGTCGTGCTCCGCGCCCTGCGCGTCGCAAGGCTGTAGGCTGGAGGCTGGAGGCTGTAGCAAATGGCGCGACAGTGCGCGCCTGTTAGCTCAAGGCTGAAGGCTGAAGGCTGAAGGCTGAAGGAAGGGCGCGCGTGTGCACGCATGACCGCCTCTCCCCTCGAGGGAGAGGCAGGCAGAGCGAAGCGTGCCGGTGA